>CAXTOP010000014.1:0-13798 GCA_964245965.1 uncultured Chthoniobacterales bacterium
ACATACTCGGTTCTATCATCCACTCAGTCAACGGGCGAGGTTTTTCAACAGGCTGCTAGGGCATCCTCTAGACAGGCTTCAAACCCTTGCCAACGGCAGAGCAGCCGATGCACTCCCCCCTGACAATCTGACTATTGCTGGTGCCAAGCCATGCGCTGCACCCTATTCAATGCACCACGACTTGCTGGGCGTAAAACCAACGGCTGGCCCCTGTTACGTACATCTTGTAGCCGAAGATGTTTTTGACCAGCACCACATCGGGATTGTCGAGGTTCGCTGGGAATTTGTCGTTATCGTTGGACTGACGCCAGATCGAACCATCGGTCAGCACGATCTTCGTGCGTCCCGTCAGCCCCGCGAAATGGCCTTGGACCGTTCCTTCGACGACCTGCCGGTGGGTCGAGCGGTCGCGCTTCGGAGCCGGGTTGACGCGTTCCTCGGTCACCTTGACGCTTTCCTGCACCGCCTGTTCCCGGTAGCCTTGCAGAAATCTTTCCAGGTTCTGGATCTCCTCAGGCGAGAGTTTTTTTAACCCGGCCGCTTTGAACTGCTCCGGGGTCATGAGTTGCTTGAGCGAAGTATCCGCCGCCAGCGGGGCGGGCGCGACGGGATCGGACTGCTGGGCGGGCACGGAGCCCGCGCCGGCACAACAGAGCGCAACCAACAGAGCAAAGGAGCGAGCGGACGAGGGGATGAAGCGCATAGAAGATAACAGGTGGAACAGACAGAGCGTTTGGCTGCGTTCTGGTAAACCTTTCTTCGCGTCAGGAAGCAAGACTTCTTTCCGTTTGTAGGCGGGCTTTCCGCCTCTCCGACAAACAAAAAACGGTCCCATCCAACGAGTGGATAGGGCCGTGATGCTCAAGCCGGTGTGACCACTGCGACGTGTCGAGGAATTGGCGGCTCTTCGCCGTCCTCCCGGATGCAATCCAAGCTAAACTCAATGGCTTCCTGGATGGAAGAGGCAGCTTCAGCCCGGGAACCGCCATGCGCCATGATGCCCGGCATCTCCAAGCATTGCGCGACGTAAACTGCGTCCTCCGCGCTCCACCAAATCCGGGTCTCGTAGTCTTTGGCTTCGTACATCTTAGAATCCTCCTTTTCTGAGCGCGTCGCGCACCTGCTTAATCTGGTAACTTTTCGCCATGTGGCCGGCCGGCTGAAGATTCAAGGCATCGAAGCCATCGCGTCGGTAGTTGTGGTGGCTGCCGCGAATTCGTTCGGTAAACCCCAGCTTTTTCAACAGGCCGCGCACTTCCTCGAAGCCGATATTCGCATCTTGCCGCCCGCCCAAGAGTTTCTCAAGTGTCTTGTCGGCCTTGCTCATTTCAAGATCGCCCCGTAACACCATATTCCCTTGGCTCCGTAGCCGCCTGCCCACACCCTTTGTGAGTGATTGATTCGGGCGGAGTCTCTTCTGGATTGTAGGGCAACGGGAGTCGCCCTACAACCAGAAGAGATCACAGTACAGGTTATCCTTCCAGCGCGGCCTGCGCCGCCGCCAGGCGCGCGATCGGCACGCGGAACGGGCTGCAGCTCACGTAGGCCAAGCCCAGGCGGTGGCAAAACTTCACGCTCGCCGGCTCGCCGCCGTGCTCGCCGCAGATGCCCAGCTTGATGTCGGGCCGGGTCTTGCGGCCCAACTCCGTGGCCATCTCCATGAGCTTGCCCACGCCCGTCTGGTCGATGGACGCGAACGGGTTGACCGGCAGGATTTCCATCTCCGCGTAGTGCGGCAGGAAGCTGCCCGAGTCGTCGCGGCTCATGCCGAGCGTCGTCTGGGTCAGGTCGTTCGTGCCGAAGGAGAAGAACTGGGCGCTCTCCGCGATCTTGTCCGCCGTCACGCAGGCACGGGGGATTTCGATCATCGTGCCGACCAGGTAATCGAGCTTCTTGCCCTTCTTTTCCTTGGCGACTTCCGCGGCGGCTTTGTGGACTACCTCGATCTGCAATTGCAGTTCGCGCGCGAAACCCACCAGCGGGATCATGATCTCGGCCTTCACCTTGATGCCCTCGGCTTGCACTTCAGCGGCGGCTTCGAACACGGCACGCGCCTGCATCTCGCTGATCTCGGGGTAGCTCAGGCCCAGGCGGCAGCCGCGGTGGCCGAGCATGGGGTTGAATTCGTGGAGTTCCGAGACGCGCTGCGCGATCTTGGCCGCGTCCACGCCCATCTTCTTGGCGAGGTCTTCCTGCGCTGCCTTGTCGTGCGGCAAGAACTCGTGCAGGGGCGGGTCGAGGAAGCGGATCGTCGCCGGATAACCCTTCAACTCGCGGAAAATGCCCGCGAAGTCTTCCTTCTGGTAAGGCAGCAGCTTGGCCAGGGCCGTGCGGCGGCTTTCCTCGTCTTCGGCGAGGATCATCTCGCGCATGGCGTCGATGCGGTCGCCCTCGAAGAACATGTGCTCCGTGCGGACCAGTCCCACGCCCTTCGCGCCGAACGCCACGGCGTTGGCCACCTGGTCGGGCGTGTCGGCGTTGGTGCGGATGTCGAGCTTGCGGAACTGGTCCGCCATCTTCATCAGCGCGTCGAACTGCTGGAAGGCGAGGCTCTCCTTGCCGTCCAGGGTCTTGCTCACGAGCACCTGCACCACTTCCGAGGGAGCGGTCTTCACTTCACCCGCGAACACTTCGCCGCTGGTGCCGTCAATGGAGATGAACTCGCCCTTGTTGAGGACGGTGTCCCCGGCGGTGACGGTCTTTTTGCCGTAGTCGATGACGAGGTTGCTCGCCCCGCACACGCACACCTTGCCCATCTGCCGGGCGACGAGCGCCGCGTGCGACGAAACACCGCCGCGCGCCGTCAGAATGCCCTCGGCGGCGATCATGCCGCGCAGGTCTTCGGGGCTGGTTTCCACGCGCACGAGCACGACCTTTTCGCCGCGGTGCGCCATTTCGACGGCTTCTTCCGCGTTGAAGACGATCTTGCCGCTGGCCGCGCCGGGACCGGCGGGCAGGCCCTTGCCGATGACCTTCGCGCCCTTGGCGGATTCGCGGTCGAAGATCGGCGCGAGGATCTGGCTCAGGCTGTCGGCCGGGATGCGCTTGATCGCGTCCTCCTTGCTGATGAACTTCTCCTTCACCATCTCCACGGCGATGCGCACAGCGGCCATGCCGGTGCGCTTGCCGTTGCGGGTCTGAAGGATGTAGAGGCGGCCCTCTTCGATCGTGAACTCCAGATCCTGCATGTCGCGGAAATGCTTTTCGAGCAGGTCGCGCATCTTGAGCAGCGACTTGTGCGACGCGGGCATTTCCGTGGCGAGTTCCGCGACAGGTTTTGGTGTCCGCACGCCGGCCACCACGTCTTCGCCCTGCGCGTTGGTGAGGTACTCTCCGTAGAATACTTTCTCTCCCGTCGCCGGGTCGCGGGTGAAGGCCACGCCCGTGGCGCTGGATTCACCCATGTTGCCGAAGACCATCGTCTGCACGTTGACCGCCGTGCCCCACTCGGCCGGGATGCCGTACTTGCGGCGGTACACGATGGCGCGGTCGTTCATCCACGAGCCGAACACGGCACCGACGGAGCCCTTGAGTTGTTCGCGCGGGTCCTGCGGGAAGGTCTTGCCGGTGCGCTCCTTGATGAGGTCCTTGAACGCCTGGACGAGCTTCTTTAAATCCTCGACCGAGAGGTCGCTGTCCAACTCGACACCGGCCGCGTGCTTGATGTCTTCGATGACGGTCTCGAACGGTTCGTGATCTTCACCGGGACGCTTCTGGACGCCCATGACCACGTCGCCGTACATCTGGAGAAAGCGGCGGTAGCTGTCGTAGGCGAAACGCGGGTTGCCCGTCTTGTCGGCGACGATCTCGACGGTGGTGTCGTTCATGCCGAGGTTGAGGATGGTGTCCATCATGCCGGGCATGGAATCCCGCGCGCCGGAGCGGACGGAAAGCAGGAGCGGGTTTTCGCTGCCGCCGAGCTTCTTGCCGACGGACTTTTCGATCCTGGCGAGCGCCTTTTCGATCTGCGCGTCCAGGTCGGCGGGGTAGGTCCGCTTGTTGTCGTAGAAATAGGTGCAGACTTCCGTGGTGATCGTGAACCCGGGAGGCACCGGCAGGCCGATGCGGGTCATTTCGGCGAGGTTCGCGCCCTTGCCGCCGAGAAGCGGCTTCATGGAGCCGTCACCGTCCGCGCCACCGTCGCCGAAGTAGTAAACGTGCTTGCCGGCCTTGGCCTTGCCGCCTTTGACGGTGCTCGGTGCGGCAGCTTTGGTGATTGCGCCCTTGGTGATGGCTGCTTTGGGAGCCAGGGCGGGAGCCGCTTTCTTGACCTCGGCGCGGCCCGCGACCGCGGCCTTGTACGCCGGGCGGGATTCGACCTTGGTCTTCACCGGCTTGGGGGCCACGGAAGACGCCTTGGTGGCACCAGCTTTTGCGCCAGGGGCTACGCGGCTTTTCAGCGCGACGATCTTGTTGACGCTGCCGGCACCGTTCTTGACGGCAGTCTTGGCGGCGGGAGCAGCCGGCTTGAACTTGGACTTGGCGGCAGGAGTGGGAGCAGGCGTGACACGGCGGCCCTTGCTAACAGGTTTAGCGGGAGCCGCAGCCGGGCGGGCGGGTTTGGTTTTAGTGGCCATGAAAGATCGGTAGAGAGAAATCCGCCAGACAAGAGGCGGATAGCGAGTTTAACCGCGTGTGCTGGGGTGTCAACGATGGGGCGGCACTTTGTGGGCGGGTCGTCAAGAGCCATAGCCCCTTCCTAAATCAAACGCATCGAAAAGAGGCAGGCGACATTCCATACCGCGTAGCCTGTTTTAAGCAGGGAGAGTTGCCACCTTTCACAAAACTGATCAAAGGTTTATACGGGTATGGGTATGGCCCGCCAAATTCGTCAATTGATCGCCGATCTTGAAGATGCTGGCTTTATGCTCGTCAGCGGCGGAAAGGGTTCCCACCGAAAATTCCGGCATCCCCGCTTTGCCGGAGCCGTAATTTTGAGTGGTAAAGACCGGGATGACGCGCATTATTATCAGGAGAAACAAATTCGCAACGCTGTGCGCGATGTGACCCAATGAGAGACGAAGATCGCTACCTCAAATTCGTGCGCTGGAGCGAGGAGGACCACGAGTACGTCGGTTATTGCCCGGACCTTTTTCCCTGGGGCGGTGTGTGCCATAGCACGGACGAAGAGCAAACTTACCGACAATTGGGTCAAGTGGTACGGGAAGAGATCGAGCAGCTTCTCGCCTCCGGCGGTGCACTTCCCACGCCGGCCACACGCCCCATGCGTGAATTTGCCGGCGCATAATCCCTCACGGAGGCACGGTATGGATCTGCCGGCCGATTCAAGCCGCCGGAGGACGAGTTGCCAACTGGATACGATCAGCGTTTAATGACTGTACGATGAGCGCTTTGCCCAAACGCTACTTCACGCCGGAGGAGTATCTGGACCTAGAAATCAAAGCCCCGTACAGGAGCCAGTACGTCGCCGGGGAAATTTTTGCGATGGCCGGGACTCAGCCGGTCCACAACGAGGTGCTGCTCAATATCGTGGCGGGTTTGCACGGACGTTTCCGCGGGAGGTCATGCCGGGCGTACTTCCAGGATATCCGCTTGCAGGTCGAGGTCGGCGACTTATACACCTACCCCGACGCCATGGCGCTCTGCGGCGAACCGAAGTTCGACCGGACGCGTAATCCTCCCAGCCTGCTCAACCCGCAGGTGATCTTCGAGGTGCTCTCGCCCTCAACCGAAGGATTCGACCGCGGGGACAAGTTTACCCGGTACCGGAAGCTGGCCTCCCTGACCGACTACGTGCTCGTGTCCGCCGAGCGGATGAGCGTGGAGCGCTTCACCCGGCAGGCCGACGGCGAATGGACCTTCAAAGCCTGCGATCAACCGGACGAGCAGCTTGTGCTGGCGAGCGTCGGATGCGTGATCCCGCTGGCCGAGATCTACGACCAGATTGTTTTCCCCGAACCGGGGACCATCTGATCCGCGTGCTTGCAAGCAGACAGCGGGTAGCCTCCGCTTCCAACACAAGCCGTTTGCCATGCATCGGGCGGCGGCGTTAGATGTCAACGCCATGAGCGCCCTGCCCAAACGCCTCTTCACCCCTCAGGAATACCTCCTGCTGGAGAACCAGGCGACGTACCGAAGCCAGTACGTCGCCGGCGAGATCTACGCGATGGCCGGCGCGGAGCCCGGGCATATTGAGATCGTAGACAACATCAGCTTCGCGCTCAAAACCCTCTTCGGCGACCGGCCCTGCAAATCATATACCACCGACATGCGCGTGCGCACCGAGGCAGGCGAACTTTATACCTACCCTGACGTAGCCGCCCTTTGCGGCGAACCAAGGTTCGACCGCTCCTCACGCCCGGCGATCCTGCTGAATCCGCAGGTCATTTTCGAGGTGCTCTCCCCCACCACGGAAACCTTCGACCGCGGGGAAAAATTCCTGCGCTACCGCACGCTCGAATCCCTGACTGACTACGTGCTTGTCGCCGCCGACTTCCTGCGCGTCGAACATTTTACCCGGCAGGACGGTGGGCAATGGACGATGACCGAATACCGCCAACCCGACGACCGCGTGCCGCTCCGCCCGCTGGGGGGCGAACTGACCCTTGCTCAAATCTACCGCCGCGTCACGTTCCCGGGCTAGCCTAGCCGAAAAGTGGAACTTGGTATCACGAATAGGACTGCCCAGCCTTGACCCATTTTACCAGCCGCTCCAGCGGGTTACCTGGATAACGCCGCATGAATGCTGCGCAGGCAAGGCCGATGGCCGCACCGAATCCGACTTCGATAGCAGTCAGCACCACAAAATTAACAATGGACCCAGCCACCTTGGCTGGGTCCGACCATCCCAAATCTCATGCGCGAGCCAAAGCTTCATCGCTTGGAGAATTCGGTCCGAGTCGTGCGGCAGTGATGACATCGGACGCGCTGGCCCGCTCGTAGCATCTTGCCGGGCAAGCATACCGCTGTAGTCGTGAACGATCTTTTCTGCTTTTTGCAGCGTCATAAGCACGATAGCACCTAACATAGGATTATGCTTGCTGAGCCGCTCGCCGTCAATTCAGCGCAGCACGCCCCCTGTACCACTTCAACGCCCCCTCCACCGTGTCGAACTCGCCGTCCAACTGCCGCTCGTAGGCTTCCTTGACGATCAACCCGACCTCGGGTCCGGGCCTCAATCCCTGTTCCAGCAAATGCCGGCCCATCAGGATCGGTTTGGGGGCGGCGTCCTGCACGGCCAGCTCCTGCGCCATCGTCAGCAGCCGGGTCACGCCCTCGGGCACCTCGCGGGGGAGGGGAGGGCGGCCGGAATGATCCGAGATCATCACCAGGCTCAAACCCTGGATGTTGTCCGGGGCCACGCGGCGCGCCAGCCGGCGGACCATCGTCGCGCCGCCCTGCTGCATGTGCGCCATGTGGTTTTCCACCAGCGGACGCACCCGCTCGATCACCGCCTGCGTCACGCCGATCGTGCGCAGGAACCGCTCCGCCGGCTCGCCGCCCGCCACCTCGTGGCCGGGGGAAACGATGCACATGCGCCCGCGCTTGAACTCCTCAAACGTCGTCGTCGGCTTGCCCAGATCGTGGCACAACACGGCGAACATGTACACGGCCCGGTCCTCCGCGCCGAGCGCCTGCCACTGCGGCAGGTCGGCGAGCGCGTTGCAGCAGTGCTTGACGTGCCGCCATAGCGAATCCGGCCGCGAGGCCTGGCCGTCGGGCGTCGCGCCCTCGGGGTGCCAGATCGGGTCCTGCGGCGTGCGCAGCATCGCGGCCAGTTCGGGGTAAAGCTCGATCCAGCCCGTCGCGGCCAGCACGTCCAGCCCGCGGGCGGGGCTCTTCGAACGCGCCGCCCATTTGGTCCATTCCTCCTTGACCCGCTCGACCGGCAGCGTGCGGTACTCGCCCCGCATCTCGCGGCACAGCGCGACCGTCTCGGGAGCCGCCGTCATGTCGAAGCGGCCTGCGAATTGCATCATCCGCAAGGGCCGCAATGGGTCTTCGGTGAACTTGGCCGAGGTGTGCCGCAGGATGCTGTCGCGCAGGTCGTCGCGCCCGCCAAAGAAATCCAGCAGCGCATTGGTCTTTGGATCGACCATCAGCGCGTTGATGGTGAAATCCCGCCGTTCCGCGCCCTCGCGCGGGGTGAGATCCAGGTCGTGCTGCACGCCGAAGGCCTTGTGCCCCGCCTGGCCGGCGATGCGCGTCTCGCGCCGGGCGATGGAAATATCGTAGGCTTCCTGCCCGCGGCGGGTCGTCAGCTTGATGACGCCGAAGGATTTCCCTACCAGATCGACCTGGCCGAAGCGGCGCAGGTCCGCGGCCAGCGTCTCGTAGTCCGTGCCGTACACTTCCACGTCGTAATCCTTGGGCACGCGCCCGAGCAGGAAATCGCGTACGCAGCCGCCCACGAAGTAGCAGCGTCCCAGCCGGTTGAGGACCAGTTCGCGCAGGTCGCCCGGGATGGGAAAGGGGAGGTCGAGGAGGGTTTCCATGCGTCAGATCCGTGCAAAATCTCTCGAACAAGGTGCGGCGGGCGTCCGTCTAGTGTAATTCTGGTAAGGCTCCGCGGCGAGCCGCACCTTTGCCATCCATGGACCCAGCGCGCAATTTCCAGCACTACCAGTTGTTGCGCCGCGAGGACGGCAGCGTCTGGGAGCTGGGCCGCGGGACGATGGGCGTGACCTACAAGGCGCTCGACACCAACCTGCACTCCGAAGTGGCGCTCAAGGTGGTCAGCTCGGCCCTGGTGGATCATCCCAACGCCCGCGAACGCTTCGTGCGCGAGGCCCGCGCCGCCGCCGCCCTGCGCCACCGCAACGTGGCCAGCGTGTACCACCTGGGCAACGACGGCGAACATTTCTTCTACGCGATGGAGTTCGTGGACGGCGAAACGCTCGACGCGCTCGTGCGCCGCCAGGGGCCAGTACGCGTGGAAACGGCGTTGCGGATCGCCCTCCAGGTGGCCCGCGCGCTGGCGGCGGCCGCCCGGCAGCGGCTGGTCCACCGCGACATCAAGCCGGCCAACCTGATGGTCGCCCGCGAGGACGGCGACGAACACCTGCTCGTCAAGGTGATCGACTTTGGCCTGGCCCGGCCCGCCGCCGGCGACGACGGCGAGGAGAGCGGCGCGGGCTCGCTGACCATCCACGGCTTCGTGGGCACCCCGCAGTACGCCAGCCCCGAGCAACTGGAGGAACGCTCCCTCGACGCGCGCTCGGACATCTACAGCCTGGGGGTGACGCTCTGGTTCCTGCTCACAGGCAAGCCGCCCTTCGGCGGGTCTCTCGCCGTCGTGTGCAACCAGCATCTTTCCAAGCCGCCTCCTTGGGGAGCGCTGCCCGCCAGCGTGCCGGAGTCGGTGAGAAAGCTGCTCGCGCATCTGCTGGAAAAGGATCCGGCCCACCGCCCGCAGAACGCGCTGGAATTGCGGCAGGAGATCGAGCGCTGCCTGGCTGCCCTGCCGTCCGCAACCGCCCCCGGGCAAGCGCCTGCCATCGCCGCCAACGTCGCCGCCGCCGGTGGACACCGCGGCCCGATGGCGCGTCCGTCCGCAGGCCGGCGGCACCAGCGCGAGGAGCCTGCCCTCACCGCCCCGGCTTCGACGGCCGGCGACCAGGAAATCGGTATGGTCCTGGGCGAACGCTTCGCGCTGACGCGTCTGGCGGGCGAGGGCGGCAGCGGTCGCGTTTTCGAAGCCTGCGATCTCGCCCAGGACCGCCGCACCGTAGCCGTCAAGGTGCTGCGCCCGGGCTCCGGAGGCGACAGCCAGGCCGAGCGCGAACAGCTCCGCGAGGACGCGCGCCAGGTGAGCAACGCGCCGCACCAGAACCTGGTGCAACTGCTCGCTTTCGAGCCCTCTCCGGCGGCACCTGGCAGTTCGCCCGCATTCGTGGCGGAGGAATGGGTGGACGGCTTTACCTGGCGGGATGTCCTCGCCGCCCGGCACGGCGCGTTGCCGCTGGCGGAGTGCCTGGCCTTGCTCGGGCAAGCCGCTGCCGCGGTCGATCACGCCAACAGCCGGCGGCTGGAACGCCTGGAACTCGGTCTGCACCAGATTCACCTGCACTTTCCGGCGAGTGGCACGGATGGCGTCGAGGATGAGGATCGGCGTACGCTGTTGCCGCTGCCGGTGGAGGATTGGCCGGCAGGATGGCTCGTGAAGGCCGAGCCTTTCGGCCTGGGCCGGGAAACGGTTGAATCCGGCACTTGGGCAGGCGAGGTGACGCTGCTGCCGGGTGCATCGCTGCCCCCGGCCGCCACCTACTTGCACGCCCTCGCGCGGGTCGCCTGTGAACTGCTCGGCGGCCAGCCTCCCTCCACGGCGGATGCCGCCGGGCGCGGGGCCAGTCCGAGGCGCGTTTCCCTACCCACGCTCAATGAGGCGGGCAACGCCGTCCTGGACCGGGCGTTTGCCGATGCACCGGGTTTCGAGTCCGCGCGGGAGTTCGTCGGGGCGCTTGCCGACGCGGCGGGCTTCCGCGCCGACACTCCCGCTTTGGTCGCGCCGGCCCGGTTGTTGAGTCCGGCGGCAGAGTTTTACCCATCTCCGGAACCGGAGTCCACGTCGGAACCGGAGCCTCTGCCCTTTGCGTCCGCTGCCGTGGTGGAGGACACGGCCGCGGCAAGCACCCTGCACGGAACGGTCGATCTTCCTGCCTTACCGGAGCACCCTTGGCGGGAAAGCCAGTTGGCCCGGATGCTCGAGGAGGAAGAAGCCGGCATGCTGGTCAATCCGCGCAGCAGTGGGTTCGCCCTGGCAATCGGGGTAATCGTGGGGTTGGTGCTGCTCATGGCCGGATTCGCGGCGGTGGTCTGGGAACACGAGACCCAACCTTCGCCGACGGTGAAACGCGGTGTCACCCCGGCGAGCACCCCGCGCCGTCCCACACCGGCCCCGGTGCGAGCCGCCCCGCCCGGCACGCCTCCGCCTCTGGTGAAAGCCCGGTCCTTTCCCTCGCCCGTACCGGTGCAAAAAGCCCCGCCTCCCATCCCGGAGCCCTCGGTGGCCGCTCCCGCGGACACCCCGCCGCTGGTGGTGGCAGCCACTACTCCGGTGGATCAGCCTACGGATCAGCCCGCCGATCCGACGCCGCGGTTCAACGACAAGACAGTCTCCGTGCGCCTCAACACCGATCCGGCGGGTGCGGAGGTTTTCCTCCAAGGCGCGCCGCTGGGCAGAACTCCCCTGAAGCTGAACCTGCCGCCGGGCGACTACCAGTTCATCGCCAGATACCGCGACTGGCCGGAAATCCACCAGGACCTGCACCTGACGGATCGTCAAACGGAGGCCGCGGCCGACATTCGGCTAATGTCACCCACACAGATCCCGCTCGGGCCGCGGTTCTCGCCGGTGCTGGAGAACCGCCGTCGGCGCCGGTCACGCGAGGGCCCCTACGTTGGCGACGGCATCCCCGTCGCGCCGGCCGTACCAGGCGCGGGGAATGTGCCGGTTGCCAGGGCGAGGCCGGTGATCCCCGGGAGCAGCGACGAGCCGCCGCGGTATCGGGAAGTTCCGCCGGTCGCCGAACCGCCGGTCCGGCGCGCTCTGCCGGCGTTGGAACCATTCGTGCGGGAAGGCGATGCCGCGCCGCAGGTTGATCCGGAGCGGGATCGTTGAGAAAAGGGATGCTCCGTGGCTGAACCGTGAGTTGCCACCAATCGGGTTGTCTTACTTTTCTTCGATGTTAATCCCCCCAGCCTCCGGTTCCTCCATCATCCTTTAAAGCGCGTATAGATAATAGTAGTGTGCTTCCTTGGTCTGTCATCCTGAGCGCAGTGAGTCTGCGAACGAGAGTCGAAGGACCTTCCGGCCGGCGGCAGCCAGGGGTTCCTTCCAGGTGAGAGCTTGCCTGGCTCGAAAGCCTTTTGCCTCCGGCGGCGGAAGGTCCTTCGACTCCGTTTGCGGACTCACTGCGCTCAGGATGACAGACCAAGGAAGCACACCTGCGGGATGAACTTGGCGCAGAGGTATTACTCATCATTGCTAAATATCCCCTGCAACGTGCCGACGTCGTGGCGGCGGGTGAACTTCTGAAAACTCTCGCCCTTCTCGCGGTGGCGCATGTAACCGAGCAGCATCTTTTCCATCGTCGGTTTGAGGCTCTCGAACGACACGCCGCGAAACAACTCCCGCGCCACGCCTTGGTCCTCGCCGAAGCCGCCACCCACGAAGACGTGGTAACCCTCCGCCTTGTCCGGCCCGACCTTGGTGCCTAGCAGACCGATGTCGCCCATGTAGTGTTGCGCGCATGAGTTCGGGCAGCCGGTGAGATGGATGTTGATCGGCAGGTCCAGCGTGAACTTGCCCTCCAGGTGGCGGCCCAGTTCGACCGCGTGCTCCTTGGTGTGCGCCGCCGCCCATTTACAGCCCGTGGCACCCGTGCAGGCCACCAGCCCGCCGGAGATGCTCGACGCCTCGTAGTGCAGCCCGGCGCGCACGAGGTTGCGCTTCACGGTTTCCACGAAGCCGTCGGGCACGTTGGGGATGAGAAGGTTCTGCCACACGGTCAGACGCACCTCGCCGCTGCCGTAGTTCTTCGCCAACTCCGCCACGCGGCGCATCTGCTTGACCGACATGCGCCCCACCGGCACCACCACGCCCACGTAGTTGAGCCGGGGCTGGCGCTGCCGGTACACGCCGAGGTGCCCGTGCGGGATGTTCTTGGGCCGCGGCTCGCACGCGGAGAGCGGCAGGCGCACCAGCGGGAAGGCCAGCTTCGCTTCCGCCAGCGCCATGAAGCCGTCCACGCCCAGGCGGTCCACCACATATTTGAGCCGGGCCTTCTTGCGGTTGGTGCGGTCGCCGGTTTCCACGAACGTGCGCAGGATCGCCGCCGCGACCGCCGTGCAATCCTTGGGCTGCAGGAGCACGCCCGTGTCGCTGGCGAATTGCTGGTGGCCCGTGATCCCGGCGAGTTCCAGACGGAAGTACACGCCCGGGTCGATGCGCTCGCCCTTGGTGCCCGTCGCGCCCGCTTCCCCCACCCGCACGGCGACGAAGCCAACGTCGTTGGTGTCCGCCGCCGTGTTGATCGCGCCGCCGCCGTCGTAGGCGATGTTGAATTTGCGCGGCAGCCCGATGAGGTCGCGGTTGTTGAGGATGTAATGGTGCATCGCGTGCGCCAGGGGGCGCGTGTCGATGAGTTCGTCGCGGTCCAACCCGGCGGTGGGTGTGGCCGTGATGTTGCGCACGTTGTCCACGCCGGAACCCTTGGAAGTCAGGCCGATCTCCTGGAGGCGCATCAGCACCTTGATCATGTTCTTGGGCGCGATCTTGCGGACCTGGAAATTGGCGCGCGTGGTGAGGTCCGCGCCGCCCGCGCCCCAGGCTTCCGCGATGTCGGCCAGGCCGTCGAGTTGCGCGGAGGTGAGTTCACCGGCCGGGATGCGGCAGCGCAGCATCAGCGAATCCTGCGCCGGCGCGACGTAGAACAGGCCGTGGTTGCGGAAGTAGAACGTGTCCTTTTCGTCGGGGAACCGGTCTTCCTCGGCGTGCGCCAGCAGGCGGTCCCAGATGTCCAGCCCGTGCCGTTCCAGCTTCCAGAGTTCCGGCTTGGACAACTCGGACACCGGCGTGCCGTACACCGTCTCCTCTGCTTCGGCGGCCGGCGGCGCGGGGGCCGCCTCGTTGAGCATACCCGGCATTGGGTCGCTCGTGAGGGTCCCGGCGGCCGTCCGGCCCACGAACGGTTTGAACCCGCGCTGCGTGACGCCGGCCATGAAGCCGGAGAGGTACTCCTTCTGCCCGGGCGTGAAGCCGTTAGGAACTGTGATCATAATTGGGTAAGTCGGTATTTTTATAGTAACACCAGTGTTGATGATCCGGGAGGGACCC
>CAXTOP010000014.1:13898-92568 GCA_964245965.1 uncultured Chthoniobacterales bacterium
TGGGTAAGTCGGTATTTTTATAGTAACACCAGTGTTGATGATCCGGGAGGGACCCGCTCCGTCGGGTCCGTGGCGGAGCCATCCTGCCAGAAGTGGACCCGACGGAGCGGGTCCCTCCCAGGAACCCAACCACGAGGTGACACTACCGGGTCAAACAACATCAATTCAGTAAACGTCCCTTTGATAACGCTTGTCCTTGCGCATGGCGGAAACGTATTCCTTGGCGTTATCCTCGCTCAGGCCGCCCGCTTCCTGGGCGATGGCGTGCAGGGCGAGATCCACGTCCTTGGCCATGTTCTTCGCATCGCCGCAGACGTAGAAATGCGCGCCCTCCTGCAGCCACTTCCACATCTCGGCGGCGTTCTCCCTCATGCGGTGCTGCACGTAAACAGCGGGCTTCTGGTCGCGCGAGAACGCCGTGGTGAGATGGTGCAGCGAGCCCATCGCCTGCATGTCCTCCAACTCCTCTTTGTAGAAGAAATCCTGCGCCGCGGTGCGCGCGCCGAAATAAAGCCAGTTCTTGCCCACGGCACCCGTCGCGCGGCGCTCCTGCAAAAACGCCCGGAAGGGCGCGATGCCCGTACCCGGGCCGACCATGATCATCGGCACGTCCGGCTTCTCCGGCGGGCGGAAATGCTTCGCCACCTGCACGAACACCGGGATGCGCGTGGACTCCGTCACGCGTTCGGCCAGGAACGTGGACGATACCCCGTGGCGCTGCCGCCCGTGCGCCTCGTAGCGCAGGGTGTCCACCGTCAGGTGGACCTGCTCGGGGTGCGCCTTGAAGCTGGACGCGATGGAGTAAAGCCGCGGCTGGAGCTTGCGCAGCAGCTTGACGAACTCTTCCGGCGCGAACCCGAGCTTGGCCGAGTCGAGCAGCACGTCGATGATCTCCCGCCCAAAAAGGTACATGTCCAGCTCCGTGCGCACGGTCGGGTTAAGCAGGTCGCGCAGGTACGTGTTGGCCTCGTCGCGCTCGGCCACGGCGATGAGGAATTCCTTGTGCGGCGCGCGGATCTGGTAGTCGGAGATCAGCGCGAGGCGGATGGGCTTCTTCGTCACGCCGTCACTGCCGGTGACTTCCTCCTCGCCGTCGAACCCGAGCGCGGCCAGAACCTCATCGACCAGCTCGGGCGAATTCATCGGCACGACCCCCAGCGCGTCGCCCACCTCGTAGGTCAGCCCGGAACCCTTCAAACAAATCTCATAATGCCGCGTGTCCTTGGCGGATTCGGCGTGCGTCAGCCGGCGGTTGGTCAGGAGGCGGGCCGGAAACGGGTTGGCCTTGCTGAACGCGCCCGCCGCGACTCCGGCCTTCGCCAGCGCGGTGGTTGCCGCCACGGTGGCCGTCTGCGTGCTACCGCCGCCGTTGCCGACGCTGCCGGGCGGGGGGACGATGGTGTCGCTGCGCATCTTCTCGCCTTTGGACGCCAGTTCCTTTGCGCCGGGGTCCATGTGCAGGGCCTCGTCGTGGTGACCCTTGGCGGTATCGGGCGTCCCGGCCAGGGCGTCGAGCACGCCGCCCATCCACGCCTTGGCGGGTTCGTCGTAGTCGGTGTCGCAGTCCTGGCGCGGGTGCAGGCGTTGCGCGCCTAGCGTGGAGAGGCGCTCGTCGAAACGCCGTCCGCAGCCGCAGAAATCCTCGTAGTTATGATCGCCCAGCGCCAGCACGGAATACCGCACGCCTTCCAGGCGCGGGTGGTCGTCCGCCTTGAGGCGTTCCCAGAATCCCAGCGCGTTGTCGGGCGGATCGCCCTCGCCCCAGGTGCTCGTGACGATGAGCAGGTTCGTGTGCGCGGCCAGGGTGGCGGCGTCGAACTTCGCCATGTCGGTGAGCGCCGGCGCGTACCCGCGTTTGCCCGCTTCGGCGTTGAGTTTTTTGGCCAATCCCTCGGCGTTGCCGGTCTGGCTGCCGAAGAGGATCAGCACCGGTTGTTTGGCGGGCGCGGGCGGCAGGGCAGCCGGCGCGGCGGCGCCGACGGGGTCGAGCGCCGCGTCGGAAAACAGGCCGGCGAGAAAGCCGTTGAGCCACTGTCGCTGCTCCTCGCTGAAAGGGGCGCTGTCAGGGATGTAGGGAACGCGGTTGGGTGTGTTCATGAGCAGAGTGCGGAGTGTGCGGCCTGGTCGGGGCTGGGCAGATCGTTGGTGGGGGGAGCGTGGACGGCGACGCGTTCCAGCCGCACCGGGCAGAACTTGAGTTCTGGCTGGCGGGATTCCGGGCAGACGTTCTCGCTGGTCACCTGGTTGATGGCGATGCCCGCCGCGAACAGGTCGTTCCAGTGCAGCGGCGCCCAGCAGCAGCCCTGCCGGATGTCGCCGGTGAGCCGCGCGGGCAACTCGGCCGCGCCGCGCCGGGAGGTGATGCGCACCGGGTCGCCCTCGTGGATGCCCAGGTCCTCGGCGTCATCCAGGCTGATCTCCAGGAACGGGCCGGGGTTGAGCCGGTTGAGGCTGGCGACATGACCCGTTTTTGTCCGGGTGTGCCACTGGTGGGCCGTGCGGCCGGTGTTCAGGATAAGGGGGTAAGCGTCGTCCGGCATCTCGGAGTTGGGCGCGTGGTGCCGGGCCCAGAAGCGGGCGCGTCCCGACGGTGTCGGGAAACGCAGGCCGCCTTCCTCCGCCACGTACCGGCGCTTGACGTCCGGCGCGGGCCAGGCGAGCGGCCCTTCGGTGGCCAGACGGGCGTGCCCCATCGTGCGCAGGTCGTAGCCGACGCGCGCGTTGGCCGTCGTCTGGATCTCCGCGTAAACCGCCGCGGCGTTCTGGTACGGGAACGACTCGGCGAAGCCCATCCGGCGCGCCACTTCGGCAACGATCCACCAGTCCGGCCGCGCGTCGCCCGGGGGAGCCACCGCGCGCGGCATGTAGGTCACCATGCGGCTGGAGTTGGTCATGGTGCCTTCCGCCTCGGCCCACACCGCGCCGGGCAGCAGGACGTGCGCGTGGCGGGAGGTTTCCGTCGGGTGGTAGGCGTCCTGCACCACCACGAACTCGGCGCGCTCCAGCCCGCGCAGGACCCGACCCCGGTTGGGGATGGTCACCGCCGGGTTGCTGCCGATGATCCACACTGCTTTCACCTCGCCGCGCTCCAGCGCCTGGAAAAGGTCCACCGCCGGCCGGCCCGGCTCGGCGCGGATCGTGCCCGCCGGGATGCCCCACAAACTTTCCGTCTCCGCGCGGTCGCGGGCGAAATGCACCGAGCGGTGCCCGGGCAAGCCGCCGCTCATGTAGCCGACCTCGCGCCCGCCCATGGCGTTGGGCTGGCCGGTGAGCGAGAACGGCCCCGTGCCCTCGCGGCAGATCTGGCCGGTCGCCAGGTGCAGGTTGCACAGCGCGTTGACCTGCCAGGTGCCCCGGGCGCTCTGGTTGAGGCCCATCGTCCACAGGCTCATCCAGCGCGGGCTTTCCGCCAAGAGGCGCGCGGCGGCCCGCAGGTCCGCCTCCGGCACCCCGGTGATCTCCGCGACCCGGTCGGGCGCGTAATCGCCGAGCATGGCCCGCACGTCGTCCCACCCTTCGGTGTATCGAGCGATGAAGTCCGCGTCGATCCGGCCGGCCGCGATGAGCAGGTGCAGCAGCCCGTTGAGCAGGGCCAGGTCGCTGCCGGGCCGGAGCGGCAGGTAGAGCGTCGCGCCGGCCGCGGTGGCCGTGCGGCGCGGGTCGGCGACGATGAGCCGGGCCTTGCCGTCGCGGATGCGGCGGCGCATGCGCTGGTACAAAATAGGGTGGCAGTCGGCCATGTTGGAGCCGATGACGAAGAACAGGTCCGCGTGCTCGAAATCCTCGTAGTGCCCGGGCGGTCCGTCCGCGCCGAGCGAGAGCTTGTAGCCGCTGGCCGCGCTGGCCATGCACAGGCGCGAATTGCTGTCGATGTTGTTGGTGCGGAGGAACCCCTTGCAGAGCTTGTTGGCGACGTACTGCGCCTCCGTCGAGAGCTGGCCGGACACGTACAGGGCCACGGCGTCGGGTCCGTGCACGGCGATGATCCCGTGCAGCCGGTCGGCTACGGTTTGCAGGGCGACATCCATCGGCACGCGCTCGAGGTCCGGCGTGCTGCCGCCGGTCCGGCGGCGCTGGGCGAAGCGCAACCGGTCGGGCGAGCGCAGGGTTTGCTCGACCGTGCTGCCCTTGGTGCAAAGGCTGCCGAAGTTGGCCGGGTGCGCCTTGTCGCCGCTCACGCGCACCACCCGCTCGCCCGCGACGTGCAGCACCATGCCGCAGCCCACCCCGCAATAGGGGCAGACCGTGCGGACGTGCTGGACGGGCGCTTCCATGTCGTCAGCGCAGGAGAGCCACCGCGTCCTCGTAGAGGTCCAGGCGGAAACGGCCGGTGAAATCCGCGCGTTCCCCGGCGGACAGATCGTTGAGCAGGCCGTGGGCTTCCATCTGGTCCAGCACCCAGCCGGCGCGCGCGGCGGTCGGGGCGTTGGCGTCGTGGCGGTGGTACACGTGGAAATCCGGCAGCTTGTCCACGCGTCCGTGGCCGAAGTCGAACGTGCCCGCCATGCTCATGCGCAACGCCTGGATGGGCGCGCCGATCCAGCGCGGCTCGGCCAGCGTTTCCATCATGCGCTCGCGGTTCTCAGGAGCGTCGCAGTACCGGCACGCCTCCAGCAGGGCGGCGATCAGCGCCCGGTGCTCGGCGGCGTGGACCTCGGCGAAATCCTGCCGGACCATCAGCACTTTTTCCGGGTGCAGCGGAGCCAGGTCGGCCGAGGTCGCCACGACCCAACCCACTCGCGCCAGCACGCTGAGCGCGTTCCACGGCTCGCCGGCGCAGTAGCCGTCGAGGTACCCGCTCTGAAAATTGAAGAATACCTGCGGCGGCGGCACCACGACCATTTCCACGTCGCGCGCCGGATCGAGACCGGCGCGGATCAACCACTCGCGCAGAAGGAAATTGTGCGCCGAATACGGCGACACCACGCCCAGCACCGGACGCCGGGCGTTCCCGCCGCCTTCCGCCTTCCGCCGGCGGACGTGCTCAGCAAAGGTCCGGCCATTCCGCACGCCGTCGTGCCACCATTGTTCGGACAAGGTGAGGGCGTTGCCCTGGAGATTGAGCACCAGCCCGGCGACGCAATCCGCGCGTGCGCTGCCCACGCCGGCGCTCGCGGCGAAGACCATGCCGGCCACGCACTGCGCCGCGTCGAGTTCGCCATAGATGATCTTGTCGCGCATCGTCGCCCAGCCGACTTCGCGCGAAAGTTCCACGCGCAGACCGTACTTCGCATACAGGCCCAGCTCGTGCGCCATGACCAGCGGCGCACAGTCGCACAGGGGCACGTAACCCACCCGCAACACGCGGTTGCGGGTGGGCGTGCGCGGCCTTCCCTCGGCCGCGGCCCGTTGTTTGCTCTTTGCCATGTGTCCCTTCAAGCGTGCAACGCCTGCCTCTTTAGCCGGGGCCGTGCCAACCCCGCGGGAACGGGGCCGCAAAGTGCGCTCATTGTTTTCATCAAAACAATGAGCGCCGCTCATCCATGCAGCCGCTCCTCGACAGCAGACAGTTACGTGCCTTTGCGACCCTGGCGCGCACGGGCAGCTTCACTCGCACCGCCCAGGAACTGGGTCTCTCGCAGTCGGCGGTCAGCCACGCCATGAAGGCCCTGGAGGCCGAAGTGGGGTGTCTTCTTTTGAACAAGGTGGGTAAAAAAACCACGCTTACCCAGGCCGGCGAGCAGCTTTTCTACCACGCGGAAAAGATCCTGCGCGAGATGGATTCGGCCCGGCAGGGCATCACGCAACTGGGCAGTTGGGGCCAGAGCCGGCTGCGGGTCGGCGCGGGGGTGAGCGCGTGCCAGCACGTGCTGCCGGCGGTGATCCGCGAGTTCAAGGAAAGCTTCCCCACCTGCGCGCTGACGGTCGAACCCGCCGAAGGAGCCACCGCCCTGGAGATGCTGCGCAGCCGGCGGGTGGACCTGGTGGTGGGCTTCGAGCCGGGGCGTGACGACCCGCTGGATTTCCGGCCGCTCTTCGAGGACGAACTGCTTTTCATGGTCCACCCGCTGCACCCCTGGGCGCAGGCGGGCAAGGTGGACCGGGCGACGGTGGTCAAGCAAAGCTACATCCTTTATCACCGCACCAGCGACACGTACCGGATGACGCAGGAGTTCTTCCGCGCGGAGGGCCTGGTGCTGCCGGCTTCAATCGAGTTTGCCAGCGTGGAAGCGATCAAGGAGCTGGTGAAGGCGGGCCTGGGCGTGACGATCCTGGCGCCCTGGGTGGCGCGCACGGAACTGGCGCAGGGCTCGCTCGTGGCGCTGCCGCTGGTGGGCCGCCGGAAGCTACGGCGGAGTTGGGGCATCCTGCACTGGCGCGAACGCCGCCTGAGCCTGGCGGAAGAGACTTTTGCGGGTCTGTGCCGGTCCGCGACCGAAGGGTTGCGGTCAGGCGGGGAGTAGGGGAACCCGCACGCTCCCGGGCACTTCCCGCCGAAGGACGTTCGCTGCGCGGCAGCGCGTGTGAATGGTGAACGACTCGCTCGACTCTTGTCCTGGTACCGAATAGGGCTAACCTTCGACATTCCTGCGGTGACGGTCACGCTAGATTGCCGTCCGGTTTGCCCCCTTCATGCTTTTTTCGACGCCCTTTTTCCTGTTCGTGTTTTTGCCGGTGTTCGTGGCGCTGTACTGGTTGGTGCCCGCGCGTCGGGCCTGGCTGCTCTTGGGCAGCAGCGTTTTCTACGCCTGGAGCGAACCCGTGTTCCTCTTGGTGGTCTTGGCCAGCGCGCTGCTCGACTGGCTCCTGGGGCGCGGCATCGTGGCCCTGCCCCCCGCCCGCCGCGGCGCGCGCAAGCTCCTGGTGGCCGCGGGGGTGGCGAGCAACTTAGGGCTGCTCCTCTACGTCAAGTACACGGCCTTCGGCGTGCAGAGCCTCAACGCGCTTTTGGCCCACGCGCACGTCGGCTGGTGGCACCCACTCACCGTGCCCGTGATCGCCCTGCCCCTGGGCGTGTCCTTCATCGTCTTTGAGAAGATCACCTACGTGGTCGATCTCTACCGGGGCACGGCCCGGCCCGCCGCCTCGTTGCTGGACTACGCCAACTACGTCTTGCTCTTTCCCAAGCTTTTGGCCGGCCCCATCGTCAAGTACCACGACATCTCGGCCCAGCTTGGCCGCCCCACCCACCGCTACGAGGACGTGCGCGAGGGGCTGATCCGCTTCATCCACGGCCTGGCCAAGAAGGTGATCATTGCCGACACGCTCTCGCCCACCGTGGACCGGGTCTTCACCCTGCCCGCGGCCCAACTGGACCCGGGCACGGCGTGGCTGGGGCTGCTCTGCTTTACCTTCCAGATCTACTTCGACTTTTCGGGCTACTCGGACATGGCCATCGGCTTGGGGCGCATCCTGGGCTTCCGGCTGCTGGAGAACTTCAACCACCCCTACCTGGCCACCAGCTTCACCGACTTCTGGCGGAGGTGGCACATCAGCCTGTCCACCTGGATCAAGGAGTACCTCTACATTCCGCTGGGCGGCAACCGGCGGGGGGTGGCGCGTTCCTACGCGAACTTGGGGCTGTGCTTTGTGCTCTCGGGGCTGTGGCACGGGGCGAGCTGGAACTTTGTGCTGTGGGGCTGCGCGCACGGCGCGGCCCTGGTGGCCGACCGCGCCTTCTGGCTGCGCGCGCAGCAAGCCCTGCCGCGCGCGCTCAACATGGCCCTGACCTTCTCCCTGGTCATGCTCACCTGGGTCTTCTTTCGGTGCCCCAAGCTGCCTCACGCCCTGCGGTTCTTCCACGCGCTGGTGGGCGCAACGAAAGCGGTCGGTGGCACCGCGGCACCGACCTCTTCCGACGTGGTCTTCATGCTTTGGCTGGGAGCGGCCCTGGTGCTCGCGCCGCTGGTACTCGGACGCTTCGACCCGGATCGCTTCGCCGCGCCGGTCACCCGCCGGGTCGTCGCGCTGGCGGTGTGTTGCGTCCTGCTCTTTTTCTCGGTGGCACGGATGTCGGTCAGCACCTTTCATCCTTTCCTGTACTTCCGGTTTTGACCCCCTCATGAACCCCGTCCGCGCCGCCCGGCTGGAAAAAATCCTGGTGCTGCTGCTGGTTGCCGGCTTCGCGCTGCCTGTGCCGCTGGGTTTGTGGCTGTTGATCCCGGCGAACAAAACTCCCGCCACCGTGTGGCTGCGCAACCGCACCCTCAGCGGCATCCAGATCAAGCCGAAAGCGGTGGCGTTGTCCCGCGCCAGCCTGCTTTCCTCGCGCTACCAGGCGTTTCTGGCGCAGTTCTACGACCTGCACTTCGCCGGTCGCGAACTGTTGATTCGCGTCCTCGACGAGGTGTATCTACACGCCTTCCACACCATGCCCAGCGGGCAGATCGTCGGCCCCCGGCTCTCGCTCATCGAACCGGCTTACACAGAAGAGTATTGCCTGCGGCGCGGCGATGACCAGGCCTTGCGCTCCCTCGCCGGCGATCTGCGCACGATGCAGGACTTCTGCGCGGCGCGCGGCATCCCCTTCGCCCTGGTCATCACTCCCAGCAAGGCCGCCATCTACCCGGAAGAGCTGCCCGCGAACTGGCTGCGGCTTTACCAATCCGCGCCACGCTACTACGATCTGTTCCTGCCTTTGTTGCAGGAAAAAGGCATTCACTACGTGGACGGACACCGGCTGGCCGTCGAGATGAAACCAACGGCCAAGACGCCGCTTTTTCCGCTGGGCGGCATCCACTGGAGTGACCCGCTGGCGCTGGCAACCGCCAACGGTCTGCTGGAGATGCTGGCCCGCCAAGGCTTCGGCGTGCAACCGATCCACGATTACCGGACGCGCTACTCCAACGATCCCAAAGACCAGGACTGCGACCTGGCAAATCTGGTTAATAATGTCTCGGCGTGGCACTACCCCGTGGCCACCGTCACCGTGCAGCCGACGGCGGGACAGAACCCTTATCACCCCAACCTGGTCGCTGTCGGCGGCAGCTTCACGTGGAAGCTGTTGGAACTGCTCGACGTTTCCCGGCAGTTCTCGGAGCTGGAATGTTATTTCTACTACACGGCTTACAAGAGCAGCATACTCAACGGCGAGCGGCACACGATCACCAAGCCTACTGCTCCCCTCAACTTCGAGACGGAAGTATTTGCCGCCGATGCCCTGGTGCTGGAAGTCAACGAGCAAACGCTGTACACTCCGGCGCTTCATCTCACCTCCTTTCTGCACGACGCGCTCGCCGTCCTGCCCGACCCACACGCGGCCAAAGCGCCCTTCCATTACGAGAGCCGGGTGCAGTACCAATGGGGAAAGATCCTTTCCTTCGTGCGCGGCAACGACCCGATCGACCCCGCCGCGACGAGCGGATTCGACACGCCCGACGAGCGGGGATCGAACATTTTCGGGTCGTCGCCGTCGCTTCGTTTCACCGCACCGCCGGCACCGCGGGACATGACCCTGGAGATCGTCGCCGGTGCCTACTACATCGGCAGGAACCTGCCCGCCCAGCAGGTCGGTGTCTCCGTCAACGGCCACCCCGTGGGTGACTGGACCTGGAACGCCGTGGCGGACTCAAACCGCCGGTTGACGATTCCCAAGGGGTTTCTGCCGGGCGGCGAGGTGGCGCTGGAGTTCCACGTGGCCCACCCGATTTCTGCCGCCGAACTTGGCGCGGGAAGAGACGAGCGCAAGATGGGTATCCACATCGCCAGCCTCCGGCTGCACGAGGCAGAGGAAGGAAAGTAACCAATGGCCGATGACCAATCCATCAAGGAAAGGAACGCACTGCCCGCGGCACCGGCGGTCGCCGATCCTTTGGGGTCATCGGTCGCTGGCCGTTGGTCGTTAGCCTGTCTCGAAAGACTTCTCGTCCTCCTGCTGGCCGCCAGCTTCACGCTGCCCGTGCTGCTGGGATCGGCCCTGTGGTTCACGCGCGATAAATCCTCGTTCACGCTGTGGCTGCGCAACGGCAGTCTCAGCGGGCAGCAAATTCGCCCCCAGGAAGTGCCCCTCTCACGCGCCGCGGTCCTTTCGGGCCGGTACCAGAGTACGCTGGCGGAGAACTACAATGTTCGTTTCACCGGCCGTGAGTTGATGATCCGCTGCATCAACGAAGTGTACCTGCGGCTGCTGCGAACCTCATCCGCCAGTGTCCTGGTCGGCCCGCACTTCTCTTTGCTGGAAACGGCGTACGCGGAGGAATACTGCCTGGCCCGGCACGACGCGGATGCGTTTCGCACCCTGGCCGACGACCTGCGGCGGCTGCAGGATTTTTGCGACGCGCGAGGCACCGCTTTTGCCCTGGTGATCACACCCAGCAAAGCGGCCATCTATCCCGAGTCATTACCCGCGTGCTGGCGGGAACGCTACCAGCCCGGCGCGCGCGACTATGATCTCCTGCTGCCCCTGCTGCGGGCAAGGGACATCCGCTTTGTGGACGGCCACCGTCTCGCTGCCGAAATGAAACCCGCGGCCCGGGTGCCGCTCTTTCCGCTCGGCGGCGTTCATTGGGGGGCGACGACGGGACTCGCCGCGACGGACGCCCTTTTGGAATTGCTCGCCGGCCAGGGATTGAACGTGCAGCCCATCCGCTACGCGGACACGCGCCTTTCCTGGCAGCCGGCCGGAGAGGACGCGGACATGGCCAGCCTGCTCAATACCGTCGAGACGTTGCGCTACCCGGTGTCGGTGGTCACCGTTGCGCCGCAGGAACCCACCGGCGGCGAGCGGCCCACGGCAGTCTTTATCGGCGGGAGCTTCTTGTGGAAGATCCTGTACCCACTCGCCGCCTCTCGGCAGTTTTCGGAGATGGAATATTATTTCTATTACAAAGAAGACAAGTTCAGCGCGGTGCGTGGTGAGGTACACTTGGTCGCCGCGCCCGCGCCCGAACTGGATTTCCCGCGCGACGTTTTTGCGGCCGACGCTCTGGTCCTGGAGTTGAACGAGCAAACCATCTACGGCCAACGGCACCTCACCGCCTTTTTGCAAGACGCGCTGGCGGTCCTGCCCGATCCGCACGCACCGCGGGTTCCCTTCCACTACGAGAGCCACATCGAATATCAGTGGGGAGACACCCTTTCTTTCCGCCAGGGCTTCGGGCACGTGATCAACAGCGCCGCGACGGCCAACTTCTCGTTGCCCGGCAAAGGGTCGTTCACCGAGGGGCCGCTGGCTTCCATCGAGTTGTATGCGCCGACACCGGAAAAGGACATGGTGCTGGAAGCCAAATGCAGCGGCTTTACCGTCAAGGGGCGCTTGCCGAGGCAAGCGGTGGGCATCTCCGTTAACGGCCACCCGGTTGGAGAATGGTCCTGGACGACCCTGAAGCCGGCCCGGCGCGAGATGGTCATCCCGAAGGAGTTTCTCGCCGGCGGCAAGGTGAAGCTGGAGTTCCGGGTGGATCACCCCGCGTCGCCCGCCGAGTTTGGAGTGGGTCCCGACACCCGGAAGTTGGGCATGTTCATCGAAAGCCTTCAACTGCACGCCGTGGGCGAGTAGCGCCCTCTTCGAGGAGTTCATCCTCTGGATTGCAGGGCGACGGTCTCCGTTGCCAGGAAGGACGATGCCACGGCAACGAGGACCGTCGCCCTGCAATCCAGAGGAACCTCCCGGCTGAATTACCTAAAAACCACCTTCAATAACGAATGACCCTGCCGGAGGTAGGGCCATCCGTGTCACTGGCGGCATTACTGCCAATCGCCCCGCCGCTCAGCCCGGAACTGCCCGGGGAGGTGGCGGGGGAATTGAGGGTGCCCGCTCCCGGATCGTTCAGTGCTCCGCGCGGACCGGAAGCGTCCACGACCGGACTATCTTCGGAGGCACAACCTGTCAGGAGGGCTGCGCAAGCGGCCAGGAGCAAGAAGTTTCTCATGCCAAGGTATCGTGTCCTTCCTCACCGTTGGCTGGAAAAAAGACTCGCACTCCGAGCTTCCGGCGGTGGATTCGGGCGGGCACTAATTCATCACAGAAAAAGGGGACGGATGTTACCATCCGTCCCCGTTTCTTGAACTGTCCTTGGCTTAATTGCCGAGCAGACGATTAACCGCCGCCTGGGCGTCGATCAGGCCGTAGCCGGTCTTGTAATTCCACTTCTGCTTGAACGAGTTGACGAACCGGCCGGTTGTCACCGCGGTCGTGCTGTCGGTTGCCGAGAGCAGCGCGCCGGGACTGCTGGGCGACATGCCGCCGAGCACTTCGCCGAGCTGCGAGAAGATGTTAACTCCATCGTTGCGGCGGCCGATGCCGAATTTCAACGTCGCGCCCGGACTGAAATTGCTGAAGTTGACCGTCAACAGCGAGGTGGCCGTGCCGGCGGAGCCGGTGCCCACGGTGTAGCTCGCCACGCTGGGGACGGTGGTGCCCGCCGGGGCCGTCGTGCCGTTGAAGGCCGACACCACCACGCCGGTGCCGGTCGCCGTCGTGGTAGTGTCCAGCGGGATCGCCGTCGTCGTGTCGAAGTGCGCGCCGATGGTCGATAGGTCGATGGTGATCGAAGTCAGCGTCGTGCCGGCCGCTCCCGTGTAAGCCACGGTGTAGCCGTTGTTGTCGGTACGGCCGTAGCCGGCGGCCGTAACCGACACCTGGCCGGCGGTGCCGACCGCATAGCCTGGTGTTTGATCCTCGTTCCCTTGGGTTGTCGAGGTCATCAGGCTGCGGACGTCCGCCGGAGTAAGCGTGATGCTGTTTGCTTTGGCGACACCGAGCACGATGGCGGCCACGCCGGCTCCGTTCGGGGCCGCGGCGCTGGTGCCGAAGAAGTTCGGGTAACCGTCGCCGTCGAAGTCCTGCGTGCTGGGGTTCGTCGGGCTGGGCACCGCGGGCGGCGTGGTGCCGCTGGTCACGCCGACAGGCGGGAAGAAGCTCGTGTCCACTCCGTTCACCGCCGAGAGCACTGGCTGCTTGCGCACCACTGGCGTTGACAGGCGATTGCCGGCGGCGTCGAAGTAAATCGACACCGGACCCTGGGAAGAAAATTGCTCAATGATAGGATAGATCGTGTGCGTCGAGTCGTGCACGTCCGCCACCGGAGAGGCGTCGTAGCGGTAGGCCGCCGTGCCGATGCAGGTGGCCGCCGTGGCGTGGCCGTGCGTTTCGGGGCTGGCAGGATTGATGAAATCGCCGCGGATCGGCGTGTCGTTGGTCTGCACGGCGTATCGCAGGTGGGTGGCCAGGTTCGGCGTGGCCGAGGCCGCGGAGCGGTTGGTGCGCGCGATGACGATCTTGTAGCTCGTCGCCGCGGCGAGCGCCGTGCCGGGCCGCTCGATGGGGACCTTGCTGGTGTAGTTGTTCGTCATGCCGCTACGGCTCGTCTGGATGGCACCCGCCGCGCTGAAGACCAGGATGTCGAAGTCCGTGGTTACGTTGTTCGTGGCTCCCTGGCTGGCGAGGACCAGGTAAGGATCATCCCACTGGAATTCCACGGTGCCAGTGGCGTCCGCACTGGTGCCTGGGATCCGGACGTTCTGCACCAGGATCGGCGTGCCGTCGGGGTTGGTGCCGAAGGCATGAAAATCGGTGATGGCACCCTGCTCGGCGGCGGAAAGGCCCGTGTACGTGACACCCTGGGCGGTCAGGTAGCCCTGGGCGGTCGCGTTGTTCGTCACCGGAGTGAAGGTGCCGACGTAGCCGGAGGAGCCGTCGTTGCCTGCGGAGGAGAAGTAGGTCGCACCCGCGGCGGTGACCTTGTCGATCGCCTGTCCGACCGGGCCGTCGGAGAACATCGGCTCGTCGAAGTAACCCACGTCATCGCAGATGACATTGCAGCCCGCCTGCTGGAGCGCCACGATGCCGGCGGCGAAATCCACCTCCGAAATGTCGGCGGTGTAGAAGGCCAGGCTGGCGGCCGGGACGACGTCGTGGATGATCTGAAGCATCCCGCGCCCTTCGTCCTCGACGCCCGTGCTGCTGGTGTAATCCTTGATGACGTTGACCGGGGTCGTGTAGCCATCCGGGTTGCCCGTGCCGGGGAGGTCGCCGCTGGCCACATCGTTCACGGCGTGGTCGTTGGGGTAGAGCGGTGCCGTGGTGGTGCCGGTGCCGGTGGTCTTGAGCTTGTCGTAGCTGTCCGAGAGCGCGCCAACCGTGATCCCCTGGCCCAGAGCGCCCGCCATGGCGGCGATCGGCTCGATCTTCTGCACGACGTTACCCTGCGAGGTACATTTGCCGACGTTGTGCCGCGGCTTGACGGCGAGGTTGACGACGTGGACGCCGGCCAGACGGCCGATCTTGGGGGCCTTGTCCAGCGGCAGCCAGACGGCCAGTGCGCCGTGCATGTACCAGTCCAGGCGGGCTTCGATCCTGCAGCCCATCGCTTCGAGTCCCTTGACGACGTCGTCGATGGGCGCGGAACCATCGAGGTAGATGTCCGTGATGACGCGATCCTGGTCGTCGGTGCGCGCCTCAGAGTTGGTCGCCAGCACAGAGGTAGCGGACGCATGAGAGAGCGCTTTGCTGCCGGTGCCCTTGGCGGCGTTCTTATAGGCCTGGGCCAGTTCCTTCAAACCAAAGTTGAGGTTGTCAGGGACACTGGCGTGCAGGGAAGCGGTACCGGAAGCCAGCAGCAAAGCGGCTCCCGCCGTGAGCAAGCGGCCGGAACAACGCGAAAGGCGTGGTGAAAGAGGGTAAGAAATCAAACGTGGTGACATGGCTGAACAGAAAGAAGGAAGCTTTTGGGTAAGAAGAAAAGAGCCGCACAACATGGACAAAGCCGTTGCGGAGACTTTGGCGGGTTGGTCACACGGTGCGAGTACGGCGGCGCAGCATCAAAGCCAATCCCGCCAGTCCCGCTGCCATGAACGCAAAGATGGAGGGCTCCGGGACCCCGGAGGGCTGCACGAACTGCGCGCCCGCGAGCGCCACGCGGTAGTTGCCACCCTCGTTGCTGCTGCCCGTGTAGCCGCTGATGGCCGCCGTGCCGCCGGGCCCCGTCGGGCCGACCACCGTGGTGGCGTCCGTCGTGCCATCGGTGTAGTTGGGAAAAATCAGACCGCCGCCGCTCGTCGCGTAGCGGCCGGAACCACTGATCAGCAGGTAATACAAACCTGCCGTCTGGCCGGAGAGGCTGTCGGCAGGCAAGTTGGACAGCGAGCCGCCACTTGCAGCATCGTCGTTGGCGATGATGCCCAAGCCGCTGGCACTGAAGAGGGCGATCTGTGAGTCGAAGTTGTTTGAGCCCGCCACAAAGCCTGTGTTTGAAGCCGAGAAGGTGGTGGGGTCACTCACATAGATCTCAAACAGGTCGCTGTCCGAGATGCTATTGGTCAGAGTCAGCGCGCCGCTGAGCGAGGTCAACGGTGTACCTGCCGTGCCGGAAACAACCTGCGCGGCCGCGGGAAGATCACCAGCGTCGCCGGTCTCGGTGTAGGTGTCGGCAAAAAGATTGCTGGTCAACGGCAGACAAGCCGTGGCGAGGGCAAAAGGAAAAGCAAACTTGAGACTCATGAATGATAATTGAGACTGATTAGCTTCGGACCGAAGGCGGCGAACTTGTGGCCTGCGCCGATGACGTTCTCCCTCCTAGATTCCCTGTAAAACCGCTTACATTCCTTCCTGGGGCACTACCCTGGCGCAGCGAAGGAAACTGTTTTACAGATTTTGTGCCGCGTGGGAAGAATTATTTTTGGCTCGTCGCTTTTAGATGAGCCTAGCTCCCGGATGGTAGGAGCCACTCGCCCGCTGCCGTTTGCTCAGGCAGCCTATGCGGATGGATTGATGTGGTGCCGCAGGCCGGACACCGCGAGCCCCTCTCACGGCCGTTTTCGCAGAGTTTGAACGTGCCTTTGGCGATCGGCTGTAGGCAGAAGCCAGCCGGAAGCCAATCCCACTCTTGGGAGAGCACCGTCGGCGCCGCCAAGCGATCAGCAATTGCAGCCACTCTGTGGAGCAGAGTGCGTCCAATGATACACTGCCTGCTTACACGGCGGCTTTGTAGTGGTCGCGGACCTCTCTTTCGTGCTCCTCGGTGATCTCGGCGGCCTCGTTGAAGACAGGCGCATTTTTAAGGAACTCGTTGGTGTAGGGCACCTGGATGAGCTTTTTTTCTTCGTCCACGGTGACGCCGGTCACGGGCATAATGTGGTTTTTGCCCATCAGCCAGCCGGTCTTGAAGCCCATGAATTCGAACCTGCCCGTCTTCTGGTCCGACCACATCGAGAACATCGTACCGACGCTCGCGTGATCCTTGTCCACGATCTCGAAATCGAGAAAGTCGTGGTAGGTGGCGCTGGTGCAATCTTCGAGGGGCTTCATCATAGGTTTTGGGGTGGAATCAAGGAAAGAGGAAAACTGGAACCGGTCAGTCCTTGGTGCCGGACGGCGGGTTGGCCGAAGCTGCTTGAGGAGGGGCGACGGGCTTGTCCTGTGGATGCGCCACCACTTCGGGCACGGCGGTCATATCGGGTGCGCCGTCGCCGAAGGCATCCCGGTCGCCCGCGCGGAGCACGGGAGCCACGTTGGCGGTGGGCAGAATACGGGCGCGCATCCGAGCGCGTTCCCACACGTAGCGGCGCATGAGAACCTTCAGCGAGGCCGTCAGCGGCACCGCCAGCAGGGCACCGATAGGTCCGCCCAGGACCAACTCCCACGTGAACACCGAGATGATCACCGTCAAAGGGTGCAAACCGGTGCTCTCGCCGACGATCTTGGGCGCGATGATCGTGCTTTCGAGAACTTGCACCAGCACCATGATCCCCAGCACGATTGCGACGTGACCGGCGTCGCCGAACTGCACGAGCGCGATGAGGATGGCCGGAACATAACAGATCAAAATCCCCAGGTAAGGGATGAAGGTCAGCACCAGCACGAGCAGGCCGATCACCACGGCGAACTTCAACCCGACGCACAACAAACCGATGGTGATCAGCGTGGCGTCGATGCTGGATACGATGAGCTGGCCGCGGAAGAATGCCACCAGGTAGGTGTTGACCTCACCCAGGGTGCTGACCACTTCCTGTTTGAACTGCGAATCTTTCATCGGCAGGTAGTCGGTCCAGCTCTTAGAGATTTCGCGCGCTTCCGTGAGCAGAAAGAAGATGTAGATGGGAATGATGACCGCGTTGAGCAGCACGCCGACGCCGCCCATGAATCCGCCCAAGGCGCTCAGGATAAAGTTACCGGCTTTCTGCAACAGGGCAGGAGCCTGCGCCTGCAACTTGGGGAGCTGACTCGAGATCCAAGTCTGTAAATCGCCCGCGTCCAGGGTGCCGTTTTTATTCAAATCAGCCGCCACGGCGACACGGTCCTTTTTCTGCAACTCCCCGGGGGACGACGGCGAGGCGGGCGGGGCCGGGCTGTCGGGCCTGGCTGGTTCCGGGCTGGCGTCGGCGGCGGCACCCGGCTTCGGCGGAAGCGCCGAACCTGCGGGAGGCGGCGGCGGCTGCTTGTTGATGCTGTCCACCTTGCGCTGGGTCGCGTTGAGGAGGGCGAAGAGCTTCTGCTGCGCCTGCTCCGCGAAGGCCGGCGCATCGTGCATCATGTTCACCGTGCTCTCGTAAACCCTCGGCACGACGTACACTCCGGTCGCCGCCACGCTCAGGGCCACGAGAGCCATCAGCACCAGGACGACCTTGGTTCGCGAGCGATGCGTCCTCGCGCACAGCACCCGCACGACCGGCTCCAGGAGAAAGGCGAGAATGGTCGCGATGGCCAGCGGGATGAGCACCGGCTGCAGGAAGGCGATGGCGTGGACCAACTGCACCAGAAGATAGAGCACGACCCCTGCCGTGAACACCGACAGCAGAAAGGTCAGCATGCGCCCGATCAACTTGCGTTGCCAACCATCGAAGAAGTCTTGCATCGGTCTCCATTCGGCTCCCGGCAGGTGCATGGATGGCTTTCGGAACCGGGCGGCCCGGCCCGGCGGAGAAACATTTCTGCCCCGTCCGGCGGATTTGCTTTGTCCTGGATAAACCCTTGTGAGTATAAACCCTGCCTTCCACGGCAGTCGCCAAGTTTGCCGTGCCGCCAACCAAACACCATGAGTTCATCGTCCCTTGATCCGTCCCGCCCCCTAGTATTACAGTGGTAGATGACAAGTGTATCAGGAAAAGGCGGTCCTCAAGGGTGAACAACGCGTCAAATGTCGCTCTTTTCTATCTCCATATCGCCAAAGATGGGCGCTTCTTTGCTCAAACCGGACGTTCCTCAACGATCTACTACTGTAATACTAGGCGAAGCCCCCGCCGCTAGACCCGCCGGCAACCTCGTGCTGGCGACCCTGGGCGGTTTGGTGGCCGCAGTGATGGGTGCCCTTCTTTGGGCAACCCTGGTGAGCGTGAGTCACTTCAAAATCGGCTACGCGGCCATCAGCATCGGTTTCCTGGTGGGCTGGACCATGCGTGCGCTCGGCAAGGGCCACACGCCGGTGTACGGCTGCATCGGCGCGGTCCTGGCGCTGCTGGGATGCGTCGGCGGCGACGTGCTCACCGATTGCATCATCCTCGCGCAGCAGTATTCCAAATCGACGATGGACGTCGTTTCCCACCTGACGCCCGCGCTGGTGTCGGAACTGCTTCAGTCGAGTTTCAAAGCGTTGGATGCTTTGTTCTACGTCCTGGCGATGATGGCGGGTTACCGGCACGCCTTCTTCAGGCACTAGTGTTCTGGCAAGGTGGCTTTTGTGGGTGGACGGTGCGCTCCGCCGCGCCGTTGCCTGCTTGCGGCGCAGCCGCCTTCTGCTCCTTTTGGATCGTGGCGCTGCCCGTGGCACCAATGGCGCGACGGAGCGCGCCATCCACCACCAGAAACTACCTTGCTGGACTACTAGAAGTTTGTAGGATCACGGGTTCTCCCTGAAACTTGACGAGTTTCAGGTGCAGGTTGTTGCTGGCCGCGGCGACCTTGAAGCTCTATGGTCAGCGAAGCGGCCGAAGGAGTCTGCCAGGTTGACTTCGTTCATAAAAGGGCCGGTCACGGATGCTGGTAGAGGAAAAGCAGCCGGCCGGGCGTGTACGAAAAAGTATCGCTGAACAGCGCCGTGCCGGCAAGGTTCCTGCCGCCCCAAAGCAACAGTTCGCCGCCGTCCCACTGCGCGGCGCACCCCGAGCGGGCGGGCGGAGCCCCGGCGGTGCTCAGCGGCGTCCAACTGTCGGAAGCCGGATTGTAACGCGCGCCGTCGTTGAGGTAGGCGGTGGCGCTGCTGCCTCCGAGGACGATCATCTCCGTGCCGGTCCAGACCGAGGTGCTGCCCGCACGCGCGCTCGGCGCACCGTTCACGGCGAGGGCCATCCAGGTGTTTGACCCCGGATTGTACCGGCCGCCGCTGTTGAAGAGGTTCGTGCTGGTGCTGCTGTCGGTGCCACCCCACACGAGCAGATCCGTGCCGGTCCACACGCCCGTTTGCAGCCAGCGGGCCGCCGGGGCCTGCGCGGAAGGCAGGGCGGTCCACTTGTCGGTCGCGGGATTGTACTGGCTCCCATCACCCAGGCACGAGTTTGCGTTGATGCCGCCCCAGACGATCATCGTGCTGCCGCTCCACACCGCCGTATGCGCCTGGCGGGCGGACGGCACGCCGGCCGTGGTCGCGGTGGCCTTCCAGGTATCCGCCACGGGATTGTACCGGGCCCCGTCGTTGAGGTTGGTGCTGCCGCGCACGCCGCCCCAGATGATCATCTCGCCGCCGGTCCACACCGCCGCGGAGCCGGACCGCGTGCCGGGTGCCGAGGCGGCAGACAGAGTTTTCCAGGTGTCCGTGGTTGGATTATACCGCGCCCCGTCGGCGCGCAGGCCGGACGCGCTCGTGCCGCCCCAGACGATCATCTCCGTGCCCGTCCAGACCGCCAAAGCCCCCGCGCGTGCCGCCGGAGCATTGGTGCCGGAGAGCGCCGTCCAGCGGTTGGAGGCCGGATTGTACCGGGCGCCGTCGGCGAAGTAGTTGGTCAGGTCCGTGCCGCCCCAGACGATCATCTCCGCGCCCGTCCAAACGGACACCGTCTGGCAGCGGGCGGAAGGCACGCCGGGGCTGTCCGTGCCCGTCCAGGTGTTGGCGGCGGGATTGTAGCGGGCGCCGTCACGCAAAAACCCGCCGTTGTTGGTGCCGCCCCAGACGATAAAATCCGCCCCGGTCCAGATCGCCGTCTGCAGGGTGCGCGCGGCGGGTGTGCCGGTCGTGGGCAGCGCCACCCAGGTATCCGCTGCCGGGTCGTAAGAGGCACCCGTGGACCGGAAAACCGAACTGCTGGTGCTGTTGTTGCCGCCGCCCCAGACGATCATCCGGCTGCCGGTCCAACTGGCCGAATGGGACCCGCGCGCGTCCGGGGCGTTGAGGACGGCCACGGGCGTCCAGGTATCGGCGGCGGCGTTGTACCGCGCGCCGTCGTTGTAGTACGCGGATCCCGCGCCTGTGCCGCCCCAGACGATCATGTCGCTGCCGGTCCACACCGCGGAGTGCTGCCAGCGCCCGGCGGCGGTGCCGTTGGCGGGAAGCATCGTCCACTGGCCGGTGGCGGGATTGTACCGCGCGCCGTCGTTGAAAAACACACCGCTGGAGGCGTCGCGTCCGCCCCAGACGATCATCTCACTGCCGGTCCACACGGCCATGGCCCCGGACCGACCCGCTAATGGAGAAGCGGGTAAAGCTGTCCAGGTGCCGCTCGACGCATCGTAGCGCGCACCGTCGTGAAACGGAGTGCTGCCGACACCGGCGTCCCCGCCCCAGACCAGGAGCGCACTGCCCGTCCACACGGCGCAGTGGTTGGCGCGGGCGGCCGGCGGCGGGCCGGCCGTACCCAACGTTGTCCAAAGATTGCTGACCGGATTGTACTTTGCGCCGTCGCCGAAGACCTGGCTGCCGGAGCCGCCCCAAACAAGCATTTCGTTGCCGGTCCACACGGCAGTGTGCCCGCTGCGCGCGGCGGGCGCGTTGATGCTCGATACCGCGGTCCAACTATTCGATACGGGATTGTACCGTGCGCCGTCGTTGAGGTAGCCGGCGCTGCCGGAGCCGCCCCAGACGATCATCTCGCTGCCGGTCCATACGCTGGTGTGGCTCGCGTGCCCCGCCGGAGCCAGCCCGGCGGTGCGGGCCTGCCAGGCGTCGGCGGTGCTGGACGTGCCGATCTTGACGTAGCCCGCGTTGAGCAGCGTCTGGTTTTCCACCGGCGAGAGCACCACGCTGCCCGCCGCCGCGCTCTGCCCGCCGGCCAGGCCCAGGCTCGCGGCGATGGCTCCGCTGGCCAGTTGCGGCAGGCCGACCGCGCCGTTGGCCAGGTTGGAGGAGGTCACGGTGCCGCTGGCAATCTTCGCGCCGGTGATCGATCCATCGGGCACCCCGGCAGCCATGAGCGCGTAGCCCACGGCCGCGACGCGCTGGTCGGGGGAAAGAAGCTGGCTGCCGTTGACGCCGTCGTTGAACCACACGCGCAGCCGCACGTCTGCGTTGCCGACGAACACCGTGGCGGGCAGGACGCTCATGCCGTCACCCAGGATGACGGAATACAGCCCGGAGCTGACCGCCAGGGAGACGGCGGCGGCGGGTTCCGCGCCGTTGACGCTGCTGCCGTCGTTGCTCCAGTAGGTGGTCGCGCCATCGCCGCTGACCAGGGCGAACTTGAATTGACCCTGGCCGTTGAAGTTCGCCCCGTTGACGGCGACACGGCCCTGGTAATTGATGATCTGCGGCACGCCGGTCGCCGCGTGCAAAGGGGCGATAGCCAGCCAGAAGCAGAGGAGCGACAGCCACGTCCGGGCCAGGTGAAGGGGGAGGGTGAAGATGGCGGTGGGCATACGGGAAAGTATCAGCTATAAGGGAGGAATCCGCCGGCTGGAAAGCTCAATCGGCGTTGTCATTCAATTCGAACGACCCATGATCAAACGCGCGCCCACCCGCTCCTGGACGCGCCCCGCCGGGCAGAGCGAGACGGAAAGCTTCCACCACAACGTGTACGTCGTGCTGCTCGACCCGAAAGTGGCGGAGCACCCGTCGGTGCGGCGTCTCAATCCGCGGCGCGACCCGGCCAAGCCCTGCGTGTACGTCGGCATGACAGGGCTGGACCCGGTGGAGCGCTTTGCCAACCACAAGCGCGGGTACAAATCCGCCTGGACGGTGCGCAAGTACGGGCTGCGGTTGCTACCCGAGATGTTCGAGTGCTACAACCCGATGCCCTTCCATATCGCCGCCGAGATGGAGCAGGGTCTGGCCGAGGACCTGCGCGCGGAGGGATACACGGTCACGGGCGGGAAGTGATCCCACTTCTCGGGAATGACCCAGCATTCTCTATTCTGTCATCCTGAGCGGCAGCGAGTCCGCGAGCGAGAGTCGAAGGACCTCCTGGACGGCGGCAGCCAAAGCTCCCTTCCCGGCTGGAGCCACCCCGTAGGACACACGCTTGCCTCCGGCGGCGGAAGGTCCTTCGACTCTCGCTCGCAGACTCGCTGCCGCTCAGGATGACAGAAAAAAGAGACGCGGAAACGCCGGGTCCATCGGGAGAGATGTTATAAGTGCCTACAGTTAGCCTCTGGTTCCGGTTGTAGCCACGGCGCTCCGCCGCCGTGTCTGGTGCCGGAGTGGACACGGCGGCGGAGCGCCGTGGCTACAACCGGAAATGTCCGGGTAGGCAGTAGGAGAAGCGCGAATCTGCGGAATCCTCACTGCTTGCGTGCCTTGAGGATGACTTCCAGCAAATCGGGCTTGGTCTCGTCGCGCTGTAAATGCGGGTAACGCTCGCCACCATGATAATCCAGACGGTACATCTGATAGTAGTCATCGTTGACCATGAGCAACTCCAGCGCGGGCGACCCGGGAACCGTCCCGGCCTTGAGCGCGTCCTTGAGTCCGTTCAGGGAATACGCCCGGTTGTTGACGGCAACGATCTTCATGCCGGGGGCGATCCCGGCCGCTGCCGCCGGGCTGGCGCTGCCGATAACGTCGGCCACCGTGCCGTCTTCTTTCAGGGTCAGGCCCAGCGAGAAGCGCAGGTCGGTGGTCTTCTTCAAATCATCCTGGAGCTTGCTGGCCTTGTTGGGCTTGTCGTCGAAGACCAAGGTCCAGCCGGCGTTGGCGATGCCGCCCAGCACGGAATGCGGAGCCAATGAATCCAGCCGTTCCCGCCACCACGCGCGCCAGTCCAGGGGCGCGATGGTGTTGAGCGTGTTCACCACGTCGTCGAAGGTGTACGTGCTGACGCGCGGCGCACCGCTGGGCGGGCCGTAGAAGGCGCGGGCAAAATCGTCCAGCGAACGCTGCCCGCCGGTCTGCCGGCGGATAGTGGTGTCGGCTTCCAGCCAGAGCAGCGTGCCTTCGTCGTAGTAATCCACGGCGCGGCGTTTGTCGTCCCACAAACCCGGCGCGGTGTAGAGGATCGACGCCGCCGTAGCAGTATCCTGCAGCGGACGCCACGAGCGCCCGGCCCGGCCCGCGAAGAACGCGGCGTTGTAGGCCAGATAATCGTGCGTTAGATCCGCCGCACGCAGGCCGGCGCGGTCCGTCAACACGAGGCTGCCAAAGTACTCGGTCAGTCCTTCGTAAACCCACAGGAGATCGTCCTGCATCGGCACCTGGTAGTCCGGGGTAGTCAGGCTGGCCGGACGGCGGTACTTGCCGTTCCAGGAATGGGTGAACTCGTGCGGCAGCAAATCGGAGAACGCGTCGCGCCCGTCCGGCTCGATGAACCCGCGTTCACCCTCGGAGTCGAGGCTCGACTCGTGGTGCTCCAACCCGTTGAACGCCACATGGTCGCTCAGGACGACGAGGAAATGATAATGCTCGTAATGTGTCGCGCCGAAAAGCGTGCCGGCCTGCGTGATGAGTTGCTTGTATTTCGCGACGTAGTCGTCGGGCAATTCCAGCGCGGCGGCACTATCGGCGACCGTGTCGATTTCGTTGGAAGGATGCGCGCCCGGGTCGGTCAGCGGAATGTTGCGAAAATACTTGCCCGCCACCACCGGCGAATCCACCAGCGTGGTCAGCGACACCGGCTCGAACCCGACGACGCTGCCGTCCTTCGATCTGTCGGCGGGCAGAAGGGCCGTGCCGCACTTCCATCCGGCGGGCAGACGCAGGCTCGCGCGCACGGGAATCTGGTCGCTCGGCAAGCCGGCGGGATACAGGACGACCTGGTTCCACTGGATCATGGCGAGTACGGCGGTGCAGGCGGTGCCCGTCAGCCAGGGACTGCTGTCGGGCGGCATGCTCAGGTAATCGAAGTCCGCCTCCAGTGCCAACCCGCCGGTGGGCACCTGAACATGGAAGGCATAAAGGTCCACCGGGTCGCGCTGCCAGGCCACCGGCTGGCCACCGGCGCTGAAGTGGAGGTTGACCATGCTGTTGAGTGGACCGGTCGGGCCGTGTTCACCGGGGATCCACTTGGGATAGAACAGGGTCAAGGCTCCCGGTTGTGCCGGGATGTTAAGGTGCGTGTGCAGAATTTTGCCTGCGGCGTTGCGTGCGTCGACTTCCACGGTCATCGGAGCAGCGATGGCTGGCGGAGCGGCGGGTGCAGGTGACGGTTCCTGTGCGTTGCCGGCCCGGACAGCCAGCCCGGCGAGGAAAAACGACAAAACGGCCAGCATCCGTGCTCCTGTTTTATGCATGGGGTGGCTGTAAACTTGGCGGTGGGTGGCAGCAAGCGGATTCGGCGCACCCATTCGCCGGAGCTTTTCAGGTGCAACGAGCCCGCGATTAAGGTAGGCTCCCGCCTTCCCCGATCCTTTTATGAATGCCGACGACATCCTCCTCGACGCCGAAGAAAGCATGGAAAAAAGCGTCAACTATATGACGCACGAGTTTTCCGCCGTCCGCACCGGCAAGGCTACGCCGGCGTTGGTCGAGAACATCGACGTGGAAGCCTACGGCGGCACCAACATGAAGCTCAAGCAGCTCGCGTTGATCACCACGCCCGAGCCACGCCTGCTGGTCATCCAGCCCTTCGACGCGGCGACGGTCAAGGACATCGAACGCGGCCTCAAGGAGTCCAGGCTCGGCATCACGCCCATCGTGGACGGCAAGATCATCCGCCTGCCGGTGCCCGAGTTGAGCGAGGAGCGGCGCAAGGACTTGGTCAAGAGCATCCGTGGCATGGCCGAGGACGCCCGCGTGCGGATCCGCGGCAACCGGCGCAGCGGCATCGACGACGCCAAGAAGATCAAGAAGGAAGGCACGATGACCGAAGACCAGCTCAAGGACATCGAGGACAGCATGCAGAAGCTCACCGACCAGTACATCAAGAGCATCGACGCTCACCTCGCCAACAAAGAGGCCGAGGTCATGAAGGTGTGAAGAGCGCGGAAACCCGGATTTTACCATGAAGCGATTTGTAGATTCTCACTTCGTCCTGCCTCGTTTGCGGCTGGTGGCAGGTGCCGCCGCGTTGCTGTCGGTGGGACTGTCCAGCGCGCCGCTCTACGCGGCCGGACGCAAAACGGTGGACATGACCCCACCCGTCAAGCGGCCCGCGGTGGACAAAGCGCCTTCTGCCGTGGTCCACGTCGCGCCGGATTTTGCGTGGATGGGCGCTGGCAACAGGGCGTACCCGCTCAAGAAGCTGCGCGGACAGCCGGTGGTCCTGGTGATCGCGTCGTCACCCAACGACGGCGACTTGCGGAAGCAGGCCAAACGCATCCAGGATTTATACCTGCAATTTTCCGCGAAGAAGGCGGTGTTCATCGCCGCGTTCACCGAGCAAAACGGGCGGGTGCCTTCCAACGTGCCGTTTGTCCTCGCGCAGAACGGACCGGGCGTCGAATCGGCTTATGGCATCACCGGCAAGGGCTTAGCGGTGGTGGTCATCGGTCCCGACGGCAACGTGGACATAACGGCGGTCGGGGTGCAAGGCGCGCAACGTATCCTCGACATCATCAACAACAACTACGTTGGCCAGGCCGCACAACGGGTGGGGCAGGGCGGCTAGAGTAGGATTCAGGCAGGGTGTGCCTCGCCGCCCTACAATCCAGAAGATAAACACGTTCAAACCGCGCGCAGCTTGCGGATCGCTTCCGCCCGGTCGGGCGCACCAAAGACGCTGGTGCCCGCGACCATGATGTTGGCTCCTTTGCTGTGGGCTAGACGCGCGGTTTCCTCCTTGATGCCGCCATCGACTTCAATGTGGAAGTTCAGTCCGCGCTCGGCGCGGATGCGGTCGGCGGCCACCACCTTGTCCATCGTTTCGGCAATGAACGACTGCCCGCCGAACCCGGGATTGACCGTCATGACCAGCAGTAAATCCGCCTGATCGAGGAACGGTTCGACCACGGTGAAAGGCGTGGGTGGATTGATCACCACACCCGCTAGGCAGCCGGCCTTGCGGATGTCCGCCAGGGTCTTGGATACGTCGTGCTGCGCCTCGACGTGGACGAGGATCGACTGCGCGCCGGCGTCGAGGAAGCGGGACAGATAATGGTCCGGGCGCAAAATCATGAGGTGGACGTCCAGGTGCAGGTTGCACGCCTTGCGCATGGCGGCGACGACCGCCGGCCCGAAGGAGATGTTGTCCACGAAGTGGCCGTCCATCACGTCGAGGTGCAGCCAATCCGCGCCCGCGGCCTCAATGCTCCTGGCTTCCTCGCCGAAGCGCGCGAAGTCACCGGCCAGGAGAGAAGGGGCAATGAGGATTTGATCGTAGTCCACGACCAAGAGGTTAAACAAATTTCGAAGCTTGCACAGGAGGAAGAGTGCTTGCTCGACATTGACGGCGTATCCGTGGCGGGTACGCCCGCCTTGTGCCGGCTTTAGTGGTGATCTTCCGGCCGGTATTTCTCCGTGCCCTCCGGCGGTGGCTCGCTGACTTCGCGTTCCGCATCCGACCCGGGAACCGGCCTGTCCGGCGGGGTTTGCTGGTGAGGCAAAGTGCCGAGCCTGGCATGCACGGGAGACTCGTTATGCAGCTCGACTTTTTCTTGCGCCTCGACGCTAAAACGCGTCCACGGCACCGCCGCTAGGCGCTCGGCCGGAATGGGTTCGCCGCTGAGCTGACACACTCCATAAGTGCCCCCTTCGATCCGTCCGATCGCCTCGTTCACCTCGTTGAGCGTGTCTTGTTCGGTGGAAGTCATGGCGAGCAGGTAATCGCGCATCATGTCCGAGTCGTCGCCCTGGGAGGCGGACTCCTGCGCCGCGCCGGGTTCCACAAGCCGTGCTTCGACCTCATGCCCGGTGATTTCGTCGAGCAGGTAATCGCGAAACGCCAGCAAGCCGTCGTACTGCTTCTGCCATTTCGAATCGATGTGCTTGGACGGCGCGCTGCCCGCGGCATCCGGGTTGGCGAGGTTCAGGATGAGATCGGTTTCGGACACTTTGCCGGCTGGTGGTGAGTCGTTGGAAGAATCAGTGTTGGACATGGGAGTGTAAAAGGAAATGGAGGGTGAACCGTAAAGATGGAGGCCGGTAGATTAGGAGCCAGCTACTTAGATCGTGGCACGATCAAACCAACAATGCATTGAAGCCAGCTTGTATGAAATGTCTGTCACCGGTCAAGGCGTCGGTCATTCCGTATTCCTGCATGACAAGAAAAGAGAAACAATCCGTCAAGGTCCACGATTTATCGGCATGGCGATGGTAGAAACGCAACGCCTCTCGCAAACGTTCGGACGTTGTTGGTACGATAAAAATACCGACCGCTTCGACTTTCTCCGTGAACGCTTGCACTTGCGAGCGGCAACGCGATGAGGCTAAAGCATCAGCCACTTCAACGAGGATCAACTCTGTCGTGACCAGCCGAGCCTTCAGACTATAGGAAAATTCGACAACCCGGGTATGGTGTTGATCAAATCGGTTGAGACGGGCGATGAAGTAAAAGGCATCCGCAAAAACCGTCTTCATCGCTGGGGCGGATGACCATGCAAGTAGTGGTCCAGGTTCTGGGCAAGGTCTGTAGGCAAATCGTCGGCCATCCCATCGAATTCTGCCAGGAGTTCACCTGCATTTGGCGTGGTGAGTAATTCGATCCGCACGATTGCACCGCTCGGCCAGCTCAAATCAGACGGAAGGACGATCTTCCCATCCTCGACGGTTGCAGTGATGCTCATAGACGGGAAAAGTGTTGTCCAGCACCGCATTGAACGCAAGACCGCAAGGAGGTGGCCACGTTCCCTCAAGGCGAGATGTTGACGTCAAAAGGCGCAAAGATCATCCGACGGCCGACCTGCACCTGGCAGTACAAGCGCAGGAAACCGGCTTTGGGAGGGTACAGCCTGAAGTCCAGCACGGGGCCGCCGCGTGCCTGCGGGTCCAGGATTTCGCCGCCGGCCGGGTGCAGGTGGATGACCGTGCGGCCGTCATCATAGAAACCGACCAAGTGCGCGTAGGCACTCATCACCGGTCCGAGCGTCGTGAGCGGTGCGCCCGTGGGATCGCTCACCATGATATGTAACGCGCGGGCTTGTCCGGCACGCGGGGGCGAGCCGTCGGTCTCCTCAAAATCCAGGTGAAAGTTCAGTCCTCCCGCTGTGGCGGCGAACGTGCTCGGCCGGTTGCGTGGACCCGACGGCGGGACAGGGTTGCCACCGCCGGATAAATCGGTGAACGGATACTCCTGTACGCCGGTGTCTGCCGGCACGACGTCCGCGAAAACCCGGTAGATAGCTTCCTTGGCCGGGGTGAAGGAAAAAGCATACTCACCCGGCTTGCCGGTCGGTGCCGGGTGTTCGTGATGGTAGTCTTCCAAGGAAGCATCCACGATCAGGAGATGAATCGGCTGCGTGTGCATCACCAGCAGATCAGGGAGCAGGACAGGTGAACCATCCCGCCGCTCCAGCCGGATTTTCACGTGAACTTCCCGACCCTTTACCGGAGATGAATCCGCCGCCGCAGTCAGACGCAGGGTTGGCTCGCCCGGCGGCACGTAGATAAAGCTGTATGGGATGCGGCGGGGCAGCATGGGCATGCCGCACTTCGCGCAGTGCGCTCCAGGATCGGCGCTCAGGAAGTCCGGGTGCATCGGGCAATAAAAGATGTCCGCGCGAACAGTCGGCGCATCGTAGTTGGCCGCCAGCTTCGCGAGCTTTTCCCGGAGCGACCCGAAGAGGTTGAGCGCCGTGGCACGGTCTCCCGCCACGCTGGCTTGGGCGAGCGAACTCACCTCCACCGCTGCCCGGACCGCCTGTTCGGCCGCCTGCGTGGCCTGCACCGGCGAACCCACCGCCCAGCGCGGCAGGGCACGCAATGCCGGGCTGCACAGCGAGATTTGATCCGGGACCTCGGCCAGACGGCTTTCCCGCAGCAGCCGTTCGACGTTGTCTGTGGATAGCCGGATGACGTTCCAGGCCTCCGCCGGGGTTTTGGGAGCAAGCACGCTGTCCGGCACCGGCACGTGCGCGGACGTTCCCGTGGTCCAAAACAGGAGAAGCATCGTCAGGCAACACCACGTCCGGGCGCTCGCCAGTGACCGGTTGCTATTTGACGACCAGATCATCAGCGGTTCCCATGATCTTGTCCGGTCCCGCGGAATGGATCTCCATTTTGTCGGCGCTCAACTGGTGGAAAAAGTACGGCGTGCCCCAGAAATCCACCAATTCGCCCTTGCCGTTGAGCTGCTGACCCTCTGCCGGGCCAAGAGTGGCCTGGCGCGAGTTGCCACCCATGAGAGCCTGCATGATCTCGGCGTTGGTGCCCACGGGGTTTTCTCCCATCAGGGTATGATAATCACGGACCATGTGCCGGACTTTATCCAGTTCGATCATTGCCTGCGGCTGGGATGGTGGTTGGATAGCGGCGGCTGGCGTGGCGGCGGCCGGCGGCAGCGAGTTGGCATTCGGCACCGGAGCGACTGGCGTGGTGCCGTCGCGCGATGAGGTCGTTCTATTTGCCGATGATGTAGGTCCGGCGAACCCGGATGGATTGGTCGCCGGATCAGGTGCCACGTTGGCGGGATCATCCTGTTGGGCCGGATGTACGACGAGCAAAATTCTCGGCAAGTCAGCGACCGATGGATGATGTGACCACCAGAAGATACCGGCCAGCACTGCAACCAAGGTTAACGACATCGCAGCAATGAGAGGCCTTGTTCTCATGGTTGATAAATCTGACGAGTATTGATGAACCCAAGATTGCACTTGCCGGGAGGGACCCGCTCCGTCGGGTCCGTTCCTGGTAGGATGGCTCCACCACGGACCCGACGGAGCGGATCCCTCCCGGGTCGTCCGACAGCCATCTTATTTATCGCATACTACCCCATGAAACCCATGTCCGGCGTGGTGAAGCGCCCGAGGTTGGGGAACACCGTGCTCATGTTCGTGCTGTCCACGCCGAACCACTTCGCCATCGTCGCCGCAAACTGATCCACCGCCGTTGTGGGGATCCACCGCCCGGTGCTCGTGTCGTCGGGGCCGCCGACGACCAGCGCGGGGAACTTGCCGTAGGTCCGCGCGCCCTGCACCGCGCCGCCGAGCACGAGGTGATGGCTGCCCCAGCCGTGGTCGCTGCCCAGGCTGTTGCTGGGCAGCGTGCGCCCGAAATCACTCGCCGTGAACGCCGTCACCCGCTTTTCGAAGTCGGTGTCGCCGTACTGCGTGCCGATCTGCGCCATCGCCTTCTGGAAGGCGCTCATGCTCTGGCTCAGCTCCGCGAACAGGTTGGCTTGAGCGCCGATGATCACCTTCGTGTTGTCCGTTGTCGTGCTGCCGGCGTTGTTCGTCTGGCCGGTGTGCAAGTCGTAGCCGCCCACCTGCACGAAGAACACCTGCCGTTTCATCCCCAGTCCGCCCGAGGCGGCGGAGCGGTAGCCGGCCTCGATGATCTGCGCCACCATCTTCAGTTGCCCGAGCAGGCTGGAGTTAAACGTCGTGCCGCCGTTGGGGGTGGTGACCGTGGTCGGAAAAGAAGAAGTCCAGTAAGTCTTCAGCGGGCTGGTGCCGAGCGAGGCGGTCAGGCCCGTGCCGCTGGCCAGCGCGTGCTGCAAGGCCAGGGCGTAGTTGGACTCCAGCATGTTCTGCTGCACGGCGTCGATGCCGAGGATGTTGTTGAGCGTGTTGGTCCGTGCCGACTGCGCCGCGCTGGGTCCGAGCGCCTGGTTGAGCGAGACCACGCCGTTGCTGGAAACCGAATATTGCGAGGTCGTCCCGCCGACCTCGAAGGTATTCGAGCCCGCCAGCGAGATGCACATCGAGAGCACGTCGTTGCCGCTGACCTTCGGGTTGTACTGGTCCATCAGATCGGCGCAGCGTCCGCCCCAGCCGGTGGTCGGCGCGCGGTCGGGGATGGACGTTTGCCACTGCACCTGCTGGTCCGCGTGGGAAAAAAGCTGCGGCGGCAGCGCCACGGTCTTCGCGAGGTAGTCCGCCTTCGTCACCGGATACACGAGCGTGCCGACGTTGAAGATCGCCGCCAGCTTCCCGGCATTGAAAAGGCCCTGCAACTCGGGGCAGGCCGGGTGGATGCCGTAGGTGTGCCCGTCGCTGGTCTGGTTGTTGAGTGCGAGGGCGGTGGCCGGGCCGCCGTCGGTGTTGGGGATCGCCAGGGCCGGGGTGCGGATCGTGGCGTAGTTGTTCCATTCCGACGGGATCGTGGGAATGAAGAGGTTGTTCGAATCGTTGCCGCCGTTGAGGAAGATGCAGACGAGCGCCTTGTAGTCGCTGATGCTGCCCGCCGATTGCGCCATCGCCGCGTTGATGAAGCGCAGGTCGCGGATGGTGTTGCTGAGCGCCGCCGTGCCGACCGCCGCGCACAGCGCCTGCCGGATGAAGCCGCGGCGGTTGGTGCGCAGCGAGGAAGAGCGTTCGGAAGACATCGGAGAAACAGGTTAGCGTTGGACGGCGTACTCTGGGGAAACGAGGATCTGCTGCACCACGGCGCGCACCTTGTCGCGTGCGCTGGTGGTGGGCAGCGTCGGAGCCGCCGGCGGCGCGGCGGTCGTGCCGGTGGCGGTCTGCGTCGGCGGGAAGGACGTCGCGTTGTTGATCAGGGTAGTAATCTGCGTCTTCACGTCCGGGCTGAGCATGCCGCCGGCGAGCACGTCGCCCAGTTTGTTGACGAGTGCCGTGGCGTCCACGGTCGTAGTGGTCGTTGCGGTTACCTTGGTGCCGCTGGTCGCGCTGGAGGTGCTGACGCTGACGTAGGGAGCCCCCATGTACGGGCCGAGGTCCAGGTTGATCGCGCCGCTCCTGAACGAGCTGAGTCCGTTGGTGTTGCCGGAGGTCAGAATCGTCGAATTAACGGTGTTGGAGAGGGTGACGATGTTCGTGTCCGTGGTCAACTGGAACTCCGGCGTGGTCACGTCGCTGGCCGAGAGCGTTCCGGGATATTGGTAATCCGGGTAGAAGTAATTGAACACGGTGGGCGCATCCACCGGCGACTGGACGATGACGCCGTTGGTGTTGCCCATGTCGAACTTGCTGGCGGGCAGGCCGACGTTGCCCGAGCGCGACAGCGGCGGGGCGACCAGCGGGTAAAGGGTGACGCCCTGGTTGATCTCGTTCGCGTAAGTCGTGTTCGAGTTGGTGAGCGTGAAATGCCGTTCGTCGGCCACGGTGGCAACGGTCCAGGCGGCATCCTTCAGTTGCGCGCTCAACCCCGCGGCGATCCACACGCCGTCGCCCGCCTTGAGGTTGGAGTTGGAGTTGGTCGCGATCGTAATGACCCCGGTGGACTTGACGATGTTGTCGTAGCCGGTGGTCTTGGGCACGATGACGGTGCCGGTGACCGCCGCCGCCGGCGCGCTGCCGGCGACGGTCACGGTGAACGAACTGCCCGTGGGAACGCTGGCGACGGTGTAAACGCCGTCGGCGAAACCGCCCGAAAGGAATTTCAGGTACACCGACTCACCCACGGCGGGGCCGCTCGTGTTGACGGTCAGGGTGTTGGTGTTTGCCGCCTCGGAGCAGCCCGCGCTGGCCAGGGCCGCCGCGTTGACGCAAAAGGTGTTCGCGGTCGGGGCCGGAGAGCTGAGCACCGAGTAGTTGCCGGTCGTCGGATTGTTCGCCGGAGCGACGGGCGGGGTGCCGGTGTCGTTGACCGTGAAGTCCAGCGCGACCGCGTCTCCCGCGCTGAAATGGTGCGAGTTGGCGGTGGTGATCGTCATCACCGCGCTGCCCGCCTGGCTGTACGTGCCGCTGTTGGGGGCGAAGAGGAACGTCCGGGCCGGGCCGGTGATCCGCAGCAGCGGCTCGCGCTGTTTGCCGGCGGTCCGGGAGGCCGCGGCTGCCGTGGCATCACGCGCCTCGCCGTCGAGCAGGATCGCGTTGATCACCGCCGCCATGTTGCCGCGGACGTGCGCGCTGGTGCCGTCGTCGTTGAACTTCTGCACGACCCGGTAGAGGTAGGCCGGGCTGGGATTGCTCTCGACCAAGCGCTGGATCAACTGGCGGCAGACGTATGGGCCGACGTTCGGGTGATTGAAGATGTTATCCAGTCCCTTGTCGAGGTCCGCGAGGCAGTAGCTGTCGTAGGCCGCGGTGGTCGTGTCCGCCTGCGAACCGGCGGCGGCGGTGGCACCGATGGTGTAGCCCAGGGCCGGCGGCAGCACGACGTTGTTCAAGAGGGCCTTCGCGCCGAGTTCGTGGTAGTTTTTCACCATGACCATCGGGTTGATCCAATCCACCGCCGGATAGAAATTGGTGGGCAACTGTCCGCTGCCTTGGAGCGCCTGGTGCCACGTCCAACCGGTGAACACCCGCGCAAAGCCGTTGGTGATCGTGTCCTGATCATAGGTCGGCACGAGGTTACCGGAGGCGTCGAGCACCAGCGAGCCGTCGGGCCACAACCGGTTTAACCCGACGGAGAAAAGCTGCATGATCTCCCGGGCGTAGTTCTCGTTGGGATGATAGCCCGTCGCCAGGTTGCCCTTGGCGTTGCCCTGCATGTTGAGCCAGTAACCCATCGTCGGGTGCAGGGTGGCGGCCTTGAGCAGGTCGCGGAAGTTGCCGAAGGCGTTGTCCGCGAGCGTGTCGTAGAACGAGGCGAGCGCGTCGGGCCGGCCGCCGAGCGTCGAGTTCGTGTCCGACACAACGAGGATCTCGCTCAGGGCGAACGACGCGCGCTGGCGGAGCTGGTCGGGTCCCATCACGGCGGCGCGCCACCAGGCGTTGTCGAGCATGCCCGCACTCAGGTTGGTGCTGGGGGCAGCGGCGATCTGCGCCTGCACGTCGGGCAGGAGGTGGGTCGCCGGGAGCGCCATCTGGTGGGTGAGCCAGGCGGTGTAACCGCCCCCTTTCACCGCGGCCAGGTCCGCGGGTGCCGCGCCAAAGGCCGCTTGGTTGAGGAAGCGCGCCGCGCCCGCGTCGGAGCCGCTGTCGTTGGCGTAGCCAGGGTCGGCCACCGGCGTGGGCGCGCTCTGCGAGCCGTTGACCAGCGTGAGGAAGCCGCGGATCTCCCCGTTGGGGAAGTTGACCGTGTGGACGTTGAAGTACGTGGTGCCGTTCTGGATCGCGGTGACGATCTGCGCGGCGGTGTAAGCGCCCACGTTGACGATGTTCCAAAGATAGCCGCCGTCAGCCGTGGTGAGTTCCGGGTGGAACTTGTCCACGTCGTCCAGGTCGAAGACGATCGGGCCGCTGCCGGTGCTGTCGGGCGAGATGTGGATGTGGTAGGCCGTGCGCGGCGAGGATAAGCCAGCGTAGTTGAAGTGCAGGATGGCCTGCGTGTTGCCGGGCAGCATCCGCAGGTTGGCCGAACCGGTGGCGGTGCTGGCGGACGTGCCCTGCGGCGAGAGGTTGGTGATGTAAAGAGTGCCGGCGGCAGCGGTGGTCGTCGGATAATCGTACCGGGTCAGCAGGTAACCGGGTACGACCGCGCCTGTGCCGGGAGCAACGGCGGTGCCGGCGGCATCCAGCAGGTAGCCGACCGCGACATTGCTGCCCGCCCCGCCCGAAGCGCTGGTGCCGCCAGCGCTGGCGTTGCGTGTCCGGCTGGACGTGCCGTTGCCGCCCGTGCCGCCGGTGCTGCCGGTGTTGTGCAGCACTTCGTAGTAATACCTTTGCCCGGCGGCGAGAGCCAGCCAGGGCGAACGCTGGTGGGACTGCCCGGCGTCGTTCCAGCTTTCCGCGCCGGTGCCGGGAGCGGTCACCCACGCGCGCCGGACGAGGTTGACCGGCTCAGCGTCGTCGGAGATCCACAATTCGGCGTTGTTGCTGCCCGCCAGCCAGAAGTAATAATTGCCCGTCGTCGGAGCGACGAAGTAGCCGCGCAGCCGTTCGCCGGTGTTGTCGGCGTAGGAGGCGTTATCCTCCAGGGTGGTCAGCGCATTGTCCGTGCTGGACGGCGCGGCGGTCACCGGGATGTCGCCCACGCCGGAGCCGCCGAGGCCGGTCCAGAGTTCACGCGTCACGCCGCTGCCGGTGCTGAGGATCTGGATGTCCAACACGGCCGAGCCGGTGCCGTAGGTGTTGGTCGCCGTGAGCGCGACCTGGTAATCGCCGGCCACGGCGGGAGTGCCGCTGATCAGGCCGGTCGTGGCGTTGAGCGACAGCCCGGCGGGTAACGGACTGCTGCCGTTGCCCAAGGCGAAGGTCGGCGCGGTGCCGCCGGAGGTGCTTGCGGCTACGCCGAACGAGAAAGGCTGGCTGACGAAGCCGACCGCCGCCGGCGCGCTGGTGATGGCCGGTGGGGCGGGAGCGATCGTGACCGGGTAGAGCCGTGCGCTGGGAATCACCTGCTTCGTCTGGCTGTTGCTGTACCAGGAAAGGTGGGCGGAGTCGCCGCCGGTCGCCTGGTAGTACTCCATCCTGATGTCGCAAAGGACGCCCGCCTGAAGCGCGATGCTGCCGATGCGGTCGGCGGACTGGTAGGACCAGCCATCGATGAGGAGCTGCCCGTTGACCCAGAGCTTGACGCCGTCGTCGGTGCTGACGTCGAAGAAATACGTTTCCGAGTATTGCGGCTGCACCTGTCCCTGCCAGCGCATGCCGAAATAGGTGGCGTTGACGCCGGAGCCGGGCGAGCCGCTGTTCCAATTGAAGTCCACTGTGGGGTCAACACGCGTGAGCGCGGGCGTGCCGGCGAAAAGTTTGGTGGGGTTATAAGGTGTTACATTCGCCGCCGTACTGTTGTAGTATGTGCCCGTCAGACCAGAGCCGGCGGTGTTGCCCGCGGGATTGATGACGGCGCTGGCACTGCGCGCCGCCGCCACCGAGTAGCCGCCGCCGGGCAGGGCGGTGAGGGTAAGCGCGGCACCGGTCCGGCGGGTGGCGTTGTAGAGCGGGATGACCGTCAGCGTGACGGAGCCCACCTTGACGGGAAACGTCACCGACGCGGGCAGCCCGGCGTAATCCACACCCGCGACGGCCGTGCCGCTCCACCGGAGCGGAACGGTGATGGCGCTGAAGTGCAGCGTGCCGCCGCGCGTGATGGTGATCGACGCGGTGTCGCTGGCGGCGGTGGCCGCGTCGGGCGGCTGGGTGGCGGTTGATTTGGCGGCGGAGATCGTGATGACGTTTTCCTGCGCCAGATCGGCGGTGAGTGCGGTGTGATCATCCTCCGCCGCGCCGTGGGTGTGCGCGGTGGTGGGATCGAAGCCGGTGACTTTCTCGGCCCAATCGCTGATGCCGTCGCCGTCGGTGTCCACGTCCTGCACCACGACACGGTAGAAAGTCTGAGCCGTACCGGGGACGGTCGCCGGGGCGGTCAGGGTTTTCGTGGTGCCATCGCCGGCGATTTGAACCGCCGGGTTGGGCGAGACCCAACCGGACGCATTGGAAAGGTTCCTGCTGACCTGGAGGACGTAGGATTTACCGGCGGAGGTGGGAAAGGCGAGCGAAGTGCTGCCGTCGGGGTTCGCGACGGTGGAATTGACCGTAAGACGGGAGGTGGCGCTGAAGGGATTGGTCCCGGCGGCGAGTTCCTCGGCGTTGGTGGCCCCATCGCCGTCGTCGTCCGCCGCCAGCCAGGCCGGATCGCTTATCTGAGCGTCGCTCACGTTGTAGAGCATCTTCCAAACGTTCTGGTTGATGCTGGCATCGATGTCCGCACGAGCGGAGGCGACGTTGAAGCCGGCGCTTAATACGGACGCTGTGAGAAGGCAACCTGCCCGCAAAGAGCGCACCCAACGGATTGGTTCACGGTACATGGGGCAGGAAGAGGTTGGCAGATAGACCACGGCTGCTTTTACAAAGACTCGAAGGGAGACGCCGCTTCCGACGGCTGGATGCTTCAGGAAGGGAGAAGCGCCCGAACTCTGCTGCATAAAGGATGCCAGATCCGGCTGGCAACGGACAAGAGGGAGCACAAAAAAACCGGCGGGGTTGTTCCCCGCCGGTTGTACCGAGCCGCACCAACGTCGAAGCGGTCTTAGTGGTTGCCACGGACGCTGAGTCCGGGAACGAGCCGTAAAGCTTCGCTGGGCTCTTGTGCATTCTGCAACCGGTCGTCGTTCTGATCGATCACGTAAGTGTTGTCGGGAGAATCGGTGATGTAGCCCCGCCGGTTTTGGTCCTGTGGGATCCGGCTGCCGGTGCGCACCGCATATTCGGGACCGTTCGCGCCGCCGATGGCGTTGCCCGGCTGGTATTGTGCGTTGCGGCCGTCAGCGGTCGGGATCCTGCCGGAATTGGATGCTGCCGTCGCGGCCGGGCCGCGGTGGGTGACGGCGGTTGACTGGTTGGTGCAAGCACCCAAAACAAAAACAGCGGCCAAGCAGCAAGCTGAATGCTTCAAAAAAGAATTGCTTTTCATATGAATTAGCGGGTGGCGCACACGGGTAAAGCATAGCGGCAATACCGCCACCGATACAAATGTGAGATGCTCGACAGCTACTCTCTTTATTATCGTATTTTGAGAGCGAAATGGTCCTATCTTTAACGGGTTTTCACCTCAGGAGTTAAGGCGAGCATCCACGAACCTGCGGCACGCCAACGATTCCGCGCGATCCAGACGTTTGTGCCAAGCGAAAAAGACGGTTTGCGCTTGGCGCAAGCGCCGATACATCTCGCCCAATGCCGGATAAGGCAAGCGGCAACCGGACTGGCTTCGATTCCGAGACTCCCATGCAATCCATCGCACCGCTGAAATGACCACCAACGACCACCAATCCGCCCTGATCGTGGGCAGCACCGGCATCACCGGCGGCAATCTTGCCGCCCGGTTGGCCGACCAGGGCTGGGGGAAGGTGTACGGGCTCGCCCGCAATCCCCGGGAAACGCGGGGCGTCACGTCCGTGCGCGCCGATCTGCAGGATGCCGCCGCCCTCAAGCAGGCGCTGGCCGGCATCGATCCCGCCCACGTGTTCATCTGCACTTGGCTGCGGCAGGAGTCCGAGGCCGAGAACGTGCGTGTCAACGGCGACATGGTTAGAAACCTCTTCGCCGCGCTGGAGGGCAGGGGCCTCGTCCATGCGGCCCTGGTCACCGGCACCAAACACTACCTCGGACCTTTCGAGTCGTACGGCCAGACCAACGCGGAAACGCCCTTCCGCGAGGACAACCCGCGCCTGCCCGGGCTGAACTTCTACTACACGCAGGAAGACCTTCTCTTCGACGCGGCGGCCAGGGGCGGCTTCGGCTGGACCGTCCACCGCTCGCACACGGTCATCGGCTACGCGCGGGGCAACGCCATGAACATGGGCGTCACCCTCGCCGTGTACGCCAGCCTGTGCCGCGAACAGGGCCGGCCCTTCGTCTTTCCCGGCTCGCCCGAGCAATGGAACGCGCTGACCGACGTCACCGACGCCTGCCTCCTGGCCGAGCAACTGGAATGGGCCGCTCTCACCCCCGCCGCTTACGGCCACGCCTTCAACACGGCCAACGGCGACGTGTTCCGCTGGCGGTGGCTCTGGCCGCAACTGGCCGGGTATTTCGGGCTGGAGCCACAAGGCCCGCCGCCGGAAACCGCCCCCCTGGAACCGCGCCTGAAAGCAACCGCCGCCGCCGACTGGAACGCGCTGGCGACCCGCCACGGGCTGGTCGAGCCCGACGTGAACCGGCTCGTCTCCTGGTGGCACACCGACGGGGACCTCGGACGCAAGATCGAGTGCGTCAACGACCTAACGCAGGGACGGCTGCTGGGTTTCCATGCTTATCAGCCCACGCTCGCTTCGTTTCTCGATCTGTTTGAGCGTCTTAAGGAAGAGCGTATTATCCCTTGAGAAAAGTGTGTCATATTCCCTTTCTGGTCCCAGCGGCGACCGCGCGTTGAAGCAAATTTTTACCACATGGAAAACCAACCAAACGGGGGAGGCCCCACGGATCATCCGGATGATGTCGGCATCAGCCGGCGCAAGTTCCTGCTCGCCAGCACCGCCTCGGTGGCGGCAGCGGCCCTGGCAACATCCCTCGCCCGGGGAAAGGACCTGGCGGCGGGGAGCATGGGCGACGGTGCCGAGCCGGCGGTCCGGACGAAAGTCTCCCTCCGCGTGAACGGTCAGGCCCGCGCGTTGGAGGAACTCGACACGCGCACGACGCTGCTCGACGCCCTGCGCGAGCACCTGCAGCTCACGGGCAGCAAAAAGGGCTGCGACCACGGCCAGTGCGGCGCGTGCACGGTGATGATTAACGGGCACCGGATCAACTCTTGCCTGACGCTGGCGGTGATGCACCAGAACGACGAGATCACCACTATCGAAGGGTTGGGCACGCCCGAGAACCTGCACCCCATGCAGGCCGCCTTCATCAAGCACGACGGTTTCCAGTGCGGCTACTGCACGCCCGGCCAGATCTGCTCGGCCGTGGCGGCGCTGCGCGAGATCAAGGCCGGCGTGCCGAGCCACGTGACGGCCGACCTGAATGCCCAGCCGTCCTCCACGGACCTGGAACTGCGCGAGCGCATGAGCGGCAACATCTGCCGTTGCGGCGCGTACTCCAACATCATCGAAGCCATCAACGAAGCCGCCGGCAAGCTCGCCAACGTATGAAGCCTTTCACCTACGAACGCGCCACATCACCCGCCGAGGCTGCGGCTGCAGCCGCGCGCAACCCGGGCGCGAAGTTCATCGCGGGCGGCACCAACCTACTCGACCTGATGAAGCTCCAGATCGAGACACCCTCGCACCTCATCGACGTCAACGGCTTGGGCTTCGACCAGATCGAGGCTACCCCGGATGGCGGCTTGCGCATCGGCGCGTTGGTGCGCAACACCGAACTGGCTTCCGACGCCCGAGTGCGGCGCGACTACGGCGTGCTCTCCCGCGCCATCGTCGCGGGGGCCTCGGGGCAGTTGCGCAACAAGGCCACCACCGCTGGCAACCTGCTCCAGCGCACGCGCTGCCCGTATTTTTACGACACCAACCAGGCTTGCAACAAACGCAAACCCGGCAGCGGCTGCGCGGCCATCGGCGGCTACAGCCGGCAGTTGGCGGTGATCGGCGTGAGCGACGCCTGCATCGCGACCTACCCAGGCGACATGGCCGTGGCCATGCGCGTGCTCGACGCCAGGGTGGAGACCATCAAAGCCGACGGCACGACGCGCACGATCCCAATCGCCGATTTCCACCGGCTGCCGGGCAACATGCCCCACCTCGACAACACGCTGGAAAAAGGCGAACTCATCACGGCGGTGACGCTGCCCAAGCCGGTTGGCGGCACGCAGCTCTACCGCAAGGTGCGTGACCGCGCTTCGTACGCGTACGCGCTCGTCTCGGTCGCCGCGGTGATCCAGCGTGACGGCACGGGCCAGGTCGCCATCGGCGGCATCGCGCACAAACCCTGGCGGGTGGAAGCCGCCGAGGCGCAGTTGCCGCACGGAGCCAAAGCGGTGGCGGCACTCCTGCTCGCGGGTGCGAAACCCACCAACGATAACGCCTTCAAGTTGAAGCTGGTCGAGCGCACGCTCGCTGCGGCGCTGGCGGAAGCGAAAGAAGCCAAGGCCTAGAATCCCATGAAATTCGACATTCCCGCAGGCACTAACCCGATCGATCAGCTGAAGGTCGTCGGCCGGGCGACCGACCGTATCGACGGTCCGCTCAAGACCACCGGCACTGCGCCCTACGCTTACGAGCGGCACGATGTCGTGCCTAACCAGGCTTACGGCTTCATTCTCGGCTCGGCCATCGCCAAGGGCCGCATCACCGGGATGGATCTGGACGACGCCAAGGCCGCTCCCGGCGTCCTGGCGGTCGTTTCCACGCTCGACATGGCCAAGCTTCCTTTGTCGAAGATGAACACCGCCTCTCTTTTCGGCGGCGCGGAGATCGCGCATTACCACCAGGCGATTGCGCTCGTCGTGGCGGAAACGTTCGAGGAGGCCCGCGCCGCCGCCAGCCTGATCCGCGTCGGCTACGCGCGCGCCGAAGGAAAGTTCGACCTCGCGGCCGAGGCCAAGGACGCCCCGCTCAAAGGGGGCGGCAGTGGCGAAGGCAGCGGCGGCGGACCGATCGACAAAGTCGGTGACTTCGACGCCGCCTTCGCGGCCGCGCCGGTCCAGCTCGACCAGCATTACACCACGCCCGACCATAGCCATATGATGATGGAGCCGCACGCGTCGCTGGCGGCGTGGGAAGGCGACAAGCTGACCGTCTGGACCTCCAACCAGATGATCGCCTGGGGCAAGCGCGACCTCGCCTCGACCCTGGGGATGCCCGCGGAAAATGTCCGCCTGATCTCGCCCTACATCGGCGGCGGGTTCGGCGGCAAGCTGTTCCTGCGCGTTGACGCCGTGTTGGCGGCGCTGGGCGCCAGGGCAGCGAGCCGTCCGGTCAAGGTGGCGCTGACGCGTCCGCTCATGCCGAACAACACCACGCACCGGCCGGCGACCATCCAGGGCATCCGCCTCGGCGCGACGCCGGACGGCAAGCTCACCGCCATCGCGCACGAGAGCGCCTCCGGCAACCTGCCCAACGGCCGGCCCGAGACGGCGGTCTCGCAAACCAAGCTGCTTTACGCCGCCGCCAACCGCATGACCTTCATGAAGCTGGCGGTCCTCGACCTGCCCGAGGGCAACGCCATGCGCGCCCCCGGCGAGGCCCCGGGACTGATGGCGCTCGAGATCGCGATGGACGAGATGGCCGAGAAGCTGGGGATGGACCCGGTCGAGTTCCGCGTCCTCAACGACACCCAGGTCGATCCCGAAAAACCGGACCGCCCCTTTTCCAAACGTCAGCTCGTCGAATGCCTGCGCCAGGGGGCGGAGCGCTTCGGCTGGAACAAACGCAACCCAAAACCGGGCCAGGTGCGCGACGGCCGCTGGCTGGTCGGCCAGGGGATGGCGGCGGGCTTCCGCAACAACCAGAATATGAAGTCGGCGGCGCGGGTCCGGTTGGACCGTGATGGCGTGGTGACCGTGGAGACCGACATGACCGACATCGGCACCGGCTCCTACACGATCCTCGCCCAGACCGCCGCCGAGATGATGGGCGTGCCGCTGGACAAGGTGGTCGTGCTGCTGGGAGATTCGAACTTCCCGGCTTCGGCCGGTTCAGGCGGACAGTGGGGGGCTAATAATTCCACCGCCGGCGTTTACGCCGCCTGCGTCAAGCTGCGCGAAGCAGTAGCCCGGAAACACGGCTTTGACCCGGCGAGCGCAACGTTCGAAGGGGGCATGGTGCGCTCGATCGAGCGCAGCGTCTCCTTGGCGGATGCGGTCGGTGACGCCGGGATGTCGGCCGAGGATGCGATCGAATACGGCGACCTCGGCAAGACTTACCAGCAATCCACTTTTGCGGGCCATTTTGTGGAAGCCGCGGTTGATGTGTACACGGGCGAGACCCGCATCCGCCGCATGCTCGCGGTTTGCGCGGCGGGGCGCATCCTCAATCCCAAAGCGGCGCGCAGCCAGGTGATCGGCGCGATGACGATGGGGGTAGGGGCGGCGCTGACGGAGGAACTCGCCGTGGACAAACGGCTGGGCTTTTTCGTCAACCACGACCTGGCCGGATACGAGGTGCCGGTTCACGCCGACATCCCGCACCAGGAAGTGATCTTCCTGGACGAAACTGACCCGGTCTCCTCACCCATGAAGGCCAAGGGCGTGGGCGAACTCGGCCTGTGCGGGGTGGGAGCGGCAATCGCCAATGCCATTTACAACGCCACCGGCGTGCGCGTGCGCGACTACCCGATTACAACTGACAAGCTCATTGACGGGCTCCCGCAGGTCACTTGAGCGAGGGGGGGCAATTCGTTCATTCACTGCTTCGGGTAGATGGTTGATGCAGCGCGGGCAACCATCTCGGAACGGCGATCATACCAGTGGTGCCCGCACCAAAGACAGGCGCAAGCAATGGGAGAAGCGACGATGTACTGGCAGCGATCACAGCGGTTGATATAGATTTCTGAACGGTAATCCCAGAGTAAGCGGTCACAGCACTGCTTAAAAGCGCTCAAACCACTGCTAGTAACTGCAGCAACGTCCTCGTCGAAGAAATAGCCGGGCGTTTGACGATAGCGTGTGGCATCGGCGTCGGAACGCGCATGTCTCGCTTTGAGTTCGAGCGTCGCGGCGGAATACAGGGCGTGTTCGTGCTCGGTGAAAGCGTGATTGAAGTTGCGCCAAATGTAACGACGAAGTTCGTAGTCTTCGACGTATTCGCCATTCATTGCGTGTTCCATCCAGTCTGGAAGACTCCTGTTCATCGTGTACACGCAGAATTGCCTAACGACCTGAAGCTCAGCGACGGGGGGAGAAAAGGCGAGCCAAAAAGGACGGACGCAAACCCGCCGTTCGCCGCGGCGTCTTATTAGGCACCAGTGGGTTACTCGGGTATGTTGATCTCGTATGTCTTTTGAAGACCGATGGTGTTGTTGCGCATCCGGATATTTCGGACGTTTGGCCCGAAGCTGATCATCCGCCCCTGCTGGCCGATGAGCCCACGGTAATAATCTTCAATCGCGTCGCTAAACTCCGAATGGTTCCAGTTGCCTTTGTATCCACCAATCGGTGGCTCTACCCCGATTGGTTCTGTCGTGTATTCGGTGCCGTATGGTTGGCGAATAGTGACAGACATATCAGGATATGTCTGAGAGCCGATCTGCAAGGTGAAGAATGCTCTGGAGAACATGTGGTTCTCGTCTGGCTTCTCAGTCGCCATATTTTGCGAGTCTTGGACGAGTTTGTGGAAAGTGACAATAGCTTTCGGCATATTTGGATGCAGGTATAGGTGCAGGCTCCAGACCTTGCGGTCCTCGGGCGGAGCCGAGCACACCAGGGCCACCAGGTGCGCCTCGGCCCGGTCCGTCCAGACGCCGCTCCTTGCGCTCTGGCTGCCCGGCGTGGTGGAGTGCCCCCTGCGGGCCATGCTCGGCGAAGCGTTGGCGCACCCGCCACACCGTCAAGCCGCTTGCCCCCGCCTGCTCGGCCACCTGTTTATCCGTCCAACCGGCAGGATCGCCGGCCGCCAAAAGAAGGCGGGCGCGCATCCGCTCGCCTACCGGGTTCTTGTTGGAACGCACCGCGCGTTCCACTTGCGCGCGCTCGTCCTCGCTGAGACTCACAAAGTGTTGCTTGGCAGACATGCTGCCAAGCTACCACACTCCCATCCTACCCTGAAGAAACAGTAGGGACAACTTTCCGTGTTTGGGCTCCCTTGGCGCATGCCGTCCACATCAACGGTAGGTTCGACAGCGGCGATGCGTGGGATCGTGATGGCAACCTGAAATTGGCAATGCAGCGGATCAGGGGAAGCGTCTGATGGGACAGATTCGTCGCCGGTGCCGACGCAGGTGACACCTACAAGTTTTACGTGGTGGGAGAGGGAACGAGCGGCTACAAACGTGATCCATATGCACGGGAACGGCAGGAAAATGGCAATTGTGTCATCAGATATCCAGATGCATATCCTTGGCACGATCAGGGCTTCCGCCCACCCGCGTTCAACGACACGGTCATCTATCAGTTGCACGTTGGGAACTTCTTTCAGCGCGCCGGTCTGGGCGGCGGCACGTTTCTCGATGTCATAGAAAAGGTTCCCTATCTGGCCGCGTCGGGCATCAACGTCCTGCAAATGCTGCCCGTCACGGAGTTTGAAACGAGCGACAGCGAGGGCTGCAACGGGGCGGGCCTCTTCGCTCCCGAAATCGCTTGCGGAGTGCTTGATCCAATTGCACCCAGCGGCTACCTGGCGACGGCAAACCACTTGCTTGAGGCTCGCCAGAGGTCACCCGTTTGGGCGGAACATGTGCTAGTCTGCGTACGACCAGCTAAAGCTGGACATAGGGCACGCGCGTCTCAAGCTCGTGCAGGATGTTGCGGGAACACACGCGGCGGCATAGCGGGCGCGGTCCTGCGCACTCATTAGGGCGAGCACGGCGGATGAGATGGCATCGGGCGCGATCATCTAAATGCCTCCCCATGCTGGCGAGCAGCCGCCCCGCTCGTGCTTCACGGGCCGGCTTGTCCACTTCCCACCATTTACGGGCGTTTTCCGAGCGCGTGAGGACCTGGACGTTGGTTTCCACGTAGGGCAGGTCCGCGTCGATTCGATCCACGGTCAGCCCGTCCGCGCCGTTCCCGCGCCGCAGGTGGTAGCCGGTCTGCCGACAGAGCAGCTTCCAAAAATGGAAGGATAGATCGAAGGTGCGCCGGCGACGCTTGACGGACGCGCGGAAGATCAGGAACGAGGCACGCACCGGATGCGCGGCGCGGTAGCGGCGGTTGTGGCAGGTGCCGCACACGCGCCGATCCGCGAGGGATTCCCGGCCACAGCCGGGCGTAGGGCAAGTGCCGTCGATCATGACACGGCCTCCGGTTGCGGGGTGCCCAGGTGAAAGCCGTCCGCATCTTCCCAGCCCTCGGGCATGAGCCGGTCGAGGATGCGGCGAAGCCATTCAGGCAGGCGGGATTTAGCCTTCTTGCGAGCCGGGCGCGGGAGCGGGGCGGGCCGGTCGGTATGTACGGGCACGAACCGACCGCACAGAGGACACGACCAACCCCGCGCATCGCGGGTGCCGATCCGCCCGCAATGCGGGCACCAAATTGGCGAGGCGTTACGCCAGTAAAACGGGCCTGAAATCAGCCGGCGAAAAAACCGACTAAAATCACGGTGCCTCAGCGCGTGATAGTTGGAATGGGCGGGTTCTGGCGTGACGCAATTTTCGGCGGGTGTCGAAAACTTGCGTAAGGCCCTCAGCGAGAGGAGAGCCAACGGTCGGGTTCGAACCGACGACCTGCTGATTACGAATCAGCTGCACTACCACTGTGCTACGTTGGCTTGTCAAAGCGATCGGCCGGATTACCTAAGTCCGACCGCCCATTCTTCGAACGGACGCTACGCTAGTACATGCACGCGCGCCTCTCAAGCAATGTTTTCTCTCAAAATCAACACGCCAAGTCTTCTTTGCACAGGAAACTCGGCGACGAATGACGCGACGGACGCGAATACTTTCATTCCAACTGTCTCTCCGAGAACAATTTGTCCTTCCTCTGTTTGCCGAACAGCCAAACCCTGCTTAACTGTCGGCTGCCATGTCCTTCGATGTCAATCGCGTCCTCCTGGCTGATGATGACGAGAAGACCCGCCAGATCCTGACGCATTACCTCCAGAAGTGGGATCTCACCGTCACCACCTGCCGCGACGGCATGGAGGCCGCCGCCCTCCTCGAAAAGGACACCGCCCCCGCCCTTGCCCTCATCGATTGGGAAATGCCCGGCCTGGAAGGAGTCGAGATCTGCCGCCGCGTGCGCGGACGGCCCGGACGCCATCCGTACACTTACATCATCCTGGTCACCGGGCGCAGCGACAAGAGCGAAATCGCCCTGGGTCTGGCGGCGGGCGCCGACGACTACGTCACCAAACCCTTCGACGTGGACGAACTCCACGCCCGGCTCATGGTCGGCCAGCGCGTCGTCTCGCTCGAACGCCGTCTCGCCGAGCACATCGCCCGCCTGCGCGAGGCCCTGGATCAGGTTGGCCAAACGCAGGATACCCTCCCGGTGTGCATCTGCCCGGTGTGCAAACAGACGCGCGACAGCAACGCCCGCTGGCAACCCATCGAAACCTACCTGCAGGAACACGCCGGCACTCACTCCGTCCACGAGACCTGCCCGACCTGCTGCGCCAAACTCCAGGGCGAACAGCGGGCGGAAGGCTGAGGCGAAGAGGGGGGGTATCAATGATCCCTCCGAGGCGGACAGCCCTTCCATGCATTACACGTTTGTAATGCGGCGGACAGGGTCCGGTCAGGTACGGTGGTGAAGGGTGGAGGCATGTCCGAATCCACTTCGACCAATCAAACGACCAAACCCAAACCGTGGACCTACCGCACAGCAATCCTCGGGGCTACCGTGCTGGCTGCCGGCACCTCGCTCGCGCTGACGGCCCCGGATCGCACCGACAACAACCACCCGGCCGCCAACCCCGCCCCGGCCCAGCCCGAGGTGAAGGTGGATCACGCCACGGTGGACCGCGGCCGCACCCCGGCGGGCAGCTTCGCACCCATCGTCAAAAAGGTGGCTCCCAGCGTCGTGGAAGTCTTCGTCACGACCAAAGCCCCGCGCGGACAGCAGCTCTCGGGCGCCAACGGCGGCAACGGCCTGGACGCCTTCCGGCGGTTCTTCGGCCAGGGCGGGCGCGGCCAGCAGATGCCCTTCGGCGGCAGCGGCAACGATGAGAACCAGGACTCCGAAGGCGGAGGACGCGCCCCGGCGCAGCATGGCCTCGGATCGGGCGTCATCGTCTCGACCGACGGCTACATCCTGACCAACAACCACGTCGTCAAGGACGCGAGCGAGATCCGCGTGGCGCTCGCCGACGGACGCGAATTCCCCGGCAAGGTCGTCGGCACCGACCCGAAGACGGACGTGGCCGTCATCAAGATCCAGGCGGACGGCCTGCCCGCCATGACCTTCGCCGACAGCCAGGAAACCAGCGTCGGCGACGTGGTGCTGGCGATAGGCAACCCCTTCGGCATCGGCCAGACGGTCACCGAGGGCATCGTCAGCGCCAAGGACCGCGTGACCGACGGCGGCATGGACGAGGACTTCATCCAGACCGACGCCGCCATCAATCCCGGCAATTCCGGCGGCGCGCTCGTGGACGTGGACGGCCGGCTGGTGGGCATCAACACCGCCATCCTCTCGCACAGCGGCGGCTCGCAGGGCGTGGGTTTCGCGATTCCCTCGAACCTCTGCCAGTGGGTCATGACGAGCCTGGTCAAGAACGGACGCGTCGAGCGTGGGTTTTTGGGAGTGAACATTCAGAACATCACCCCGGCTTTGGCTAACGATTTCAAGCTGGACCGCATCAACGGCGCGCTGGTGGCGGATGTCACCGCCGAAGGTCCCGCGGATCAGGCGGGCTTGAAGAGCGGCGACGTAATCCGCGGCTTCAACGGCCACGACATCAAGGACGCCAGCCAGCTCAAGCTTCAGGTCGCCGAGACGGCCCCGGGCACCAAGGCGAGCGTGCAGGTGGTCCGCGACGGCCAGAGCAAGACCCTGGACGTGACCCTGCGCCCGCAGCCCGGCCAAAAGCTGGCGGCCAACGACCGCTCCGACCAGGGCGGCGGCTCGCACGACGAGGCGCTGGCCGGTGTCGGCGTGGCCGACCTGGATGCCAACGCCCGCGCCGAGGCCAACATCCCGGCCAGCGTACACGGGGCGGTCGTGTCCGAGGTCAACCCGGACAGCGCGGCCTACGAGGCGGGGTTGCGGCCCGGCGACGTGATCACCGAGATCAACCGCCAGCCGGTGCGCAACGCGCAGGACGCCGTCAAGGAAACCGGGAAGCCCACGGGCAGCGAAACGCTCGTCAAGGTGTGGCAAAAGGGCGGCACGCGCTACCTGACGGTGGACGAAAGCCGGGTTGGGTAAGAGGTAAATGATGATCGTTGTTCCAAAGCCCTTCCGCGAGGAAGGGCTTTGGATTATGAAATTACCTCGTCATAGTTTAATACCTCTTCTCGGATTTAACTCGGCGTCTTTTTGTCTGTCATCCTGAGCGGAGCGAGGAACGAGCAAAGTCGAAGGACCTCGGCGTGGGGTACCCGCTTGTTTCCCATTGAGAACTCCCGGTAAGGTGGCTGGTAATGGTGCTACCTCCACCGATGACCACCGCGAAAAGGCTTTGGGCCAAGTCGAGCAAGCAAAGCGGAGTGAGTACCCCACGCCGGGGTCCTTCAACTGCGCTCGTTCCTCGCTCCGCTCAGGATGACAGACAAAGAAAAGTCACCTACCGAAGGAACTTGGAGACGGCGTATCACTCTGTAGCAGCTTGCCTTCGCGTCAGTTTCGCGTAACGACCAAGGATGATCATTGAACACCTACCCGAAGTGCAGAAGCTCTCGTCCAGGAATCCCGAGACTGCGACCACTTGGGAAGAGATTCGCGCCCGACTACTCGCCAGGAAAGCATAACGACAGCAGGAATCTCCCATGCGTATACTCGTCGTCGAGGATGATGAAAAGATCGCGTCCTTCGTGGTCAACGGCCTGAAGCAAAACGGCTTCGCCGTGGACCGCGCCCCCGCCGGCCACGCCGGCCTCGACCTGGCCCTGACCATCACCTACGACGCCGCCGTGCTCGACCTGATGCTGCCCGGGTTGGACGGCCTGTCCCTCCTGCGCCAGCTCCGGCAAAAGAAGATCGCCACGCCCGTGCTGATCCTCAGCGCGCGCGCCAGCGTGGACGACCGCGTGCTCGGCCTGCAAAGCGGCGGCGACGACTACCTGACCAAACCCTTCGCCTTTTCCGAACTGCTCGCCCGCGTGCAGGCGCTCATTCGCCGCGCGCACCCCGCGCACGCCCACGATCCGGGTCACCTCGTGGCGGAGGATTTGCGCATGGATCTTTTCGCGCGCGAGGTCACCCGCGCCGGCCGCAAACTGGACTTGCAAACGCGCGAGTTCGCCCTGCTGGAACTTCTCCTGCGCCACGCCGGCCGCCCCGTCACCAAGACCATGATCCTGGAACATATTTGGGACTTTGGTTTCGACCCACAAACGAATCTGGTTGATGTGCTCGTCCACCGGCTGCGCGCCAAGGTGGACCGGGATTTCCCGGTCAAACTCATCCAGACGATCCGGGGGGTGGGCTATGCGCTTCGCGCCGCTTAGACAACTGTGGGCTAGCTTCGCGTTCCGCCTGAGCCTGTGGTACGCGGGGGCGTTCACGCTGAGCGCGGCGGTGCTCTTCGCGCTGCTGTACTTCCTGCTGACCTCGTTCGTGGCGCGCAGCGAGCGGGAGATCATCGCCGCGCGGCTCAAGGAATGCGCCGCCGTGTACGAGGGCCAGGGCGGTTTGCCGGCGCTCAACGACCTGGTGCATCGCGACAGCTTCTCGCGCGAGGAAGGCTCGTTCTTCGTGCGCGTGACCGGCCGGCGCGGCAGCGTGCTGCTGCTGGTCGCGCCGTCGGACTGGGTGCAGATGGAGAACCGCGCGCCGCCGGCCGTGGCCGTGGACCCGGCTGATGCCTCCTCGCGCCCAACCCAGGCGTGGCTGAGCATCCCCAGGGACGCGCGGAGCGAGTTCGTCATCGCTTCCGCGCCGTTGCGCGACGGCGCGGTGCTCCAGGTGGGCCGCAGCGCCACGCGGGCGGCGACGCTGCTGCGGCCGTTTTTGATCGCCTTTACCCTGGCGCTCGGGCCGACGCTGCTGCTGGGACTCGGGGGTGGCGCGGTCTTCGCCTACCGGGCGACGGCCCCCGTGCGCGCGGTGATGCGCACGGCGCGGCGGATCGTCGGCACCGGCGATTTCGCCGCGCGGGTGCCGGAGACCCTGGCCACCGGCGAACTGGCCGAGCTGGCGCGGCAGTTCAACCGGGTGCTGGAAAAGAACCAGTCGCTGCTTCGCGCCATGCGCGAGGCGTTGGACAACGTCGCGCACGACCTGCGCACGCCCCTGACCCGGCTGCGGGCCGCGGCGCAGGGGGCGCTCCAGACGGAACCCGCGGCATCGGCCTCGGCTCCCGCGCCCGACCCACGGGAGGCCCTGGCGGATTGCGTGGAGGAATCCGACCGCGTCCTGACGATCCTGGGCACGCTGCTGGACATCACCGAAGCCGAAGCCGGCATGATGACCCTGCGCCGGCGGATGACGCCGGTGGCGCGGCTGCTGCGCGAAGCCGTCGAACTGTATTCACTCATCACTGAAGAAAAAAACCTGACCGTCCACACCCGCCTGGACGACGCCTGCGAAGCCGAGATCGATCCGGCCCGCATCCGCCAGACCTTCGCCAACCTGCTCGACAACGCCGCGAAGTACACGCCGGCCGGCGGCGAGATCTTCGTCGGTTGCCGCACGGTGCAGACCGACGGGGGACGCGCCGCCGCGCGGGTGTCGATCCGCGACACCGGCGTCGGCATCGCGCCGCACGAGCACGGCCGCATCTGGGAACGCCTCTACCGCAGCGACCGCAGCCGCAGCCAGCGGGGTCTGGGCCTGGGCTTGAGCCTGGTGAAAGCGGTCGTCGAGGCGCACGGCGGCCGGGTGGAGGTGGCCAGCCAACCCGACGCGGGGGCGGAGTTCACCGTGACGCTGCCGGTGTACGCCTCGACGGGGGCGTCTCCATCTGCCTGACGGCCTACCTGCCGGTGGTGAAGTCTCTGTGCCTGGAGCGTGGCTCATTCCAAATAAGCCGCGTTCTTCTTCCGGTTGTAGGGCGGGCGCTCCGCCTGCCGTGGTTGGATGAGGTGGTAGGCGGAGCATCCGCCCTACAACCGGAAGGCTTGCTGATTTGATCCGCGCTTTATTCTCCGCCGCTGGCACGAGACGTTCTTCCTTTCCGCAAGGAAACCAATTACAGATCGGGACATCGATTGGTTAAGTTTCGCGGCCACGAAGCTGGCCTTGATCACAGAAGGTTTGCGGCGCAGTCGCGCGATGGCCGCACGGAGTTCGTGCTTCAACTCGGTCAAATCTGCCGCGCAGACGTTCGCCAGCGCCACGTCTTTGAGCCAGTGCCAGACACCGGTGTCCAATGGGTTAAGATCAGGGGCATAGCCGGGCAAGGGTTCGATTTCCAGCCGCGCGTTGCCCGCCGCCTCCAAGAACGTCTTGACGATCTTGCTGCGGTGGATGGGCGCACCGTCCCAGATCACCAACACCTTGCCGGGCACCATGCGCAGCAAGTGGCGCAAGAACCCGGTGAGCGCCAGCGCATCAAAGGCGTGCTCCTGAGTACAGCGCACCGCAAATTGGGGATCGAAATCCCTGGACCTTTTGATTTCAACTCCCGTTTCGGGGTGAAGTGCACCAAGAAAAAGGACGCACGCCACGCCGAGTATTGGTCTTCCCCCGAGAAAGTGGACATGCCGAGCGCAGCGGCTTGGGTGTTAGTTTAGGTGGGTTGGTTGAGATTGAAAGTAAGAAGCGAGGAAGTTTTGCGGTGAGAGATAACCGAGGCTGCTGTGGAGGCGCTTGCGGTTGTAAAAGCAAGCCAGGTAGTCAAAGAGAGCCGTGCGCGCCGCCGCCTTGGAAGCGAAAGGATGGCCGTCAACGAGCACCTCGCTTTTCAGGGAAGCAAAGCAGCTTTCCGCGAACGCGTTGTCGATCGCAGTAACCCTTCGCACTCATGCTTTGTTGCAAGCCGCAGCGAGCTAGACATGCGCGGGTAAGGGCCGCGCTGTACTGGCTGCCGCGATCGGAGTGCAAGAGCGCGCCGCGCGTCACCTGACCGCCGCCCATGGCACGATCGAGCGCGGCGGTGACGAGGCTGGCGTGCAGCGTCTCGGCCACGCTCCAGCCGAGGATCGCCCGGCTAAAGAGATCGATGACCACGCACAGGTAGAGCCAGCCTTCCCTGGTGGGAAGGTAGGTGATGTCGCTGACCAGTTGCGTGCCGGGCTGCTCGGCGCGACCAGCGAGCGCGAGCGGGTTTGCGCGAAGGGGCCGCGCCATGATCGGCCTGGATAGTTTTCGGTCGGTAGGGAGAGCGAGCCTGTACCCGCAGACCCGCTGCCCGCATGACACGCCCTACCCGGTTGACCGAACAGGACGAGCCGGTGTTCTGGAGTTCTTTGGTCATCCGTGGGCTCCCGTAGGCGCGGGTGTGGTGGTGCGCGTGGATGGCTTGCATGCTTACCAGCAGCCGCGCGTTGGCTGCTAGGCGGGGAGGAGCCAACGGGCGGGCGCAAGCGGCGTGGTAGCCGCTGCGAGACACCCCGAGCGCCTCGCAGAGTTCCTTGATGGAGTAGGACCCTTTCGTGCTCGTGATCATCGCAGGCTGCTCGCGGGGTCTTCGGAGAGAATGCTCCTGGCTTTTTTTAGGATCTCACGCTGGCGGCGCAGGTACTCGTTCTCTTTGTTGCAGGCGGCGAGAATCTCGGCAGCGGGATCGGCAAAGAGCGCCTCGCTGCGGCCCGGCGGCTGCGCCGCCTGGGCCGGCGCGCCGCGTCCTTTACCAAGCGCGAGATCGCGCCAGGTACGAAGCGCGTTGGCAGAAACGCCCAGGTCAGCGGCGACTCGTTTGAGCGGCCGGCCGCTGCTGAGGAGTAGGTCGATGGCTCCTTGGCGAAAAGGAGCATCGTAGGTGGGATGGGTTTTGGGCATAGCAGGCAGTTCTTCCTGTAAGCTCTGCGCCCTGCCTGTCCATCGAATCGGGGGAACTTCAGGGGAGATCGCAGCCAGGAGAGCGCCTGGTGGCTGCGCGAGTCGATCCCGGAGGATTACTTGCGGCGTGTGTGACGCGCAGCGACTTCTGGGATGCCTACGGAGTGGCTTTCCCGGCACGCACGCATCGCTTCTGCGGCAAAGAAGAGGGCGAGACCAACCACGCCGAGCGCTTCTTCGGCACCCTGCGCGCCCGCTTGAGCCGGGTCGTGCGCCGCTGCTACTCCTTCTCCAAAAGCGTCGAGCGCCACGCCGACGCCATCCACCTCTTCATCGTCAGCTACAACCTTGCCATCCAGCGCAAATCAACAACGGCTTAAACACTACCCAAAAAACAAGAGCGGCATTATTGTCGCTCTTTTTATTACCCGTCATAAGGTTACCTGTTCTGACGGGATAATCACCCCCGAGTTTTTCCTTCCCTGTACGATTTCAGCCTGAACTCAGTGGTATGTTACTATCTCGACCCAGACAATCCCGGCCACTACACCGCAAACCCGCGCTACTTCTACAATTTTGCCACGGGCGAGATCCTCACCAAGTGAGTTGGCAGCCGCGAGGCTACCAGCATCGAATGGGTGAAATCCACGCCGCCTGGCGGGCGGGCGGGCCGACTGTGTCCAACGCCGGACAACGGCGGCGACCCGGTTCCCGCCCATTGGCTGGAGGGTTGCCTGGCGCGCATCCGCAACCGGCAATCGGCCCTGCGGCTGCTCATCGACGATGCGCGTCACCGGGAGGATTAGACGGCCCAGGCACGATTCGCCGCCGAAGCCGTGGAGACGTACCCCACGGTTTAGCCCTTTTACTACGATCAAGGCGAAGCGTTGCACGCCCTGGGCCACCAGGAGGAGGCGCGCCACGCTCTGGAAACCTACACGCGCTACTCGAAAAACGAGTAAGAGTATCCACGGGCGATGACGTGGTTGCACGAGATCCAGACCGTGGCGGCAGCTCCTTGAAAGGGGGTCGGGTGGAGGCAACCAATCTGGCTGAACACCCGCCGCGCCGCGGCTTCGTAAACAAGGTAGGGATGGCTCTCCGAGCCGTCCGACTTCTCAGCGTCTCGCAGGGGACAAGGCTGCTGTCAAAAGCCGGACCAGGCGAAATCACGGACGGCTCGGAGAGCCATCCCTACCTTGGTACGAGTCGCCGCTGCGCGGCGGGTCTGCCCGTGTGGTTGGTTATATACCGACGGGGGACTTGACCCCGGTTCTCCCAGCCGCTACCCGTTCCGGCGTGCGCACCCTTTCTCTCGTCTTCGCGGCTGCGGTGGTCCTCTTGAACGGAACCACCGGCCAGGCCCAAACTCCCCCGCCCACCCCTTACTCCGCGCGGACCCTCGCGGAACTCGCGCAAATCCAGAACGCGGCCCTGCACAGCGATTACGCCTACCGGGAAGTGGCGCATCTGGCCAACAATATCGGCCCCCGCATCACCGGTTCGCCGCAGGCGCAGAAGGCGGTCGAATACGTCGCCGCCGAACTCAAAGACCTCGGCCTGGAGGTCACCCTGGAACCCGTCCTGGTGCCACACTGGGTGCGCGGCGAGGAACGCGCCGCCCTGGTGGAATTTTCCGGCCAGGCGGCGGGCACCACGCAGAAAATCGTCCTGACTGCCCTGGGTCCCAGCGTCCCTACCCCGGCGGAGGGTCTGACGGCGGAGGTCGTCGCGGTCAAGGATTTCCACGAACTCGAACGGCTGGGCCGCGACCGGGTGGCCGGCAAGATCGTCCTCTTAAACCATCCCTTCGACCAGCGGATGGCCGACACGGGCCACGGGTCGAACGCCTACGGCCAGGCGGTCGTGTACCGTCGCGACGGCCCGAGCGCCGCCGCGCGCCTGGGGGCGGTGGCCGCGCTGGTGCGTTCGGTGGGAGGCGCCGACTTCCGCCTGCCGCACGCGGGTCAGACCAAGTACGCCACCGACGCGCCGAGCATCCCGGCCGCCGCGGTCGCCGCGGAGGACGCCGAACTGATCGCCGCGCTGGCGGCGCAGGGCACCGTGCGCCTGCAACTGGTGCTCACCCCGCAGCTCCTGCCCGACGCGCCGAGCGCCAACGTCGTGGCGGACCTCAAGGGCAGCGAGCACCCGGAACAGGTCGTCATCGTTTCCGGTCACCTGGACTCGTGGGACTTGGGCACCGGGGCCATCGACGACGGCGCAGGCGTAGCCGTGTCGATGGAGGTGGCCCAGCTGGTCAAGACCCTCGGGCTGCACCCGAAACGCACCCTCCGCGTGATTGCCTGGATGAGCGAGGAAAACGGCGGCGCCGGCGCCAGAGCTTACGCGAAGGAACACACCGCCGACGCCGCCGACCACTTCGCCGCACTGGAAAGCGACCTCGGCTGCGACCACCCGCTGGGCATCGCCATCGCCGGCAAGCCGGAGACGCGGCCGCTGCTCGTCCCGGTGGCCGAGGTCTTGCAGGCCGGCGGCGCGGGGCTGCTCACGTTCACCGAGGAAGCCGGCGCGGACGTGGAACCGCTCGCCGCCCTGCACGTGCCGACCTTTGCGCCCATCCAGGATAACCGCACCTACTTCAACTACCATCACACGGCGGCGGACACCTTCGACAAGATCGACCCGCGGCTGTTATCGGAGAATGCCGCCGTCATGGCCGTGACCGCCTACGCGCTGGCCAACCTCGAAGTGCCGCTGCCGCGGTGAGGAGCGATCGGGGGGATGGGGGCGGGGGGCCGGGACATTTGGACAAAATTTCCGCCCCGTTCCCAGCCCCGGCAGGGGCGGAAGAACTCAGCCCGCGGCGCAAGCCGTGGGAACATGGCACAGAGGGGAGACCAACCCCGGCAGGGGTATAACAAAGAAGCCGCAGTGATTTTCTTGCACCCCTGCCTGGGCTAGAACAGAGAAACGTTTGTTTGTATGCTTGTATGGCAGGATACATCTTCGCACGCTGCCATGGGCTGAAGAGCAAAGGACTCCCTTGCTTGATCCCCCTTAAGGCTGAGCCTCACCCCTCACTCAGGCTCTGCTCGGGCTGACGGAAATCATCCAGCTTCTGCGGCAGCTCGCTGTTGGCCACCGGCCAGTGGAACCACGCCCGGAACGTGCGGCCCTCGAGCACGGCCCCCGTGTAGCGTTCCCGCAACGCTTCCTGGCGGTCGCGCAAGCCGAACGCGCGCGCCACAAACTCCGCCACCACCGTCAACCCGAATCCCGACCCGGTGGAGGAAACCTCCGGCTCGAAGAGCGTGAACAAGCTCCGGCCGTTGCCCCGGTCCACGCTGTCGGCACCCTCCGGCATCAGGCCGCGCAGATAGGCGGCATCTTCTTCGCCGACCTCGTTGGAGAGCACGAAGCGCAGGCAATCGCCCGCCGCGTCCGGCACGGGGAAGATCGCCATGTCCAGGCGGCCGCCGGCCACGTGGCGGCAGGCGTTGTTGGCCAGGTTGTAGAAGATGCGGTCGATGGCGGCGCTCTCCAGGCAGCACTCCGTCAGCGCACCCGCGTGGCGGCAGTCCACGAACATCTGGATGGGGCGTTCGCGCCACTTGGGTCCGACGACGGATTGGTGCCACTTCTCCAGGATCAGGCGCACGTCGTGGCTCTTGCGTTTGTGGTCGGCCTCGCGGCGCGCCTCGTCCAGGCCCATGACGGCGCTGCGCATGATCTTGAGATGATCGCGCGTCAGCACGAACAAGGTGTTGAGCGTGCCCGCATCCTTCGCCGTGGCGAGATCGATGATCTGCAACCGGCCCAACAAGGCGGCCAGCGCGCCGCCGCGCACGTCGTGCATGGCTTTGGCAAGTTCCTCGCCGGGGCTTTGCTCGTGGGAAGCCCGGCCGAGTTCGCGCACCTCCTCGATGACGGTGTCGAGGCCACGCCGCTGCGCCCACCCGCCGACGGCCTGCCACCGCTGGGCATCGTCGCGGGAAGGGTCCACGATGGCGTAGAGCAATTCGGTGAGCGCATCGTACAGGTTGCGCACGAGGGTCTGGTCGCGGGCGGCAAGCGACTCCAGGATGATAAAAACGTCGTCGCCCAGGTAGCGGGCCTGGCGCCCGTTGGGCAGACGCAGCGGGGCCAGGGCCAGCAGCGGCTCCGCGATGGCGGACAGGGCATCGATTTCCTGGCGCGTGGAGGGAAGGAAGGAGAGCATCGGTAAAACTTTTCTCTCGCGCGGGTCACCCCGCCGCAGGATGAACGTTGGGAGGGAGAATGTTGCTAGTTCGTCGCGTCGGTCAGCCTGGGTCGGATGTTTGTATCGTGATGCAACAAGTCGGTTCCGGGGAACGTAGGTACCATCGGCGACGGTTCTTACCCTTACGCACAGCCGGCAGCGAAAGCCGCAAGTATTACACGGACCACCTCGACCGGTCCATCCTTCTCTTTTTCACTCCCTACTTTTCACCCGTGAACGGCGTCACCGCTCAAAGCCCAAGCGGTTCCGCCGCACCACGCAAGCCGCGCTTGCTGCTGGCCGAGGACGAGCCCTCGCTGGCAGATTTTCTGTGCGAGGTGCTGCACGACGACTACGAGGTGGAAGTGGCCACCGAAGGCGGGCAGGCATGGGCCTCGATCCTGCGCCGCCCGCCCGACCTGTTGCTTTCCGACGTGCGGATGCACGGGATGAACGGCATCGAACTCACGCGGCGGCTGCGGGCCGACCCCCGCACGGCCCGGGTGCCCGTCCTTTTGTTGACGGCCAGCAACGAGGAGCAAACCCAGCTCGACGGCCTGGCGGCCGGGGCGGACGCCCTGGTGCTCAAACCGTTTCGTTTGCGCGAGGTGATCGAGGGGCTGCACGCCTTGCTCCAGGCCCCCGCCAGCGCGTAACTGCGGTGTCCCGCCGCGGCCACGGCATCCCGTTCTGTCATCCCGAGCGGCAGCGAGGTGTGGCTGCCGGCTCTTCGAGATGCCGACGCGAAATTATATTGCCCGGCGGGCATGATTCGGGCAAAAAAGGTGGCAGGCATGAATCTTCTCCAGTGGGTCCCGGCCGCGCTCGGCCTGCCGTTTTTGTTCCTGTCGGCTGGCAGCCGCGGCGAACCACCCGCGCCGCCGTTGGCCGAGCAGTTGACCCGGGCGAAGGCGAATGACGACAAGGCTTCCGTGGCGGAAATCTGCCGGCGGCAACTGGAACGCTCCCCCGGGGACGCCGCGCTCCTCCAGGAAGAATTTCACGCGCGGGTGGACACCAGGGACTACGACCGCGCCGCGGCCATCCTCGCCCGACTCGGCCGGACCTCCGTGCCCCCGGCCGTCCTGGCGGAACTGCGCGGCGATCTCGCGCACGCCTCCGGCAAGCCGATCGAGGAGGCCGTGCGAGCCTGGAAGGAAGCGCTCGCCGCCCAGCCGCCCGATCTGCCCGCCTTGCTCGGCCGGATCGCCGACACGCTCGACGAGGACGGCCACTGGACGGAAGCCGCCGACCTGTATCGCGCCTACCTGAAGCGGAAGCCCGACCACGCCGCCCGCACCATCCGTCTGGCGGTCTGCCTGCTCAACACGGGCTACCCGGAGGAAGCCGACCAGGTGGCGCTCGCCGCCGGGCGCATCGACGCGGCCGACGACACGGTCAAAGCCGCCGCGCCGATGTTCGACCGCTTGCGTCCCCAGCTGCCCGCCCTGCGCAAGCTGGACGAACGCCTCGATGCTCCCGGAGCCAGGTTGGAGCGCGCGCTGATCTTTTACCGCGCCGGCGCGTACCCGGCCGCGCTCCGGGACGCCGCGCAAGCCGCGGAGAACGCCGGCGATCATCACCCGGCGGTCGCCGCTCGGTTGCTCCAGGCGCAGTGCCTGTGGCAACTCCACCGCGACAAGGAAGCCGCCGCGTTGCGCGCCGCGAAAATTCCCGACCCGAAGTGGTTCGACGACGCGCGACGCTGCGAGCGCCTGCGCGCCCCGGACGAGCTGACCGGCAAAGAGGACGACGCGGCCGTCGTGCGCGTGTATTCCGCCCGCGCCTTGGTGTTGCTCGACGCCAAACAGCCGGTGCTCGCCCTGGAAGACGCCGGGAAGGCGGCCCGCGCCTCGGAAGGCTCCGCGCATCCGTCCGCCGACGCCGAGGTGGTCCTCGCCGCCGCGCTCCTGCGCAACGACCGTCCCGCCGACGCCCTGACCGCCAGCCGCCGCGCCGTCACGTACGACCCGCGCAACCCCGACGGCTGGGCGATGTGCGGCCGTCTGCAACAGGAATCCGCCGACTTCGCCGCCGCTCTGGAGAATTTTTCCCACGCCTTGGGCATCCGCGAGGAGGCCGCCTGGCTGCGCCGCCGGGAGAATTGTCTGCGTGTCCTGGGCCGCAACGCCGAGGCCGACCGCGACGCCCACCGTGCCGCGCAACTCGCCGCCTCTTCCTGAATTATCGCTCTTGCAGCTCCCGGGAGGGACCCGCTCCGTCGGGTCCGCTCTGGCAGAGTGGCTACCGCCACGGACCCGACAACCGAGTCTGCGAGATGGCCGAAGGCAAAGCGGGTCCCTCCCGGCACATTTACATAGATATTGTTCCCCAGCGAAAACATGAAACTTTCCCGTCTGCTGCTGGCTTGCTGCTGGTTGGCCGTTCCCCTGCACGCTGCCACCCACGCCAAGGATGCCGCCACTTCTGCCGCCGCCGCCACCGACCTCCAGCCGGTCGCCGGCGGGGTCACCCTCGAAGTGCCGGAGGACGGCAAGATCGAGGCCGGCACCACGCTCAGCGTTTCCTTTCCTGCCGCGATGGTCGCCGCCGACCAGATCGACCTCGCCGGCCCGCCCTCGCCCGTGCGCTTCTCGCCCACTCTGCCGGGTGACTGGCTCTGGAAGAGCCAGACCGACGGCCAGTTCACCGTCAAGGACCCTATCATTCCCGGCCAGACTTATACCGCCGGCCTCCTACCTGGTCTGCGCACCCTGGATGGCGCACCCGTCGCGCCCGCCGGCTGGGGCGCGGAACTGCACACCGAACCCTTTAACGTCTCCTGCGACCGCGAGGAAACCGATCACCTGTCTTCCCTGCCGGAGGTCGTCCTGAAATTCACCTACCGCGTCCGCCTGGACGATGCAGCCAGACGCATCTACTTCCAGGACCGCGACAGCCACGCCCGGCAGGACGCGGAACTCTCCCTGCACGAACAGGACCGCGACGACGAGCCCGAAGCCGCCGTCCTGCGCGCCATCCCGCTGGCCCCGCTGGCGGGCGGCCGGACGTGGGACCTCATCGTCGAGGACGTGCGCGAACAGGCCAGCGGCGTGAGCACCCCGCACCTCACCAGCCTCCCGCTGGGCTTCACCGCGCCGCTCCGGCTCAAGTGGCTGGGCGCGTTCAACCGCCCTCTCGAAAAGCCGCTGATCCGCGGCCGGTTCGAAGACCGCCTCGATCCCGCCACCGTCAACCGCGACACCGTGACGCTAACCCCACCGGTGTCCAACCTCAAGATCCACGCGGACGACGAAGACGTGGTGCTCGAAGGCGACTTCGACCTGACCAAACACTACGAGGTGACGGTCGGTCCGGCGGTCAAGGGCCGGCGCGGCTACGGTCTGGCGGCACCGGCGCGCTGGGGCGCGACCTTCCGGCCCAAGACGAGCGCGCTGTTCTTCCCGCCCGACCGCCTCAACGAACGGGCCGCGCTGGGGCTGCGGTTCAGCTTCCTGCAGGCGCACACCGGCGCGTTGCGCTGGCGGCTGGCGGCGGTGCCGCTGGAAAAGCTGCCGACCGTCGAGAAACGGCTGCGCGAAATCAACCAGCCCAGGAACAACCCGTTCACCGGCGAGCCCGACACCGACGACGCCGGCGAGACGGTCATCCCTCCCTCCCCACTCGTCGTGGACACCTTTGGATTGGAAACCCGCGCCCAGGGCACGTTCCCGGCGAGCGCGGGCGAGGCCGAGGAACTGCGCGAGCTGCGCTGGTCGCCGCCCGGCGGCAAAGGCGTGCCCCCGGGCGCGTACCTGCTGGAGATCGACGGCGCGCGCTGGGACGGCAAAGGGGACGTGGCCAACAGCGTGCTGATGTTCTTTTCCGAAAGCGTGCTCACCGAAAAGCGCACGCCCGACCACGTGCTGATTCGCGTGGCCGGCATGGCCGACGGCCTCCCGCGCCCGGGCATCAACGTGCGCGCCATCAGTACGAGCAACTTCGAACTGGCCCGCGCCACCACCGACAAGGACGGGTTGGCCCGCTTCTCCGCCACCGATCTGGAGCCGCCCAAGGACAAGAACGGCGGCGAGAAGGCCTACAGTCTCGTCGCCGATACCCCGGAGGGTCCCAGCGTGGGCTCGCTCGATGGCATCGGACTCGACGAGACCGCCAGCCCCGAAAAGCGCGAACACCCTTTGAAGGGTCAGCAGCCGCATGGCGTGGTCTTCACCGACCGCTCCCTCTACCGTCCGGGCCAGACCGTGCGGATCAAGGGACTCGTGCGCACGGTCGAAGCCGACGGCAGCGAGCACGGCAAGCTGCATATCCCTGCCGGGCAGGCCGTTCACTGGAAGATCGTCAACAACGACCATGCTTACGGAATCGTGCAGGGAGACGCCACCGCAGACGCTGAAGGCGGTTGGGACGCGCAATGGGCCATCCCCATCGGCACCAAATTAGGCGATTACTACCTGGAATGTGCGTCCGAACAAGCGAGAGCCCAAGCAGAGAATAGCGCCGGGATCGACATCCCGGACCAAGGTGAGACCACCCTGCACATCCAGGATTACAAGGTGCCGCTCTTCGAGGTGGCAGCCACGGCGGATCCGGTCGCGCCGCCGGACAGCCGCGACACGATTTGCCGGGTGCGAGCGGACTACTTCTCGGGCCAGCCGGTGGCGGGCGCACGTGTCTCATGGCGTGTCACATGGTCACGCGATGACTATGGCAGTGTCGCTCAAGGCGGTAGGAGAGAAGACCCGGCAGAACTCCCCGACCGCGATGAGCCCACCCTCAACCAGGACGATCATTTTTCCGAGCGTGCCGTGACCACTCCCACGACCGACAACACGCCGCCGGAAGCTAAGGGCGAGGTGCGTCTGGACGACAAGGGCGAAGGAGGGCTCCACGCGGAGATGCCGCTCAACCTGCCAGGCGCGCGTTACCAGGCGAGATGGGAAATTGCCGTGACCTCCGCCGACGGCCAGAGTGTCGCCGCGAGTAACCCGCCGACGCAGACGATCCTGCGCCAGCCCGTGTTGCTCGGCATCACAACGCTCGGCGCGACAGAAGATCGACCCGACACTGCTGTCGGTTTTCCACCGCCGCCCGGCCTCCCGCCGCTGAGTGTGCGCGTGCTGCTCGCCGCCTACGACGCCTTGGATCACCCCGCGTCCGCCCGCGACGTGCGGGTGGAGCTTTTCCGCGTCGGCACCCGGACGGTGCGCGAGACCGTCGCTCCCTTCGTCGTGCGCTACCACAACACGCCGCAGTACACCTCGCTCAAGACCACTACGGTGCCCCAGGTCGGGCCGGATTCGTTCGTAGATTTCGCCGCGGGTGAACCGGGCCACTACGTCGCCGTAGCCTCCGCGAAAGGATTGCTGCCCGTCAGCACGGAGATTTTCCTGGCCGGCCCCGGCGAGGACGAGGTGCCCGTCGAGACGCCGACCTCGCTCCAGGTCCTGCGTTCCGACAAGAAGGAATACGTCCCGGGCGACACCGCCGCGCTGATCACGCGCTCACCCGTCAGTGGGGTGGCCTGGGTGAGCGTCGAGACCGACCGCGTGCTCGGCTCGATGCTCGTGCCGCTGCCGGGCAGCACCACGCGCATTGAGTTTCCGGTCAAGCCCGAGTACGCGCCGGACGCCACGGTGGCCGTGTACCTGTTGCGCCCGGGCGGCGGCGACCGGCTGCCGGCGGAACGATTCGGTTCGGCCAGGCTGCACGTGCGCCGGCCCGACCGGCAGTTGGAAGTAAAGCCTACGGTCGAGTCACCTCGGGTGCGACCCGGCGACGAGGTGCGCGGCACCGTGCGCATCGCCAGCGAGGGCCGGCCCGTGGCCGGGGCGGACGTGATGGTGTGGGCGGTGGACGACGCCATCCTGGCGCTGGGCGATTGGAAAGCGCCGGACCTGGACGCCGCGTTTTATCCCGCCGTGCCGCACCAGGTGAAGACCTTCGGCGGCCTGCGCGGCTACCTCCAGGACATCGCGCGCAAGAGCCTGTACGAAAAAGGGTACGTGGTCGGCGGCGGCGGCGAGGAGTTCGGCAATAAATTCGTGCGCAAGGATTTCCAGCCGCTCGCGTTCTGGCAGACGGGCCTCAGAACGGATGCCGCGGGCCGCGTGGAAGTCGCCTTCGCCGCGCCGGACAACCTGACCCGCTACCGCCTGGTCGCCGTGGCGCAGAGCCGCGCCGGGCAGTTCGGCGAAGGGGAGAGCAGCGTCGAGGTGGCCAAGCCGCTGATCGTCGAGCCCGCGCTGCCGCGCTTCCTGCGCGCGGGCGACGAGGTGGAACTGCGCGCCGTGGTCCGCCAGAGCGTGCGCGACCAGGCCAGCGTTGCCGCCACCTGCACGGCGGACGGCGGCCTGACCCTGGAGAGTACCGGGGAGAACCCGTCCCCGGTGGCCGTGGGGCGCGACCAGCCCGCCGTGTTCCGTTTCCGCGCCAGGGTGCCCGACGGCCCGGCCTTCGCGAAGATTTCCTTTCACGCCGGCACCCTGCCGAACGATCCCGAAACGGCTGACGCCGTGGAGGTGACCCTGCCGATCCTGCCGCCGACCATCCTGCGCCGCGAGAGCATGGCCGGCCCCGTCCCGCCCGGCGGCGACGTCGGCGCGCTGTTGCCGGAGGATGCGCGCCGCCCCGGGGCCGCGGGCCGCTACGACGTGGCGGTGTCCACGGGGACCGACTTGGCGCGTTTGCAAGCATTGTCGGCGGTGCTGGAATATCCGCACGGCTGCTTCGAGCAGATTACCAGCCGCGTCCTGGCGTACTGCGGCGTGCGCGAACTGCTCGCCGCCGCGCCCACCGACCCGGAACAAGACAAGCGCTACCGCCGCATCGTCGAGGAAGCGCTGGCGCGTTGCGCGCACTCGCTGCTGCCGGATAACCGGCTGCCGTACTGGTCCTCGCAGGGGTCGGGCAATTCCTTTGTGACCGTGCAGGCGGCCTGGGCGCTGCAACTCGCGCGCAAGGCCGGGTTCAAGGTGGACGCCGGCCTCTCCACCAAGCTGGCCTCGGCCTCGAAGAATATTGCTTTGAATGCCAACGAGATGCCCTCGGTGCGGGCGTTCGCGATGCTGGTGCAGTCCACCGCCGTGGGCGACGTCATGGTGGAGACCGGTCTGGACGCCGACGCGGCCAGAGCGTTGTTCCTGCACCGCGAAAGCCTCGGCGACGAGGGCCGCGCGCTGTTGGCCGTCGCGTTGCACCGCGCGAAGATCCTGCCTGACGAAACGCGCCAGATGCTCCGGGAGATCCTGCCGTTGGCGAACGGGTCCAAGGCCATGCCGGAGCGCGCCTTCGAGCCGGCGAACTTCGGTTCCGTGCGGCGCGCCGAGGCGATGGTGGCCTGGGCGTTGGCGGAGATCCATCCACCGGAATGGAAGTTGGCAGCGGATGGTGCGAACGCCCGTGCGCGGATGGCGAAGATGCTGGACCGCGCCCTGCTCAATTCTACGCAGGAAAACCTGTGGGCGCTGTTCGCCTTCCGTGCGTTGCGCCGAGCCGACAATCCGCCCAGGCTGCGGCTGGCCGGCTTGAGCCCCGTGCCCGCGCGCGTGTCGCCGGATCAGACCGCGGCGGCGTGGACCAATCTTATTTTGGGTAAGGACGCCGCGCCGTTCCGTCTGCCGGCGGACGTGGCCCCGGTTGCCGCCGCGCTCAACTGCGTGCTGATGGCCGAGTACCGCGTGGGCCGCGCGGAGGAAGACACCCGGCGCGACCGCGGCGGCATGAGGGTGGAACGCGTCGTGCGCAACCTGACCGACGCGAAGCGCACCGGCCGCGCGGGCGAACCGGCGGTGCGCGTCAACGACCGCCTGCTGGTCACCTACCGGGTGCAGACGCCCAGGCTGCGTTCCTACGTGGCGTTGGAGGACGAGCTGCCGGCGGGATTGGAAACGGTGAACCCGGAGCTGCCGTTGTTTGCGCCCTTCTACGATCTGCCTGCCCCGGCGCCGGGTGAGCGGACGGCGAGCCTGTCTGCCTCCGAGTTGCACGACAACGTGACGCGCGCCTATTTCGACCGTCTGGACCCGGGTGTGAGCGTGTACAGCGTGCTGGCGCGGGCGTCGGCGGCCGGCACCTTCCGCTGGCCCGCGACGCAGGCCGGCCCGATGTACGAACCGGCCGTCAGCGGCCTCGCGCCCTCGGAGCAGATCGTGGTGGTCGGAGAATGAGGATGCGCTCGCTTTGTAAACTCTGCATGGGTCGCATAGGACCCAAGGGCCTTGTGACTCATTCCCATGGATTCACCCGGCATGCCCCGAGGTCTGTCATCCTGAGCCGAGTCTTGCGAGGTCGAAGGACCTTCCGGCTGGCGGCAGCCAACCAAGCGCATCCTCGATGGAGACATCCTGCCACCGGCAGCCTCCGTGCCTCCGGCGGCAGAGGGTCCTTCGACCTCGCAAGACTCGGCTCAGGATGACAGACCTTGAGGAATACCCGGTTCGTTCATAGATATGGCATGAGGGTGAAACCCAGGCCTGGTGTACTCGACTATTATCTGGGATAAATAAGAGGCACCTTCTTATGCCTAGACTAGCCACCCTTCGCCGCCGCTGGCGGCTCAGCCTCGCTTCGCTGGTCGCGCTGCTCAGCCTCGCCAACGCCTTGTTCGTCTGGAGTGTGCCCGTCCCGGACGCCCTCCTGCGCCCCGACCTAATGAAGGGTACCATCACCGTGCTTGACGCCCGCGGCGATCCCCTCGCCGAACTTCCCGACGCCGCCGCGCGCAGCCGTCACCCGCTGCCGCTCGCCCGCCTGGGCGCGGATCTGCCGAGGCTCACCGTCGCGCTGGAGGACCGCCGCTTCTACCAACACCACGGCCCCGACGTGCTCGCCCTCCTCTCCGCCGCCGGACGCAACCTGTCCGCCCGCCGCCTCGTCTCCGGCGCATCGACGATCACCGAGCAGCTCGTCAAGCTCGCCGCCGGCCGCCCGGGCGGACGCACGCTCATCACCAAAGCCCGCGAGGCCGCCGCAGCGTGGAAGCTGGAACGGCACGCCGGCAAACCCGAAATCCTCGAACGCTACCTCAACGCCCTTTCCTACGGCAACCGCCTCGTCGGTCCGCAGGCCGCCGCGCGCACCTACTTCAACAAGGACGCCTCCGCCCTGACCCTGGCCGAAGCCGTGTACCTCGCCGGTCTGCCGCAAGCCCCCACGCGCTTGAACCCGTGGCGTTACCCGGCGGCTGCGGAGTTCCGCTTCGAGCGCAACGTCCGGCGGCTGGCGGAACTCGGCGTCATCGCCCCCGACGAAGCCCGCCGCCTGGCCGACGCCCCGCCGCATCCGGGCCGTTTCCTGCCGGCACCACGCGCGAGCCATTTCGTCGATCTGCTGCGCGCGCGGCAACACCGGGCCGGCCTCCCCGACTCATCCGCTGGCGGGTTGCTGCGCACGACCCTGGACCCCGATCTCCAGCGCGTCGCCGAACTCCTCACGCAGCACCACCTGGAAGACCTCCGCCGTGAGGGCGACGACGACCCGCAGGCCGCCGTCGTCATCGTGGAAAACGCCACCGGGGCCGTCCGCGCGCTGGTCGGCTCGGGCTCCCACAGCGACCCGCACCAGGGGCAGGTGGACGGCGCGGTCCGCCCGCGCAGCGCGGGATCGACGCTCAAGCCTTTTTTGTATCTGAACGCGTTCGACCGCCGCCTGCTCACGGCGGCGAGCCTCCTGCCCGATACCGCCGAGGCCGTGCGCGAGACCTTCGCCGACTACGACCCGCAGAACTACCACGCCGGACGGCACCTCGGGCCGGTGCGCGTGCGCGTGGCGCTGGGCAGTTCGCTCAACGTGCCGGCGGTCGTGGCGCTGGGGCGTTTCGTCGGTGCGCGGCAGGCGTTCTACGAGTTCGGCCGCTGGGGGTTCCGCTTTTCCGCCGGGCTGGACGAATACGGCGCGGGCTTCATCCTGGGCAACGCGGAGATCCGCCTGCTGGACCTCGCCGGCGCGTACGCCGGGCTGGCGCGGGGCGGGCTGGCCGGCGGGACGCGGCTGCTCGCCCGGGACAGCGCGCCGCTGGAGCGGGTCGCCTCGCCGGAAGCCTGCGCGATCATCACGGACATCCTCTGCGACCCATCGGCGCGGCGGGCGACCTTCGGCGCGGGCTCGCCGCTGGATTTCCCCGAGGGCATGCGCGTCGCGGTGAAGACCGGCACTTCCTCGGGTTTCCGGGACAAGTGGTGCGTCGGCTTCGACGGGCGGCACACGGTGGCCGTCTGGGCAGGACACTTCGACGGACGGCCCCTGGGCGAGGCGGTCGGTATCCACGCCGGTGCGCCGCTCTGGCACGCGCTGGTCGATCATCTGCTGCGCGAGCACCACGACCCGGCCGTGCCCGACCCGGTGTTGAGCAAGTCGCTCGTGCGGCTCGACGTTTGCCCGCTGACGGGTCTGCTCCCCGCCCCGGAGGCCGGCGGTCCGGCGGGCGCGCCCGAGCTTTTCCTCGCGGGCACCGAACCCACGGCCAGCGCCGCCGACCGCTTCCTGCCGGACCCGGCTGGCGGCGCGCCTCACCTCCGACTCCCGCCGGAATACGCCGCCTGGTGCCGCAGCCCGCAGAACACCCTGGCTGCCGTCGCGCCACCGGATGGGCCGGCGGCTCTGGCGATCGTCAACCCGCCCGACAACGCCCGGTACATGCTGGATCCCGAGTTGCCGGCGCGTCAGCAGATGCTGGAGTGTACCGCCAACACCGCCGGCCCGGCGCGGGTCCGCTGGACGGTGAACGGCCAGCCCCTGGAGCCGCAGCCCGACGGCCGGGTCTTCTGGCCGCTGACGCGCGGCACCTGGACCGTCGGCGCATCGCTCCCGGACGCGACGGCGGTTTTGAGGCAGATCGAAGTGGAGTGATATTGTTCCTGATTGACGAACCCGGTATTGACGTGCCGGGAGGGACCCGCTCCGTCGGGTCCTCTGCTGACAGCGTGGCTACGGCCACGGACCCGACGGAGCGGGTCCCTCCCGGCACGTCAATACCGGGTTCGTCGCTGCTGATCGTCCAAATAACCACCTACCAAATATCGCGATGCTCGCAGACGGATCGCCGGTGTTTACGCCGTCTGACCCGACAAGATCAATGACCAATTGATACTTTCTTTTCTCTCACGCTCATTCCTCCAGCCGGTAGCCGAAGCCGTGGACGGTCAGCAAATGGCGCGGCTCGCCGGGCGTCGCCTCGACCTTCTGGCGCAGCTTGACCATGAGCTGATCCAGCGTGCGCGTCGTCCCGTAGTATTCGACGCCCCACACCTCGTTGAGGATGCTTTCGCGCGCGACCACGTTGCCACGGTGCTGCGCGAGCACCGTCAGCACCTTCAACTCGCGCGGGGTCAGCTCAAACCGGTGCCCGCCACGCCGGCCCCTCAATGCCCGCGGGTCGATCTCCACCTCGCCGAACCGGATGACCTCCGGCGCGTCACCCCCCGGCGCAAAACCCACGGCAGGATCGGCCCGGCGCAGCAGCGCGCGCACCCGCGCCAGCAGCTCGCGCAGGCTGAATGGCTTGATGACGTAGTCGTCCGCGCCGAGTTCCAGGCCCACCACCTTGTCGATCTCCTGCCCCTTGGCGGAAAGGATGAGGATGGGCACGCGGTTCTTCGCGGCCCGGATTTCCCGGCACAGGTCGTACCCGCTCTTGTGCGGCAGCATCAGGTCGAGCACGATCAAATCCGGCCGGCGCTGGCGCAACAGCGAGAGAACCTGCGCGCCGTCCGCGCACTCGGCGACCTCGTAGCCTTCCGTTTGCAGGGAATCGCACAACCCGAGCCGGATGTGGGGGTCGTCTTCGACGACGAGGATGCACTTTTTCATGGGATAACCCGCGCCAGGGGAAGACGCACGGTGAAGTTGCTGCCGCCGCCGGCGCGCGGCTGATGGAGGATCTCGCCGCCGTGCTCACGCACGACCCGGCGAGCCAGCGCCAGCCCGAGGCCGGTCCCGGTGATGCCGCTGGCAAGGGAATCGTGCGCGCGGTAGAAGGGTTCAAAAATCTTTTCCTCCTCGCCGGACGGCACGCCCAGGCCGCGGTCGAGCACGCTCAGACAGACCCACTCGCCGTCCAGGTAACTGTGTAGGGTAATTTCCTTGCGCTCGCCGCTATATTTCTCGGCGTTGGAGAGCAGGTTGACCAGCACCTGCGCCAGCGCGTCGTCGTCGCCGACGACGGGGTACGGCGGCGAGGCGTTCTCCCAATGCGCGGCGAAGCCCGCCTCGTGCAGGTGGAACTCCTGGGCTGGCCACAGTTGGGTCAGGGTGTCGCAGAGGTCCAGCGGACGCTTCTGCAGGCGGCGCTCGTGCCGGTCCAGCCGGGAGAAATCCAGCACGTTGTTGATGAGCCGGGTCAGCCGCTCGGCTTCCACCATGATGATGCGCAGGTACTGCGGCTGGCGTTCGGGCGCGGCACGGCCGCTGTGCATCAATTCGGCGAACATGCGGATGGAGGTCAGCGGGGTTTTCAGCTCGTGCGAGACGTTGGAAACAAAATCGGTCTTCTTCTGCGCCAGGACGAGCTGCCGCCGGGTGTCGCGGAAGACGACCCATCCGCCGGCGGCGATCGCGCCGAGCGCGCAGAAGATGAGCAGCGAAAGGTTGCGCCGCACCCGGCGGGCGGAGTCCGGCAGCCGCTCGGGGTGGCGCAGGTAGAGCGCGGCTTCCCAATGCGGCAGCGCCTCGCCGATCTCGGAGGCGACGAAGGGTTTCTTCCAATCTTGGGCTGGGCTGCCGGCGGGTGACACGGCAACGGGTTGCCCTTTGTCGTCGAGCAGGGCCAGGATGAAATCTGGGTCGGTGCCGCCGTCGCTCGCGCGCGAGGAGGCAGGAGCAGCGACATCGGCGGCAGGGAACAGGCTGGGCCAGCGGGCGCGCAGGTCGTCGGCGTGCAGGACGCAGCCGAAGACGAGGTTGCGCACGGCGTCGGGCCGGACCCAGAAGATCAAGTTGAGCCGGTCCTGCACGAAGCGGTTGACGACGCCCTCGCTGCCGTCGGCCGTGAGCTGGCGGAACTCCGCATTAGCCCCATAGACCTGGGACTCGGCCGGAGCGTTCTGCTGTTGTGGCACGACGTTGCGCATCCGCGCGGGCAGGCCGTTGGTGTTGCCGTTTGCTTTGTCGGCGTCGGCGTTGGCACCGCCGGGCGTGTATTCCTTCTTCGACGCGGCGCTTTTGGCCGGGGCGGGGGCGACTTTGGCGAGGGGTGCCGATGCGGCGATGGCGGCGGCGGTGGCGGCGCGACGGCTGTTCTGGGCGATCTCGGGCCGGTTGAGTTCTTCCATGGCTACCGGGTAGGCCGGGGCGGCCGCCTTGCCGGCGAGGAAGTCGCTGTTTTCGTGGAGGAACTGCCGGGTCGGCGGGTCGGTATCGGCGTCGCGGATGGTCGGCGAAAGGAAGCGGCCGGCGTCGTCCAGCGCGAAGCCGACCGCCGGCTGCTGCCAGCGGGCGCGCAGCGCGCCGGTGAAGCGATTGGCGAGCGCCGGGGGAGCTTCCTCGGCGAGGAGTTGACGGAGCGTGTCGGCGAAGACGCGGCGCTGCTCGCTGATCAGCGAGCGGGCGGCGGTGGCGAGGGTATCAGTTTGCTGCTGGTAGAGTTCGGCGGTGCGGCGTTCGAGGACGATCTGTTGTTCCCGGGTGCCGCGCAGCGCGAGCCAACCCAGCACCAGGCTGGGCAGGAGCACCGCCAGGAGGAGGACCAGGAAGCTCTTTTTCATCATGCGGCACGCCGGTCAGCAGGCAGGCGGGTTCAAGGTGTAAATGATCGGCGCGCCGATGGGAAGCGCAGGATTACGGTGGGTCGGTTTATAGCCGCTTTGTCTGTCATCCCGGAATTGTCTATAGATGAAGGCCCTTTCTCCGTTTCCCTTTTTTGTCATCCTGAAAGGGCGTATAGAAATTCATCTTTTCCCTCCTTGTTTGTCATCCTGAGCGCAGTGAGTCTGCGAACGCAGTGAGCCAGAAGGATCTTCCGCCGCCGGAGGCAAGTGGGTTTCCCACGGGGTGGCTCCCGCCGGGAAGGGAGCTCTGGCTGCCGCCGGCCGGAAGGTCCTTCGGCTGCGTTCGCGGACTCACTGCGCTCAGGATGACAGACAAGGGAAGAGCAGAGATGAGCTTCTATCCGACCCTCAGGATGACAGACAAAGTGGAGCAGCCACGGCGGCGGAGCGCCGTGGCTACCACCGGAGGCGTCCGGAAAAGATGGTCAGTTCGCCGGCACCTTCTCCTTCTTCTGGTATTTGTCCTGGTAATTATCCCACTGCGCGGCTTTGCGGCTGGCCTTGCCGAGGCTGCCGCTGTTGGCCAGCTCATCGGCCAAGCCTTCCAGCTTGGAGTTCTCCGCGGCGCTGCCCGGGATCTGCCGCCTGGCCGGGGCCGCGCTGTTCGCGGTCGCCCGCTGGCGCAGCAGCTCGGCCGCCTCCCGGGCGCGCCCCTCGTCGGCCAGGCGTACCGCCGCCTCTTTGTCCAGCCGGTTGCGCAGGACGCCGATGTTCTTGGCCACGTCGTCGCGCACGCTCTCGTCGGAGCGCTTCTCGTCGTCGGTCAGATGCACCGAGGCCGTGTAGTTTTGCGTCTGCGTGCGGTGCGAAACCGCGTCTTCGTAGCGTAACGCGACCTCCGCGAGTGGCACCGTGTCCGCCGTGGTGTCGTCCAGGGTGCAGCGCAGGTGATAAAGGCGGTATTCCGCGCCGAACAACTCCGGCAGGACGATCTCCGCGGTCCGGTCTTCGCAGCGCACTTCCGGGTGCCCGATCACCTCGCGCAGCCGCACCCCGGGAGCCACCTGGAGGCGCACGTGGATGTCGCCGGCCACGCGCGTCCCCGCCGCACCCAGTTCCTCGGTGAGGATGCCCGGCAGGCGCTCGGCGTCCTTCACGTAGTAATAGTTGGCGTGGCTGGACTCGGCCAGGGCGGTCATCAGGTCCTCGTTGAAATCATCCCCCAGGCCGATGGTCGTGACGCTCAGGCCGTCGCCGCGCAGGCCGCGTCCGAGTTCGGCCAGGTCGCGGGTGCGGCTCGGGCCGACGTTGGCCAGCCCGTCGGACACCAAGATGACCCGGTTGACCCGCTCCTTGTCCAGGAACCGGCGCACCTGCTTCGCCCCCATCTGCACGCCGGCGTAGAGCGCGGTGCTGCCGCGCGGCTGGATGCGGTCGATGCGCTCCTTCAACTGATCGCGGTGTTCGCGCGAGCCGGCCCGTTCGGGGGCGAGCAGCAGTTCGACCTCGTCGTCGAAGATGACGAGCGAGAAGAAGTCATCCGGCTCCAGTTGGTCCAGCGCGGCGTCGGCGGCCTGCCGGGCCTTCTCGATCTTGGGGCCTTCCATCGAACCGCTCCGGTCCAGGACCACCGACACGTTGACGGGCGTGTGGCGCGCCTGCTCGGGCCGCCGCGCGCGCACCTCCAGTTCCAGGATCACATCGCGCGGCCCGCGCCGGCTGACGAAGTCCCGTTCGGGCGTGACGCGCAGCGAGACGGCGTCGGGAGCCGGCGCCGGGTCGGGCGGTGCAGCCGCGCGTCCGGCCGGGCCGGCGGTGAGCACGAGGGCGAGAGCGCAGAACGCGGTGGAGAGGCGGGTGGGCGGAAGTGGTAATTTCTTCATGCCACGAACCTACTGGCCCGCGCGGCGGAAGTTGTCAGAGGGTCCTGGGAGTTTTGTCAAAGAATTGTCAGAGCGCGGAGAGCGTCGATCCTCCCTCTGGAATGATAATTCGGGCACCGGCTGATCCAGCGGTTTCCAAGATGATGTATCCCTTGGACGGGTACGCGCCGTCGTGCCCCACTTCCTCCGGGCAGAGGCAGAAGAGTCAGGGGCACGACGGCGCGTGCCCCTCCAAAATCTGGCCAGCACAACCGCCCTGCTCCCTCATTTTGAAAACGGCTGATAACATTCCCGTTCGAAAATGCAGGCTTGCAAAAAAGCGCGCCGGGGAACATTTCTGTAAACGCCTCCCGCTCCTGGCACCATTTAGTCCGGAACTCCCCACTTCCCCCGCCCCGAACTCCTTCATCCTCCCCAAAAGCACCCTTATGTGGATCTTGCTGCTCCTGCCGTTCATCGGCCTGCTGTGGGTGCCGTTTTACAACGGCACGCTGCCGGCCCTGTTCGGTTTTCCCTTCTTTTACTGGTACCAGCTAGCCTGGGTGCCGGCCACCTCCCTGCTCATCTGGATCGTTTACCGGAGCCGCGCCGGCCATGAGTGACAAGCCGGTCCTCGACGCGGTGACCGGGCTCGCTCCCGGCACGATCAACTGGACGGCGGCCTCCGTCTTTATTTTCTTCTTCGCGCTGGTCAGCGTGCTGGGCTTCGTCGCCGCGTACTGGCGGCGGCCCAAGACCCTGGCGAACATCGACGAATGGGGGCTGGGCGGCCGGCAGTTCGGCACCTGGATCACCTGGTTCCTGGTGGGCGGCGATTTCTACACCGCCTACACCGTGGTGGCCGTGCCCGCCCTGGTTTACGCGGTGGGCGCTTACGGCTTCTTCGCGCTGCCGTACACGATCATCGTGTATCCCGTCGTGTACATGATCATGCCCCGGCTCTGGAACGTGGCCGCCAGGGCGGGACACGTCACGGCGGCGGACGTGGTCCACGGCAGCTACGGCAGCCGTCCGCTGGAGCTCGCCGTCGCCATCACCGGCGTGGCGGCGACCATGCCTTACATCGCCCTGCAGCTCGTGGGCATGGCCGTGGTCATCAAGGCGCTGGGCGTGAGCGGCGAGTGGCCCCTCATCGCGGCCTTCCTGGTGCTGGCGTTCTACACGTATTCCTCGGGGCTGCGCGCTCCGGCGCTGATCGCCTTCGTCAAGGACATTATGATCTACATCGTGGTGTTCGCGGCCATCGCCATCATCCCAAGCAAGCTGGGCGGCTACGCCTCCGTGTTCGCCGCGGCCGGTAAAGTCTATGACGCCAAGGGCGGCGCGACCGGGTTGACCCTCAAGTCAGCGCAGATGCTGCCTTACGCCACGCTGGCGCTGGGTTCCGCGCTGGCCGCCTTCATGTACCCGCACACGCTCACGGGTATCTTCGCCTCCAGCAGCGGCAACACCATCCGCAAGAACGCCATCGCTCTGCCGGCCTACACCGTGTTGCTGGGCCTGATCGCCATGCTCGGTTACATGGCCCACGCGGCCGGGGTGAAGGTCACCTCCAACACCGACGTGGTGCCGGCCCTTTTCAACCGGATCTTCCCGCCGTGGTTCGCGGGCTTTTCGTTCGCGGCCATCGCGGTCGGCGCGCTGGTGCCGGCGGCGGTGATGTCCATCGGCGCGGCCAACCTGTTCACGCGCAACTTCTGGAAAGCCTACGTGAACCCGGGGATCAGCGCGGCGGGGGAGGCCACCGTGGCCAAGGTCAGCTCGATGGTGGTGAAAGTGGGTGCGCTGTTGTGCATCGTCTTTTTGCCCACGAAGTTCGCCATCGACCTGCAACTGCTCGGCGGGTTGTGGATCCTGCAGACGTTTCCGGCGGTGGTGTTCGGGCTATACACACGCTGGTTCCGCGCGCCGGCGCTGCTGGCCGGCTGGGCGGTGGGCCTGGTGTTCGGCACGTCCCTGGCCTACCTCGACGAGTTGAAGCCCGTTCACGCGTGGCACGTGGCTGGCGGGGTTTACACCGTTTACACGGGATTGCTCGCCCTGGTCACTAACATCCTGGTGACGCTGGTGGTCAACGCCGTGCTGCCGTCCACCGTGGTGCGCGCACAGAACGTGCCGGTTGCGGAACCGGCCTAGAGCGCTTCTTGATTGATTGAGCTGGGCGGTCTGTGGCAGGGTGGGTGCATGGCAAAAGGTTACTCTTTGGACCTGCGCGAGCGGGTGTTTCGTGCGTGGCAGCGGGGCGAGGGCAGCCAGGAGCAGATCGCCGCGCGCTTTGCGGTGAGCGCTTCCTTTGTGCGCGATCTTTCCCGGCGCTTTCGTGCGAGCGGCAGCTTGGCCGCCAAGCCCTACGGCGGTGGGCGCGCTCCCAAGGTGGACGGCACCTTGGCGCAAGCCATCCAAGCACAGGTGGCCGCGTGCAACGACGCTACCATCGAAGAGCACCGCCAAAGCCTGGCCGCACAGGGTCACCTGCTCTTGACGCACTCCACCTTGGGTCACTGGCTTTTGCGCCTGAAGCTAACGCGAAAAAAAGACGCTCGGCGACGACGAGGCCAACACCGAGCGCGTCCGGGGCTTACGCCAGACCTTCCAGGAAGAAGCGGCCACGATCCCACCCGAGCAGTTCGTCTTCATCGATGAGAGCGGGGTCAACCGCGCCATGACACGCCTCCACGCGCGCAGCCCACGGGGCCGCCGCGCCCTTTGGCCGCGCTCCGCGCAACTGGGGCGAAAACGTGACGATCCTGGGCGCGCTAACCACAATGCCGTCAGGGGATTGATTTGAGAGGCAGTTGATCTGGGCGAGGGTAGGCGGATGGGAATGCGTTTTTTGCTGACTTTGAGCGGGTGGTGCCAGCAGCAATTCTGGAGGTGATCCTTGCGCGACATGGTCCAGCCAAGCGTTGTCCGCCACGTTTGAGTGCGGGCAAGTTGCTCGCCGGTCTGGTCTATCACGTCAGCCAAAAGAGTGGACCTTTTGGCGTGCACCTGCAAGAACTCACGGGCGAGCGGATCAGTGAAGCCGCCGCGAGTGAACGCCGCCTAGCCATGCCCTGGGAAGTCTTTGCCGCCATCCTTGACCGCCATCCTTGAAAGCGCGCTGGTGCCGCTGGCCGAGCCTGCTCTTCATCCGGAAGCTTTCTACGCCGGGCAGCGGTTGGTGGGCATCGACGGCACGCAGTTCTCCTGCGGCAACACCCCACGCATCCTTGGCACGATGACCAAGGCAGCGAGCCGGCGCTTTACGGCCGCCGCCTTTGCCAAACTGGGAGTCGCGGTGCTGGTGGAACTGGGCACGCACGCCCCCTTGGCGGCAGCCATCTCGGCTCCTGATCTGGCGGAGAGCGAGAGTGCGCTGGCCGGTGAGTTGCTCGTGCGCCTGCCTCTCGAGAGTCTACTTTTGGGTGACCGGCTCTTTGGCAACGGCGTGTTCATTGGCCGGCTTCTGGCCGCCACTCCCGCCGGGAAGGAGCAGGCGTTTTTGTTGCGGGTAGGCAAACCGCCCAAGCCCAAAGTGATCGAAAGGTTAAGCGATGGCAGCACCCTGGTCGAAGTCGCCCTGGGCCGGGAAGAAGCCCAGGTGCTGGGCACCAAAACCGTGCGGGTGCGCGAGATACGCGGACGGGTGCGCCGGCTCGGTGGAGGGTGGAGCGAGGTGCGCCTGTGGACGAGCTTGGTGGATGAGAAAGCACATCCCGCTTTGGAGTTGCTAGGGCTTTATGCCCGACGCTGGGAACAGGAACTCGCCTACCGGGAACTCAAGGTGGACCTGCGCGCCAGCAGCGATCTTCCCCTGGCCAGCCACACCCCGGACACGGCTGCCCAGGAGATCGCCGCTTTGCTGGTGGCCATGGCGATGGTGGCACGCACACGTCTGCAAGTGGCTCAAGGTGCCGGGGCGACTCCGCTGCGGGTAAGCTTCGGTCGCACCTTGGCGGCCTTGCAACCGTTGTGGATGCTCCTGAGCATGGGCGGTGACCTGTTGAGTCCTAAGCAGCAACAGGCGCTTGTCGAGCGTGTCCTCAAGCAACTTGCCAGTCGGCTGCTCCCGGCCAAGAGGCGGGAACGCGGCTGTGCCAGAGGCGTGCGCCAGCCCGTCAAAAGCTGGCCGCGCGTTCATCAAACCCAACAAAGTAAAGGCCCTTATGAGTACGAGCTAACTTCAATCAAGGAATGAATTACCTGACGGCATTGCGCTTAGCGGTCTGTTCGGCGAGTTTTTGGTTGCTAACGTTGTCTGGGATGGCTGGATCACTCATGGGTAAAGAATGAGCCTAGCAAATCATCGCCGGACGACAAAGCGTCATCTTTGGTGTTTTGGTGTGAAAGTTGCGCCGGGCCCTTCTCAGGAAGGAGGTGGCAGCAAGCGCTGCCTCTGTAGATAAAGGCGCTTGGAGCAAAGTCGACCACGTCGTTGACGCAGGTGTCGTAGCTGGCGGGAAAGTCGCCGCGCTTGAAGCACTGACAGAATTTCTCGCGAAATGCCTTCTTCTGATTGGCTTAGACAATTTTCTGCCACGAGTAGCTCGCGGAGTTTCCCAGAGAACTGATCGGAAGGGTTGAGCAATCACAGGGTCTGACGTCATCCGCCGTCATTCCGCAACGACGGAATGATGATTGCATTTTCCCGTCTGCACGGTACTTTCCCATTATGGCGGAAAAATTACTCGTGCATTCGGCCGTGTCTAAGTTCCTGGCGCGTCAGCGCCTGACTGTTGCCGACCTCGTGCGCCGGATGGAGGACAGTGGATTTCGCTTCGATAAAAAGACCATCTACCGCCTCGCTAGCGAGGCGCCCGTGCGCAACCTGAACTTGCCGGTGGTGGCAGCCATCGGCCGGGTGTTAAAGCTGAGCGATCCAGGGAAGCTCATTGACTGGTCAACCTCATCCGCTCAACCACCACGGCTCCAACGGATCGATGCGGGCACGCAGGCTCGGTTGGACGAGTTGATGGGCAAGAACACCGAAGGCACGCTGGATGCCATCGAGCGTCGTGAACTCGATAGACTCGGGCGATTAGTGGAAAAGCTCTCGCTGGAAAACGCGCGTCTGTTGGCCAGCCACGGCTCCGCGGCGAATGGAGCCACCACCAAGCGGGCTTTGAAGCCGCGTCCCCCTCGCAGGCGTCGCTCTGTTACCTCAAAGCCGTTGGCGAAAGCGGCAGTCAGCTAGGGCCACGATCCTGCCATGCAAAGGCAGACGGTCGAGCGCCGGGCAAAAGGCCGTTGCGAGTACTGCCGTGCGCCGCAGGACATCTCCGCCTACACCTTCCACATCGAGCACATCATCCCACGCTCGAAGGGCGGTGCCGATCATCCATCCAACGGTGCGTTGAGTTGTTGGTCGTGCAATTCGGCCAAGGCGGATCACCAAACCGGCGTTGATCCCGCGACCGGGCGCGAGGAACCGCTCTTCCACCCACGTCGGCAGCGTTGGGACGAACACTTCACCTTGTCGGCGGATCGGCTACACCTTGTCGGACGTACTGCCACCGGGCGAGCCACGGTGGAGCGCCTGCGCCTGAACGATCCCCGGTTCCAGCCGAAAGCACGCCGGCTTTGGATCGCTGCCGGGCGCTGGCCGTAAGAGACCATTCATTCGCCTACCTCCTGCCGCTCAAGCCGCCCGCAGCCACCGCCAGAACTTGGCCGCGGGCGAATTTGGAAACCACGGCGAGATGCGTCCATCCGGCTCAATGGGCTCCAGGTACACCTTCTTGAACTTGATCTTTCCCTGATAATGCGGACACGCGGAAGTGCTACAAGCAGGAAGCACAA
>CAXTOP010000015.1:0-92047 GCA_964245965.1 uncultured Chthoniobacterales bacterium
CTTGCTCATCCAGGAATATACTTCCCGGGTCAAGCAGGTTCATAACAAGCTCTAGTCAAGGCTCGGTCACCTCGTTTTGACCCCGCCCGGGTGGTCCAAACAGGTTGTGCGCCGTGTCGAACTCCAGGTTCGGCTGCCCGGAAGGATTCAGGTAGTAGGTGAACCCGACGCTAGCGTGCGCGGTGCCGTATAAACCGGGGAACAGCTTAAACTCGCGCTGCACCTTCCCGTACATGGTCTGGAGTACGTGTCCTTGCGCGTCGAGCACCGTGCGCACGCGGAAGAAGTAGCCCAAGTTGTCCGGCGCAGGCTCCGGCTTCTTCGGCACGGGCTTGTGCGCCGCGAACGCGGCGCGCATCGCTTTGATGCGGCTCCTGCCGCTGAAGTTCCACACGTACTGTGGCAGGTAGCCTGCCGTGGGCGCCAGCTGCGGAAGCAGCAAGACGCTGTCGCTGCGGCTGTTGGCAGCGGCGGGTGCGGGAACGGGGAGGATGCCATCGCCAGGATTGGAGAAGGAGAGCTGCAGCGTGGCATCGTAATCTGTTTCGTCTATCAGCTTGCGATCAACGCGGAGGTCGAGGTCAGCGTTCTTGCCCCTGCCGTAGGGTTCCACCCAGTCGCCGACCACCAGATCGTAGCCGACCGGGTACGCGTCGCACGGCAGTTCAATATCGATTTTTCTCGCATAGAGTGCCACGGGCTGGATGACCTTCTTGAGCACGGCGTCGAGCGAAGAATTCCATGGCTGCCACTGTCCATCCGCTCGCTTCTGGAAGTGGTAGTAGCCCTGATAGTGGTAGAACCCCGCTTTTTCTACACCGAATGCGACTTCTCCGTCGCACTTTCCCTCCGCAGAAACGACGCCGTTGGCGTCGGACACAGCCTCGGTATTCTCGATGATTGGATTATTGAAGGTGCTGATGACAAAGGTAATGTCAACCTTTGCCTCAGGCATGGGCGCTCCATCCTCGCCTCGTACAACGACGGAGACTCTCCCTGATGGAAACACTGGTGGTGTTTGCGCAGAAGCGGCAACAGTCAGATCTACCAGTGCGAACAGACTGAACATGAGAGGAAACGTTTTCATGGATTTGGCTTGATCGCTAGATTACCTAATTTACTGTAGTCTTCATACAATGCGTATACGTATAAGTACGCTACAGCCTTGAAATCTCCGTGTCTCCAACTTTTGTCGGCTCTGCGCTCCGGTGGCCATTGATTCTCCAAAGTCATCATGTCAACATTATGACCATCCTTAAAGGAACTCAGGGGATTGCTACCAGTAGCAAAGGATAAACACGGAATCATTTCCGCCAAGAGTTTGTTGGCCATCACGCCACCGTCATCCAAATAGTCACTTCCTGATGCACCATAAAGAGGTAGTGGATAGGAGTGATCGAAACAGGGATTGACTTTCAACTGACCGATGGTAAACTCCACACCGTTATCCATATCTGCTTGCAGTGAGGCGTCTATTCTCCATCCTCCGTACGCACTAGTTAGCACAGTGCTACTGTAAGCCGATAAACCTTTCAGCCGTTCTTGAAGATTCCAAACTTGACTAGGCGAGACTGGAACAGGATCTGGCGAGCCTAGTGGATTAGATAGTACGTCTTCGCCAGACGAGTAAAAATTATAGCAGTCAGTTCTACTTTTTACTTTGTTAAATCGATTTTTCCAAGTTAAATTCGATCTATTATCCTCGTCGGGGAAGCAGGCAAACCAATTGCTGCACCATTCCTGGCCGGGATAGTTCAGCCAGTCAGGATTCTCCATCCCGATCTTGTTTCCGGAAGTCAAATCTTCTTCTCCGGCGTCGTAAGCCTCTTTGGCAACAGCCGCGTCCATCATGTAGTAGCGAGCGACGACCGCCTTCGCATCTTGGATGGCGCTGCCCGCAAGCATATTACCCAAGCTGTGAGCGCAAAGCGTGACGTCGCCGTTGGCGCCTAACTGGTTGAGCAATGCAGCCAAGGCAGGTGCCGTGGCAAAAGCGTGTTCGATGTTCACTTGAAAGTTTGGCGTTACTGGACCAACCACAGGAACCGACACCTGCGAGTCATCACCAAACCAGGAGACGCCAACGAACCTCGCGTGCGATCCACTCCAGTACATCCGCTTGAAGATTTCACTCTGCGCGCCACGGGCCTGATCTCCGTTCACGTTGTAGCCATGCACAAACACAAACGTTTTGGAGTTGCAGTCAGCATCAGGCAAGTTCATGGGGCTATCCATCCTGTCAGGCGCGCCGCCAGAACCGCCGGCGACGGGACGAAGGTTTCTCTGGCGGAACATCTGCTCCACGGGACTGATACTTAGTGGCATTTGCAAGGCAATGATTGCTTTGGACGTATCCGCCTTTGCAACAACGGTCAGAACCAACGGGCTTGTAGTGGCGCACTTCGCCTCCAGTAGTATTACCCCCTTTTTACTGCCGGGGGTGATCTTGTTTACGAACCCCGCATCCAAGGCCGTGCCGCGTTCGTCAGCCACGATCCCGGTAACCGCAGCGTACGACACGCCGGTATCTGGATCAGTGGCCGAATGCAATATCGCGTTGGCGGCATCAACGTTTGTCAGGTAATCGCCAGTGTGGTCCGCAGTCAAATCTGTAGCTATGAAGTTCAGCGCGGCATCGTTCTGACGCAGATAGTAAGTGTACGAAGCCGGCGGAAACTGCTGCACCAAAGGTGCAATATCTAAGTACACCGGAAAGAAGTCCACCAAGTCACGCGCGCCGTTGATAACGTAGTCGTCACAATTGCGACCAGAAGTTCCACTACTTGGAATGTCGTCTCCGCCCGTGTCACCACTATCATTGTCGTCGTTGATCCAGAAGCGGAACGGGTGATCCGTGGTGGTTTGGTTACGGTCGTCGTCGTCAATGACGTGGTTGTGGTCGTAGTCGGGCACCAGCGCGACATCGAGGTACACCACATCGTAGCGGCCGTACTGTCCGTTGCGCCGGGTGCGCGGGTCCACGACGTAGATCGGGCTTTCGGTGGCACCTTGACTCTGCCAGGTGTGGATATCGTGTTGGACGGGTGCTGACCAAGGCCAGGAAGTAGGATCGGGGACATCGGTGAAAGGGGTGAACTGCTCATCCCAATAAACCGTTCGGTTACTACCACTATCGACCTGCCACTGGAACCGGCCCAGCCCGAAGATGCTCCCGAACAGATTTTCATAGTCGTGTTGGATCACATGTCCGATCGCACGTGCGGCGAACGACCCACCGTAGAACTGATCAGCAGGAAAGGCGTCGCCAGGAAGCGGGCCGGTGCCCAGACTGATCTGGCTCTCGGTCAGTGGTCCCAAGTCGTCGAACTTGACAGGCTGGGAAACCTTGCACGTCCACTCCCCGGTCGAGTCGTCCGCCGGTACCAGCAAGTTGCCAGCCCCATCATAGACGGCATCGATGTGGCTGCTGCCTTTAGCTGAGTATGCTTCGTTGGTGATGGACACTTCGCCGACAAACGGTCCGCTGAAGTATTCGGAGGGATCCCAAAACAGCACTTTACGATAATCAATAGTATTATTATAGCCGGTGGCATAGAAAGTGGGCGTACTACCCTCCGCAGAGGACGGACTAACCGTGTGGGTGCCGGTCACGACGGGGCTGGTGATTTGCGCCGTGGCGGTGTAAGATTTGTCGTAGCTGAGATAGCCGCTCACGGTGTGGGTTTCTTTGTAGGTGACTTGGCGCGACAGGTAGCAGTTGTCCTTGAGGCTGTCGTTCACCAGACCGTAGGGAGCCAGAGGCCACGCTAGGCTGGTGTAGTAAGACTCGCTCTTCACCCTCACCGCGCCGAGGGTCTGGACGGCATACGCATCCGTGTTCGCCGAGCCGATCCCCCCGCCGCTTGGTAGCGTGGCGAGGTCGGCCGGCAGCGTCAGCGTCGTGGTGACACCGTCGCCGCCCGGATCGGCGGGCGTGCCCGCGCCGCTGGGAGCGGTGAGGAGGCGGAAGAGGGCACTCGCGTGGGCGGGCAGCCCCGCAACCGTGGCGTGCGACACTCCGGCGGCTACGGTGTTCACCGTCCGCCAAGTGGCACCGCCGTCCAGGCTGATTTGCACCGTGGTGGCGTGAGCAGAGTCGCCCGGCGTCCAGGCCAGCTGCACCGCCGTGGACGAGATGGGAACAACGCTCAGGCCGCTGGGGGGCGGCAGCGTCGGATCGTCGCTGGTCGCCGTCGTGGCCACGGAGGCAGTCTGGCCGGCGGTGGTTGCGCTGACGGTGATGATGCTGACGTCGTTGGCGGTGGCGGGTAGGTAGACATACGCCAAGGCTACATTCTGCATCACGCCGTTGACAAATTGGGAAGAGGTCCGCACTTGGACGCTTGCGCTCGGCGGCGGGCCGGTGCCGTCGGCGCTGGCGGCGAGCCGCGCGCCGCCGCTGCTCACAGTGAAGGCGACCGGCGCGCTGATGAGCCCGTCCCCCTGACCTTGCGGATCCGCGGTGACCAGCACGGTAATCGGCGAAGGCAAGACGGTACCAGGATCACCGCGCTGGTCTGTTCCGGCGACCAGCATCAAGTCGGGCAGGCTGCCATTGTAGAAGTCGTTCGGATCGAGCCTCTGCTGAAACGCTTGCAGGTAGGTCAGCCCGTCGCCGCGTGGAGCCAGCGCGTTAGGGTCCGTTCCCGCTGGCACGTTGTAGAACCGCTCCCAATTGAGCGACAGGCCATTGACGTCGAAGGACACCGGCCCGAGCGGGTCGCTGCCCTGGAGCAAGTTCTGCCAGTTGCTGAGACCATCGCCGTTGAAGTCATCGCTGTAAGGGTCGCTCGTGGGCTGGTCCGTGGACTCAAGGCGCAGGAAGAACCGGGGCTGGTTGGAGGTGAAACCCCATTGAAGCACTTGGTCGGCCCCTGACTCGATGACTGGCAGGTACGTCCAATTGAGGAGGTTGTCGGACTGCTGCAAAAAGTACGCGCGTCCGGCGCGGCCCCACCAAGAAAAGCTGTACGTGCCGGTGCTCGGGTCCTGGCTGAGTTGCGAGCCTTCGTTGGGGTCCGTGCTCGTTTGCGCGCGGACTGCGGTGCCAATGCAGGCAAACGCCAAAAGGGAAAAAAGGAGGCGGCGAAAAGTCATGGCAAAGAGATCGGGAACGAAACTCGCCTGTTTATTGCCCAGCGGGCAGGTACACTTGGCTTTTCACGGGCCAGTAGTTGATGACGGTGTTGGGCGTCTGCGGCGGGTGGGCGGCCTGCCACTGCTGATAGGCGGCGTTGTACGCTTGGCGTTGGTTGTAGGCAGCCACCATCTGCGCGCTGTTGGCATCGTAGTAAAGGCAGAGCGCGTTCAAGGCGGCGAGCGCGTCTGGTTGTGCGTTGGCGTCGCCCGCGATGATTTGGTAGGAGGAACGGCCTGCCGGGAACGCCGAGAGGTTGGGCGGCGTCTGCCCGGCCTGGACGAGCGAGGCCGCCGTGTCGTTGCTCCACGCAAAGAGGAGGTCGTACACCGTGTCGGCAGTTTCGAGCGTGGTGACGGTGGTGAAATAAGCAAAGTCGATGTTGATGTAGGCGCGCAAGGTCGGCACGCCGCCGTCGTAACAGCGCACTTCGGTGAACTGGTGGTCGTACACGGTGGCTGATAGGCCAAGGACTTGGCGCAGCTTTTGCCCGTCTCCTGCCGCGCTGCCCTGCGCGGAAGAAACCATTGCCTTGGTGCGAGTCTGGCCCGAACGGCGGGCGGTCTGCTTCGCGGGGTTCGTCGTGTTGGTGACCGGGATGGCTTGCGGCATTGGCGTTGCCGTGGCGACGGGGAACACCGGCGGCGCGGTGCGTTTAAACGTGATGGTGTGGGTGCCGATAGTAACCTGCTGCTGGTCGAGTACCTGTACCGGCACGCACGCCAATAGGTCAGGGGCAGGTGTCGGAGTAAGAAACGGACCCTGCGCCTGAGAGCTGAAAGGCCAGGTCAGCAGGATCGCCAACAGGAAGGGGTACAACATCTGGTTACCCGCGTAAGGCTGAAAAGTTTTGGCGCTCATGGACGGGTTGGGTTTTGTCAGCTTTCCCTTTTCTCGTCAAGCCAGATTGAGGAATTAAACCCTTGTTTAAGTTAAATGCTCTCAGCGTTGGGTTTATGGATGAAAAGCGTGAGCCTTTCGATGCGCGAACGATCTTTGTACTCATATGGGTGCGCCCTTTGCGACTAACGTGAAAGGATGGTTGAGCAGAAAATCCTTCCTTCCTGTCTCCCCTTCCTGTAGCGATAAAGGAGACACCGCACCTCTTACCCTCCGTTAGATCCCTTTCTCTATGACTTGTGTTGCTCCCATCTCGCACCTCGCTGTTCTCGCCGTTGTTACCTCTCTGATCAGCGGATGGCCATGCTGTTTAGTTCACGCTCAGGATACCTCCCAAACTACTCCGGTTGGCATCTCCACCTTTTCCTTGCCCGCACAATCGGACTCGCGGCTGTCCCTTCCTTTTCTGCGGTCTGCCCGCTACGAGGGTGTGGTGCAAGCCATCAACGGCAACGTGGTCACCGTCGGCAACTCTCCCGGTTGGACGGCCAATCAGTTCGTGCAGGATGCTGCCGCCAACCAGCACGATACGTTCTTCGCCCTACTCGGCTCCAACGCGGGGGCTAGTACACCGCAGGAAGGCTCCTTCTACGCGGTGACCGGCAACGCGAGCAACACTCTGACGCTGGACCTCAACGGCGACGATCTGAGTAGCGTTCAACCAGGTACGCTCCTAACGCTCGTGCCCTACTGGACCCTGGGGACAACGTTCCCGGCCGGTGATGCCGGTCAATCGTTCGTAGCTTCCTCATCACCTTCAAACCGGGCTACGCTCCTCTTCCCGGCCGAAGTGGAAACGGTCAGCACACTGGGCGGCGTCTCTGGTGGAGGACCGAAGGCTCCTGCGCCGGCAGCCTACTATTTCTACGCGGGGGCTTGGCGCAGCAGCCAAGACGACGCCACCGTAAGTCACGACGACGACGTGCTCTCCCCGGCTGGACACTTTATCTTGCGCAACACGGCAGCAACTGCCCTCACCTTCAAACCGTCAGGCGTGGTGCTCGCGGGCAAGCTCACCGTGCCGGTACCCACGCCAGAAGATGAGCAAAACTTGGTCAACCTTCCTGTGGGCCTACCCCGCCCGTTGGACATGAGTCTGAACAGCCTCGGACTAATTTCCAGCGGAATCATCCAGGACTCCAGCGGGGACTCGATCAGGGTTTTTGGCTCGGTCACCACCGGCTACAACCAGGGTGCAGGAGCTGAATACTTCTACTCGAACGGGGCGTGGCGGCAGACAGGCGCGCCGGATGATCAGGACTTTGGCGAGACGCTGCTGCCGGCGGGTTCGGGTTGGGTCATCCACAAGGCTTCTGGGGATGGAAGCACGCTGTTTTGGCAGAACACACCAAACTATTCCGCCAGCAACTAAACGCCACCCAGGGAGAGCAAGCAGATTTGTTTAAGGGCTGAAGCGGCCATGCAAAGCGATGGGGCAAGAAGAATGCGACCCGAGCCTGCAAGGGTGAAGATTGTTCTTGCAGCAGCACGGTGGTCCCGCGCGAGGCGTTACGGGGTGTCTCTTCTAGGGGTAGGTAATGGGTTCAGTCAACGTCTGCCGACTGCCAAGTCGGCAGACGTTGACTGAACCCATTACACGCGTTCCTGATCCTATATAATTCATGGCGTGAAATTGTGTAAAGAGTCAAATTTTGACACATGATATATAAACGTGACACGGTGCCAACAACCTTGTTCCTCGGCGAGTTTGCTAGGAGTTGATCCTTTATCCCTGTGAGTGTAGGCCACCACGCCGCGTACCTGCTTACCGAAGGGTCGGCAAACTAGTCGAGAACGTTCTACTTGGGTCGTACCCCTTGTGCTGTCTTCTTGAGGAGTTGCCTCAAACTTGCTCTCCCTCGCCGCCCCAGCCGTCGTCTTCCGATTGGGCAGCGAGCTGCGCCCGGTCCGCTTGGGCCTGCTGCCTCAGAGTCTCGGGCAGAAGTGGGTCCACCACCTCCGGGTGAGCTTCAGCCAGGCGGAGCAGATCAAACTCGTCCTTGCGCCGTTTGTTTGGCCTCCGCTTCGGCTCGGACCACGCCGCGAGCTTGGCGGCCACCAGATCAGGCAAAGCCGCGACGGGTACATCGAAGCCAAACATTGGACGCAGCACCGCCCGGTTTATGTACGCCTGCATTTCGGCGGGCTTGGAGAATTGGACCATAAGCATGCTGTCCGCCCTTTGCGTCGGCCCGGCGCGCCTTTGTGCGTTCATCGAGTAAGGAAATTCCTTGATGCGGAAGTCAGCGGCCCGCAGGTCTGCCAGCACGGGAGCCAGATCGGCAGTGACGACAACCAGATCGAGGTCCGCCGTGTACACCGGAACTGCGTAAGTGTTGACCGCCATGCCGCCGATGACGCACCAACCTGCGCGGTGACGCTGCAGGGAATCGATCACCAAAGAGAAATCAGTGGCTCCACTCATTATCACCGCGTCGTAAATCTCTCGCTCGGTCATCGTCGCCTCCAGCTTACTCGGCACCATCGGCCCGGGCAAGGTCACGTCGTTTGGCCTGCTTCATGCTCCATAAACGGGGGTAAGGAGGCCCGGCCCTATGGGGTATATCCCTTACTGCAACGGAACTCGCCGGGGTTCATGCTGAGTCACAACCCGCCCTTATGGAAACCGCCGACAAGAAACGCGTCCTCACCATCGACGACCATCCGACCTCGACGCGGATGGTTCGCCTGACGCTGGAAAAAACCGCCGGCGTCGAGGTGCGCGAACTCAATTCGCCCGTTCGCGCACTGGAAGTCGCCTGTGAATTCCTGCCGCACCTCATCCTCCTGGACGTTGACATGCCCGGCGTGAACGGCACCGCCGTCTGGCGGATGCTCCGCGCCACCCCCCAGCACAAACGCACCCCCATCATTTTTCTCACCGGCAGCGTCACCGCCGAGGAAGCCGCGGCCCACCCGTTGAGTTCACCGCGCAACCACACCAGCGTGCTGGCCAAGCCGGTGTCCGTCACCCAGCTCACGGAACGCATTCTGAGCGTGCTGGTGGAATCATCGCCCGCCGCCCCCGCGGCAAGCTGCTGATGAACTCGACGCCTTCCAACGGAGTGGGCGGTGGAATGAGGACCCGTTTCGGTTGGATGCTCGCGGCTTGCTCCATCCAGGAGGGCCCCTTCGGCGTGTGGCTGGACCGGTTCGTCCCGGACGATGCGCGGCACGGCGAGGAAGCGAAGCGGCGCGCGCGCCTCTTCACGGCGTTCAGCCTCCTGGGGATGTTCTTCGGCTTGATGTTCGCCGGGTTCTACCTGGCGATCGGCCACGCGTGGGGCGCTGCCATCGTCTTTGCCTGCACGCTGGCCATGGGCGGCGCACCCTGGATCATTCGCTCCGTGGGACTGGAAGCCACCGGCAACTTGTACGCGGGCGTGTTGGTCGTGGGCTTTACCGCGCTGACCGCCATCGAAGGCGGCATCCACGGTCACGCGGTGGCCTGGCTGGCGGTGGTGCCGTTGTGCGAATGCCTCCTGGTGGACCGTCAGAGGGGCCGGCAGTGGTGCATAGTCTGCCTGCTCGTGATGGCCGGTTTTTGCACCCTCGATCTGGCCGGCATCGACCTGCCGCGCCTCTATCCGGCACACTGGGAAAGGGCCATCACCGCCGCCGGTTACCTGAGCCTGGCGCTGTTCATGTCCCTGATCGGCATCTCTTTTGAAAACGGCCGCCGCCGCTCGCTCAAGAAGCTCCACCAGGCACTCGACGCGCTCTCCGCCGCCAAAGAGGAAGCCGAACGCGCCAACAAGGCCAAGAGTGATTTCCTCTCGCGCATGAGCCACGAACTGCGCACCCCGCTCAACGCGATCCTGGGTTTCGGCGAGTTTTTGCAGGCGCAGGAAACTCACGAGGTTTCGCGCGACTGCCTGGGGCACATCGTCAAAGCCGGTTCACACCTGCTCGGGTTGATCAACGAGGTCCTGGACATCTCGCGCATCGAATCCGGGAACATCCCCCTGCACCTCGAGTCGGTGCAGGTGGGCCGCATCGTGGACGAAACTCTGGACCTGATCCGCGGCGCCGCGGGGGACCGCCACCTTCGCCTGGGCTGGTCGCGCACGCCCGACGCCGACCGTTGCGTTTTGGCCGACGCGCGGCGGCTCAAACAGGTGCTGCTCAACCTGCTCTCCAACGCGGTGAAGTACAACGTCGAAGGCGGCGAGGTCAACGTGGTCTGCGCCGCCCTGCCCGATGGACGCATTTCCCTGGAGGTAGCCGATACCGGCCCGGGGATTCCGGCGGACAAGATTGGGCGGATTTTCGTGCCTTTCGACCGTCTGGGAGCGGAAAGCGGCGACGTGCAGGGCACGGGCCTGGGTCTGGCCTTGTCGAAGTGCCTGGTGGAAGCGCTCAAGGGCACCATCGAGGTCACGAGCCAGGCCGGTGCCGGCACCAGGTTTCGGGTACTTTTGCTCCCTGCGCCGTTGGAAACGCCGGACAGGGTGGCCGTGGCCGGCAGCGCCGTCGAACGCCGTCACGATGCCGGCGCGCGCCTGGCGGCAGCCGTGGCGGCGGCGGGCGTGGGAGCCGGCGCGAGCGGCGTTGCCGGTCCGGACCGGCAGAAGATCCAGTTCTCCGAGCGGCACCGGGTTTTATACATCGAGGACAATGACCCCAACTACCGGCTGGTCGAGCGGCTGCTGGCCACGCACCCGCGCATCGAAATATCGCGGGCCGAGGGCGCGGGCGAAGGATTGGACCGGCTGGCGCTGGAAACCCCGGACCTGTTGTTGCTGGACCTGCACCTGCCTGATCTCCCGGGGGAAACCGTGCTGACCATCTTGCGGCAGGCCCCGCGCACGAAGAACCTGCCGATCATCGTGCTGAGCGCCGACGCGACCCCGGAAAGTATCGAGCGATTGCTGCGCAACGGCGCGGACGATTACATCACCAAACCGCTGGATTTGCCTCATCTCCTCCAGGCCATGTACCTGCTCCTGGAGGGCAGCGTGGTCGCCGCCTGATCAGGGCACCGGCGCTTGGCCAGGAGTCTCGCCTCGGGGTGTCCTTGGCGGGAGGGACGTGCGACACGGATCCCGTCGTCCCCGATTCCCCGTTTGAGTCGCGCCTCTTTGCGTGCATGTTCTACGATCCTCACTTGAGAGATCGCACCGGATGCCCCTAACCTTTTCCATTCAAGACAGTCCGATCGGGGTTTGGCTCGAACGGTTTGTGCCGGCCGACGCGATCGATAACCTGGAAGTCAGGCGCCGCACACAGCTTTTCATCGCTTTCAGTTCCCTGGGCGTGTTCTTCGGGCTGGTCTTCGCCGGGTTCTACCTGGCCATCGGCCATCCTTGGGGCATGGCGATTGTGCTCGCCTGCACCCTGGCCATGGCCGGCGCTCCCTGGATCATCCGCGCGCTGGGGTTGGAGGCGGCCGGGAACGTGTACGCGGGCGTGTTGGTCCTGGGCTTCACCAGCCTGACCGCCATCGAAGGCGGTATCCACGGTCACGCGGTGGCCTGGCTGGCGGTGGTGCCGCTCTGCGCCTGCATCCTGGTGGATCGCAAGATGGGCTGGCGCTGGTGCGCGGTGTGTCTGGTGTGCATGGGTGCGTTTTGCCTCCTGGACATCGCCGGGGTGCGTCTGCCGAGGCTTTATCCGGAGCGTTGGGAGAAGACGATCACCGCCGCCGGCTACCTGAGCTTGACGGTGTTCATGTCACTGGTGGGTTTCAACTTCGAGACGGGCCGCCGCCGTTCGCTCAGCAAGCTGCACGGCGCGCTCAATGCCCTGTCCACGGCGAACGCCCGCCTGAACGAGCTGGACCAGGAGCGCAGCGAGTTCATGCAGATCGCCGCGCACGACCTGCGCAATCCACTGAACTCCATCGTCGGTTTCGCGCACCTGCTCCAATACTACGGGCCGGAGCTCAACCCCAAGCAGATCGACTCGCTGCGGCGCATCACCACGGCCACCGGCCGGATGACCGACCTGCTCGATCGGCTCCTGAGCGTGCAAGCCATCGAAGAAGGCAAGCTGCACCTGAAAAACGAGAACTTCGACCTGACGGCCGTCACCGAAGCCGCCGTGGAAAATCACCGGGTGGTCTCCGCGGCCAAGAACATCGCCGTGGAGTACCAGGCGGATCCCGCGCAAGTTTCCGCGCAGGCGGACAAGGATGCGGTGGCGCAAGTGCTGGACAACTTGCTCTCCAATGCGATCAAGTTTTCCTCCCCGGACACGAGGATCACCGTGCGCGTGGTGGCGGACGGCGGCAACGGTCACGTCAGCGTGGAGGTGCAGGATGCCGGCCCCGGTCTGAGCGAGGAGGATCAACGCAAGCTGTACGGCAAATTTGTCCGCCTGAGCGCCCGTCCGACCGGCGGCGAGAGTTCCAACGGCCTGGGTTTGTCCATCGCCAAACGCATGGCGCAGCAAATGGGCGGCGATCTGTCCTGCCGCAGCGAATTGGGGAAGGGAGCCACCTTCAGCCTCTCGCTCAAGTCCTCACCAGAGGCCGGCAACTGAGTAAGACACGGCTTGAACGCGGACGAAACGCGGATTACCGGAGATGGAACAAGAGGCTTGTTTTCTTCCCCTTCCCTCGATCCGCGTTTCGTCCGCGTTCAAGCCGTGGCTAGAAACTGATCGTCGTCGAAAGACTGATCCACTGCACGTCGATTTCCGTGACGCTGTTGGAATACTCACCCGCGGCCAAATCGCTCTGGCGCACGCGGGCCGTGGCGGGAAGTTCCCACTGGTAGGCGGCGTCAACGGCCACCCGGCCCGCGTGGTAGCCGACGCCCGCCGTCAACATGTGCTCGGTGATGGCGGCGGTGAGAGGCGTCACCGTGCCGGCGGGCACGGGGTTGTTACCGTAGGAATAACCCGCGCGCAGCAGCCAGTGCTCCCCCAGCCCCTGCTCGACGCCGAAACGGCCCACGTACTGGTCGCGCCAGTTCAAGGGCACGTTGTCGTTGAGCCGGCCCGAACCGACCAGGCCGTTGAGGTCCGCGTTGCTGCCGTGGCGCAAACGTACCGGCAGGGTGTCGAAGGCGTCCGACCAGTTCAGCCAGTCGAATTGCGCGCTGATCACCAGCCGCCGCGCCGCCTGCCAGGCCACGCCCGCACTGACCTGCTGCGGAAAAACGTTGGTCACCTCGGCGTCGTAGGAAAAGTCCCGCCGCGCCGCGCCGAGGCCGAGGTTGGCAAACTGCACGCCGGCGTTGCCCGTCGCGGTGCCGGTGGTCTCGACGCGCGATCGGCCGGTGTACGTGGCGCTCAGCGTCACCGCCGAAACGGGCCGCCAGCGGACGGCTGCCTGGGCGTTCCAGCCGACGCCATCGGTCCGCAGGTCGAGCAGCGTCTTGGCCGTGCGCAGAACGGGCTGGGTCTGGAACACGAAAGGCGCGCTAAGCTGATTTTCGTTGTAGAGCACGCCGACGCTGCCGCCCACGGCAAGCTTCGGCGTCGCCTGCCAGCTTGCCCCCAGCGCGCCGCGCAGGAGGAGGATTTCGCTCTCTTCGTCACGCACCCCGTAGGTGGTCGCGCCGTCCGCGCCGCCGGGTGCATCGCGGTAGCGCCAACCGTCGCGCAGGGCGATGTCCGGGTTGATACCCGCGCCGAAACGCACCGGCCCCACCGGCACCGTGACGGCCGCCTCGCCGATCACCCCGGCCTCCAGCGTGGTGGAATGATCGTTGGCCACGTTGTGGAACGAGCCGTGGGCGATCCCCGTGTCCACCCCCAGGCCGATGGCCAGGCGGTCGATGTCGCTCATGGCCGCGGGATTGTCGAAGAGCGCGCTCAGGGGGTCGCTCGCCGCTGCCGTGCCGGTACCGCCCATGCCCCGCGCCCGCGCGCCCGCACCGTCCTGGTACAGGGAGGCAGCCGTGGCGGGAGAAGCCAGGAACAGGCAAAAGGTGCCCGTCAGCGACGATAGGACAGCAAATTTCATAGGCAGGAGATGGCGATGCAAGTCACGTGCCAGCAGAGGACGAGCCTAGACAAGCTTCGGGTTGGACAGAGAAAAATCGGGTGAACACCTCATCCTTTGCTTAGAATGGCAAAGCGATGATCGTGCGCCTGCCGCTGTCGGTAAAAATTTTGCTGTGGTTCTTCCTGAACCTCGCCCTGCTTGTCACGGTGAGCCTGGTGCTCTTCAACGCCGAATACCATTTCAACCTCGATTGGCTCTTCGCCGGCAACGCCCGCCAGCGCGTGGACACGATGCGCAACCTCATCGTGGACGAACTCAACAACACCCCGCCCGACGAGTGGGACGCCGTTGTTGACCGCTACGGCGAGGCCTACCACGTCCGCCTGGCGCTCTTCGACGACGAGGGACGCCATCTCATCGGCGCGACCGACTCCCTGCCCCGCGAGGTCCGCAGCCAACTGCCTGCGCGCCCCGCGTCGGGCCTGACGGCCCACGCGCTGGTTCACAGCCAGTCGCCGGACCGCTATTGGCTGCTGGTGACCGCTCGCGTGGACAATCCGCAGGCCGGCGGCACCATGCGCTTGCAGGTCGTAGCGGAAGCCGCTTCCCCGAGCATGGGCGGGTTGATCATCGACCTGCGCCCCTGGTTGTGGCTGGCGGTGGGCGGCGTCGTGTTTTCCTCGCTGCTCTGGCTGCCGCTGCTGCGCGGGATGACGCGCGCCATCCGGCAGGTGACCGACGCCACGCGCGCGATCGCCGAAGGCCGCTTCGACGCCCGGGTTTCCAGCGGACGGCGCGACGAACTGGGCGCGCTCTCCGAGGCGATCAACCAGATGGCCGCGCGCCTGGACGGCCTCATGCGCGGGCAAAAACGCTTTCTGGGCGACGTGGCCCACGAGCTTTGCTCGCCCCTGGCGCGCTTGCAGTTGGCGCTGGGCATCATCGAGCAGCGTGGTGCCGGCAAGGCGGACGGCCGGCAGGAAACGTACGTGCGCACCGCCATCGAAAAAGCCGAGCAGATGGCGCGGCTGGTGGATCAACTGCTGGCGTTCTCGCGGGCTTCGCTCGGCGAGTCCGCCCTGCGCTTGGAGCCAGTGAGCCTGCGGGCCGTCTCCGAAGCCGCCATTGCCCAGGAGCACACCGAAGGCATGGACGTGCACCTGGAGGTTCCCGCCGGACTGACGGCGACCGCCGACGCCGAGTTGCTGGGCCGCGCCGTGGCCAACTTGCTGCGCAATGCCATCCGGCACGGCGGCGGGGCGGGGCCGATCACGCTCGGCGCGCGGGCGGACGAGGCCGCGGGCACGGTGGTTCTCAGCGTGGCGGACAGCGGTCCCGGCGTCCCGGAGGAAGAGCTGCCGAAAATCTTTGATGCCTTTTACCGCGTGGACACGGCGCGCACGCGCGAATCAGGCGGCGTGGGGCTGGGCTTGAGCATCGTCAAGATGTGCGTGGAGTCGTGCGGGGGCACGGTGGCCGCACGCAATCGGATGCCGCATGGGCTGGAAGTTTTGGCGCACCTGTCTATCGTGTCCCCCTGATATTTTCCATCATGCCGCCGAAGCCGAAACCTTCTTCGCCACCATATAGGATTGCCAAAAAGGGCAAAGCGCCCGTCCTTGCGCCACCCGCCCAGCCTGCCGCCAGCCGGCGGTGGTGGAAGCTGGTGATCATCGACCAGGAACCGGCCCGCCAGACAGCCACGGCAGCCTACCGCCAGGCAGGCGAACGCTTGAACGAGGTGCGGGCCACGCTGGAAAAGTTTTCCACGGTGGATCAGCCGGCCTACAGCCATTGGCTGGCGGGGAACTTCGGCGCGCTGCTCACGGAGATGCGCGAGATCGAGGCCAGGATCGACAAGGCGGATGCGATGCTCGGCACTATCGAGATGATGACGCTGCTCGGCCGGTTCGGTCCGCGCGAGGCGTACGAAGCCGCCGTACAGGGCCAGACCGCCGTGGAAGAATTCCAGGCCAAACGGGAGGCCGGCGGACCTGCCGGCTCGGATGCCGAAGAGGAAGAAGCCGAGAACGATTTCGACGAGGAAGCGGCGTTCGACGAGATGTTCGGCGAGTTCGCGAAGATGTTCAGCTTCAAGGTCCCGCCGGGCGGAGGCAAGGAACAACCGCCGCCACCCTCAAGTGACGACCGGGAGGAAGAAGCCCCGCCCCGCCGGGCCGCTCGCCGCGGTGTGTCACGCGCCGCCGTAACAGACGACCAGCGTTTGAAGACGGCCTACCGTGCCGTGGTGCGCAAGCTGCACCCCGATCTCAACCCGTCGGTGAGCGAGTACGGCAAGCAGCTGTGGCACGAGGCCCAGGCCGCTTACGAGAGAGGCGACCAGGAACGGCTGGAGTCGATCCTGACGGTGAGCGAGCTGGAACTGGGCGGCGAGCTGCCCCCCGGCAGCGGCATCGGCGGTGTCTGGGAAATGACCCGGCAGTTGGAGGCGTCCATCGGACAATTGGAACGGCAGGTGCGAGGGCTGAAGAAAAATCCGGCCTGGAACTTCAGCGCGCTGGCTTCCAAAAAAGCGCTGGAGCAGAAGGCTTGGACGCAACTCCGCCGGGATGTTTCATACGCCAAAAAAGAGCTCGCTGCGCTGGAAGAGGAACTCGATTTCTACCGCCACGCCCCACCGCGCCGAGCCCGCAAGCCGCCACAGAAGAAGCCCCGCAAGCCACCCGAAAAAAAGAAGAAGTAGGAGCTGCCAGGTCTGTGACTAGCGCTGTACGGCGGTCATACCAAATTTGCCGTCACGGCATCGCCTGCTTTCCCCTTTTGTCATCCTGCGAGGGCGCATAAAGAACAGAACGCGCCTGACGTCTTGCGCGAGTTCGCTACGCCCTGGTTGTGCTGGTAACCGCTCACAAACGGCCTCGGTTCACCGGTTCCAACGCCGGCAAATGACCGCGGTACGCGGCAGCGTCACTGAGCCGTTCCCGGCATGATGAGCTGGTAACCGACCGCACGGACGGTCTTGATGTAGCGCGGATTTTTCGGATCGTCGCCCAGCTTGCGGCGCAACGAGACGATGTGGACGTCGATCGAGCGGTCCAGGCCGTCGTACATCCGTTCGCCCAGCGTCTCGATCAGGTGCTCGCGCGTGCGCACCCGGCCCCGCGCCCGCACGAGGCTTTCCAGCAGATTGAACTCCAGGGCTGTGAGTTTGAGCGGTTTGTCGTCCAGCACGGCCAGGCGCAATCCTGGGTCCATTCGCAAAGGACCCACGATTAGCTCCGCCTGCTCAGCCTCGCCGTCACCGTCACCGCTGCCCGTCGGCGGCGCACCGGTACGGCGCATCACCGCGCGCAAACGTGCGAGCAACTCACGCGGAGAGAAAGTTTTGGGCAGGTAGTCGTCGGCCCCCATTTCCAGGCCGACGATACGGTCTGTTTCCTCGCCGCGCGCGGTGAGCATCAGCACCGGAACGCCCGAGCGGGCGCGAATCCGTCGCAACACCTCAAAGCCGTCCATACCCGGCAGCATGACATCCAGGATCACCGCCTGGAAGGCAGGCTGGCCGCTCAGAACGCGCTCGACGCCCTCCAGTCCCGTGTGCGTGATGGTCACGGCATACCCGATGGGCTCCAGGTAGTCCCTGAGCAGCGCGCAAAGCTCGCGGTCGTCGTCGATGACCAGCACGTTCATGTCGTCAAAAGGCAAGCTTAGCGCAAATCTTACGCTTCCTTAACAATTTTCCCGGCTCCCGCAAACACTGGCTTAACAAGGAGGTTGTAACTTCCCAGATGACGGTGTGTTCCACGTGCCGCCGCGTTACGAAGATCCAGCATTTTGATTGTCAGCCGCCTCCGTCACCCATGAAAATTCGTTCTCTGACCGCCGCCACAACGCTCGTTGCCGCCGCGTGCCTTCTCCACGCTCCCCTGATCTCCGCGCAGGACGACGCTCCGCCGCCACCGCCACCCGCAGACGAAGCCGCACCGGCCCCGAACAGCGGCCCGGGCCAGAGCGGCGGCGACCGCCGGGAACAATTTCGCCAGCGGATGAACGATCGGCTCAAAGGCTATCTCAAAGCGAGCGATGACGAGTGGAGCGTCATCCAGCCGCTGTTGGAAAAGGTGCAGGACAAGCAGCGTGAGACCTACGCCGGTCGCGGCCCCGGTGGTCCGGGCGGTGCCCCCGGTGGTGACCGTCACCGGCATGAAGGCGGCAACAATCCCAGCGGCGGTGGCGACGCGAACGCCCGCCCGCAGGGTGGTGGCGATCCGCGGCGTGGTGGCACACCTGAAGCCCAGGCTCTCCGCAGCGCGCTGGAAAACGAGAGTACCAGCACCACCGAGATCAAAGCCAAGCTGCAGGCGGTGCGCGACGCCCGCAAGAAAGCCGCCGCCGACCTGGCTGCTGCCCGCGAGGACCTCAAGAAGGTGCTGAACCAACGCCAGGAAGCGATCCTGGTACTGGCCGGCATGCTGGACTAACTCTATCTTTCCTTCGCTCCGCTTGTGACCGACACCACTTCTCTCCCCGCTACCACACCTGTGGTGCCGGAGCGTTCCGCGCTCGTCGCCCGCATGGTCGGGAACCGCCAGCTTTCCGCTCTGGACGCGGACGCGCTGGAGGACCTTCCCGTCGTGCCGGACAACGAGGAGGAGATCATGCAGTGGCTCGCGGGCGAGTACGGGCTGGAATACACCGCGCTGGAAAACAGCGATCCCGACCGCTCCATCCTTTCGCGTTTCCCGGCGCGCATCCTCCTGCGGGAGGAAATGCTGCCGCTGCGCGAGGAGAACGGACACGTCGAGGTCGCCGTCAGCCGCCTGTTCGCCGCGCCGGGGCTGGACAGCCTCAAGGCGTTCACCGACCTGAAGCTCCACCCCGTGCTCGCGCCGAGCGCGGCGGTGCAGCGTGAAATCAAGAAGCACCTCGGCGTCGGCGCGGACACGCTCAACCTCCTGGAACAGGAGGAAGGTTTCCAGGTCGTCGCCGACGAACGCGCGGACGACGGCGACCTCGACAAGGCCGCCGAGGACGCGTCGATCATCCGCTTCGTCAACCAGATCCTCGGCGACGCGCTGGGGATGCGGACCTCGGACATCCACGTCGAGCCGTTCGAGCACGAACTGCGCATCCGCTACCGCATCGACGGCCTGTTGCAGGAAGTGCCCGTGCCCGCGCAGATCAAGCGTTTCCAGCCGGCCATCGTTTCGCGCATCAAAATCCTGAGCAACCTCAACATCGCGGAAAAGCGCGTGCCGCAGGACGGACGCATCAAAATCCGCGTCAAGAGCAGCGACGTGGACATCCGTGTCTCGGTCATCCCGATGCTGCACGGCGAGGCGGTCGTCATGCGCCTGCTGCGCCAGGACGCGGGCCTCATCGGCCTGGAAGGCATGGGCATGGCCGAGCGCGACCGCAAGCTGTTCGAGCACGTGCTGGGCATGCCCCACGGCATCGCGCTGGTGACCGGCCCGACCGGCAGCGGCAAGACCACCACGCTCTACAGCGCGCTCACGCAGATCAACGACAGCGTGCGCAAGATCATTACCATCGAAGACCCGGTGGAGTATCAGCTCAAAGGCATTAACCAGATCCAGGTGTCCGAAAAGGCCGGGCTGACGTTCGCGCGGGGCTTGCGCGCCATCTTGCGGCATGACCCGGACGTAGTCCTCATCGGAGAAATTCGTGATCGGGAAACCGCGCAGATCGCCGTGCAGGCGTCGCTGACGGGCCACATGGTTTTTTCCACCTTGCACACCAACGATGCTCCCGGCGCGCTGACACGCCTGGTGGACATGGGTGTCGAGCCCTACCTGGTCGCGTCGTCGCTGGAGGCCGTCGTGGCCCAGCGTCTGGTGCGCGTGTTGTGCCCGGACTGCAAGTGCGAGGACACGACGGTACGCACACAGGAATTGCGGCAGAAGGTGGGCGCGCCCTTGCATGGCGTGACGGTTTTCCGTGCGGTTGGCTGCAAATCCTGCCGCATGACCGGCTACACCGGCCGGCGCGCTCTTTTCGAGTTGATGACGATGAGTTCCAGCATCCGCCAGGTGCTCCTGCGTGGCGGTTCCAGCCTGGAAACGAAAGAGGCTGCCCGGCGCGAGGGCATGCGCACGCTGGTCGAGGACGGCTGGCGTCTGGTGCGCGAGGGCGTGACCAGCCCCACCGAGGTCCTGCGTGTGTCCAAGGAGGAAGATCCGGTGAACGTGGCTGACGCTGCCTCGGAAGCCGTGGCTTAAAGGTAGAAGGTAGAAGGCAGAAGGCAGAAGGCAGAAGGTAGAAGGTAGAAGGAGAGCAACCAATCTGATGACCACCATGGCGGGAAAGGTAACTTTGGTAAGGCAGAAAGAAGCCGAGTGCGTAGCGCTTGGTTCTCCCTTCTGCCTTCTGCCTTCTGCCTTCTGCCTTTAACACCATGCCCACGTTCGAATACAAGGCGTTGCAAGACGATGGTTCCCCGACTCTGGGTAAGGTTGAGGCGGGTGGGCGCGGCGACGCCATGCAGATCCTGGAAGACCGCGGCTGGACACCCTTGAAGCTGACGGAAATCGGCGGCAGCACCAGTTCGGCCGCTTTCCGCAACAGGGAAAACGCCAGCACTGCGACCGGCGGCTCGAAGCTGCCGTCGCTCAGGAACGCCGCCGGCAAGTGGGGTTTCGAATCCAAGCGCGTCCCGTTCGCGGCCCTGGAGGATTTCACCCGCTCGCTTTCCAGTCTGCTGACGGCGGGCGTGCCGCTCAGCCGTGCGCTGACCATTCTCTACAAGGAAACTACCCAACCTGCTGCTGCGGCCAAATGGCGCGAGCTGCACGACCTGGTCGTCGATGGAGCGCCACTCGCCGACGCCATGAACCGGTCGCCCGACGTGTTCCCGCGCATCTACGTGGCGATGGTGGAATCCGGTGAGGCCGGCGGTTTTCTCGACGTGGTCCTCGCCCAAGTGGCCGACTTCCAGGCGCGCGAAAAGGAACTGCGCGCCAAGGTCATGGCGGCGATGATGTACCCGGTCGTTCTGCTCCTGCTCGCTACAGGCGTGGTGATTTTCCTGCTCGTCTTCTTCATCCCACGCTTCCAGACCCTCTTCGCCGGGTTCGACGCCGCGCTGCCGCTGTTGACGCGGGTCATCGTCGCGGCCAGCGACGCCGTGCGGCACTACGGCCTATTCCTGCTGGCGGCGGTGGTGGGCCTCGGTTACTTCGGGCGCAACTGGCTCAAGCAGGACAGCAGCAAACGCCTGATGGAAAACGTGCTGCTGCGTACCCCCATCGTGGGTCCCCTGGCGGCGCAGCTCGCGATGGCGCGCTTCTGCCGGATGCTCGGCACGCTGCTCGGCGCGGGCGTCTCGTTAATGAGTGGCCTGATCGTCGCCCGTCGCTCTTTGGGTTACCAGACGCTCATCGATCTGGTGGCGGATTCCACCGAGCGCGTCAAGAAGGGCGAAACCCTCGCCATCAGCCTGGAAGGAGCGCGCACGATCTTCGGCGGCTCGTCGCTGGAGATGATCTCGGTGGCGGAAGAAAGCGGCCGGCTGGATCAGGAACTGATCCGGCTCGCCTCGGTCACGGAGACCACGCTGGACCGTCAGCTTAAGACCGCCATCTCGCTGGCTGAACCGCTCATGCTCTTCCTCATCGCCGGCGTGATCGGCGTGATCTTTATCGGCATGGTCATCCCCATTTTCACCATTCAGGACTACATCAAATAACCCACCTCTTTCTCATGCAAACCCACCTCGCTCCCTACTCCATCTTCCACCCGTCGTCTCACCCGCGCCGCCGGACCCGCGGCTTTACGCTGGTCGAAATGCTGCTCGTACTGGTGATCCTGGCCACGCTGGCCGCCATCGTTATCCCCAAAATGGCCGGCCGCAGCCAGCAAGCCAAAACCACCGCCGCCGCCACGCAGATTTCCAACTTCGAAGCCGCGCTCGACGCCTTCGAGGTGGACAATGGTTATTACCCGAAGAGTGGCTCGCTCGGTGAATTGATCAGCCAGCCTGGCAATACCCCCAATTGGAAGGGACCGTACCTCAAAGGCATCCCGAACGACCCGTGGGGAAACGCTTACAGCTACGACTATCCCGGCAAACATTCCACCAGTGGCTACGATCTGACGTGCGCCGGTCCGGACGGCCGCACCGGCACCGACGACGACATCACCAATTGGGGCACGAACAAGCAATGACGGGTGGAATGGCGCGCGGCGGATGCCCGGGCGGCTTTACGCTGATCGAGCTGGTCATCGTCATGGCGTTGCTGGCCACGCTCATGGCGGTGGTGGCTCCGCGCCTGTCGGGCTCGTTGCGACAGCGCAACGTCGAGGGTGAAGCCGCGCGCCTGCTCGCCCTCACCGAATACGGCCGTGACGAGGCCGCTTCGCTGGGCGTTCCGGTCGTCGTGTGGATCGATCCAGCCTCGCGCCGCTTCGGGGTGGATGCAAAAACGGGTTACTCCGCCGATAACCTGCGCCGCAAGGAGTACACGCTGACGCCGGACGTAAATTTCGATGCGTTTGGCAATGAAGCCGCCGGCCAGAATGGCCGCGGGGTTAACGCCGCCGAGTTCGAGCCGGACGGCACCTTGGATTCCACCAGTCTCCACAGCGTGCGGCTGGTGGACCGTTTCAAGTCCAGCGTCTCCCTGGTCCAGACTGCCGACCATTACGGTTACGAGATCGTAAAGGAGGCGCACTGATGCGGCGAACCGGAACGAAGAAAAATCGGAAGGGTTTCACGTTCGTGGAGATCCTGGCGGCGATGCTTTTCCTGGCTCTCGTGGTGCCGGTGATCCTCGGCGCGCTAATAGTTTCCAACCGCACCAGCCTGCTCGCGGAGCGCGGGGCCCTCGCGGGCGAGCTCGCTCAGAACAAGCTGGGGGAAATGCTCATCGCCAACGCCTGGCAGGGATCGCCTTCCACAAAGGGGGACTTCGGCGGCGATTATCCCGGCTACCGCTGGACCGTCAACACGGCCGGGTGGACCGGGGACACCATTCACCCGATGACCGAACTGAGCATGGACGTTTTCTACACGGTGCAGGGTCACGAGTACAGCGTCCACCTGAGCACCCTGGTCGATCCCAACGCGATGACGACCACGCCCCCGGCGAGCAGCCCCAGCCTCCCGTGGATCGGCACCCCATGAGCACTCGCACTCTTTCCCGGCGTCGCTCGAAGGACGCGGGATTTACTCTCATCGAGCTTTTGCTCGCCTCGGCGGCGGCAGCGGTCATCCTGGTCGCCATCTACGGGGTATTCACCAGCGCGTTGCGCATGCGCGACCACGCGACGGCGCGCATCCGCGAGTCGCGGCTGCGGCTGCGGGCGGCGTCGATCCTGCGACGCGACCTGGAAGGGGCCCTGGTCTCCGGCGGCACCCTGGCCAATATCCTGGAGGGTGACAGCAACAAGCAGGGCAGCATCGGCACCGGCGGCACACCGGGTTACCTGAAGATGACCACCACCACCGGCAAGGATACCGCCACGGACCTCTACGGCGACGTGCAAGAGGTGCAATATTACATCAAGCCCGATACAACGGCGGGTATCGGAACCAGCGCGCGCCATGGCGGCACGCTGGTCCGCACCGTGACGCGCGAACTGCTGGCCTCGACGACGCTTGCGATCCCGGTGGAAGAGCAAGTCCTGCCCGGTGTGGAATCATTCCGCGTTGCCTTCTACGACGGGACCACCTGGCAGGAAAGCTGGCAAGCCAACCCGGACACGGGTAGCGACGGTCTGAACGCGGACATCCAGCAACAGCAGACCGCCCTCCAGACGAAGACCTTGAGTGGCGACACCCCCGCGGTGACAATCGCGCCGGCGCTGCCGGAGGCGGTGCGCATTGACATTCGGCAAAGTGCGCCTTCGTCGAAGGAGAACGTGCCACCGCCCCTGGAGATTTTGCTTCCCTGGACGACACAGCCTTTCAGCGCACCCACCCCCACCCCGACGCCGATCCCCGGACTCGGATGATTATTCCTGTCGCGAACATGAAACGGAGGAAAATCTATCGCGATCTTTCGTGCCTTCGTGATGCCTCGATGCGCGTCGTGCGCCGTGTTGCTGCTCTCTTTTCTCTCATCCTGAGAGGGCGTGCAGATAAAGCAAGTGTGGCTTTCTTTGTCTGTCATCCTGAGCGCAGCGAGGCACGAGCGCAGTCGAAGGACCTTCCGGCCGGCGGCAGCCAAAGCTCCCCCTCGGCCTGGAACTTGCCCAGGGTAAGACACGCTCGCCTCCGGCGGCAGAAGGTCCTTCGACTGCGCTCGTGCCTCGCTGCGCTCAGGATGACAGGCAAAGGAATAAAGACCTCATTATCTATACGTGCTCAGGATGACAGAAGGCTCGATGCGGCGCACACGAGTGTACTCGTCTCTCTCGCTATGATAGGGCGTTGTACCTCATCCGGACCCAGGGGTTACTCTCTTCGTTCGAGCAACGGCTCCGTGCTGGTGGTCGTGCTCATCATCTGCCTGGGATTGGTGAGCATCACCCTACTCTTCGGCCACTCGATGCTCATGGCTTATCGCGGCGAGGACAACGACCTCGCCGCCCTCCAGGCGCAGAATGCCATCGAGGGGGCGATCCGCTACACCGAGTTGCTCATGGCCGCCAGCGACGCGAGCAACAGCACCACTACCGTCACCAACTCCCTGCCCACCCTGACCAACAACGCCAGCAGCTCCACCGTCGCCACGGCCGGCGTGATGCCCGACCCTACCCTGTACCAGAGCGGGGCCGTCTCCGTCGGCGCGGCGAAATTCTGGTTCATCGGCGAACCGCCGGTCACCGGACAGACGAACGTCAATAGCGGGGTCAATGCCATCAGCTCGTCCGCATCCGGCGGCATCGCCGGAGCGACGGACCAACCAGTTTTCGGGTTGGTCGATGAGGCTTCCAAGCTCAACCTCAACCGGGCGAGCTACGCCATGCTCATGCTCCTGCCGGGGATGACCGATGACCTTGCCAACGCCATCGTCTCCTGGCGTACCCTGCCGGGATCCACCGATCCTGGCGCGGGCGGCGGCACCGGAACGACCCTCCTTGATGGCGGCGTCAAGAGCGCGCCCTTCGAGTCGGTCGAGGAACTCGCCCAGGTCAACGGCGGGACGGATCTGAGCACCCTTTACGGCAGCGACACCAACCTCAACCACTGCCTCGACGCCGAGGAACAGATCAACGGGCTTGCGCAGTTGACCCCTGGTCTGCTGGAATATTTCACCGTGTTCAGCCGCGAGTGCAACCTCCTCAGCGATGGAACCAAGCGCATCAACATCAGTACACCGGCCCGGAGCGGCCTGAATACTTTGCTCACCAACACCCTGGGAGCCGCGCGCGCCACGGCGATCATGAACAATTTTCCCGGCTCCTCACCCTTCCATCCGACGGCGACGAAGGTCGGCAGCGTGTTGGAGTTTTACGAAGCCATCCCCGACATCACTTCTGCAGAAATGGACCAGATCGGTGATCGACTCACGGTGACTACCGGCGCCTACACCACGGGCATGGTCAACGTGAACACCGCCAGCCTCACCGTGCTTGCCTGCATCCCCGGACTCGCGGACAAGGCCGCGCAGATCGTCGCCACCCGCCAAGCCCAGACGCAGCCGCTGACGAACTTCTTCTGGGTGCTGCCTATCATCAAAGGACCTTCGGCGTCGCTTGCCGGTCCCTACCTGACCGCGCACTCCTACCAGATCAGCGCGGATATCGCCGCCGTGGGTCGTCACGGCCGCGGCTACCGGCGCACTCGCGTCGTCATTGATAGCACGGGTCCCGCGCCGCAGATCGTCTATCGGCGTGACCTAACATCGCTGGGTTGGGCGTTGGGAAGTTCCGTGCGGCAGAACCTCGCGCAGATCGTTGACACCAACAACACCGCGGGGGCCGCGGCACGATGAAACTCGATCTCGCCACGTTGCGCACGGTCGATGCCGGGTTGCTCAAAGAACGCGTTTCCGGCCTGCGCCGGATCGACCGCGCCGCGATTAAGAAACGCCTGCAAGCCTGCTCCGTCGTGGCCCTGACGCTGGAGGCCGGGCAGATGACCGTCGGCGTGGTACGCAGCGAAGGGAGCGACGGGCGGCGGGTTACACCGTTCACCGTCCCGGTGGGAGCAGAGGAAGTATTCCGCAACCCCGAAAAAGCCGGCCAGGCTCTGGCGGCGGCGCTGGAAGCGGCCGGGGTGCGCGAAAAACGCTGCGTCGTCTGCGTGCCGCCGGATTGGGCGCTGAGCGCTTCAACCGAGCTTCCGGCCGTCAGCACTGAGGATTTGCGCGGCTACCTGGAACTGCGCGCCGAACGCGAGTTCTCGCTGCCGCCGGGCGAAATGCGCCTGGCGTTCTGTCCCTACGACCTGCCCGGCGGCCAGCGGCGCGCCACGCTGGCGGCCATCACCAGCAAGCGCCTGCAAGCCGTCGAGAAGATGGCGCAAGCCGCCGGCCGGCAGGCGGTGTCCGTCTCGCTCGCCCTCGACGGCGCACTGGCCGATGCGCGCCCGCGTTTGCGCTTCCACGCGGACGGCGGGCACACCGACGTGATCGTGACGGCCGGGGGCGGCGTGGCCGCCCTGCGTTCGCTGCCCGGCCCGCCCGCGGGTGAGCCGGCGAAAGGCACGCCGGCGTTTAACCCGGCGGCGTTCTGCCGGGAGATCCGCATCACGCTCGGGCGTCTGCCGGCGGCGGTGCGCGAGCAAGTGCGCGAGGTGACCTTCAACGGCGAACCCGCCGCCGCGCGGATCCTGCACGACGAGACGCGTCCTTTCCTGGAACGCATGGGCATCACCGTGGCGGAAGTGGACGCTCGACTCAAGGAAGAACCAGCCCGCGCGGCCCTCGGCACCGCCGCGCGGCACCTGCGCGGGGAGCCGGTGGCCTTCGAGTTTCTGGTGCCGGTGCCGAACCGCTGGGAAGGCGTGCTGCGCTGGTTCGGCGTCCGCCGCAACCGCCGGCTGGCCCTCGCGGGAGTTGGGTTGATCCTGCTGCCGGTGGTCCTGTTTTTTATCCGCTCGCAGATAGAGAGCCACCTGCAGACACGCTGGGAAGCCATGCGCGACAACGTGGCGGAACTGGATACCCTGCAGCAAAAAATTCGCCGCTTTCGTCCCTGGTTCGACCCGGCTCCGCAAAACTTGCAGGTGCTGGAGGATCTGATCACGGTCTTCCCGGAAGCGGGCGACGTGTGGGCCAAGAGCATCCAGATCGGCACCGGCTACAAGGTCACCTGCGCCGGCTTCGCGCGCAACCAGCCCGCGCTGATTACCCTCTTGACCCGTCTGCGCGCCCGCCCGGACGTGAGCGGCGTGCAACTCCAGCAAACGCGTGGGGACAACCCGATTCAGTTTCTTTTTACCTACAAATGGGAGGGCCGCCGTGAGAAGTGAACAGAGGACCGCTCTTTTGAAGATTGCCGCCGGCGCCGTGGTCGGCCTGTTCCTGCTCGACCGGCTGGTCATCACGCCGGCGACCCAAAGCTGGGTGGACCAGGGCGGCCGCATCGACGCGTTGAACAAGAAGGTGACACGCGGCGAAGCGCTGGTCGAGCGCGAAAGCAACATCCGCCAGCGCTGGCAGTCGATGGTGCGCGCCAACCTGCCCGCGGACAACTCCGTGGCCGAGGATGAGGCCTACCGCGCCTTCGTGCGCTGGGTGCAGGCCAGCGGAGTGACGATCGTCAGCCAGAACGCGCAGTGGCAGAACCACGAGGATGGCAACTACGAGACGTTCGAGCTGCGCGTCACGGCGACGGGCGACCAGGTATCGCTGGGCAAGTTCGTTTACGCGCTGGAGGCCGATCCGCTGCCGGTCAACCTGGAGGAAAGCGAGATCACCACCCGCGACGCCCACGGCTCGCTCCTGAACATGACTCTGCGCGTCACCTTCGCGCGTCTCGCCACGGCGCTCGGCAACACCGGAAAGGCCCGGCCATGAATTCAGCCACGGATGAAACGCGGATGAAACGCGGATTGCTAATACAGAGATTTCTTCTGCTGATCTGCATTTCAGCCGCGTTTCATCCGTGGCTGGTCGGTACTGCTGCGGCGCAAGCACCCACGCCCACTCCGGCTTCGGCAGCCGGCTTCGAAAGTTACCGCATGGTCCGCACGCGCAACGTGTTCGACCCGGACCGCCGCTCCCTGTCGGCGGCTGCCGCCAGTCCGGCGGCCACCGCCGTCAAACCTTCGGACTACGTGGCGTTGACCGGCACCCTGCTCAACGCCGGCAAGGCCCTCGCTTTTTTCTCGGGTTCGCGCGCGGACTTCAATAAGGTGCTCGGCGTGCGTGACAAAATTGCCGATGCGACCATCACCGCCATCACCGCCGGCGGGGTGGAGGTGGATCGCGCCGGGAAGAAGGTCACGGTGTCCGTCGGGCAGACGGTGCCGCTGGACAACTCCGCGCCCGCCAGCGCGCCCGCCGTCCAGTCCGCGTTGCCGGGTGCCGCTGCCGCCGCCGGTGCAGTGAACACGCCGAGCCCCGCCGCGGCGAGCGGGTTGTCGGACAAACAGCAGGAAATCATGCGGCGCATGATGGAAAAACGCAAGCAGGACGGACTCCAATGACCAATCATCTTTCCCCATTTTTGCTGGCGGCGCTCGCCGCGGCGCTCCTTCCCGGCCAGGGACACAGCGCGCCGCGCCCCGATGGCAACCAGCCTTCCGCCGGGCGTTCACTCGACCTGGCCCTGCTCGTGGCGGACGCTCCGCTTTCCCGGCCCTTTGTGCCGCCTCCCGCGCCGCCCCGCACCATCCCGGCGGACGCCGCCGCCAGCCCCGCCGCCGCTTCCGCCGTGCTCTTCGCCGCCGCACCGGTGCCGACCCCGGCCAGCCTGCCGTCCAGCCCGCTGCCGGCTCCATCGCCGTCTCCCGCACCGGCAGTGGAAAACAGCAGCGGCGGCATCCTGCTCAACTTCCAGAACGCCTCGCTCGGCGACGTGCTCAATTACCTGAGTTCCGCCGCCGGGTTCGTCATCGTCCAGGACCAACCCGTCACCGGGACGGTCAACGTCGTCAGCCGCCAGCCCCTGAGCACCGACGAGGCCGTTGATCTGCTCAACACCGTGCTGATCGAAAAAGGGTTTGTTGCCCTGCGCAACAAGCGCATCCTCAAGATCGTGCCGCGCGAGAACGCCGAAAAACGCGATCTGCCCGTGCTCACCGGCAGCGATCCGGCCCAGATCCCCCGGCTCGACAACATGGTGACCCAGATCATCCCGGTGCGTTACGCGGAGGTGGCCAAGCTCGTTGACAGCCTGCGCCCGCTGGTCAGCGAGCGCGCCACGATCACCTCCAACGACAGCAGCAACGCCATCCTGCTCACCGACACGCAGACCAACATCCACCGCATCGCCGAGATCGTCCGCGCGCTGGACACCTCCATTTCGGGCATCTCCTCGCTACGCATCTTCCAACTGCGCTTCGCGGATGCCAAGGGCCTGGCCGACATCATCACGTCGCTGTTCGCGCCCGCCGCCAGCGCCACCAACAACGGCCAGCCGGGCAACAACAACCGGGGCCCGGGCGGTGGGGGTGGCGCGCCGAATTTCGGCGGCTTCGGCGGCAATCGCGGCGGTGGGGGCAACAACGGCGCGCCCGCCCAACCCCAGAGTGAGGCACGCCAGGCGGCGGCGCGTGTGGTCGCCGTGGCCGACGAGCAGAGCAACTCGGTCGTCGTGAGCGCCCCGGACGAATACATGCCCAACATCGTCGAGGTCGTCCAGCGGCTCGACACCAACGTGAGCGACGTGGGCGAAACGCGCATCTTCCACCTGCTCTACGCGGACGCGACGGAACTCGCCAACGTGCTGACCACCCTGTACGCCGACACGAGCGGCATCACCACCGGCGGCACCACCGGCACCACCGGCACCGGCCAGAACCGTGGCGGCAATCAGGGCGGTCAGGGAGGCGGGGGCTTCCAACAGCAATTCCAGCAGTTCCTACAGCGCCAGGGCGATAGCCGCAGCGACCGGGCCCTGCTCCAGGCCCGCGTGGTCGCCGTGGCCGATCCGCGCACCAACTCCGTGCTGATCAGCGCCTCGCACGCGACGATGAATCAGGTGGCCCTCACCGTGGCCCGCCTGGATGCCACCGACGTCAGGAAGCAACACGTTTACGTCCACACCCTTTCCCACGCGGACCCCGACAACGTCGCGGCCATCCTGCGCGGGATGTACAGCGTGGATTCGAACAACACCCAGCAAGCGCAGCAGCCCTCAGCCGCGCGCCTGAGCAACCGTACCACTACCGGCGCTTCGAGCGATGTCACCGGTGCGCTTAATTCCAGCAGCGGTGCCACCGGCCGGTGATGCCGTCACGCGCCTCGCGTTTCCTCCGATGACTTCCCTCTTTACACCTCCCGGCATCGCGGCGCGCTTTTGCTTGCCTGCCACAACGTTGGGTCTAGCGATCGCCTTCCTGCTCGTGCTGGCTTCCGAACCGCTTTGCGCTCAGACGACCAACAACAATAATAACAACAACCGCAGCAACGGCACCAACAACGCCAACCGCACCAACACGAGCGCCAGCACCGGCAACACGGCCAATCGCGGCACGACGAACAGCTCTTCCAACAACTCGGCCTCCAGCACACGCGAATACCGCAACAATACCCAGCTCGGCGACGCGCTGATCCAGATTGATCCGGAAACCCGTTCGCTGGTGATCGTCGCCGACGAGCAAACCCACGCGGAGATCATGAGGATCATCAAGAACCTGGACCGGCCCAAGCCGCAGGTCCTGATCAAGGTGCTCTTCGCGCAGGTAACCCTGGACGACAGCACCGACATCGGCGTGGAAGGCGGTTACGCTTTCAACGTCGGGCAGCCGGTCATCCCGCAACTGCTCACCAGTGCCACGCAGGCGGCCACGGGCCTCGTCACCGGCAGCACACCGCCCACTACCGTCGTGACGACCCCTGGAGCCAACGGCACCACGACCACTACGACCACGCAGGCAGCCACCGTGGGAAATAATGGCTTGGGCATCGCGCAGACCAACTTTGGGGCAGCCGCTCAAACCACCGGCGCGTTCTTCCGTTTGAACACGAACAACGCCACCGCCACGCTCTATGCGTTGCAGCAGAAGGGGAAGGTCAACATCCTGTCGCGTCCTTCGATTCTGGCGCGCAACAACCAGGAAGCGGTGATCGTGGTCGGTCAGGAGGTGCCCATCCCCACCACCAACCAGATCACCGAGGCGGGGCAGACGATCAACAGCGTCTCGTATCAGGATGTGGGTATCATCCTGCGGGTCACGCCGTTCATCACGGCGAACAAGACGGTGGAAATGATTGTCTCCCCCGAGATCAGTTCCCTGTCCACCCAGACGGTGGCGATTTCCTCGAACTTCAATGCTCCCATCATCAACAAGACTTCCGCCGAGACGGTGGTCGTCACGCCGGACAAGACCACGGTGGTCATCGGCGGATTGATGCAAAAGCAGGAAACTTCCAACGTCTCCAAGGTGCCGCTGCTGGGTGACATCCCTTATTTGGGTAATGCTTTCAAGCGCACCACCAAGAGTTCGGTCAAGAACGAGCTGTTGATCTTTCTGACGCCGTACATCGTCGAAGGCACGGACAATCTGGAAGCACAGGCCGTGGACCAGCTCAACCGCACGGATCTGCCGCAAGAAACCCTCACGCCCAAGGATGTCAGCCAGTATCTGGATGACAATTTGCAGCGGACGGTCGTCCCGGTGGCAAAGCCGGTGATCACGACGACCACAACCAAGCGGACGACCAAGACGATCAAGTGAAATCATGCCGATGATTGAACTCCAAGCTTGGCAGGCTAGAAGACCACTTCTCCAAATGGACCCCACGTTTCCATATCCTTCTTTGTCTGTCATCCTGAGCGGCAGCGAGTCCGCGAGCGAGAGTCGAAGGACCTTTCGATGCCGGAGGCACCGCGCTGCCACGGGTAAGGCATATCGCGCTTCCAACACCTCCTTTGGCTGCCGCCAGCCGGAAAATCCTTCGACTCTCGCTCGCGGACTCGCTGCCGCTCAGGATGACAGAGCAGAGTAAGCTGGTATACTCTTGAGAAGCGGTATTAACTCCCTCTTCTACCGCACACCAATCAGAGCGGCGTGATGATAGTGTGTGGCTCCAAACCACTCTCGTGAACGATCTTCAACGGCGGTGCGAAGGTATTGTAGGCAACCGTCAAACAGACGGCAAAGAGCGCCGAACCCAGGGCGAGCGCCACGTTGTAATACTCGGGTGCGGTCACCGACAGGCGGATGATTACGGTCGCCAGTGTAAATCCGGAGTTGCGGAACACGATTTGGTAGCCCGAGCTGTATTGCAGGGACAAAAAGATCAGCAGGATGTCACTAAAAACGAGGACGGTGAAGAAGACGTCGAAAAACTCTCCCGCGGCCCCGTGACTGACATAGGCCCAGGCATCCTGCACACCGATGGTGATGAACGCCACCAACAGCGCGAGGGCCAGCAGCTTCTTGGTGGAGCGGAAACGATCCTGGGCCGCTTGACTGCCCGTGATCCGGCGGTGTTGCTGAAAGCGGTAGAACAAGCCGATGGCAATGAACATCGACATGCCGCCGAAGGCATTGGCCAAAATCGGCAGGAGCGAGCCGGAGACCAGTTCCCAGCGGATCGGCTCATCGAAGTGGACGAACTCCTGAAAAGATTCGCGCAGCAGAATGATGGACAGGATCTCGAACTGCTTGCCCAGGGAGTCGGAAATCGATTCCGGCAACACGAAGACTAGCCCGAGGATTTCAAAACCGAGCAGGACCGAAAACGCCGTGCTGACGGCGTAGAAGTGGTTGGTCGGCACGACCGCGGCAAACGGCATGGGCAAAAGCCCGCGCCGCCTGGCTTCGATGCCGAGCAGCGCGCCGATAAACGCCCACACGAGCAAAGTACCGATCCGGCGTTGGGTCTTGGGGTTCTTCCAGAAAACGTCGGCTGCATTGTAAAGCGGATCGCTGAACTGGAAAAGCCGGTCGGAAGGTCGCATCTCTTTGTGCTGCAACTGAGGCGAGATGCTTCCCGCGCGCAACGCTATAGTTCTCCCCTCAACAGTTCGAACACGAACGTGTTGTCCAAAAATCCGTGCAGCCGCTCGGAGCCGGGACCAAACCCCGCCGCCAGCGCGTCCTCGGCGACGTTCGCGGCCTCGGGCGCGGAAAATGCCGCCGGGCTGGTTGTCTTTGCGGTGGGCGGGGCCGGTTGCGGCGAAGGTCCGTTCGGCCCCGTTGCCCAGGTAATCGAAGGCAGCCCGTTGGCGTTCATGCCCAGAAGCGCCACCCCGTGATCCTGCCGCAGGGGATAACCGTTGAGCGACATCCCTCCGTTCGATTCTCCGCCCGCCACGACCACCAGCGTCTTCGGCCCAGCATATTGCAGGGCCACGCCGACGGCGCGGTCCAGTTCCAGCAGTTCCTGCAAAGCGTGCTCGCCCTCGTTGTGCGCGGAAGCCCGGCCGATCAGGCCCGCATCGACCACCAGCAGGTAACCGCCGCGCTTGCGCTGGAGCACTTCGACGGACCGGCGCACCATGTCCGCCAGCGTCGGCTGCTGCGCGTCGCCAGCTTCCAGTTGATCGCGGAACCGCAACGCTTCCGGCGCGAAGAAGCCCAGCAGCCGCGGCCCGCGCCATGCCTGCACCGCCTGCAAATCCGCGCTGCCGCGCAGGACGGTGTATCCACTTTTCACCGGCATTTCCAGCGCCAGGTCGCGCCCGTCGCGGCGGTGGCCACCCTTGATACCGGACATGAAATCGCCGCCGCCGCCGCCCAGGATCACATCGAAGAACCCTTCCCCCGCCCGCTCGGCGAGTTGCGCGGCCACGCTGTCGCGGTCGCGAGCATCGGCAAGATGCGCGTAAAAGGCGGCCGGCGCTGGGTCGGTCAGGCGGCCGGTGGTGATCAAGCCGAGCGCACGGCCACGGTCCCGCGCCAGGTCACACAGGGAGCGGAGCCGTTTGCCCGCCGGATCGATGCCCAGGGCGCGGTGGTTGAGCTTCACGCCGCAGGCGAGGGCACCGGCGGCGGCGGCGGCATCCGGCACGGCGTAATCCGCCGCGTGCGTGGTGACCAGGGCCAGGTTGGGCAGGGATTCAATGGCCAACCGCCGGTCCGCGCCGCCGTCGTAGATTCGCGCCGCCGCCAGTTTGGTGGCAACCAGCCCCTCGCCCGTGAACAGGATGATCCCGAAAGGCTTGGGCACCACGTAGGCCCGGAAATAAAAAACGCCCGCCAGAACGAAGAGGGCCAGCAGCGTGAGCGCCAGCAGGAGATTGCGTTGTTTCATGCGTCGTTGGCCTGCTCACGCGGGGCGGGAAGGTTTTGCCAAAAGACGCCGGGGCTGGCGAGATAAATTCCCGCGCACGGCTTGCGTCCATCCGATTGCCGCGCGGAAACCGTTAATCAGGAATGCCTGCACCCGTTATCCTGATCATCCGCGACGGCTGGGGCATTAACCCGGACTCCCCGGAACACGCCGAGCGCGACGGTGACGCCACCGTCCTCGCCAGGACGCCTTTCCACGACCTGCTGCACGCCACCTATCCCTGTGCGACACTCAGCGCCAGCGGCGGCGACGTGGGCTTGCCGGTCGGCCAAATGGGCAACTCGGAAGTCGGCCACCTCAACCTCGGTGCGGGCCGGGTGGTTTACCAGGATTTGACGCGCATCACCAAGTCCATCGCCGACGGTGAACTGGCGGCCAACCCCGTCCTGGTGGAAGCGTTCGCCAAAGCCGCCGAATCTGGCCGGCGCCTGCACCTGCTCGGCCTCCTGAGCGACGGTGGCGTCCACAGCCACATCGACCACCTGATCGCCTTGGTCAAGATCGCGCACCGGGCCGGGGTCAAAGACATCAACGTCCATGCCTTCACCGATGGACGGGATACCTCGCCGACCGGCGGGGCGCATTACCTGGAGCGTTTCGATTCGGAGGTCAGCGCGTGCGACGCGCGTATCGCCACGGTCATCGGCCGGTATTACGCCATGGACCGCGACAATCGCTGGGAGCGCACCAAACTTGCCTGGGACGCCATCGTCCACGCCAAAGGTACGATCTGCGCCCAGGAAGCCCGCGAAGCTTTGCCGCCCCTCTACAGCGACGGCACCACCGACGAGTTCCTGCCGCCGATGATCTTCTCGCCGGTGCCGGCCGACGATCAACTCGTGCGCGACGGCGACGTGGTCCTGTTTTTCAACTTCCGCGCCGACCGCACCAAGCAGCTTTCCGCCGCGTTTTTGGACGAAGATTTTCAAGGCTTCGACCGGGGAGGCTGGCCGCGTGTCCACTACGTGACGCTTACCCAATACGACGCCGGGTACGCTTGTCCGCACGTGTTCCCGCCGCAAACGCTCAAGCAAATCTTGGGCGAAGTGGTTGCCGCCGCGGGCAAGCACCAGTTGCGCATTGCCGAGACAGAAAAGTACCCGCACGTCACCTATTTCTTCAACGGCGGCGTCGAGCAGCCCAACCCCGGCGAGGACCGCAAGATTGTCCCCTCGCCCAAGGTAGCCACCTATGATCTCCAGCCGGAGATGAGCGCCGAGCAGGTGACGGAGGACTTGCTGGCCGAGATCGAGAAGTACGATCTGGTGATCCTGAACTTCGCCAACCCCGACATGGTCGGCCACACGGGCGTCGTGGAAGCCGCCATCAAGGCCGTGGAAACCGTGGACACGGACGTGGGCCGCGTGATCGAACGGGTGTTGGAGTTGGGCGGCAAAGCGCTGGTGACCGCCGACCACGGCAACTGCGAGTACATGCGCAATCCGGACGGCTCGCCCAATACGGCGCACACGACCAACCTGGTCGAGCTGTTCTACGTCGCCGACGATGCGTCGGAATTCGAATTGAAGGATGGCATCCTGGCCGATATTGCCCCAACTCTACTGCACTTGCTGGGCCTGACGCCGCCTGCCGAGATGACTGGCCACAGCCTGTTGGCACCGGTGAAAGGGTAGGAAATCCTATGGCCGCGCCTGGGAAATCAGCCTATTCTTTCTGCCGCCTTGGCGAGACTTCTGCGCCCTGTTAACGTAAGGTGACTATGAACCTTGCCGATCTACCCGCAGTTCAGCAACTTTCCCGCGAGGAACAACTCGAGCTGATCGCAGATTTGTGGGATCACCTGGCCGCTCAAGCCGATGACGATCTGCTGCCAGTCAGTTCCGGAGAAGCTGCGGTTCTTGCTCAGCGCCTCGCCCGCCCTCAGGCAGTACCCGAGACGGCACTTTCCCGGGAGGACTTTAAGCTTCAGCTTGCCACGCGGTTGTGAGTGGCGACACTCCCGCCAAAGTGCGTTTGCGCCCCGAGCTACTTGACGACGCTACCGAGGCCTTCACGTATTACGAAGCTCAAGGAAAGGGCCCGGGCCATGATTTCGTGCGGGCTTTTCTTTGCCGCTGTCTCTCGTACTTGATAAGGAGTGTTCTCAACCTTGAGTACACAGGCAGCCACGAAAGCCTGGGATGCGTAGTAGTCCTGCCTTCCCATTCTCCTATGCCCGCCGCGACCGCCTCTCCTGCTGAATCGAACGATCCCATCCGCTTGGAACCCAAAGAAGTCGCGGAACTGGCGCGCCTGCGTTATTACACCGACAACAAGCCCGGTTTCACCCGTAAACCGATGAGCGGCGAAGGCAAGGGCTTCGACTACTTCGACACGCACGGCCAGAAAGTCACCGACGAGGACGAAATCAAGCGCATCAACTCCCTGGCCATTCCGCCGGCGTACACCGACGTGTGGATCTGCCCGAGCGCACGCGGGCATCTCCAGGCGACCGGGCGCGACGCGCGGGGCCGCAAGCAGTACCGCTACCACCCGCGCTGGCGCGAGACCGCCGACGCCAACAAATACGGCCGCGTCATGGCGTTTGCCGCGGCGCTGCCGGTGATCCGCAAGCGTGTGGACGCCGATTTGTCGAAACCCGGCCTGTCGCGCGAAAAGGTGCTCGCCACGGTCGTCAAGCTCCTAGAGACAACCCTCATCCGTGTCGGCAACGAAGAGTACGCGCGCACGAACAAGCACTACGGCCTGACGACCCTGCGCAACCGCCACGTCCACATCAAAGGCGGCACCATTGAGTTTTCCTTCCGCGGCAAGAGCGGAGTGGATCACGACATCGAGCTGCACCATCCGAAGGTTGCCCGCGTGGTCGCGCAGTGCCAGGACCTGCCCGGCCACGAGTTGTTCCAATACCTGGACGAGGACGACGAGCGCCACGTGGTGGATTCCGCCGACGTGAACGCGTATCTGCAGGAGATCAGCGGCCAGCCCTTCACGGCCAAGGATTTTCGCACGTGGGCCGGAACGGTGCTGGCCTCCATGGCCCTCAAGGAGTTCGAGACCTTTGACTCGGAAGCGGCGGCGAAGAAAAACATCGTCGCCGCCATCGAACATGTGGCGGAGCGGTTGGGCAATACCCCCTCGGTTTGCCGCAAGTGCTACGTGCATCCGGCCATTCTGGAAGCCTATACGGACGGGTCCATGTTGGAATCCTTGCGCCACCGTGCCGAAGAGGAGCTGAAAGGCGACAACCTCGCCGCCCTCAAACCCGAAGAAGCTGCCGTGGTCGGTCTGCTGCGCGAGCGGCTCACCCTCGCCAGCAAAGAGAAGTAAAATTTCCGCTCTCTCAAATGGTAGGGCGGCGTTCCGCCTGCCATGGGGTGACTACTGTGCAAACGGCAGCGGAGTGCCCGCCCTACCATTTGAGAGAGGGCCGCGTTGTCGCTCCAATGATGGTTTACTGCACCACAAACGTCTGCTTCAACGGCAGATCAACCTGGCCAACGTTGTCGCGAACCACCGCTTCCACCGTGTAAATGCCCACCGGATCATCGATCCCGATGTTCAGAGTCACGTAATCACGCCCGAGCATCATTTGCCGGTCGCTGGTCGGCGCAAGATCCTGGTAGCCGATGAGATCGTCACGATGGTCGTAAACCGTGCCGTTCGGGCGTCGCACGACCACATTGTAATGCACGTTGCACAACCCTTTGTTGTCCCGGCCCGGCCCGTAGAAAACGAGGACGGTCGAGAGGGTTTGCCCGCGCTGAACCAATGAGGCCGGATCAATGCTGGGCGTGCCGGGCTTGCGCCAATCGTCGAAGAATTGCTGGCCCTGCACCAGCCAGAGCTGCGCGCCGAAACCCCCTTTGCTCTGGATATTGTCGGTATTTTCCCGCACCTCGCGCACCAGCCGCCGGAGGTGGCTCACTTCCGCCCGGGATTGGACTGAGTTATTGCTGGCCGGCACCTGCGTCGCCGGAAGCGGTGCGCCGAGCGGATTGGCCGTGGGACTCGGCATCACTTTCTGGGCCACCGCCTCAGGCATGGACACCGCGCACAGGAGAAATACAGCAGTCGAAAGAACAGAAAAAAGCCGGGTCACAAGGGAAATTTGAAGGCAACTAAACGAGGTGAACGCACCGGCGACCTCGCGGCGGCGGCCACCCGCGCCCGGGAGTCTCATTCCATTCGCGTGGTGCGTATCGTTTGGATGGGAGCCGGCGACAACGATGCAACCACCTCGCGGGCGGCTGTTACCACCTCTTCCTGGGGGATGGACGCATGGCAGCGTTGCCAGTAAGCCCGCTTCGACTCGCCCCTCTGACGCAGCACATCGGCCGGGACGGTCACCCGGCGCGTCTTTTCACCCAGCGCCCGCCAACGGGTGGGCCCATAAATTCCCTCCAGCCGCCCGAACAATTCCACCAGCGGACAGCCCACCGCCGTGGCCAGGTGCGCCGTGCCGGTGTTGCGGCTGACCAGCAGACGCGCGTGCCGCAAGAGCCAACCCAACTCGGCCAGGTTAGTTTTCCCGGCCAGATCGACAAACCAGCTCCCGGTCAACTGCCGTCGGATCTCCGCGATGGACGGATCGTCGCTTTGCTCCCCCACCATGACCACCCGCCCAAACTCCTGCCGCAACGCCCGCGCCAAAGAGACGAACCGATCCGGCGGCCAGCGCAGGGCGAGCGAGAAGGCCGTCGGGTTGATCACCAGGTAATCTCCCGCCCCGCTGGACGAGGGCCACGGCTGCTCCCAGCCCATCGCCGCGAGTTTGACGAGCAAAGTGTCCCGCCACCGCGGGTCCAGGTGCAGACTCGCACACAACGCATCCAGGGGCGGCGCTTCGATGCCCAGCGGCGCGAGCAACCCGAAGTTGTACTGCCCCTCGTGCATCTCACCCGCCCGGCGCCTGTCGGCCTGCGGGTCGGTCAAAGTCCAGCGGTCCAGCAGCCAGCCGCTGCGATAACCGATCCGGCGCGAAATCCCCGCCGCGCGCGCAGCCCTCTGGCAGGAAGCGTCGGGATGAAGGTGAACCGCCACGTCGAGTTCTGCCGCGCGCAACTGGTCCGCCAGGTCCTTCCGACCCCGGGCCCCTGTTTCCGGTTTGGGCAAGACGACGAATTGATCCAGCAGCGGATGCCCCTCCAGCAAAGGCCGCATTACCTCGCGCGCGGCGAACACCAGCCGCCAATCCGGCCGCTGTCGGCGGATCGGCTCCAGGCAGGCGGTGGCGATGATGACATCACCGACGCGGTCCGGACGGGAGAGGAGGAGGGAAGGCAAACTCAATCCTTTCTTTCACCGGCTTCCTTCATGGCCAGCAGCACTTCCGCCGCGTATTCGTGCCAAGTCTTGAGCGGGCGCGTGGTCGCTTCCACGGCGAGCCGATGGCGCAACTCCGGCGACTCCGCCAGGCGGATCATCGCGTCGGCGAGGGCTTGCGGATCGCGGGTGTCGCAGGTCAGGCATCCCCCGCCCGCCGCGTTCTCGGCCATCACGCTGAAGTTGGCGCACACGCAGGGCCGGCCCAGCCACAGGCTCTCGATCACCGGGAGGCCGAAGCCTTCCAACACCGACGGGTACACGGTGAAATCGCAATCCCGGAACAGGCTGTTGAGCACCGCGTGATCCACGTGTTCGCGCCACCGCACCTTGCCGGGATGCCGCTTCACCAGCGCCTGCACCGCCTCGACGATGTCGGCGCGGTCCACGTAGCGCGCGCCGACCAAGTCCATTTCCAGTGAGAGATCGGGACGCGCGGCCACCGCCAGTTCGTAGGCGGCGAGCAGGGTCAGGTGGTTCTTGCGCGGCTCCAGCGTGGACACGCACAACATCCGCACCGCCCGCGGGTCGGGCCGTTCCAGCGGGAGGTTGCGAGTGCGCGGCACGCCCGGAATGTCGCAGGCCAGCCGGCAAACGCGCGTCGGCGGGCTGGTGAGACTCTCCTTTTTCATGAACGCGTGCCAACTGAGGTTCGTCGTCTCGCAACTCGGCAGGATCAGGTCCGCTCCGGCAAAGCCGCGCATGTAGCCGGCGTGGTTTTCCGGCAGCTCGGGCGGGGCGTACTCCGGGTGCTCGACGGGAATAGCATCATGAAAAATCAACGCCACCTTCCAGCCGCGTTCGTGGATGTAGCGGACGAACTGCGCGGCCCGGCCGCGGTAGATCAGCTCGGGCATCAGCACCCAGGTCCCGGCGGGCAGGCTGCGGTAGCTCGGGTGCAGGTGGAGCGGCAGGCAGCCCGCCCGGCCGCGGTGGGCGAACCAGTACCACCAGGAAGACGGGTGCCACAGGAGCGACAGGGGGATACCGGGCGCGTCGCGCAGTTGCTCGGCCGCCAAGCCCGCGGAAGACTCCGGCGGCAACGGCCGCAACTGGCGCAAGGGCGCGTTCCAGACTACCAGCCGCACCGGTGCCCGCATCACCCCGAAGGCCGCCGCCAGGCTGCGCACCACGGTCTGGATGCCCGAGCGCCCAGGGTTGATCACGGTGTCGCCGACCATCAGCAGGACGGTGGGCGGCGAGGTCGTGAAGGGCAAATTCATGGGGCGGTAATCGGCACAGGATAGGGAAACGCGCCGGTCTGTCCAGTGGGCATGGGTGGCAGAGATCTCTTCAATCAGCCGGCGGGTTGAAGAGGATCGCATCCGGGTGACCGAGATCCGGTTCGTCGGACGAAGAGGAAAGTCCCGTACCCGTCACGTGGCGGTTGCGCGGGTAACGAGGGGGTTTTGACAGGGCCGCCGGATGCGGCTGCGCCACCTTGACGAGGGCTTGTCCCAGCCGCGACCAGTTGTAGCGCCAGGGGTGCAGGACGTGCTTGCGCAGGTAGCGCCAGCCGTCCACCCGGCCGTCGGTGATGTCCTGACGCCGCTGCCGGCGTTTTTCCCGCGCCAGCTCCCACCGCCGGTGCCAGAGGCGCTCCTGCCCGCGGCAGAAGTCTTCCCAGTGTTCCGCGGTCACCTCGGGCAGCCGGTGGTGCGCTCCGAAAACCGGTGTCCCGCTGCGCGCGGCCTCGGCCTGCTCGGCGGCAAGCTGGGCTTTTTCCCACTGCTGGTACGCCAGAGCGCGCTCGCCCCAGTGCTCCTGGAAGTGCCGCCGCCCGGCCTCCAGCGCGGCCTGGCGCGCGCCGCCGTCCGGCGATTTTTCCAGGTCGCCGCAGTGGACGTAGATCACGCTGCCGTTGGCGGTGTAGTGCCGTGCGCCGGCCGCTTCGGTCGCGCGCAGACAAAAGTCAATCCCGGCCAGTTCCAGGGACATTTCCTCGTCGAAGCCCCCGAGTTCTTCGTGCAATTCCCGCCGCAGCAGGCAGCAGGACGGGGAGACCGCCGGCCAGCGGGTCTGTGTCTCGGGGGGCGGCGCGACGGTGCTCCGCCCGGCGTCCGTCGGCAGGCCGCGCCCATCGAAGAGGACGCCCGTGTAATCGATCAGGCCGCTGACCGGCTCGCGGTGGATGTTGCCGATGCAACCCGCCCGGGGCAGGCGGCGCACCAGCCGGAACATGGGCTGAATCCAGCCCGCCAGCAGAACGGCCGCCGGGCTGAGAGTGCAAAGCGTGGAACCCCGGGCGAGACGCGCCGCGGCGTTGAGACAAGCCGCCGCCCCGCGCGGCCGGCCGGCCTCGTGGGACACCGTGCGGTAGCGGGGCGCGCGCAGGCCCCGCAGGAACTCGCCCGTGCCGTCGTTGGTGCCGTCGTCGATCAGGATTACCTCCCAATTCACTCCGCGCGTGGTGCGCTCCAGGCTCGCGAGGCATTCCCGCGTCAGCTCGAGGTGGTTGGAAAGGGGTAACAGGATCGACAGGTCCATCAGGCGGGGAAACAAACCATACTCCTTTTCGCTAATCGAATTTCATCGTGTCCGCAATGGTCGCCAGCCGGCGGCGGTGCGCTCCCAGCCGCGGGATGCAGTCGATGAGCGCCCGCGTGTAGGGGTGTTTGGGAGCGTCGAGCACCTTGTCGGCTTTCCCCTCTTCAACAAGACGGCCACGGTACATCACGGCCACCCGGTCGGCCAGACCGCCGATGATGCCGAAATTGTGCGTGATCAGGAGAATGCTCATGCCCCGGCGGCCTTTCAGATCGCGCAGCAGATCCATGATCTGCTTCTGGATGGTGACATCCAGGGCGGTGGTCGGCTCGTCGGCGACGAGCAGCTTGGGCCGGCAGGCCAGGGCCGCGGCGATCATCACGCGCTGCTGCATGCCGCCGCTGAGCTGGTGCGGGTATGCTCCCAAACGCTTTTCCGGCTCGGTGATGCCGACTTCCGCCAGGGCGCGGACGATCTCCTCGTCGTAGGCTCGGCGGGTCCGGGGAAGTTCCGGGCGGTGCAGGGACAGGGCCTCGGCCATCTGGTTGCGCACGGTGAACACTGGGCTCAGCGAGGTGGCCGGGTCTTGAAAAACATAGGCGATCTGCCCGCCGCGCACGGCCCGCAGCTCGCGTTCCGGGAGCCGCAGCAGGTCGCGGCCTTCGAGCAGAATCTGGCCCGAGTCGATCCGGGCGGGCGGCTCGGGCAGCAGCCGGGTCAGGGCCAGGGCCGACACGCTCTTGCCGCTGCCGCTTTCGCCCACCATCGCCAGCACCGCGCCCGCCGCTAGCGAGTACGACAGGTCGCGCACCGCCGGCACGCTGGCACCCGCCCCGACAAACGAGATGCACAGGTCGCGGACTTCGAGCAGAGGAACATTGGACACGGCTTCCGGCTCTTTTAATCCGCGTTTCGTCCGCGTTCAATCCGTGGCTGCAAGGATTCTTCCCGCCCTGCGGTGGACAGAACCCGGCAAACGGGCCATCGTTAGTTTGTGCCAACCGCCACCCGTCCTTCCACCGCCCTGCTGATCGTCGGTCACGGCTCGACCACCAACCCGGATTCCAGCGCGCCGAGCTTGGCCCATGCCGCCGCCATCCGCCAGCGAGGCATCTTCGGCCAGGTGGCTTGCTGCTTCTGGAAGGAGGAGCCTTCCATGCGCGACGCTGCCGCCGGGCTGCTCTTTGACGATGCGCCCGGCATCCGCGAGGTGTACGTCGTGCCCAACTTCATCAGCGAGGGTTATTTTACCCAGACGGTCATCCCGCGCGAACTCGGGTTGGACCCGCTGCCCGCCGCCGTGACGATGCGCCACGACCTGGGCGGCCAGGAATGGAAATACTGCGAGCCGGTGGGCAACCACGCGGCCATGACCGAACTGCTGCTCCAGCGCGCCCACGAAGCCGCCCCTGGCGTGCCCGAGGCGGAAACCAGCCTCCTAATCGTCGGCCACGGCACGGGCCTCAACGACAATTCCGCCGTCGCCGCCAAGGAGCAGGTGGAGATCATTGCCGCGCAGGGACGCTACGCTGTGGTGCTCAGCACCTACATGGAGGAGTCGCCGCTGATCGCCGACTGGGTCAAACTCACCACCACGCCCAACGTGGTGGTGGTGCCCTATTTTATCTCCGACGGGCTACACTCCTACCAGGACATCCCGGTGCTGCTGGGCATCGAAGCCGAGCCGACCGCTTCCGCCAGCGAGCGGCAGCGCCAGGGGCAAGTCTTCAGCCAGAACCCGCGGCACCTCCACGGCCGGGCGTTGTACTACGCCAGCGCCATCGGCACGGAGCCGAGGTTCGCGGAAATTATCGTCGAACAAGCGGACGCTTTCGACGCGCGGCCCGCCGATATTCTGGCGGAACTGGCACCGGTCTGAGGCCGGCGCACGTAGTCCTCTTCAACGTGCCAGCCGACGCTTTTCCCCTCGACCAATCCCTCGCCGAACTGTTGGCCGCAGGCTACCATTTCATCGGCCAAGTCACCATTTCACCGGCGGACGGCGGCGGGTACGGTCTCCGCCACCGCGATGATGCGGCACGGCCAGCGGAAACCCTGGAACGGTTCACCCGGCCCGAGGACGCCGAGGAAATCGCCCGGTACGACGACGACGCGGCCTACCGCCCGCTCAAGACCGCGCCCAACCTGCGCCACGGCTGGCGGCTGGAACTCGGCGACCTGCCCGCCTTGCGGCTGGCTTTGGAATGCTTCTACCCCGGACGGGTCAGCGCGTTTCTCCAGTGGAGAAAGCAGCGTCTTCCCGTGACTTCGCTGCGCGAAACCCTCAGCCGGCAGACGGGCATGTACCGCATCACCCAGAAGATCACCAACGGGCAGGCCGTCGAGATGGTCGGCCGCTTCTGCCGCTCGGACGGCGGCTGCGCGCGCACGATCCTCTGGCGGGTCGGCCCGGAGCCGGATACCGCCCCGCTTACGAGCCTGCCGCCTGAGAAGTTCGATCCGGCCCGCGATCAAATCCTCGCCGGCCATGGGCAGCCCGCAGCCGGAGTGGGGCACGGCTGCCTGCCCATGTTCTGTCAAGAGGCGTGCAACCTGCTCGTGGCTGAGGCCCGCTCGGTCGTCAAGGGTGCGCGGAGCGCCGCTTGAGTCTGCGTGCGCCGACGCGCATGCAAAAGCAGACAGGTGGCCTGCGAAACGCGTCGGCGCTTCCGGATACCTTCTGCAAAGACACAAATTCCTCCCGGACAATAACAAACACAAGAACGGATGGCGCACCCGTTCTTTTGTGATCCCTGCACCGGATATTCTGTGGTCTCTCGCGGCAGATATTTGCTTGTCGGGTCATCCGATCTTGTGCTGATCTATCGCCGCGTCTCCGATATGTCCTTTTCCCCGATGCCCTTCTCGCTTCCTCCTCGTCTGCTTCGTTCCAAACGATCCATGGCCGGTCTCTGGGCCGGCTTGATGCTGCTCGTGGCGGCGGCATGCGTCTGCCTGCCGAGTGCAAGCCAGGCCCAGCTTCCCGGCACGGTGGACCCCACTTTCGCACCGACCATCGGGACATCGGGCACCGCCGGGTTGATTGCCACACAGGCCGATGGCAAGCAAATCGTGGTCGGCAGCTTCCACGGCGTCGGCGCAGTGATCACGCAGACCATCGTCCGGCTCAACGCCGACGGCAGCCTGGACACCGGCTTCGTGCCGCCCGCCAGCCTGGGCACGGTGGATTTTGTGGCCCTGGCCCCAGACGGCAAGATCGTACTCGTCGAGGAAGTCGGCCAGCAGTACTCCGAGAACTTCGCGGTGCTTCGCTTGAACGCCGACGGCTCACAGGATACGACCTTTTTTCCGTTGCCTCTGATCGGTTTTATCCGCTCGGACGAACGCTTTCCTTTCCTTGTGGCCGTCCAGGGGGACGGCAAACCGATCATCGCTGGCAGCTTCGGAAGTGATCCCAACTCCACCGCTACCAACACCACGGTCATCCGCCTGAATACGGATGGCACCCTGGACAGCAGCTTCCAGCTATCCGGTGTCGGCAGCGACAGCAGTATCTACTCCCTGCTGTCGTTGCCGAATGGACAACTCCTCATCGGAGGGACTTTTGCTCTTACCGGGTCCGAAGGCCTCCTCTCCCGGGACATCCTCCGGTTCAATGCCGACGGCAGTCTGGACAGCACCTACAATCCTCCGCAGAGCGGCCGTGGCGTCTACGCCTTGATTCTCCAGCCCGACGGGAAGCTGCTGTACTTGCAGGAGACGAACTTTTCCGACGGCCTTGGAGGTGTGCCTTTCCGCCTGAACGCCGATGGCTCGGCGGACACCACCTTCGCGCCGGCATTGGACCCGACCGCAACCTTCAGTTCGTTGGTGCTGCAGCCCGACGGGAAAGTGGTTGCCGGGGGACTTGTCGTCAGCACCTCGACCGATGGCATCACGACGCGCCAGAGCGGCGTGGTGCGGCTCAACGCAGACGGCAGCACGGATGCGACCTTCCAGACGCCCTTGCCGTTGGTGGATGCCAATGTCGCCACCATCGCCACGCTCGGCTTGCAGGCCAATGGCCAGATCCTTGTCGGTGGAACCTTTGCGACGTTCGGCGGGCTGACCCGCGTCAGCCTCGGCCGGCTCAACACGGACGGCAGCGTCGATGCCGGCTTCACCGACAATCTGACCAGCCCCGGGAGCGCTTACACCGTGGCGGCGCAGCCGGGTGGTCAGGCTCTCGTGCTCGACTCCGGCCTCATCGTCAACGGGGCCAATGCCAGCTTTCTGTTCCGCCTGAACATGGACGGAAGCTTGGGCACTGCCTTCCCCCTGCTGACAGCCCCCAGTTTTTACGAAGGCAACTACGACCAGCCCGGCCCGGTGCCTTCCCCGGCCATTGCCCCACAGGCCGATGGAAAAGTTCTCCTGAACGCGTTGCGCTACAACCAGGACGGCAGCCTGGATGCCAGCTTCAACCCCGTCGTAGCCGTAGGGGCAATCGATGCGATCTTGCCCCAGACGGAGGGCCGCATCCTTTATACCGGGCGGGGCTACTATCTGTATGATAACCAATCGGAGCCGTACCCGCTGGCGCGGGTGAACGCCGATGGAAGCTCCGACCCGACGTTTACCGCCGCAACTGACCCCGGGGACAACCCTTATCTCGCCACAACCTTCTACGCGCTGGCAGTGCAGCCCGACGGACGAGTTCTGGCGGGTGGCGAGACCAACAGCGTCAACAACCAGGCCCAGCCAGGCGTGATCCGCTTCAACGCTGACGGCAGCGTCGATGCTAGCTTTCAGGCCGGGGCGCAAACGTATCTGGGAGATACCACAGGATCTGGCACCTACACCCTCGCTCTGGCCGTGCAGGCGGACGGCAAGGTGATCGTCGGCGGGTCTTTCGACGCCATCAGCGGAGTGAAAGTGGATAACCTAGCGCGCCTCAACGCGGACGGCAGCCTGGATGCCGCGTTCAACGCGACCGGCCCCGGGACCAACGACACCGTGCACTCCGTGACGGTGCAGCCGGACGGGAAGATCATCGTGGGCGGCGAGTTCACCACGATCAAAGGGGTAGCCTTGGCGGGAGTTGCCCGGCTCGACGCGGACGGCAGCGTGGACCCGCAATTCAACCCCGGCACCGGCACGGGCGGAACCGGCGTGGTCAACTCTGTCGCTCTGGCTGCGGACGGCAGCGTGGTCGTCGGCGGGACGTTCACACAGTTCAATGGCCAGCCGCGCGACGGCGTGGTCCGGCTCTTCGGCGGCGACATCCCGGCTCCTCCGGTGATCACCTCCAGCACGCTGGCCACGGCGCAGGTGGGCCAGGCCTTCACCTTCCGGGTCACGGCGTCGGGCAATCCCACCAGCTTCGCGGCGACCGGTCTGCCGGATGGTCTGTCGTTTTCGGCTGCCTCGGGCCAGATCAGCGGGATATCCACGGCGACAGGCACCTTCTCCGTCGCGCTTTCGGCCACCAACCTTGGCGGCACGGGAACAGCCGCTCTGACGCTCACCGTCAATCCGGCCGCTCCGCTCATCAGCTCCGCCGGGAGCACGCAGGTTCAGGTCGGCCAGCCGTTTACCTACCAGATCAACGCCTCAAATTCACCCACGACCTTCGACGCCACCGATCTTCCAGCCGGGCTGACAGTCAATGCCGGCACCGGCGTCATCTCGGGCACGCCGACGGCCGCGGGCATGTTCACGGTCGCGCTCAGCGCCACCAACGCGGGCGGCACGGGCACGGCTTCTCTATCACTGACGGTGCTGGAGGTGCCGGTAGTTTCCTTTGTCCTGCCCGGCGCGGGTGGCAGCAACCTGACCGCGATCGTGGAGGGCGGTCCCAAACTCAAGGTGCTGGTCACCCGGACGGGCGGGGACCCGGCGTTGCCACTGACGGTGCGTTACAAAACGGGCGGCTACAACGTGGCCGGCATCGACTACAAGATGCTCAGCGATCTGGTAACCATCCCGGCCGGTGCCATCAGTGCGCCGATCAAAGTGAAAGTGTTTGACGACGGAGTGATGGACGGCACCAAGGTCCTCAAGCTCAAGTTAGTGCCGGGAGACGGTAGCTCCTACACCTTGGGAGCGGTGCCCAAAGTCAAAATCAGCATCGTCGATCTCGAAAGCGTCCAGTAAAAGGGGGGCGGGCCCACCAGACGCTCCGCTGGTGGGATCAAGGGCCGGGCGTCATTTACAGCGGTTTCCAAGATGATTGAGCATTTGGACGGGCACGCGCCGTCGTGCCCCTGTTCGTCTGGGCAGAGGCAGAGAGTCAGGGGCACGACGGCGCGTGCCCGTCCAAAGCCTAGCCAGCACAACAGCCAGGCTCCATCATCTTGGAAACGGCTGTAGGCCTCTTTCGTCAGAGAGCCATCGCCCGATGGCTGATCCTCACGGGCTGGACGGGCACGCGCCGTCGCGCCCCACTTTGTGCGGCCCTCGGCAGACATTTGGGGACACGACGGCGCGTGCCCGTCCAGCCCGTGAGGAGGCGACCGTCATAGGAAAGAGGTCTTCCGATGGTCGAATTTCCTCGCATGGCCCAAATGCGAGCTGCTTCTTTGGTCTTTACAGCCTGCGCGCAACATCCATAGTCCACTCCAAATCAAGAGGGTTGTTCTTATGGTGTTCAAGAGACTGAGCCGCAGACACAAGGGATATTCATCTCCGAGCCGTTTCAGGGGATCGCGGGGTTCGACCACCTTTTCGAACTACCAAATGTTGGTGCTCGTTGCCTTGGTCATCAGTGGAGTTTCGTTGCTGATGTGGTTCCTCAACAGCGCCAAGGGTGCCTGGTAGATGGGTACACCACGCGGACAAACCCCGGCGGATTAGCCGTTCCAGTTCCCGGAGGTCGTAGAAGAATAGCTTGGTAGTTCCCGGTTCAGCGCGGGATCGATCTTCTCCTCATCGGTCCCGGCCGGTATAGCCGCCACCGGACGGCGCATCGGATAGTTTGTGCTCGGCCAACTGCCGGTCGATGAACTCCTGCCACACCCCGTCCGGCGTCCAGATGGCCAGCAAATCGGTCTCCGCTTCCTCGCGCCCAACTCCTTCGTGTATTAGACGGTAAAGATACATGAACGCCGATACCCGCATGTTTGCCGCGCAGTGGACGAAAACCCGCTGGTCTGCAAACGCTTACATCACGCCGCGGAACCGCCGGAAATCCTCATCCGCCGGCGCGTCGAAATTCACCGGCAAGTGCGCGTAGGCCATGCCCGCGCTGGTGACGATGCCGCCCTCGTTGGGCAACGCATTATCGGACGTTGGCAACGCCAGGTTGATCAACGCCTGGTACCCGGCCTGGCCGACACGGCGCAGTTGCTCCTCCGTCGGCTGGCCCGCCGTGCCGATCCGCTCTCCCAGCGCGCGGAAAGCGCGGATGTCCCCGAGCGAGGCATTTCTGTCGCCGTCTTCGCTCATGGCGCTTTGACGACGGGGTCGGCCGTCAGCGTGTTCTTGTAGATGGCGCCGCCCTTCATCACAAAAGCGACGTTCTCCAATGCGCGCACGTCCGCGACCGGGTCGGCGCTGACGGCCACCAGGTCGGCGAGATACCCGGGAGTGAGTTGCCCGACCTTGTTCTTCCAGCCGATCAGGTCGGCGGCGCTGGTCGTGGCCGCTTGGATAGATTGCATCGGCGTCATGCCGCGCTCAACCATCTTGGCGAACTCCTTGCCGTTCCAGCCGTGCGGGTACACCCCGGCGTCGGTGCCGAAGGCGATCTTCACGCCCGCCAGCACGGCCTTATGGAAGCTGTCGCGGCGCGTGGCGTCCACGTTGCGAGCTTTTTGCAGGATGCGCTCGGGGTAACCCATCGACCCATACTTGTCCAGGACGTAGTCCACGCAGTAGATGGTGGGCACCAGGTAGGTGCCGTGCTCCTTCATGAGTTGGATGCCCTCGTCGTCGATCAGGCTGCCATGCTCGATGGACGCTACCCCCGCGCGCACCGCCATCTTGATCGCCTCCGGGCCGTGCGCGTGCGCGGCGACCTTGCGGCCCCACAACGCCGCCTCGTCCACGGCGGCCTTCATTTCTTCAAAGGAATACTGCGGCGCGCCGACGCTCTCCTCCTCGGAGAGCACGCCGGCGCTGGCCATGATCTTGATCCAATCCGCGCCGTACTTGATGTCGTTGCGGATGGTCTTGCGGATCTCCGCCGGCCCGTCGGAAACCATCGGGGCGATGCTCTGGAAACGCAGGAAGGGTGAGAAACCGTTGAGGTCCGTGTGGCCGCCGGTGGCACCCAGCGGCACGCCCACGCAGAGCATGCGCGGCCCGGGGATGCGGCCGGCGTTGATGGCGTTGCGCAGGGAAATGTCCGTGTACTCGTAGGAAGCGAGGTCGCGCACGGTGGTGAAGCCGGCTTCGAGGGTGTGGCGCGCGTACACCGAGGCGACGATGGCGAAATCGATGGGTGACCGGCGAAAGGTATCCTCGTAGTAATTGCCCGGCTCGAAGGTCAGGTGCGTGTGGCAATCGATGAGGCCGGGCAGCACGGTGGCGTTGCCCAGGTCGATGACCCGCGCGTCCGGGGGCACCGCGCCGGGCGGCAGAGCGTCGGCGGCACCGACGGATTTGATCCGGTCGCCTTCGACGACGATCACCTGGTTCTGCCGCACCGAGCCCGAGGGAGTATCCACCAGGTGAGCCGCTTTGATGACCGTGACTGCCGCCGCCACTGGCGGCGCGGCGTCCCCGGCCCGCAGGGAAGGAAGAGCGAAAAGGCCGCAGAGAATGGGAAGAGCGAAGATCGGTTTCATGAGGATCACGTGGCAGGTAAGCACCCTTCTTATCGCCCGAACGCCGCCGGAAAAGCAATGCCGCATTTGCCGGCCGGTTGGCAGACGCAGGCAAGTGCAATAATTTTTCGGCCCACCTTACCTCGCCGCTTTTATCCTGGCATGGAAAGCAATTCCGCCACGGGCAGCACCACGTCGGGGAAAGCCGCCGGTGCGATTTTCTCGCCGGGCTGCAGGCGGACGGCAGAGCCATAAACGCCCGCCACCGTGGAAGGTTCACGGTACACTTCGACCACCCGCTCGATCAGGTTGATCAACCAGAATTCTGCAATGCCTGCGCGAGCGTAAGCCGGCAGCTTTTCCTCGCGGTCGAAACGTACAGAACTATCGGACACTTCCACGAGCAGGAATACGTCGGCAGCAGTCGGATGCGCGGCTTCGTAAAAGTCTGGTTTTGGCCGCAACAGAACAAAGTCGGGTTGCGGTTCCGAACGGCCACTCAAGCGCACCGGGCTTTGAGCATCAACGATCCAACGTCCTCCGCCAAGCCTCGCGAACAGGTTGAGCAAACGTCTGACGGAACTCGCGTGAAAAGGACCGATGGGCAGCATATCGATGATTTGACCCTCCAGCAATTCGGTGCGGTCGCCCGGCGCAAGGATATCGGTTTCAGCCATACGATAATACTCCTCAACGGTGAACCGGTGGAGCGGAGCAAGGATAACCGTAGCCATGTTGGGAGTCACTCTGCCAGCGCAAGGGCCGACCGACAATGAGAATCACCCGGGTCTGCCCGCGGAAACCCAGCAGGATTGCAGGTAAGGGTCGCCGGTGAAATCAGGCGGCATGGGTGCAAAGTCCAGCTTCCACCGCGTGCCAGCGCGAGCAACCGGGAGCGCAGCCAGGATCATCCGACGGAAGACGGGCGCGGGCAGGCTGCGCTGGTTGGTTGAACACAGGAGACGACCAGCCGGCGTCAACAGCGCGGCAGCCAGCGCGACCAACCCACCGAAGTCGTCCTCCACGCGGAACACCTTGCCGTCGCGGTTGCGCGAAAAGGTCGGCGGGTCCAGCACGATGCAGTCGAATTGCTTTCCCTGCCTGCCGAAACGCCGCAGCATCCCGGGCACGTCGCCCGCGAGGAAGGCGTGTCCGTCCGCGGCGTCGAAGCCGTTGAGCGCAAAATTTTCCCGGCCCCATTCCAGGTAGTGTTTAGACAAATCCACACTCGCCGTGCGCCCGCCCCCCGCCGCTGCGGCCACGGAAAAGGCGCACGTGTAGGCAAAACAGTTGAGGGTCGTCGTGCCGGAGGTGGCGATCCGGCGCAGGGTCGCGCGGTTGTCGCGCTGGTCCAGGAAGATGCCTTGAGAGTAACCAGAGGAAAAGTCGATGCGGTAGCGCAGTCCGTTTTCCTGGATGATGAAGGGTGCGGGGATGATCTCTCTCGCCCAGTGGACCGGGCTGCCCTTACTCTTGTTTTTGTTGTCCAGCGCTTTCCAGTAGAGGGAGCGCGGCGCATCCGGGTGGCCGCTGAGCGCGAAGGCCCGTAACCACTCCGGGGGTGATGAGCCGGCGGTGCTCAACAGCCAGCGTCCGGCGAAGTCGTCGATGAACAGCCCGGCAAATTCCGGTCCGTCGCCCGCGCCGTCGAGCAGGCGGAAGGCGTCGGTCGCACCGCTAGCCCGCAAAACATCGCGCCGACGCAGGGCGCGGAAGAAGGACGGTGGAAGTTCGACGGCAGGCACAACTGGGCATTTTAGTTCGATGCGCACCACTCGCGAGCGTTTTCGCGCCGCTTGCGGCGCGTCCAAACAAGGTAGGAATGGCTCTCCGAGCCGTCCGACTTTTCAGCTTTCGGCACTCTCCAAAGCTGCCACACGAAGGCAGAGAAACCACGGACGGCTCGGAGAGCCATCCCTACCTTCGCGCGACGAAGCGCTAAGCGCTGATATTGCCATTTCTTGCAATCATCCGGGGCAAACCTACAGTCGCAAAAACCACCTTCTTCCCTCCCATCCTTCCATCTATGAGCCAGTTGACCACCGAAGTCGAAAAGGCCGCCCAGGACGGCAAACTGCTGCCCGCCAGCGCCAAAAACATCGCTGCCCTGCTCGCCTCGGGCAGCAACACCATCTACCAGGAAAGCATCGACGAACTGGTCCGCGGCGGCCACTGGAGCGAACTCGACGACCGCTTCTACACCACCCTCGCTTTCGGCACCGGGGGACTGCGCGGGCGGACCATCGGCAAGGTCGTCACCGCCGCCGAGCAGGGCGAGGACCTCCAGTCCCTCGACCGGCCGCAGTACCCGTGCGTCGGCACCAACGCGATGAATTTCTACAACATCAGCCGCGCAACGCAGGGGCTGGTGCGTTACCTCAAAAAATGGGTTGCCGAGCACGGCGCACCGGTCGGCCGCGGCAAACCCAAGCTCGTCATCGCCTACGACACCCGGCACTTTTCGCGCGACTTCGCCGACCTGACCGCCAAGGTTGCCAGTGAAAACGGCTGCGACGTCAACCTCTTCGAAAGCCCACGCTCCACACCCGAACTCTCCTTCGCCGTGCGCCTGACCAACGCGCAGGCCGGCATCGTCATCACCGCCAGCCACAATCCGCCGCACGACAACGGCTACAAGGTGTACTTCGACCAGGGCGCGCAGATCGTCGAGCCGCAGGCCAGCGGCATCATTGCCGAGGTCAACGCCGTGACCAGCGAGACTTACGAGGCACTGCACGGCGACGAAAAAGGCGAGATCATCACGCTCGGCGCGGAGATCGACAGCGCCTACCTGGAGCGCCTCAAGACCCTGGTGCTCAACCCCGAGATGCTCGCCCGCGCGCGGGATTTGCACATCGTCTTCACTCCGATCCACGGCACGGGCGCAGTCATGACCCTGCCGGCGCTGGAAGCCTTCAAGCTGCGCTACACGACCGTGCCGGCGCAGATGGTCATGGACGGGCGCTTTCCCACGGTCAAATCCCCCAACCCCGAGAACGCCGAGGCTCTGAGCATGGGCATGAAGCTCGCCGACGGCGAGAACGCCGACGTGGTCGTCGCCACCGATCCGGATTGCGACCGCATGGGCGTGGCCGTGCGCGGACGCGACGGCAAGCTTGCGCTCCTGACCGGCAACCAGATCGGCTCGCTGATGGCCTACTACCGGCTCAAGACCCTGTTCGACACCGGCGTGCTCACCGGGGAGAACAAAGACCACGCGGCCATCATCAAGACCTTCGTCACGACGGACCTGCAAAAGGCCATCGCCGAGCACTACGGCGTGCGCTGCGTCGAGACGCTGACGGGCTTCAAGTACATCGGCCAGAAGCTGGGCAACTACGAGGCCGCCTTGCCCGCAGCCGACCGCGAGCACTACCGTCAGAAGCCCGAGAGCGAGACGCGCGCCCTGCGCCTATCGCATTCGACGTACTACGTCTTCGGCGGCGAGGAAAGCTACGGCTACAGCGGCGCGGATTTCGCCCGCGACAAGGACGCCAACGGGGCGACGGTGATGTTCATCGAAGTCGCCGCCTACGCGAAGTCGCAGGGAGTCACGCTGGTGGAGATGCTTGACGAGGTGTACTCCACCTTCGGCTTCTACTGGGAAAAGAACGGCAACATCGTCCTGGAAGGGGCGGACGGCGCCGCGAAGATCCAGAAGCTACTCGCCTCCTACGACAGCGCGCCGCCGCAGGAAATCGCCGGGGCCGGAGTCACGGCGACGAAGAACTTTTCGCGCGAAAAGTTCCACGACGTGGAGGGCCAGGAAATCCCGTCCGAGAAGATGCTGATGTTCGAACTGGCCAACGGCGGCAAGATTGCCGTCCGCGGTTCGGGCACGGAACCGAAGATCAAGTATTACCTCTTCGCGCGCCGACAGCCGGACGCCGGCAGCAAATTCACCAACGCGCAACTGACCGGGATCAAGGCGGAGGTGGCCAAGTCGCTGGATGAAACGTGGGCGTTCCTGCAAAAGGACGCCGACGAACGGCTCAAGTAAGTTCGGGCGGTTTGTTTCACCACCGAGGACACAGAGAGCACAGAGAAAGAGGGATAGGGCTAAAAAGGTCCGGACACATCCCCTTTCCTCCTCCGTGCTCTCTGTGTCCTCGGTGGTTAATTTCCGGATGCACCCCGCGGACGTGGGTGGCGCGAATACAGGAGGATGAAGAAATCTTCCCGCCGTTCCTCCCGTCCGCTCGTTGCCCTCGCCGGGGTTGCCCTCGCTGCCTACGGGTTTGCGAAGCTCAGGCGCAACCCGCAGTTTTTCGCGGGCAAAGTGGTCGTCATCAGCGGCGGTTCGCGCGGCCTCGGGCTGGTGATGGCCCGGCAACTGTTTGCCGAGGGAGCCTCCCTCGCCCTGCTCGCCCGCGACGCCGAGGAACTGGCGCAGGCCGAAGCCGACCTCACCGCCGGCCCGGGAACGGGCGGGATTTTCACTCACGTTTGCGATCTCACCGAGCCGGAACAGATCAAGGAGGCGGTCGCCGCCGTAATCGGGCGCTTCGGGCGGATCGATGTTCTCTTCAACGTGGCGGGGATGATCAGCGTCGGACCGCTGGCCCACATGCAGTTGGAGGATTTCGAGGAATCCATGCGGCTGCACTTCGCCGGACATCTGCGCATGATCTGGGCCGTGCTGCCGCACCTGCGCCAGCGCCGCGATGCGCGCATCGTCAACGTCGCTTCCATCGGTGGCAAGATCGCCGTGCCGCACCTTTCCACCTACAGCGTGAGCAAATTCGCGCTGGTCGGATTGTCCGACGCGTTGCGCACCGAACTCGCGCGCGAAGGCATCAAGGTGAGCACGGTGTGTCCGGGGCTGCTGCGCACGGGGTCGCAGGTCCATGCCGAATTCAAGGGGCAGCACAACAAGGAATTCGATTGGTTCGCGACCTCGGATAATTTCCCGCTGGCAGGCAGCGTGAGCGCCGAGGATGCCGCCCGGCAAATCATCGAGGCCGGGCGCACCGGTCGGCCGACGTTGACCTTCCCGCTCTCGGCGCGCGTGTTGGAGATCGGCGCGGTCTTGTTTCCCAACCTGACGGCGCACGCGCTGGTGTTCGCCAATCGCTTTCTGCTCCCCTCGCCCGACGCCAAGGCTCCCGCCGCCGACGCGAACATCCCGGGGCGCGAGAGCCGTTCGATGGAGACGACGCCCGGATGGAAAACATCGCTCATCGACCGCGCCGCGGAGCGCAACAACGAACTGGGCTAGAGCTGCCTGCGAATTGCTTGCTTTCAGCGGAAACTTCCGTCATTCTTTTCCACATAACGGCGACCGCTGAACAGCTTCACTCGGACCTGCTGGCTCTACCCAGAGCGGACCGGACCAAGTTGGCTCATCTGCTTCTCAAATCTTTGGCACAACCTGTGATCGACGGTGAGGAACGCGCCTTCGACGCTGAGCTTGCGCGCCGAGCAGAGGAAATCCGTGGCAGAAAGGTCCGGGACTTCTGCTGAGTAGTTTGTGCGGCTGGATGCCAAGCCGACATCTGGCGCAGCAAAATAACGGGGCGCGATTTAATGCGTCCATCTGCCTGAGGCAAAGGCGCAAGGGCCACATCGCCCTTTGTCATGATCGCAGGTCGGTCGCCGTGTACGCAGGTTCTTCGTCGCTGTAAACTCTGGCGACTCTGCAGGCTGGGAGCCGCCCGCTGCTCACGTTTTGGGTCTGGCTCCGAGGCAAAATGAACCGACGCTACCGTGCCGTTCGCTGGAGCGATTGGTTAGGTGTTTCCGAGCGGTAGCAGGTTGTTGGCGGTGAAAAGTAAAAAACTGCCGCCAATGATGCTCTGTGGCGTAAAGCATCGGGCGAAAATCGATACGGCTGAAAACCTTGAAGCGCAGCCAGACACTGCGATGCTCCGCCCGCTTGCGAGCTTCGGTGTGCAGCCACGGCTTATCAAAGCCTGCCCACTCGCCTGCGACGCAAAGCAGATTGGGACCAACCGCGAGAGCCACCTCGTAGAGGTAAATGTCGCGCAACTCAGCGATACTGTAGGTGGAGTCCGCAGCAACGCGGGCGATACGCTGCAAATCCGCTGGTTCAAGTTCGGTGTCGAGCCAGAACTCAGAGAATGCCGTCCAAACGGGCTTGCGGCGCTTGAATTCGGCGTTGGTGAGCAGAGCCGAATGGCTTGCATTCACAGAAGATGTGCAGAAACGCCTGTTGACCTTCAGGCAAGTAATGTTCCACTTGGAAGGCGTCTTTGGTGCTGGGGTTGGGGCAGGCGAAGTCAAGGCAGGGGCGGCGGAGTTGGCGCGGCGCAGACGCCTGGCAGTAGTAGAACGTGTGCTGGAAGGTTATAGCAGCAGGGAAGGAGCGGCCTTTCTCGGGGCTGGACCAAGCGCAGCGTCAACCCTTGGGTGGAGAGCCTGCGGACCCCAAACCCAAAGGAGCGCTGGGAGGCGCTGGAAGCCAAGCCGGTCGTCGGCCGCTCCTCCAAGCTCTCGCGCCGCGAGGCGAGGCGAGGCGAAGAGAGGCGAGGATGGTACTTGGTTGGGTCGAGAAGTCACCGTGCCACTTCGGTTTTGCCGGCGAGCGGTGGACCCGTCGTGGCTTGGGCGTGTTGATTTGGCAGCGTTTGGGCGTGGCGCTTCCACTCCAACTGCCGGGCCGCCTGGCTTGCGAGCACGGCGCTACTCGCCACCGCAGCCAGCGACTCGTGCCCGCGAACAGGACCCGGCGAGAAGGTGGCACGCTGGGTTGGCCGCGGGACTGGCCGCGCCTGCCAAGAAAAGCCTCGCTCTCCGTGGTGGCCGCTTTGAGCGTCGCACCGCAGCATCGTCGCGTGGGCCTGTACTTTCGCCCCGACGCCGAACGCTACCTTGGCGTGGAAATGATCCCCTCTTTTCTGCGCGGGGAGGTGTGGCCGCACCTGCGTGGCGAGGTCATTGTGCTCTGGGAGGCAAGGCAGCAGCCACCAGGGTGAACCCATCCGAGAACTCCTGGCTGCCTGCCCGCGCCTGCCCGTTGAACCCTGGCCGGCTCGTACCCCGCAGCCCGACCCGGTGGAGTTCATCTGGAGCTACCTCAAGGATGGATGCCTGGCCAACTTTGTGCTCGGGAAGGTGCTCGACTTGGAACAGCGCGTAAGAGGTAGAACTCCACGAACTCAAACTGTCTGCTGGCTTGCTGAAGTCGCTCCGGCTAGGTTCAGAGTTACCCTTTCCAAGCGGGGAAATTACTTTCCTGAAGGTCAATAGGCGGCGGGGACTTCGTCTTCGGCGTCGTAGTAGTCCACCTCCCGCATCCGGAAGAACTTGCGTTGCGGTTTGATGAACCACTTGTCGGAATCAGGGTAGAACATCATGTCGGCGGCGGGCTGGTCCGTAATGATGTAATAGAGCAGGTCCACCTCGCCGGTGTTGGTGAGCAGATGAGCCTCTCCGGGTGGAAACAAGAGACAATCGCCAGCCGCGAAGGGAACCACACCTTCGGGGGTGCGCGCCTCGCCGCTGCCACTGAGGACAATGAACAACTCCCACTGCACGGCGTGCGAGTGGAAGGGCCAGTTGGCCGCTCGCGGCGGCACGCGGGTCAACTCCAGGTCGAACGGGTGGCCGCCGCCGCAGGCACCCACGTCCTTGATGCCGCCCAAGGCAAGGGAAAGGTGCTTGCGGTGGACGCAGAACTTGCCGGTAGGCGAGCGTTGCTCGCTCCAAGGAAGCTGGTCTTGGTTGGTTTTGTGCATGGGTGATGCGTATCCGCCTAACGGACTCAAGCTCAGCGACGGAGGCTGGCGAGGTCAAGGCTGGAACTCGGAGAAAGCCCAACCGCCAGCCTCCGTTCGCTGGAGCGCGTTGTTAGGCGACGGGGCGTGACTTCGCTATTCTGGTGGCTGCGTCTTGCCGGGAGATTTGGCTTCGACTTCATCAAGCCATTCGAGGGCACGCGATGCCAAAGCCGCAAATGGCTTCGTGGCAGTCGGCTCAATGCCTTGGCTGCGCTCTGGACGAGAAAGCTGCCGTTCGAGAACGAAGATCGATAGGAAATAACCTAGCTGTGCCGCTCCTTCAGGCGAAGTAGAAACCAGAGCGTGCATGTCGTCGTCGCTGCCACACTCCCAAAGTGCAACAGCAAAGTCACGCGCCTCCCAGTATCGTTGGGGCGGGGCTGTGACTTGATAGCGTACCTTTGTAGCCTCTTGGAGAGAGACGAGAGGCTGGAAGAAGTTCGTGAGCAGCCACGGGTCCAGCTCCTCTGTATCGTTGAGTATCTTTCCAAGTTTTTCGGGGGTCATATGCGGAGATCAAGGTGGAACGTGAAAGTCGCCTAACGAACTCAAGCTCAGCGACAGAGGCTGGTGAGAACAGAGGTAAACACGGATCAGACTCCGACGCCAGCCTCTGTTCACTGGAGCGCGTTGTTAGGCTGGTGAGATGTGCTCTAGTTTTTTACGACCTGAGACATACGGATGTGACCAACCAAGTTGCCGGATTCGTCTTTTATCTCGCCTTCTGTATCCCAAGTCGAAAGCGTGGAATAGAACGGCCACCATCCACAAGGGCAATCAACTGTATATGTACACAGTTGGGACGGCTGAATAATCGGCAAATCAGCGTGATCTGATGACATGATCTGAAATGATCCGCCTGCCTGAGCTTGTAAAGCCACACCTTTGAGAACAGGGGCTTTTACATTTGCTATTTTCACGTCCAAGTATCCGGCAAACTGCGTGCGCAAGAACTGGTTGAAAAGCGCATTTTGGTCAAAAGTATTATCGAAAAGCACCACGTTGATTTTCCGGTTGCCGGGAATCACAGGGATTTTGAAAGTCCATAATGCCACCCCGCCTTTAAAGGAAGGATAATAGTTCGGGATCAAAAAGTCTCCTTGGCCCTCAACTTGCAGCATGGGGGTGATATTTGGGTAGCCGAACCACCGTGCCCAATGAATCGCGTGTGCCCCTGAATCGAGATCCATCTGAACCGAATAGATCGCCTCCCCCGCTCCGATTTGCGCCACGGGTGTCTGCTGATCCTGGTACGCCTTGAATTCATAACCTGCCAAGGCACCTGCGCCAGCTATCGAAGCGGCCTTCAAAGCGGCCTTACCCTCTGCGCGTTCAAGCAATCTACCAAAAATGCGAGCCTTTTGGGCGTTTGCGGAGGAGAGTGGCAAAAGCGAAACAGCAATCAGTGCGATGAGAGTATGGATCGGTTTCACGGGAGCAATACAAACAGGTATTTTCACGAGTCCGAGCAAAAAATTTGATTCCCACCGCGGCTTTACGGCTGCCTCCGGTCGCCTAACGACCCAAACTCAGCGACGGCGGGAGAAAAGGCAAGTCTCAGGAACCGAGCCGTACGCCGTTCGCTGGAGTGACTGGTTAGGCACGGCGGATGAGCAGGCTCTCGGTGTGCGCGGAGAGGGAGTGGACCACCCTGCCGACGACCCGGTCGAAAAGCAAGCTCGCTGCCGGGGCACTGACGACCACATAGTGTTCGGCATCCATGTGGACACTGACGGCCTCCTCCGGCGTGCTACCCTGCAATTCGACAGCGTACCCTTCGCCCGAGACGAACTCCGGCCATGCACGCATCTCAGCGGACAAGTCGGTCGGCAGCGAGAGATAGGAGAGGATGAAAAGCTGCTCCGGCATGGTGACGAGGGCCTAACGCCTCCAAGCTCAGCGACAGAGGCTGGCGAGGACAGGCATGATACTCGGGGAAAGGCCAAACGCCAGCCTCTGTTCACTGGAGCGCGTTGTTAGGCCGGGTGGCGCTAGCTATCGGCGTTTGGTGCGGTGAATAGCTCAGTGAGCGTGAAGCGGTACTCCTCTTCCGACTTCAGGAGCAGCTGCACATATTCAGGCTCCTGCCACGGACAGGTGCGCAGAAAGGCAATGAAAGGTTCCGGCTCAAAGAAGTTGAAGCAGCCGGCGTAAAGGATAGCCTGAAATGCCTTGCCGCCGGAAGCAGCCTCACTCAGATAGCGTAGTTCCTCGCCGTCATAGCGCTCACGCAACCAAGCGTTGATGCCGTCGGCGATGGAATAATGGTCGCCTTCGGGAGTGTTCTCGACATCCTCGCCGAGACCAAAAAGAAGAACCATGTCGGTGATGTAACTCATGCGAGAATCTTTGGAAGGTGAGATCTGCGCCTAACATGAAATAGGCGAACGAACATCGTAAAACGAGACGAAGTTACTCCGCCTAAAACGGGATAGAGATCCGGTGGGAGACGACACGCAAGACGTGTCAGAAAAGAGTCACATGATCAAGCGTGATCTTTCAGGCCTGACTACTTCTTCAGCGCCGCCTTGAAGAAACGGTTGCCTTCCTCGTGCTCTTCGAAGGCCGGACCAACCACGGCGGCGAACTGCGCGATATCCTGGTAGTTGATCAGCAAATCCACGCTCCGGGCATAGGCGTTCATCGCGTCGGAAGTCGCAAAAGATTGGCACAGCATGAGGACAAACGTCTGCCGCCGGTCATCCGTGGGCAGCGCCGTGAGGGACTGCAACAAGGCATTGGTCCCCAAAACACAACCTTCCAGATTTTCCAGCAGCACGGTCACGTCGTAAGCGCGCGTGCTCAGGCGATGCTGCGCCTGCTGGTGGCCGGCCGCGTGGTGGATCTTGAAGCCCAGCTTGCGCAACTCGGCGGCCAAGTACTTCTGGTAGGACGGTTCGTGGCAGCAAAGGAGAGCGGAACGATCGTCGCGCCCGATTTTATCCTCGGGCAGGGAAGCGGCAACGGGGTTTTCGGAGGTCATGGGAAAAGCAGTGTTCTGCTACTTGCGGCCCGCCATTTGCAGGCTGGGGGCGAGTTGCAGGTTGGGGAGCGGCGGTGGCGGCGTGGGCGCGGTTTCCACCGGCGCGGAGGCGGTTTCCGGAGCATTGCTCATGCGCATCCCCGAACCCTCGCGCGAAGACAGACCCATCGCCTGCTTGTGCTGGTCGATCCCGCGGCCGACCACGGCCTTGCGAGTGGAATACGCCAGCGCGGTTTCCTCGTCGATCACGTCCGCCTTGTACGAGGCCGTCACCGACTGGTCGAACGTCTGCCAGCCGTACGTCGCCGACGCAGTCGTGATGTCATAGAAATTGCGCTCCTCCGCCTCACCCAGCAGGATCGCCTCGCGCACGCGCAGATTGCTGCCCATGATCTCCATGACCAACTGCCGTCCGCCGCCGATCTTGGGCGCCAACCGCTGGGCCACGACGTAGCGGATCGTCTCAGCCAGACGCTGGCGCATCTGGCTCTGTTCGGCCTGTTCAAACATTCCCAGGATGCGGTTGATGGACTGCCCGGCGTTGATCGTGTGCAGCGTGCTGACGACCAGGTGCCCGGTTTCCGCCGCCGTGATGGCGATCTCGGTGGTTTCACGGTCGCGCAGCTCACCGACGAAGATGACCTTGGGCGCTTCGCGCAACGCCGCGCGCAACCCCGTGGCAAAGCTGTTGTAGTCGTTGCCCAGTTCGCGCTGGCAGAAAGTGGAGGTCTTGTGCGGATGCACGAACTCGATGGGATCTTCCAGCGTGACGATGTGGCCGGGCAGCTTCTCGTTGAACTCGTTGAGCAGCGCGGCCAGGGTCGTCGTCTTGCCCGAGCCGGTCGCGCCGGTGACGAGGATCAAGCCGGTTTTCTCGGCCGTCATTTTCTGGAAAATGGGTGGCAGGTTGAGCGCGGCCAGCGTCGGGATTTTCGTGGCGAGGATTCGCATGACGATCCCGTAATTGCCGCGCTGGCGGAAGATATTGACGCGCAGCCGGCAGCGGTTGCCAACGGCGTAGGAACTGTCACACGAACCGGTGGTCACGAGGTCGTGGACCAGGCGTGGGTCATGCCCGACCAAGCGGTTGACGATGCGCTCGAGCTGATAGGAACTCAGGGATTCGACGGGCGGGTCAACGACGACGGGCTTGAGCTTGCCGAAAGCTTCGACCTGGAAGGGCCGGCCCACGACAAAGAAGAGATCTGCGATGCCCTCATGGCTATCGAGGATAGTGTTAAGCAGGTGATCAAGGTGCGCTTTGAGCATAAATCCCGATGGTGGACGCACAAGAAGCAGGAAGCGAACCAAGGCAGAAGGCAGAAGGCAGAAGGGATAAACGGCGGGAACCAATCGACAGAAGTTGATATTCTGCCGCCGGAGGTTGCTCTCGGGGTGCCGGACCTGTTAATTGTTCCTGCATCAAGGCGATTTTCGCCTCTTCTTCTACCTTCTACCTTCTGCCTTCTGCCTTTTATGGAAGCCCCCGAAGTACCGCTTGAAGCCCTGCAGGAACATATTGCCCGCAACGCCGAACACGCCGGCGGGGAAAAAAGATGGGTGCTGGGAGTGGCCTTATCCTCGGCCATCTTCGCGGCGCTCGCGGCGGTTGCCTCCCTGCTGGCCGGGCACCACGTCAACGAGGCGCTGATCACGCAGATCGACGCCAACAACCAGACCATCGAAGCCAGCAACCAGTGGGCCTACTACCAGGCCAAGGGGGTCAAGGCAGCCGTGCTCAGCAGCCGGATGGAGCTGCTCGCCGCTTTGGACAAGAAGCCTTCCGAGGCGGACGAGGCAAAGACCCAGCAATACGTGGAGGACCAAAAGGAAATCACCGAGAAAGCGCACGGCTTCGAAGAAAAAGCCAGGGAGATCAAGGAAGAAGGCGAACGCCACCTGAATTGGCACGTCATGCTGGCGCGCGCGGTGACGATGTTCCAGGTGTCCATCGCCGTGGCCGCCATCTCGGTGCTGGTGCAGCGCCGCCGCTTCTGGTTCGTGAGCCTGTTCTTCGGCGCGATCGGCGTTTACTTCTTCGTCGTGCAGCTCGCCAGCGAGTTCATGAAGCATTGATGGCTGCCCAAGTGCGCGGGGGAATCGACCTGTTGCGTAGTACAGCCTGCCAGAATTACGTGACAAGGTGTGGCTGCCAACAAACAAGTTTGAGGCAAAATTGAAGTCGATTCTCGGAGATCGGCGGTCAGAACCCGACACTTTTCAACCACGCTGACCCGGTGGTCATCGCGAACATCAGCACACCGAACGCCAGCAGCAGCAGCCTGGCCAGGAAGCGGCTCTGGCGCAAGTGGCACGCCACGTAGATCTCGTTTGCCAGCGTCAGGCACCCGACGACGCCAATTAACCCGAGCAGGAGAAAAGTGTGGATAGTGTCGGCACGGGTGCCGGAGTACGAGGGCAGGCTGCCCGGCAGCGTATGCTGGTTGACCATTCGTGCCAGCAGAAACGCGAGCACGGGCACCGCCGCGACGAGCAGAGCACCAGCACTGCCCATCAGCCAACCGAGCCCTTTGAACAGAGCCGTCTGAGGGCGGCGCACAGCCGGAACGGCGGGCGGAAGGGGCGGGCGCACAGGAGGGTTCATCATGGGGACCGAGGAATCATCGTCGCCGCCTGCCCGGCAGGATGCCAGCGCCGTGCTTTCGCGGCTAGCGTGCCCGCCAGGACGGTCTGCGCGAAAGCCTTTGGCGGGATGCCTGGAACTGCCTGCCACTTATCCCGGGATGAGGACGGCGTCATCAAATCGAACGCGCCACCAGCTCGTCCACGAGGCTCGCGTACGCTTCGCCCTTGAGCTTGGCCACCTGCTTCTGGTCGCTCGATCCGCGCAGCACGCGCGCGCTGAGCGCCGCGTCCTCGGACGGCTTGCCCGTGTAAGCCGACCAACGGCCGGTGCCCACGTCGATGAGCACCGCGTGCAGGTTGATGCGCATGCGCTGGTTTTCGTCCGGCACGAAGTTGCCCGCGATCGGCACCCACGACACGGCCTTGGTCACCTGGTTCTCGCGCGCCGATTCCAGCGTGCCCCAGTAGCAGAGAATGTGCTGGAAACCACCCTGCGCCGCCGCGAGACGCAGTTGCTTGGAATAGCTGCTGCCGCTGGGGTCCACGTGCGCCCCGGGTAGGCCCGTAAACGGCTGCACGCGGTAACGCCGGTCCAGCGCCTGGAGCATGGCGTCGTCCGGCGTGATGGCACCCGATTGCACGACGACCAACCCGGTGCCGGGTACGGCGTGGACCGGCTTGCTGTTGTGCAGCGCGCGCTGGATGTCGGCGTCGGTGATCGGATAAGTGGAGTCGGGCGCGCCGATGACCTCGGCCTCCGTGAGTTCACCCCGGTAAAAGGCGTTGGATTCACCGTGGCGATAGCCGGAATCCGAGATCGAGCGGGTCTCACACCCGGCCAACAACAGGAGCGCGGAGCCAGCCACCAGCAAGAAACGTGTTTTCATCAGTCGAAAAGCTAAAGGGTTTTCCAAGGACGATTGCCTTGGTAACATGATCCCCGCTCCACTGGAAAATCAATTCGGCCGCCGTGCGATTAGTTCATTCTCGTCAATTCGCCGAAGATTTTCGTGCCTGGTTTGAGGTCGGGGTATGAGCGCCACCGCCCCCACACCCCGGTTCTTCGAGACGCCGGAGGAGCTGCGCTGCTGGTTTCAGGCGCATCACGCACAGGAGCGGGAACTTCACGTGGGCTTTTACAAGAAGGATGCGGGCCGGCGCAGCATCACCTGGCCCGAGTCCGTGGACGAGGCGCTGTGTTTCGGCTGGATCGACGGGGTACGGCGCAGCCTGGGGCCGCGCGCGTACACGATCCGCTTCACCCCGCGCCGGACGGTGAGCACCTGGAGCGCCGTGAACATCGCGCGCGTGGCGGTTCTGACGGCGGAAGGCCGGATGCAGCCCGCCGGGGCGCTGGCTTTCCAGGCGCGGCAGGAAAACCGTTCGCGCATTTACGCCTACAAGCAGTCCGGGCACAAGCAACGGCTCGCCACGCTGCCGCTCGATCTGGCAGAATCGTACGCGGCCATGTTCCAGGAGAACACGGCGGCCTGGGCCTATTTCCAGGCCCAGCGGCCTTCCGACCGCCGGAAATGGTGTCACTGGATCGTCAGCGCCAAGGGGGAGCCGACCCGCCTGCGGCGCCTGGAGAAACTCATCGCCGCCTGCGCACTCGGAAAGAACCTGTGAGCGAGCGCGGGGGGAGCAAGCATCCGTCGCTGCCTCACCTTTCGTTGCTGGCAGTTCCAGGGTAAGCTGACTTGTCTGCCCCTCACTTGCGTTTCTCCTGCATGCTCATCCGCGCCCGCTCCGTCCTGACCATGGACCATCCCGCCGTCATCGAGAACGGCGCGGTTGCCACGCGCGAAGGCGAAATCGTCGCGGTGGGCCGCTGGGAGGATCTGCGCACAGAATTCTCCGCCGGCTCTGAAGAGACTCTAGACCTCGGGGAGCAGATGCTGGTGCCGGGCTTCGTCAACGCGCATTGCCACCTGGATTATTCCACGTTGCGCCATGCGATCCTGCCGCCGGCCAATTTCAGCGAGTGGATCGGGCGCATCAACGCCCTGAAGCGGCAGCTCGACGAGGAAGACTACCTCGCCGCCATCGCCCGCGGGTTTGTCGAATATCGCCGCTGGGGTGTGACCACCCTGCTCAACATCGAGTCTTTTCCCGAGTTGATGTGGAAGCTTCCCGCCCCGCCCCTGCGGACCTGGTGGTTCCTGGAAATGATCGACGTGCGTTCGCCCGTCGCCACCGAACAACTGGTCGCCGGCGCGCTGCTCTTCTTTCAAAAAGGTTCGTCGCACTGGCTTGGCGGCTCGGGCCTCAGCCCGCATGCTCCCTACACCGCTTCGCCCGAGTTGTACCAGCTCGCGCGAGATTGCGCCCGGCGCCACGCCATGCCTTGGACAACTCACCTCTCCGAGTCCGCCGACGAGCGCCACATGTTCACCCGGGCGCAGGGGCCGCTCTACAATTTCTTGAAATCGATCGGCCGTCCGATGGGCGACTGCGGCCACGGCCGCTCCGCTTTAGCGCAACTCACCACCGCCGGCGCGCTGGGGCCGGAGTGTATCGCCGTCCACCTCAACGAGATGGAGGAAGAGGATTTCGCCCTGTTCGCTTCGGGCGGTCCGTTGTCGGGGATGACGGTCGCCCATTGCCCGCTCAGCCACCGCTATTTCAAGCACCGGACGTTCCCCTTCGAGCGGCTGCGAGCCCTCGGGGCGAACCTGTGCGTCGCCACCGACAGCCCGGCCAGTGATGGCTCCTTCAGCCTCACCGAAGAATTGCGTGCCCTGACTTACGCTCACCCCGGAGCCGCGGCGTTGGATCCCGCCGAACTCCTCACCTTGATCACCCGCAACCCTGCCAGGGCGCTGGGTCTTGAGGGACGCTTGGGCTGCATCCGGCCCGGGGCCTTCGCCGATCTGGCGGCCTTCCCCGATGAGGGTGGTGACCTTTGCACGATCCATGCCCGTCTGCTCGACTGCCGCAGCCCGGCGGCCTGGACAATGATTCATGGCCGGGTTTAAACTAGGGTATTTACTCTGATAAATCGAGCTTTGAACCGAAATATGTCTTTTCAATTCTCAGTTTTGAGATTAAGAAAGCGTGTCCGCTAGTCCCATCATTTCTTAGAATCTGCGTCTCCTTTCCCCGTGCTTATGGCGAAAATTGTCATCATCGACGACGAACCAGCGATGGTTGAGGTCATCTCGACCCTTTGCCGTGAGAACGGCCACCAGGTTTCTCCCTTCAACTCGGCGGAGCGCGCCCTGGAGGAACTGCCGGGCATCAACCCCCAGGTGGTCATCGCGGACATTAAGATGGAAAAGATCACCGGCTTCGACGTGCTGCAAGAGTGCCGCCGTTCGCTGCCGCAAACGGCGGTGGTGCTGATCACCGCGTACGCATCCGTCGAAAAAGCCGTCGAGGCGATGAAGCTCGGTGCCTACGATTTCATCACCAAGCCCTTCAAGATCGACGAGTTGAAGTTCACCGTGCAGCGCGCCCTGGACTACCAGTCGGCTGTCCGCGAAAACGTTTACCTCAAAAAGGAGATCAAGAACCGCTACCGTTTCGAGAACATCGTGGGCACCAGCCGTGCGATGTCGGAGGTTTACAACCTGATCAACAAGGTTGCCGATACGGACAGCACCATCCTGATCCAGGGCGAGAGCGGCACGGGCAAGGAACTGGTCGCGCGCGCGCTTCATTTCAACAGCAAACGCCAGCACGCGCCGTTCGTGGCGGTGAATTGCAGCGCCTTGCCCGAGAACCTGCTGGAAAGCGAGCTTTTCGGCCACAAGAAGGGCGCGTTCACCGGGGCTTTCCAGGACAAGATCGGCCTGTTCGAAGAAGCGGAGTCTGGAACAATCTTTCTGGATGAAGTCAACTCGATGGCGTTGTCGCTCCAGACCAAGCTCCTGCGCGTGTTGCAGGAGCGCATGATCCGGCGGGTCGGCGACACCAAGACGGTGCCGATCAACGTGCGCGTGGTCGCCGCCTCCAACGAGCAATTGCAGACCAAAATGCGCAACGGTTCGTTCCGCGAGGATTTGTTTTATCGTCTGGCGGTTATCCCGATCGACCTGCCGAGCCTGCGTGAGCGCACGGAAGACATCCCGCTGCTGGTGAATTACTTTCTGCAAAAGAACGCGACGCAGAGCAACACCGAGCCCAAGAAGATCGAGCAGGATTCACTGGAAACCCTGGGCCGTTATGCCTGGCCGGGCAACGTGCGCGAGCTGGAAAACTCCATCGAGCGCGCCTGTGCCTTGTGCGAGGACGGAGTGATCCGCGTGGCGGATCTGCCGCCGCACATCCAGGGCCGCCAGCAGGGCGCGGGCGGGGAGAACATCATCGAGATGCCGATCGGTCTGCGTCTGGAAGAGTTCATCGCCAACGAGGAGCGTGCCTACATCGAGCAAACGCTGCGTCATAACAACGGCTCACGCGAGAAGACCGCGAGCATGCTGGGCATCAGCATGGCGACACTTTACCGCAAGCTGGAGTTGAAGAACAAGCAGCGCGCGTAGAGCTTGGTCCAATGATGTGAGCCGCTCTCCGTGGGTGCGGATCGATCCGCGTCCGGCACAAGCGCGGCCACACGGGTGAGTCCGCGAACGAGAACCGAAGGACCTTCCGGCCTGCAGCAGCCAGAGATTCCAACCAGACTGGAGCTTGTCTTGCTGGAGACACATTTGCCTCCGGCGGCGGAAGGTCTTTCGACTTCGCTCGTTCCTCGCTCCGCTCAGGATGACAAATGGAAGACTGCGCGCCAGTCAACTTCGAGACTTCTTACACCGTTGCCGATATTACCGTCTGACCGCGCGTGCGCTGTAGATCGGCATAGTTGAGCAACACCCGCTTGCCCTTCACCACTGCTCCGCGGCTCAGGAAATATGCCTTCAACGCTGCGTTGTAATGCTCACCGTCCGGCTGCTTGTTCAAGCTGAAAAACATCCGTCCCCCCGGCTTCAGGTAGTCCAACAAGTCGTTGAGAAAGAAATCCCACTCCCGTTCGGTCCAATACGTCTCATTGGTCGGGAAGTTAAAGCAAATCATGAACCCGGTGATCAGATCAAAGTGCCTACCAAAGGGAGGCAGCTTGCGCATCGGCTTGATCCGCTTGGCGACCCGCTCCAGGCCGAACAACTCGATCATGCGGTTAAGCACCAGATCTGTTTTTACGTCCACGCCCAGCACACGCGCGCCGAGGGCACGGCAGACATACAGGAAATATCCCGCGCCGCAGCCCAGGTCGAGCACATCAGCGGGTGGATGATCCACCAGTCCGAGTTCTTCGGCGTGCTTGATGTTTACCTTTAACCAGTGATCGACATCGAGGTATTTGGTCCAGAAAACATCCGGACGATCCTTCATCCCACCCAGTTCCTGAACGTCCTGCAGCCTTCGCTCGTCAATGCCGTGCCGCAGGCTCTCCACCGTGAGCGTCGCACGGCGATTGTGAGTCTGCTTGGCTGCGAGGTCTTGCCGACGTTTTTTCCGCCGCGCCTTGAGCCTGAGCCAGACCTCCCGGAGATTCATGACCGAGCCATCACGACACCACGTTTTGAGGTTTGCCTTCGGCAAACGCCTTCACATTCGACGCGACCGTCGCCAACAGCCGGCTGCGGGCCGCCCGTGACGCCCATGCGATGTGAGGGGTCACAAAACAATTCTTCGCTGTCAACAGGGGATTGTCTGCCTTGGGCGGTTCGTCGGAAAGTACATCCAGCCCTGCGCCGGCAATCCGGCCGTCGTTAAGGGCTTGGGCCAGATCCGCCTCGTTGACCAATGGCCCGCGGCTCGTGTTGAGCACGTAGGCGCTTTTCTTCATCAAAGAAAGCCGCACTGCGTTCACTAATCCGCGTGTCTCGGCGGTCAACGGGCAATGCACACTCACCACGTCACTCTCACGGAAGACCGTTTCCAGATCGACCATCCGAGCTCCAGGCACGTCGGAAGGTCGATCCGAGCGCCGATGGGCCACAACTTTCATGCCCAAAGCTTGCGCGATTTTGGCCGTGGCCTGCGCAATTGCCCCGAAGCCGACCAGGCCCATGGTGAGCCCGTCCAACTCGATCAAAGGAAAATCCCAATAAGCAAAATCCGGGCTCTTCACCCAATGACCTTCGCGCACACTCTCCGCATGATGCCCGACACGATGGGTTAATTCCAACAACAAAGCGAAAGTCAATTGTGCAACCGACATTGTGCTGTAAGCCGGCACGTTGGTCACCACGATCCCCTGTTCCTTTGCCGCGGCGATATCCACCACGTTGTAACCTGTCGCGATGACGCCAACGTAACGCAGACCCGGCAGTTGCCCGAGCGTCTCCGCGTCGAGCAGGACCTTGTTCGTCAACGCCACCTTGGCATCTTGCAAGCGGCCTACCGTTTCGCTAGGCTTCGTCCGTTCGTGGATGGAACAATCACCCAGAGCTTCCAATGAAGCCCAATCCAGATCACCTGGATTGAGCGTGTGACCATCAAGGACGACGATTTTCATCTCTGTTCAGCAGACGGTGCCCTAATTGGCATTCTCGTCGGCTGGACGCCAGTTGGCCCGGGCGCTCTTGATCATCATCCAGACCAGCGAACCGATCACCGACATCACCGTCAGGAACATGAAGCCGATGCTGTAGGCGAAGCCCAAGCTCGCGGGGTTGACGACCTGCTGGCCGTCCACCACCACTTCCTTGCACCCCGGGCAGGCCTGGACAGCTTGCGCCACGAGAACCAAAGCGGCAGTCAAAGCAAATAGTTTGTTTTTCATTGGGATTATCTTTCCTATCCTTTAAGTCGCATAAACCTGCCCGCACTTCAAGCGGACACGCCACGGAATCAAGGCCGTGGCGTGTCGGCAACGGGCTGTTCGCGCAACAGGCTCCCTATATCAGACAATACGTGCTGCACGACCTCGGGAGACTCGCTGTCATAGTAACGCCGCACGACTCCTTGCCGGTCGATGAGCGCGATCTTCGTGCTGTGAATGAACTGGCCTTCCTCCGGCGGCCGACCGTTCTCGCCCGGCGCTTCCATCGTGATTAGCATGAAGCCCCGCTTGGCCACATCGTAAATCTTGCTGCGCTCACCCGTCAGGAAGTACCAATGATCAGGCCGCGCTTTCATCCGCTCGGCGTATTTCTTTAAGACCTCCGGCGTGTCCTGCTCGGGATTGATACTGAAGGAAACGATCCGCACGTCCGAATGGTCACCATTGAGCGCCTCCTGGATTTCCATCGCCTTGTGGTTCATCCGCAGGCACGGTCCGGGACAGGTGGTGAAGAAGAAGTTTGCCAGCCAGATCTTGCCCTTTGTCTGCTCAGTGCCGAAAGGCTGCCCGTTCTGCGTGGTGAAGCTGAAATCGGGCACCGTGTTGAAATGCTCCATCGGCGTGATGTCACGCCGTTCCATCGCGCGCCACTGCTGCCTTACAAAATTGGCGCTCAGCAGTCCCATCACCAACACCAGGACGCTCCAAAGCACCCATTGCAGCGTCCGGTTAGGCTTGGTGCCCTTTGGTTGAACCTGAACTGTGTCCGTCTCGGTCATGAAGTAGGAACGGCCACCTGCGCCATTCCGCAAGCATCAAACAAGATAAAGGATTGTGAACAGGAACACCCACACCACATCCACGAAATGCCAGTACAAGGAGGCAATCTCCAGGAAAGTGTGGTTGTGCGGCGTGAACTTGCCAGCGAGCGCCATGAAGAAAGCGATGAAGATCATCAGCACCCCGATGGAAACGTGCAAACCGTGGAAACCGGTCAGCGTGAAAAAATTGGCACTGTAAACGCTGGGACCGCCCGAACCCGCCCGGTCGAACCACATGCGTTCGTGATACAGGTGAGTCCACTCAAAACCTTGCAATACAACGAACGTCAATCCGAGCAGCGCCGTGACCAGCAGTCCGAGCGCCGGGTTGCTGCCCTTGAGCACCTTCCGTTCGGCCCAGACGCAGGTGAAGCTGCTGCTCACGAGGATGAGGGTATTGATGCCCGTCATGACCCAAGGAAGCTTGGGTGCGTCCTCGGGGCGGTAAGCGTGCCCCTGGCTGATGCGCAGCACGATGTACGCGCCGATCAGCCCGGCGAAGAGCATCGCTTCGGAGGCCAGAAAGGTCATCATGCCAAACCGCGCAAGGCTCACTTGCGGGTGCGAGGCATGCGTGGGATCGGACGGCACGGAGGCGTGAGGCAGGGCGGCGGAAGACATAAAAATTGCAGTAGTTGAAAATCGGCTCGTTGTCTAGCGGGTAAGAGCAGGCGGCTCCTGTACCTGATCCTTGAAGATCCTCTCCGCATGGTAGTGCATCCAGATGACGCACAGGGCAGTCAGCGCCAAAGCGAACACTACCAGCCCGACGAACAATTTACGGTTGGCTCGCTTGGTCGTCGGATCGACAATTTCCCCGGACGCGTTCATCACACGGAGATCTTGCAAACAGCCAACAGCCCCAAGAGGAGCGGCAAATAGATGATGGAGGCAAAAAAGAGCTGCCGCGCGTGGAGGCGCGTCGCATCGCGTTGCATGCGCACGGCGTAAACGACCATCCCCGCACCCAGCACGAACGCGCCGGCGAAATACACCGGGTACGCCATGCCCGTAAGCGTCGGCAACAGGCTGACCATGAGCAGCGCTGCGGCGTAATTGACGGCCTGCCGCCCCGTGCCACCACCATCTTTGTCAACGTTGGGCAACATCACGAAGCCTGCCCGGGCATAGTCTTCGCGGTACATCCACGCGATCGCTAAAAAATGGGGCATTTGCCAGCAGAAGAGGATCGCGAAGAGCACCCAGGCATCCGCCCCGATGCTGCCGCGAGCCGCGGCCCAGCCGATCACCGGCGGCAAAGCCCCGGGGATCGCGCCGACCAGCGTATTGAGGCTGGTGACGCGCTTGAGCGGGGTGTAGGCAAACACGTAGGTGCCCAGCGTCAGCGCCGCCAGCATGCTGCTCGCCGCGTTGACAACGAGATTGAGGTAAACCATACCGCCCACCGCCAGCACCACCCCGATAATCAGCGCCGTGTCGGGTTGCATCCGACCGCTTGGAAGCGGGCGATCTTCCGTGCGCTTCATCAGCGCGTCCACGTGCCGCTCGATCAATTCGTTTAGCGCGGCGGCACCCATTGCGACCAGCGCGGTGCCCAACAGGGTGTTCAACATCCGCAGGTAGTTGACTCCGCCCTCCGAGCCAAGATAAAACCCCGCCAGGGTGGTGACGAGAACCAGCGTCGTCAACCGCGCTTTGACCAACTCACAAAAATCGCCGATCACGCCGGGGGCAGTCGCCGGCTCCACCCGCAGCGAAGGCAAGCTTCCAGGCTGGGGCTCAGCGATGACAGCTTGCTTCATACCGTGAGTTCCGCCAGTGCAGATTGAGCACCGTTCCCGGCATGCCGGATGGTGTCGTCTTGGCCCCTCGATCCTGCTCGGCTCCAGACCATCAATCCCGCTGCGGTTACCACGCTCCACACCAGGGAAGCGGCTCCAACCGCCACGTGCGAGGTCGCCACATCCGCCGCTTTGTTCGTCCAGACGGTGTAGATGCCCAAGGTGATCTGCATGGCGATCAACAAGGGGCCGAGCAGCCCGAAGTGCCAGAGTCGCCCCTCCAGCGAAGCTCGCGCCTTCCAGATCTTCCAGGTCAGAACAAGGACCGCAATTCCCACTAGGCTCGCACCCATGCGGTGAAACATCTGCAGCAGGATCTGCCCCCCACTCGTCGGCGGCATCCCCAAGGATTCCGTCCGTTCGTGGTTGATGGCAGCTACTGTTGAGGCGTCCGTCGCCGGCCACCACTTGCCGTAAGCGGTAGGAAAGTCGCGGATGGACAACCCGGCGTGCGCATGACGCATCCCGGCTCCCAAGGCAAGCTGCATGTAGATCAGCCCGGCGACCATCACAGCCAACCAGGCAATGGCTCGAGTGGCATGACAGTTGTCTGCACTTGGGTTTCTTCCAATCAGGCGGTCCCACCAAGACGAGGTGGCCAGAGCGATAAAGCTCACCAGCGCCAGAAACGCCTGGGCCAAGCACGCATGGAAGATGCCAATCTGGTCCTTGAGCCACACCACGCGTAAGCCACCCAAGACGCCCTGCATGACGACGGCACCCAAAGCCGCCACGCCGAGCCAGCATACCCAACGCCGCTTCTCGCTGATCCACAACCAAACCATCAGCCCGATGGTCATCATGCCGACCGCGGAGGCCAGCAGGCGGTGGGAGTGCTCGTAGAAGATGCCGCCTACCCACCGAGAGATGGGGAAGGCGAACATGTTGTAACCGTAAGTGGTCGGCCAATCCGGCACCGACAAACCCACTCCCTTACTCGTGACGAGTCCGCCGCTGAAGATCAGGGTCCAGATCGTCAGAGCGACCAGGACCGCGTACGCGTGCAACCAGGGCGAACCGCTCCATCCCCCCGTGCGATACATCGCACGAGGTGCGGGCCGTAAGTAACTGCCTTTTGCGATGTCATGCATGTCGGTGTTTCCTTCGCGAAGCCGGCACTCTTCAGTGCGTCAGCCCTGCACGGACCACATCCTTCATCGGAACGTTCTGCGGGAGGAAATCCTCCTCCATACCCGGGACGCTGTACTCGTACGGGCCGTGATACACGTGAGGCGTCTTCTCGAAGTTGCCGTGCAACGTCACCGGTGAAGGCAGGGTCCACTCCAACGTGGTCGCGCGCCAAGGATTTGCCGGGGCCCTCTCACCCTTGAACAGGCTGTAGAAGAAGTTCCACCAGAACACCAGGAACGATGCACCCAAGCCAAACGCACTGATGCTGATGAACTGTTGCAGCGGCTGCAGGTTGCGCAAGTGAGCGTACTGCGTCGGGTCAGCGATACGGCGCATCATGCCAGCCAGACCCATCGTGTGCATCGGGAAGAAAGTCAGGTTGAAGAAAACGAACATCAGCCAGAAGTGCCACTTGCCGAGCTTCTCGCTCATCATGCGCCCGAACATCTTCGGGAACCAGAAGTACACCGCCGCGAACAGCGAGAACAAGCTACCGCCAAAGAGCACGTAGTGGAAGTGAGCCACGATGAAGTACGTGTGATGGATGAACTGATCCACCGGCGTCGAAGCCATGAAGATACCGCTCAAGCCACCGATGACGAACATGCTCACAAAAGCCAGGCTGAAGCACATCGGGGTGGTGAACCGGATGCTCCCCTTCCAGATGGTGCCCATCCAGTTGAAGGTCTTGATGGCCGAAGGAACCGCAATGACCATCGTTGACAGCGAGAACGTCGCCGACAAGATCGGGTGCATACCCGAGACGAACATGTGGTGACCCCAAACCAGGAAGCCCAGCAAGCCGATGCCCACCATCGAGAACACCATCGCGCGGTAGCCGAAGATCGGCTTGCGGGCGAACACCGGCATGATCTCGGAAACCAGACCCATCGCAGGCAGGATCATGATGTAAACCTCGGGATGACCGAAGAACCAGAACAAATGCTGCCACAGCAGGGGCTGGCCACCCGTGCCCCACTGGCCACTGAAGAAGGTCGTTCCCATGTTGAGGTCGAGGAACAGCATCGCCGCCGCCGCGCTGAGCACGGGAACCGCGAGGAGGAGCAGGAACGCCGTTACGAACAGCGACCAAACCGATAGAGGCAAGCGGAACATCGTCATCCCCGGGCAGCGCATGTTCACGATGGTCGTAATGTAGTTGAACGCGCCGGCGATGGATGCCAGGCCATTGATAAAGATGGCAACTCCCCACAGCGTCTGACCCATGACGGCCGGCTGATACGCTCGCGTGCTGCTCAGAGGGGCGTAACTGGTCCAGCCACTCTGCGCCGCGCCGTGAGGCACGAAGAAACCACCCAGGAGAATGAAGCCAGACAACAAAAACAGCCAGAAGCTCAACTCATTGAAGAAAGGGAACGCCATGTCAGGCGCGCCAATCTTGAGCGGAATCAGGTAATTGCCGAACACACCGATGAGGAGCGGCATGATGACAAAGAATACCATGACGGTCGCATGCATTGTCACCAGCATGTTGTAACCGCCCGGCAGGAACGCACCGTCGGCACCGACGATAGTATCCGGCAGGAAATGGCCGACCAGCGGGAACGGCTTGCCCGGGAAGGCGAGCTGCCAGCGCACGCCCATCGCCAGAATACCGCTGATCGCCCCGAAGAACATACTGGCGAAGAGGTATTGCAGACCGATCATCTTATGATCGTGCGACCAAACGTACTTGCGGAAGAAACCGGGTTCGTGGTGTTCCCCGTGACCGTGCGTGTGCGCGACATCCACATGCGCCGGCGAGATTGCAGGAGTAGCTACGGTGTACATTGTATGGGATCTAACTTTCTTTCCTAACTTAGCTCGAAAACCTTCTTCCCGCCGGATAATCGGCGGGATTTCTTACTACTGCACACCGGCGGAGGCGATCTGCACGGTGGGAGCAACCGGTTGCTCCTGGGCGGTGTTGGCCGCCTTCTGTTTGTCTTCGCGTGCCTTCAAAGCCTTCTGGCTGCTCTCGGCGACGAACTTATCGTAATCAGCCTCGCTCAAGACGTCGATTTTAGCCTGCATATTGTAGTGGCCCGCCCCACAGAGCTGGTTGCAGGCCAGCGCGTATTGACCCACTCTGTCCGGCACAAACCACATCCAGGTAATTTCGTGGCCTGGCACCATGTCCTGGTACACCCGGAATTCGGGCACGTAGAAGGCGTGGATCACGTCCTGGCTGCGTAGAACTACGTTGACGGGCCGGTTGATGGGAATGGTTAATTGATTCTCACTCTGGTAGTCATCAAAGCTGGCCGGGTCGTTGAGATCCTGGCCGAAGTTGTTGTCGCCCTTCTTGACCGCTTCCAGGCTGTAGGCCCCCAGCTTCTTGTCCATGCCGGGGTTGCGGATGTGGAAGCCGAACTGATAAGCCATCACGTCAATCTTGATCGCGTCGCCCGGGGCCGGGCTGCGCAGTTGCAGCCACAGGCGGTTGCTGAAGATGGCCAGCGTCACGAACACCACCGCCGGGATCGCCGTCCACACCAGCTCCAGACTGTTGTTGCCGTGGCTGTACACCGCCTTGACTCCTTTACGGTAGCGGTACTTGACCAAGAAGTACACGTAAACACTCTGCGTGCTGATGAAGATGGCTAGCGTCAGCCAGAAAATGAACATGAGCAGCTCATCCACCTTGTGGCCGTGGACCGTCACGGCTTCCGGTGCCCACCACATGTTGGTCGAGCGCGTTGCCGCCTGGACGGCGCACGGCACCAGAGAGGCACCAAGGATCAGCAGTGTCGCCGCGAGGCGGCGGAAAAGACCGGGCAATTTGATAGAAGATGTCATGGCTTTATAACCGGGCCACGACAGATGCCTCGGAGTGGCAAACAGAGGTGGCAATTACGTCGAGAAACAGGCTTTTGTCAATGTGAACAGATCGTATCATGGAGCACCAGCAGGGCTTGGGCCAGGGCCTTGTCCCAGAGGTGCGGCAAGCGGGCGAGTCGTCCCTGTGCCAGTCTGCGGCGGGTTCCCACCGGTTGTTGCTCCAGGAGCGGTTTGAGCGGGTGCCGGCGGGGTGTTCCCACCCCCCTGGCTCGTCAAAGGACCCTGGGAAATCTTGAGCAACTCCGCTTCGGTCCACGGATCATTGCGCGCGGCCGTTTCCTTGCGCGCCTGGTCCATGTCCGTTTCAGCTACGGGCTGGGCACTATTGCCCCACTCAGAACGAATGTAGGTCAGGATGGAAGCAATTTGCTTGTCCGTCAGCGTGTTCCACGCCGGCATGTTGTTGTTGTACGTCTCGCCTTTGACGTGGATGGAACCCTGGATGCCGTGGAGCAAAATTTGGGTCAGCCGCTTGGGCGCATCGCCCACCACCCACTCGGAGCCTACCAAAGGCGGGAACTGGCCAGCCTGACCGAGGCCGGAGGCTTGGTGGCACTGCACGCAATTTACGGTAAAGAGCTTTTGTCCCGCCACACGCATCACCTTCGGGTCTTTCGGATCGGCGGGTGCTTCCGCAGTCGTCTTGTAATTGGGCGTCTCGTTGAAGATGTTCCCCTCAAAACCACCGCTGTAAGTACCTAAGTATAATCCACCCCAGAGCAGCAGACCAACCACTGCAGTGGCCGAAAACCATGAGACCGGTGTGCCAGTTTCCCGATACGCGGTAGCCGACGTGCCTGCTGCCACCGTTCGGCTATAAGTGCCGTTTGGCGCATCGTGCGCCCGCGTCAGATCCAAGTCTTCGCCTGGATAACTGAATTCGTTGAAGGCGTCATCATCCTCTTCCAGGCTCGCGTGCGGCTGGGAAGCAGTGATGGATTCTTCTCGCGGGGACTCCAGATGGTCCGGGGGCGCGATTGGTCCGTCCGCCGTCATATTGTCGGTCGGATGCTCGTGCTCGCTGTTGTTAGGTTCAGCGTTTGCCATGGTCAAAATGGTTAGAGGGGAAGGTCGTCAGATCCCGTATGGACACTCTTACTATTAGCACACCTTATACTACGGCGCGGCAGCTTCGGCGGATTCCACCGGGGCTTCTTCCAGTTTATAGGAACTGCGTTTGAGCGCCATCAGATAAGCCACCAACGCTTTGGCATCGTGCTGCGGGATGACTTCCGTGCGCCCGCGCAACGGGGTGTAACCCGGCAGCTTGAGTGCGTCGGTCGACGGCTGGCCCGAGATCGTCTGGGTGGTATAGAGGAAGTGCATCGGCGGGCAGTTGGAGCCGGGCGAGACCACATCAGGAGAGTATTCGTGCTGGTACAACCAATCCTCCTTGCGGCGCAGACCTACGTTAGAAAGATCGGGGCCGATGCGCGAGAACCCAAGGTAAGGAGCGCGGTCACGGAGGTAATCGCGTGCCACCGTGCGGCGCGGGTTGTCGGCGTCAGGTCCACCCCAGCCACGGTCTATATCGGCGACCACCTTGCGGGAGCCGACCTGCTGGCTGTGGCAGGTGACGCAGCCATTAGCCGCGTAGATCACCCGCCCTTGCTCGGCCCAACCGGCGTATTGCGCGGGTGTTTCATCGTGGGTGGTTTCGTCAACGTCGGGCGACAAACGTCCCAACTGCACGTAGGGCACCAGCACGTACACGATCCAACTGCTCAGGAACACGACCAGGAGGCCGAGGAAAATGGAGGTCGATTTTCTCATGAAACGGAAGAAGCATAGTCAGCCTCGTGTGGTGAGACATGACTGGAAGAGGGATCACCGGCGGAGAAGCTCAGCCCACGGATGCTCTCGTACTCACCCAAGGCGATCTTGACGAAGATCAGCACCCACGAGGCCACGAAGCAAATGTTGCCGGCGAGCAGCACCAGAGCAGCAGCGATATTTCCAACCATCAAAGGCCGCAGAAAACTCGTGATGGCAATGAACGGAACCTTGGCGTCGGAGAGGCCGAGGCCTTGCACCGCACCAGCGACGAACAGGCAACTGATCATCAGTCCCACCCCGACCACGGCGCACCAGAAATGCCCACGCACCAAATTGGGCACCGGCCATTCCGCTTCGAGCAAACGCGGGACGATGTAATAGACGGCACCGAACAAGCCCATTGACACGAACGCGTACAATTGCAGTTGTTCCTGCGCGTTCATGATCATGGAGAAATGCGTCACCGCGTTCACGGCGCGGAACCCGACCAGCACACCCAGAATAGTCGCTGCCAGGAAGCAATTCACCCCGACAATCGTGAAACGCAGCGAAGGGCTGTGGCGCAAAGCCAGCGTCCGTTCCTGCAGAGTCCCTTGAAGGCTGTTGCGGGCCAGGAACGCTGGCACGAGCAGCAGCGTGTTGCTGACCACCGAAAGACTGATCATCCAAGCTGGCACCGGCCCACCAATCAGGTAGTACGCTCCGCTCCAGCTGTAGAGAACAATCACGCCCCAGAATACCGCCATCGCCGTCGCATAACGATGCACCGGGCGGCCCATCACCTTGGGTACGATGTAGTACGCCGCGCCCAGCGCCATCAGCGTGAACCACACGCCCAACAGGCTGCGCAAATACCAGGAGTGGACGACCGGCTGCATGGAAGATTGCACCGGCGCGAAGAACAAGAGCAGGTTGGCTGTCGCGTAAATCCAGGGGAACCACAGGAAAGCCGCGAGGATGAACCAGTGCGAAACGTAGAGAGGTCCTGGCCGGCGGTAGCGGAACATCAAGATCGCCCAAATGCTGGTGAATACGAACGCCGTGAAGATGACCGGCGAGGCGTAGTACGGGAACTCGAGCAGTTTGAAGCCGGTGCTGTCACCGCGCAAAATCCCGAGCAGCCCCAGGGTGAGACCGGTGTTCCACAAGAGCCAGGCGGACGACAGTACCCCGCCGTGGCGCAACGGCGTCCGGCACAGGCGCGCCAGAATCCACAACCCCGCCCCGATCGCGGCCGAAGCGGCCCAGCCGTAAACGAAGGCGTTCTCAGCCGCCGGCAAAACGCGGCCGGTGGTGAAATAAGCGATGTCCGGCAACAAACCCGGCAACACCAGCTTGAAGTAGGCCAGCACGGACAAAAGCGAACCCAGCAGCAACCACAACGCCGCTGAGCCGAAGAACAACAGCACCGGTACCTTTGTCGTCGCGTCCACCTCAGACTGGGCGAAGAGCAGCGTCCCCCCTGCGGAGGGGTTGTTGGGGTTAGGCGAACTCGCCGGCAGGCCGGGGGTAATTTCTGGTGCGGCAGGACTCATGATGGAAAGATCTGGGACGGCATCCAAATGGCTTCGTTCCGCGTGCTCAAGCGGGCGTGCCGCCAGGAGTCGCGCCGGGCTTTGCTTGGTCCAAACCGGGAGCCGCATGGATGGCCGGAGTTGGTTCCAGCGCGGGTTGTGGCTTGTCACCAGGGATCACTTTGGACCCTGCGGGGGATGGCGCAGGCGCAGCCGGCGGTGTCGGGGTAGCCGACGGCAGCACGGTGCCGCCCGGAGCGGTGCCAGGACCAGCGCTGCCCTTGTCCAACGCACCCGCCGGCGAGCCACCGGGAGCTGGTGAGGGTGCGGGTGCGGGAGGAGGCGTCGGCGAAAGGCTGGTCGGCTGCGAAGCGGAGGGATTGACCTGCTGATTTCCAGTCGGCGAAGCCGCCCCCTTGTCCGGGGCTTGCGGCGCCGCGTTCGGAGCCTGCGCCGTCACCGGGATATCTGTGGCGTGCGGCTTGATCTTGGAAAGATCCGCAATGGTCAGTTCCATCGCCTGGTTGATCGGCACCCGCACCGCCCCTTTATCTTTCTTGAACCAACTCGGGGCGTCGTGCAGAAGCTTATAATCCTCGGCGTTGCGGTCGGCGAGGATCTTCTGGCGTTCCAGCACGCGTTTTTCGTCCGTCGTCTGGAAATGCCTGGCTCCCCAGCTCACAACGCAATACGCCAGGTAGCCGACAAAGAGCAGCATCAGGACACCGAGAAAGAAAACCTGTCCGATGTGGGCGGGGCGCGTGCGTTCTTCACGCACGTAAGCAGGCGAGGACGATTGCGGTAAACCGGCGGAGGAACTAGCCATGGCAGGAAGAGACAAGAAGGGCTTCGGTTCAGTTGACCAGCTTCAACGACTCGGGCAAACGCGGATCGCGCAACGGGTAGAGCGGGTAACGCCCCAGAGCCTGGATGAACAGAAAAATCAACGGGGCACCGATAGCCAGCAAGGAAAAGAGATCGAGGATGTGCGGCGAAAAACCCGTTTTGTGGAAGAACGGCATGATGAGGATGTACATGTCGGCCATGTGCATCAGCAGCACCCAGCCGGCGACGATCGCCAACCGGCGCGGATTTGTCTTGGCCGCTCGCGGGCACAGCAACGCAAAGGTGATGAAGAAGTGGCCGACCACGAGGAAAGCGATGCTCAGCGTGTTCCAGCTCTCCGTGTTGCGCACCAGGTAATAGGCCGTCTCTTCCGGGATGTTGGCGTACCAATATAGGAAATATTGGCTGAACGCGATGTAAGCCCAGAACACCGTAAACGACAGCAGCAATTTGCCCATGATGTGAAAATGCTCCGTGCTCACCACGCCCTTGAGGTAGCCCGTGCTGCGCAAGTAGTTGGTGATGATGATGAGCATCGCCATCGACGACCAAGCCGAACCGGCGAAGATGTAAACGCCCCACATGGTCGAGTACCAATGATAGTCGATGCTCATCAGCCAATCGATGCCAGCGAAGGTCACGAACACGCCGAAGAAGGGGATCGAAGCAAACGAAAGCCCGCGGGCCTTGGTTGACCATCCCGGATCACCGGTAAGATCCTGTTTGGTCGAGAACCAACGCATCAGAAACGATACGGTGAAGAAGAAGGAAAAGTAGATGACCGCACGTGTCGCCCAGAAGGTCGGATTGAGGAGGCCACGCTTGCCATCCAGAGCCGGTTCCTCACCGAGCGGCACCCGCATCCATTCGTACACCTTGGGCGCGCCGATCAACATCGGGATGAAGAAGATCCAGAGGTAGCGGAACGAGTTCGCCATCGTCTCCAGAATGCGCCGGACAACCACACTCCACTCCGCGTCAACCGCGTAGTGCAGCAGCACCCAGAACAACGATCCCGCCGAGATGGTGAAGAAAAAGCTGAACGCGAACAGCCAGGAAAAGAGCCACTGCGTCCGCTCGAAAACAAAGAGACCCAGAACACAAACCGCGATGCCGACGCCCGCCGCCACCAACAGGCCAAAAAGCAGGGGACCAAGGTTGGTGTATTGAAAGAACTCTTCTTTCGGTGCGGAAGGTTTTTCGTGGGTAGCGACAGCACTCATAGGGTAACTGGAAAACAAAAGGGGCAGGAGCAATTACGCGGTGTTTACTTCGAGTCGCGAATCTTTTCAGCCTGATCAGCAGGCAACTCCTCTAGTTTGACCAACTGCGACTTCTGCAAGGCGCGGATGTAGCACACGATGGCCCAGCGGTCCCGGATAGCGATGTTCGCGCCGTAGCCCATCATCGACTGATAACCATTCGTGATGGTGTTGAAGATCTGGCCATCTGACATCTGGAGATATTTGTCTTCGTGATAGTTGGCGATTCCGTTGAGGCCGTACTTGCTCGTGACGCCGTTGCCGCCACCCGTCCCGCCGTGGCAGACCTGGCAGTTGATGGTGAAACGCTCCTGCCCTTTCGCAAGCAGATCCGGGGTAACTTCGAGCGGGATGCCGGTACCCCATTTGTCGCCCATTTTGCCCGTGTTGTAGTAATCGGGTGCCTGGGTGTACTCGTAGGTCGGATGCTCGACGATGCCGGTTTGATCGGCGTGCGCCACCTGGGTCAGCGGAGGCACCGTGTCATGCGGAATGTGGTAGCCCATCGGCACTGTGCCACCCACGGGTAAACGCGGCCCGACTTGATCTGCAAAAAAGGCGCTCGGCGACTGCGGCTTGACCTTCGACTGCCGCACCATGTCCGGGAAAAACTCCAAAGGACGGTTGGGCGAGTGCCGATCACGGGGGCCTGCTAGAATTACTACAAGGATGATTGCCCCGGCAAAAGCGAGGAAGAAGTATTTCATGGAAGACGATTCTTGTTGCTAAGCCCTGGCCGCCACCGGAGCAGCGGGCAAGCGAGCCTGTTCTTCGAACGGCTCGTCGTAGATAAGAGTAATGTTGGTGGCACCCAACTCCTGCAGGAACGCTTGGGTATCCTTTTCAGAGAAGCGTGCGTCGCTTGCCTCTACGGCTGCGAAGAACCCGTCGTCGGTCGCCTTGGCGAAACGGGCCCAATTGAACATGGGATGGTTCCAGCGTGGCAAGAGGTTGAGCGCCAGCATGCCGAACACCGCGCCGAACGCCGAGAAGAGCACGGTTAATTCGAAGATGACAGGAAAGAACGCCGGGATGGTGGTCCAGTTCACCGGCTTGCCTTGCACGATCAACGGGTAAAGGTACACCGCGCTGCCAACTTCCAAGAGGATCGCCGTCGCGGTGCCGGTCAGCCCGCTGCACAGCACGATGTAGCTGACCGCCGACTTACCCAAACCCATCGCATCATCCATCCCATGGATCGGGAACGGGGAAAACACGTCCCAACGCTTGAATCCATGATCGCGCATCTTCTCGGCAGCCGAGAACAACTCAGCCGCGCTGGAGAACTCACCGGCGATACCGTAGATTTTTTTGGCGGGAGGCATGGTGTGAAGAAGATTAAGTCCCTGAATGATCCGTCAGCGGCGGGTCCCAGTGCCACCCGCTCCGTTGGTTCCAACGGGTTCCTCGCCGTGCGTGTTGGTTGCAGGCAAGTGCCCGGGCTCGTTCATCGTGACCGTGCCATCCGAGCGGCGGCGGATACCCGTGTCGCCCGTCGTGAGATGATCGGGTGCCATCTGCGGGCCAGCCGCGTAGCCGAAGGCGTGGCCGTGTCCGCTGTGTGGGTCCGCCTGCGGTGTCACGCCTTTGACCTCGGCGATAGCGATCATCGGCAGGAAGCGGATGAAGAGCAGGAACAAGCTCATGAACAAGCCGAACGTGCCGACAAACGTCCAGATGTCCACCCAAGTCGGATGGAACATGCCCCAGCTCGAAGGCAGAAAGTCACGGGCGATACTCGTCACGATGATGACGAAGCGTTCGAACCACATTCCGGCGTTGACGAACATGCACACCGTAGCCACGACGAGCAAGTTACGCCGGCAAAACTTGAACCAGAAGAATTGCGGCGAAAGCACATTGCAGCTCATCATCGCGTAGTACGCCCACCAATAGGGGGCGTGCGGCAGCTTGGGCATCAGGCTCGGGGCTATATTGTGAATCAAGTCAGTCACCGGACCAGCGGCGCGGCTGCGCAGGAAGGCGTAGCGCTCGTAGCCGTTGCCGCTGTACCACGCCACGAAGAACTCCATGATGTAAGCGTATCCCACGATGGAACCGGTCAGCAAAATGATCTTGCACATCACGTCGATGTGACGCGGCGTAATCAGGTCACGCAATTGCTTGTAGATCAGACGCATGGGCAACAACAACGTGAGCACCATGGCGAAGCCGCCGAAGATGGCACCCGCCACGAAGTACGGCGGGAAGATAGTCGTGTGCCAACCGGGGACCACGGAGGTCGCAAAGTCGAACGACACGATGGTATGCACCGAGAGCACCAGAGGAGTCGAGAGGGCCGCCAGGAGCAGGTACGCCATTTCGTAATGACGCCACTGCCGGTTGCCACCACGCCAGCCCAGGGCCAGGAAGCCGTACACATACTTGCCGATCTTGCTGCGGCCGCGGTCGCGCAAGGTCGCCAAATCGGGGATCAAGCCCACGTACCAGAACATCACCGAGACGGTGAAGTAGGTCGAGACCGCGAACACGTCCCACAAGAGCGGGCTGCGGAAGTTCGGCCAGATGGCGTACTGGTTGGGCACGGGAGCCAGGAACCACGCCATCCACACCCGGCCAACGTGCAGGCCCGGATAGAGACCGGCGCACATTACCGCAAAGAGCGTCATCGCCTCAGCGGCACGATTGACCGCAGTGCGCCAGCGCTGACGCGTCAGGAACAAAATGGCTGAAATCAGCGTGCCAGCGTGACCGATGCCAATCCAGAACACGAAGTTGGTAATGTCCCACGCCCAAGCCACCGGCGTGTTCTCACCCCATACCCCGACGCCCGTCAAGATCAGATAGCCGAAACAACTCAAACACACGGTCGCCAGCAATGCGGAGGGAATGAAAGCAGCCCACCACCAGAACGGCGTCTTATCCTCGACGATGCTGCAAACGCTGTTTGTGATCCAGCTCAACGGGTGGCCATTGGAGACCAGCGGCGTACGCAGGTCAGCAAGAATTTTTGCCGCGCGCGGATTGATCTGCGCGGGAGGTGGAACATCTAAGGTGGCGGCTTGTGCGTCGGCCATGGGAAGTTTAGCTGGTTGGAAAAGAGACTGACTTACGAATGTTGCGGTTCGCCAGCGGGCGCGTGGGCTTCGTTCTGCGTCGTGCCATGAGTCGGGTTCTCACCCTTCGCCGGTTTTTCGTTGTGGGAACTGGGATCGTTGGCGGAGTTGCCCAGCAACGTCATGCCGACCCGGTCAGCGCCGGGCATCTTCGGATTCGGATTGCGCAAGGCCGCCTGGTAGCTCAGGCGCGGACGCACGTTGAGGTACTCCAGCATCTTGTAATCGCGATCCTGCTTTTTGATCGCCACGACCTTGCTCTTCGGATCGGCCAGGTTGCCGAACACAATGGCTTCCGCCGGGCAGACCTGCTGGCAGGCCGTCTTGAACTTGTCGGTCGGCACCACCTTGTTATCCGAGTCGCGCGCCACCTGGAGCTGCTCGATCTTGGCTTCCTCGATCCGCTGGACGCAGAAGGTGCACTTCTCCATCACGCCGCGCATGCGCACCGTCACGTTCGGGTTCTTGCCGAGCTTGGCCACGTCATCCATGCCCTTCTTGCCAAAAGGCCCGAGGTAGGCGCGGGACTTGCCTTTCCACGGCCCTTCCTCGATCGGCTCAATGCTGCGCTCGTTGTAGTTGAAGAAATTGAAGCGGCGTACCTTGTACGGACAATTGTTCGAGCAGTACCGCGTGCCGATGCAGCGGTTGTAAGCCATCGCGTTCAGACCTTCCTCGGTGTGAATCGTCGCGTTAACCGGGCAAACCGTCTCACACGGTGCGTTTTCGCAGTGGTGGCAGGTGACCGGCTGCGTCAAGATCTGCGGATCGGGGTCGTCGATAGTGGGATCGTAACCCGGATCTTCCTTCTCGATCGTAGAGTAGTAGCGGTCCACACGGATCCATTGCATCGCGCGGCCTTTGGACACCTGATCTTTGCCGACGACCGGGATGTTGTTCTCGGCCTGGCAAGCCACCACGCAGGCGTTGCAGCCGGTGCAGGTGTTCAGGTCGATGGCCATACCCCACTGGTGCGGCGAATCGTATTCAGGGTTGCGGTACAGCGAGATGTTCGGTGGCATGTGGGCATCCATACCCATCATGGCCACGAACGAACGCTCACCCTCGAAGCCGAAGCCCGCGTTCTTGCGGTACATGTCGATGGGCAGCTCGCGCACCAAGTTGCGGCCTTCCATCGCCTGGTGGTTCTGAGTGGTGACCAGTTCGTACTTCGTGCCGAGCTTGGTGACCTTGGCTCCGGTGACGAAATAGGTCGTCTGCGCCGTGCGCAGAGGGTAAGCGTCGAACCCTGTATTGCGGCCCACCCGGCCGGTGATGCGGCGGCCATAACCCAGCGCAATGGTGATCGAATCATCCGCGTGACCGGGCGAGACCAGCACGGGCGCTTTAATCTTGCGTCCGTCGGTCCCCTCGATCTCGACCATGTCGCTCTGCGTGTAATCGCCCTCGCGAAACGCGCCGTTCTTGTAAACCTCGAACGCTTCCGGGTTGATCCCAAGGCGCTTGGCCGTGGCCGGGCTCATCAGGGCGCAATTATCCCAGGTGATCTTGGTGATCGGATGCGGCATCTCCTGCAACCAGCCATTGTTGGCGTAACGGCCGTCGTCGAGTTTGTAGTCCTGCGTGAGGACCACTTCCAACTCGTTCGCGGCGGGTGCCGCGGGGAATTGTTCGTGGATGTTCTGTGCCAGGTACGCCTTGACCGCGCCGACGTTGAAACTGGCATCCGTCTCGCCGGGAGCGGAGTTCGGCAGAAAGCCATCCCGCAGAAACGCGTTCCAGACCAGCGCCGACTCGCCGACGTTCTTATTGATCTGGTCGAAAGTCGCGCGCACCAGATCCGGTTTGTCGTTGTGCAGATCATGGCCCAGCATGAGGGTCATCATGTCCAGGTCGGTCAAACCGTTGAACAACGGCAGGATCATCGGCTGGATGACGCAATAAGTGCCGTCCGACGTGCGGGCGTCGCCCCACTGTTCCAGGAAGTGCGCCTGCGGCACGTGCCAGTGCGCGCCTTCGCTAGTTTCGTCCTCGTAGTAGCCCAAGCGGACCACGGTTGGTACGCTCTTCTGCAGATCGGACCAGTTGAGGTTGGCCAGCGCGTTGTACGACGGGTTGCCGCCGAAGATGAACAACGTCTGGACCTTGTTGCCACGAATGGCTTCCGCCAAGGCGGAGATGCTGGTCGGCTCTGCGCCACCGCGGTCAGGCACGGGCGTTGCGACGACCGTATTGCCGATGTTGCCGAGAGCACCATTGATGGCATGAGCCAGGATGTGTACCGCCGCCGGCTGGCGGGGTCCGGCCACCACCAAGCTCTTACCGTGGGCGGCGAGCAGGTCATTGGCCGCTTCGGTGATCCACTGATCCTGCCCTTGCAGACGCGTGACGGCGTCCGCGGGATACGCGGAAAGCAGATCGGTCAAAGCCGCGCCGTCCGCGCCGATGCCGGCACCGATCTTGTGAGCCAAGGCTGCGGCAACCGCGCCGATCTGACTGGCCTTGCAGCGCAGCCGGTGATCAGCCTTGCCGCCAGTGATCGTGTAACGGTTCTCGACCACGTACAGTCGGTTCATCGAGTCGCTCGCTTGGGCAACGCGCCGCCGGTTGGAGAAATCGCGGGTCGCCTCGACGCCGCCTTCGTCCAAGTTGAGGAAATCGCTGTCCAGCGAAAAGATCACTTCCGCCCGGTCGAAACGCGGGGTCAGCTTGAGGCCGTCGCCGAAGGCCGCGCGGCCCGCTTCCGCCTCGTTGAAGGGCCGCAACGGATCGTAAAGGCACCAGAGAGCGTTCGGGAACTCCTTGGCCAACTCGGTGCGCAAACGCTCACGGGTGGGCGAATGGGTTTCCTCGACCAGAATCGCCGTGCCCGCACCGCCGTTCTTGAGCATCTCTTCGCGAGCGCTCTTCATAAAATTCTGGAACTTGACGATGTCCACCACCTGGGCGTTTTGCAGGTAGGAACGCGAACGGTCGGGGTCGTACAACTCCAGCAGCGAGCATTGCGCGAACGGATCGGTGGCACCGTTGCTCAGGGGGTGCAGACCATTGCCCTCCAGCTTGATCGGGCGGCCTTCGGTCGTGGCGGCGATCAAGGGCATCGGGCTGCGGCGGCGCGGCATGGTCGTCGCGTAGAAAAGAGCTTTGCCGGGGATGACCCATTCCACGGCTTTGGAATAAGGCACAAGATACGCTTCCGGACGGCGGCAACCGCTCAGGCCGAAGCCCGCCAAGGCCAGCGAGGCCCCCATCAACTGAAGAAAGTTACGGCGGGAAAGCGAGTCGCCCTCCATCTCAGCCGCACCGGCGGGAAACTCCCGCTCCAGCCAGCCGCGGAACTCGGGCGTATCGTTCAACTCGCCCATGCTGCGCCAGTATTTGCGGCCGGTGGGATTAGGCTGCTCAGGCGGATGCTGAAAAACGTGCTTCATGAGAATCTAGTAGCCGTTGCGTAATGGCGGCGGCAAATCAACGGTGGCAGCCGGCACAGGTGACCGGAGGCTTGACCTTCCAGTCTTTAACGAGCTTTGTACCAATCTGCTCCTGGGTCCAAGGCTGGTTGGTCTCGGGGTTGTTCCCCAAATCAGCGGGCTTCCAATCGAGGTGAGTAATCTCGGCGACCGGACGGACGAAATTCTGTGGCGCGCGGTGGCAGCTCAAGCACCAGCCCATGCTCAGGGGCTTGTCTTCCCAGACCACCTGCATCTGGTTGATCTGGCCGTGGCAGCTCACGCAGCTCACGCCGCGATTGACGTGGGCGGAGTGGTTGAAATAGGCATAGTCCGGCAAGCGGTGGATGCGCACCCATTCGATCGGCTTGCCCGAAGTCCAGCTGTCGCGCACCGGCTGCAGCTTCGGGCTGTTGGCCTTGATGGCGGTATGGCAGTTCATGCACGTCTGTGTGGTCGGCACGTTGGAGTGGCCGCTGACCTCGACGTAGCTGTGGCAGTACCGGCAGTCCATGCCCAACTGCTGGACGTGGATGGAGTGCTGGAAGGCGACCGGCTGGGTCGGCATGTATCCGACACGAGTGTATTTCGGGGTAAAGTAGTACCAAACACCGAAGAAAGCGGCGGTCCCCACGAGGCCGGCGCAAAAGATGACCTTCGGCGCGAGCGTGTTGGACCATCTGGGAAAAAGGTTAGCCATGTTCCTGAGAGCGGGTCAGTTGCTGAGAGCGAGAGAGAAAAACGGGATTAGCAGAGCGGCTGGTGCCAAGGTTACCACGCTAGATAGATGAAGGTGATTTGCAACGAAAAAGGCAGCCGGGTACAAGGAAAACATGCCGGTTTGAGGCGGGAGAGTAGCGGCGGTAGGCACTGGATTAGTTCAGCTAATACTTAAAGGATCCGGGGGTGGTGAGTCAACCACCGAGGCGGCGAATTTGTGAAAAATTTCACAAGCGGGATTTCCCCTCTTGTTCTACGCGCAAAAGGTACCAATGGCCGCGATTTTTGTCGTCGAGCCGCCGGAGGGTTTGCGGGTTGCGGCCCCGGGTCTTCAAGGGGCCGGTGAGTTCATCGAGATCCTTCTCGCGGAGCAGGAGGAAATGAGCCTGGGCGGGCAGCGCCGCAAAGGTTTGCACGTAAGCCGGATCCGGGCGCAAATAGTAGAGGAAAGGCAGGAAGCCAGGGGCGAACACGCGGACCGATTCGCCGGTGGGAGCGGTGACGCGATTCACTTTTTGCGCCAGCGGACGGATGTTTTCCGATCCCCGGAGATGCGGCACGGCTCCCAGCGAGTAGCTGGCCGTGAGCAGGGCCATCACCCCGGCGCTGGAAAGCGCCAGGATCGGCACCCCACCCCACCGGAGGAAGCGACAGTGCTCGACGAGCAGAAACATCCCTCCGGCCAGCACGGCCACCGCCACGGCCCAACGCCAAGGTTCTCCGCCGCCCAGCGCCGCCGCCGGCAGGATCGCCAGGGTGGAAAGCAGGAGGAGCGGGACAACGATCCGCGACCAGATGACCGGCACGATCGCCGGCACCGCCGTCGTCTGCCGGACGCATACCAGCGCCAGCAGGACGCTGGCCGGGACCAGTAGCGGCAGCGTGTAACGCGGCACCCCGCCCGGCGCGAGACAGACGGCCAGGAAGCAGGCGGTGACGGCCAGGCGTCCACCGCGCAGGACGGGGAGGAAGGAGGAAGGATACGAGAGGTATGATGCGAGAGGCGGGAGGCGGGAGGCTGGGGAGATCGAAGCGGAAGGCAGAGCGGACGGTGCGGCGGTTTTCTCTCCGGCGCAGCGCCACCAGAGCAAAGGCAAGAGGACGGCCCACGGCAGGTAATTCGCCAGGCTGCGCGGGATGTTCAGGAGCCAACTGCCGGGACGGAAATCCTCGTTGAGCTCCAGCCGGCCCTGCACCTGGGACAACCAGACCCTGCCCACACGCTCGGAAGCCGTGAGCCGCAAGTAAGGGTACGCCCACGCCGCGAAAATGAGCAGCGCCAGCACGATGCCGGCGAGATGCGCCACGGTCCAGAGTTCACGGGTGCGCCGGGCGTAGATCGATATCGCCAGGACAACGGCGTAAAAGTAAACCAGGCTGAGCGGCCCCTTGGTCAGCAGCCCCAGCCCGAGGAAGACGCCCGGCAACGTCCAGGTCCGCCACGGCGCGGCGGTGCCGTGGGTCCACCAGTTCCCCAGCCAGGTGACCAAGGCCAGACCGTAGAGGCTGATGTAAAGGGCCTCGATCTCGGCCAACCGGCCCTTTTCCATGAGTCCGATGTTGGTGAGCATGAACACGGCGGCGAGCAGGGCGCCGGCGGGCGTGAGCGCGGTGCCGAGGGTCCAGACGGTCCCGAGGCCCAGCGCGAGGACGCCCAGGGCCGACGGGGCGCGCGCGGCCCATTCACTGCGGCTGTCGGTAAGTTTGAAGAATCCGGCGGCCAGCCAGTTGATGAGGGGCGGCTTGCTGAGGTAGTCCACGCCGCCGATGGCCGGCACGATCCAGCGGCCGGTCTGGAGCATGGTGACCGCGGGCAGGAGGCGGCGGCCTTCCTCCCCCTTGATTTCCAGGGAGCCGAGGGTGGGCACGTAGATGGCGGCCCAGACCAGGAAGATCAGGAGCAGGGCGTGCCGGCGCCGGAGCAGTAGGAGCAGCGGCCCGGCGGGCAGCGGTGCGGGATGGGCGTTCATCACGCCGCCAACAAGGCACGAAGGCGGGGGGCGTGTAAATCTTTTCGTTCGGGACTTGCGGGCGGCGCAGAGCCGGTGATACCTTCGCCACTCTGCTTCTGCCCTGTGGTGAAATGGTATCACAGAGGTCTTTGGATCCTCTTTTCATGGTTCG
>CAXTOP010000016.1:0-89352 GCA_964245965.1 uncultured Chthoniobacterales bacterium
GGGTTTCATGACTGGCAGCCTACCATACTCTCAATCATTCTGAAATTGGCTGTAACCTGAAAACCGCTCTATGGAGTGGGTTGGAGGGCCGCGAGAACGGGTTGACTGTCGCCATCGGGTTCCCCGGCCACGAACGCTCGCAAGCCGGGCAAAGTTTCGCCGAAGTACGCCGCGACCGGCGGCAGCAGCGACGCCGCCAGGTCGGCGGGTTCCGGCAGGCGGTGCTCGATGGCCAGAGCGCGGGCGCGCAAATGAATGGCGTCGAGCAACGGCACATGGGCTTCCTCGCTCAGCCCGGCCTCGCCGAGCAGCGCGGCGGCCCGCAGCTTGCGCGCGGTCTGCTCACGCAACACGGCCAGCCGCGCCTGTTCGGCGTCGGTGAGCGGGGGCGGGCCGGCGGGGGCCGGCGGCGCGGGGAAGAGCGGGCGCACGCCGCGTGAGGTCGGCGCGAGCAACCCGGCGGCGACCAGGCGTTCGATGGCGTCGTGCGTCGCCCGGTCGAGCACTTCCAGCCGGGTCGGCGCGAGCGGGTCGCCGCCCTCGAAATACTCGCCGTAGGCGGGTGCCAGCCGTTCGCGCCATTGCGCCGCGTCCTTGTCCACCACGACCATCAGGACGGCGTGGCTACCCTCCAGCGGGTAGGTCTCCTCGCAGCGCACCAGCGCCCCGTTGATGACCCGCGCGGCTTCCTCGGCGAACCCCTGCGGACGGTCCACGGGCAGCACGCGCTTCGTCGTGGCCGCGGGCGGGGGCACCGGCGCGACCGTCATTGGGTTGGCGGCGGGCGAGAGGATTTGCTCCAGGCGTTCGAGCATCGCTTGGCGGCCGCCGCGCAGCTTGAGTTCCTTGAGGTCGCCTTCGCGGTCGAGCACCCCGCCGGCCAGCGCGCGTTTGTCGGCCAGCGTGGCGAGCATCCGGTGTTCGATGGTATTCTCGCTGATGAGATTGACCACCGTGACGGCGCGCGTCTGGTACTTGCGCCACGCGCGGGCGATGCGCTGCTCCAGCTTGGCCGGGTTCCAGGGCAGGTCGCAGTTGATCACGATGCTCGCGCCTTGCAGGTTGAGGCCCGTCGCGCCCGCGTCGGTGCTCAGGAACACGCGGCAGGCGGGGTCCGTCTTGAAGCGGTTGATCTCCCCGCGCCGGCGCTGCTGCGGCACGCTGCCAGTGTGCCACGCGCTGCCCAGGTCCAGCCGCTCGCAGACCTCGCGCGCCAGCACGAGCATCTTTTCCCACTCGGAGAAGATGAGGATCTTCACCTCCGGATTGTCGCGGCATTCCTCCAGGATCTTCTCCAGCTCACCCAGCTTGGGGCAGGAACGATCCTCCGGGCCGAGGATGAAATTGGTGTCGCAGATCATGCGCATCATCGCCAGCTCGCGCAGGAGCTTGTCCTGCTCCTGCTGGGTGAGCGGGCGGCGGCGGGCGGCGTGGACCAAACGGGAAACCTGCTGTTCGTGCTCCGCGTAGGTGTCGCGCTGCCGGGATCCGAGCGCGACGAGGTGGTTGCGGTCGGTGCGCGCGGGCAGTTCGGTTTCCACGTCGGCCTTGCGGCGGCGCAGCAGGTAGGGCCGGATGCGGGTGTGGAGCACGTCGAGCTGGCGGTAGCCGGCGGGCTTGCCGCGCTCGTCCAGGTCGTAGAAGTCGCGGTTGAAGCGGAAGAGCGTGCCGAGCACGGAGGGGTCGAGGAAGTTCATCAGCGAGTGCAGCTCGTCGATGCGGTTCTCGATGGGCGTGCCCGTGAGCACGAAGGCGTAGCGGCTCTGCAGGCGTTTGATGGCCTGCGAGGTCTTGGTGTTCCAGTTCTTGATGCGCTGGGCCTCGTCGAGCACGACCACGTCGGGCCGCAGCCGCGCGTTGACGTCCAGGGTGTCGCGCACGATCTGCTCGAAGTTGGCGACCGTGAAGAAGGGCGCGTCCTCGCGGTAGGCGGCCAGCCGGGCGTGGCGGCTGCCGTACACGAGCTGGTAGGGCAGCGTGGTAAAACGCTGGATCTGCTCCTCCCACTCGCTCTTGAGCGAGGCGGGGGTGACGACCAGCACGCGGCGCGCCTTGCCCAGGCGGTGCAGCAACGCGCAGGCGGCGATGGCCTGGATGGTCTTGCCCAGGCCCATCTCGTCGGCGAGCAGAGCGCGTTCGGTGAAGGCGAGGTGCAGCATGCCCTCGCGCTGGTAGGGGAATAAGGGTGCGAGCGTTTCGCTGGCGGGCCACTCGCCGGCGTGGACCTTCTGCTCGTACTCGCGCCGCAGGGAGAGGCGTTCCGCCGCGCGGCGGCGAGCTTCCAGGAACGGCGCGACCAGTTGCGAAACCCGGAGCAGGGGAGCCTCGCCTGGCAGATGGTGGAGCAACTCTTCCGGCGTGTGGTCGGGAAGGAGCGCGCCATCGGCATCGAACCAGCGGCGCAGGGCGCGGGGCAGTTTTGTGCCGTCTCCCTCCAGCCGGAGCGTACCCCGCTCGGGGTCGGGCACCAGGGACGAACGCTCCGGGCCGCGCTCGGCCGCTTCCTTGAACTTTCCCTTGAGCCGCGCCCGCAGGTGCAGCAGGACGGCCTCGACGTGTTTGCACGTGCCCAATCCGTTGGCGGTGAAATCCACGCACTCGCACGCGAACCGCCGGCCGGCCACGTCGCGGATTTCCACCGCGTAGGTCATGCCCGTGGCGCTCCCGACCTGGAAGCGCGAGAACACGGGTGCGTCCGCCTCCAGATTGCGGATGGTGAAACGCTCGGTCTGCGCCCGCAAGCGGCGGCGGTTGATCTCATCGGCGTCGGTGGTGCGCCAGTCGTGCGCGGGTGGAAGCGTGATTTTGCCGCCGGCCTTCTTTTTTCCACTCATGGCAGGTGGAAGATGACCTGCCGCTTCCGGTCCGTCGAGCACTTCTTGGCCGTGGTGCTATCTCGCCCCCGGTCTGCGATGGCAGCGGTAAATCTGCTCCTCGGCGAGCTTGGTCGGAGCGGCCGAATGCCCTCGTTCCCAAACTTTGTTTGGGAGTGTCTGATCTCCGGGGAACTCCGTTCCCAGCGGTGACACCGCAAACAAGAGTGGAGGTCCCTAGAAGAGGCTGTCCCAAACCGGAGTTTGAGAACGAGGAGCAAAATTTAAGGGTATTGGCCGTTGGTGGACGGCATTTCAAAGGTCAGGAAGATGTGGTGAGGCCGAGTGCCTGCTTCCTCTCTTCAAAGGCGCAATGGAATTTTTCTGCTGTCTCTTGTGCATTGGCGGTTGATCCTCCGGCGATCCCGATGCTCCTGGCGTTGTTGACGAATCCTTGGCGATCCATCTTATCTTCGACCCACCTTTTAATGGAAGCATTCACTGATTCTCGCGAGTAAACACCGAAGGAGTCATCCTTTTCAATGGCTTCCTCCAGCGCGCTTTTTTCGTATCCTCTGCCCGATCTTGCCAAGCACTTGTACGTCCAATACGCATCCGCCGTCCGCCGGTGAATCTTCTTAGATTGGTTTAATCGCTCAACGGCGATGTAGGTCCTGATACTTTCCACGATCCGGACGATGAGTTGGTTCCTACGCACTTCGTCGAATTCCGAGGGAAACACGACCGCCAACTTCATCAGCAGTGCGCCGTATCCATCCGAACCGTAAACGCGCCATTCATCCAAGGTGAGCCCCAAATGGTTAAATACCCAGCACGCTTTATTGAAGCCTTGGATCCATGATTCCACCTTGTGCAGAAATGGTAGTGCCGTGAACTCCTCAGCGGGACCGTGCCGGAAAAACTCTCTGAATGGTTTGTAGATTTTGTCTTGAGAGATCTGCTTGCAGGCGTGCATGGAAACCATCGCTTGAACGCACGCGCGCCAGTATAGGTCCCGCATCTTCTGTTCCAATATGTCGTAGACTTGTTGCTCGTCGTCCCCGGCTTGCATCAAGAGGAAGTTTTTGATCAAATCGAAATCTTCAACGTCGAGTTTCGTGGCATTCATCCGCTCGAAGACCCGTTGTGGCGGCATCTTCGCCGGCAGAGTCACCTGCACAAAGAGCAACCGCTCAAGCAGGCTGTCTTCGAGGTAGGACTGGAACGCCACGCGGTGCCTTGCGATTGCCGCGCGGAAGAACGCAAAGTTACTTTGCATTGCTTCACTTACACTCTCGGGATCACAAAAATGACGGAGTAAAAGGTGACGATATGTACGCTGATCCACCTGATCCTCAAACGATAATTTGAGCATTTCACCGATATAGAGGCAGTTCCGCAGGGTTTGTCCAATAGTGGGTGCCTCTCCGAACTCGTGCCGCAATGCCTCCAGGAACAAGCTGAAGGTGGTAACGCGTTGCTGGCCATCTACCACGTAGTGGCCTTCCTCCACACCGAGAGGGCTCAACGTAACGTTGCTGAAGAAATGCGTTTGGCTGGTCCTTTCACCTACTTCACGAATATCCTCGAAGAGGACTTCGCAGTTTGTACGCGTCCATGCGTACTTGCGCTGATAATAGGGGATGCGGAAACGTTGATTGGTCTGGCCCAGCAAGCTGGTCAGAGTCACCTTGGCCACGACTGGAAGATCAATGGAGTTGCTCATCATTAGAACGGTTTAGAATTGAAGTGCTTCGACGGCGTGGTTGGCTAACGCCTGCGCGCGCTGTTGGAGGTAACGCGCGAACTTATCCCAGTCGATTGTACTGGTTTGCGTGTTCTTAATGACCCCGGCAGCTTTTAGCTCACCCGCCAGTTGCCGGGTCAGGACATAGCTGGAGTTTGCGTAGTAACTCAACTTCTGGGTCAGCGGACGGTTGGAAAGCGCGGCGTTGAACCCTCTGCCCGCGAGGGTAAAGTTGCCGAGCGAATTGATGTGCGAACAGTAGAATCCCGGGTCTACGTCACTCCAGCCTTTTTGTGTATCTGTACTTCGCGGCATGATGTGCTCCAACGTGTGATCAGGTTCGATATACTCTATCTTTGTGTCGTTGGCGTTGCGCATGAGATCTTCGTTGATCCTGAGCAACAGGTAGGCGGTTGCTCGGCGGTAGACGTCAGGCGGCGTGTCGGGCGGTAGAAGTACAACGGAACCGGGTTTGTCCCCATCCACTGGTGGAGCCACATCATTGGTCTGGGCCGTGCTGCCTGCCTCTAGCGCGAAGTCTTCCTCTTCGTTCTCCATACCGGGCTCTTCCTGTGGTTCACCCAGCAACGATCGCCGCAATTCCGTAGCCGCATCGAAGTTAGCGGGCCAGAGCGTCAGCAGCTTAGCTCGGAAAACCGCCGGGTCGGCTAACAATTTTTTCAACGCTCCCACTCGTTCCGGAGAACCGACAAATGGTTGCACCAGCTCCTGCTGGAACTCGATGTGCGTGTGCGTCAATTCCGAAACCGCCAGGAATCTGTTCAGCATTTTGAAGACAGCCGCAAGGTTTCCGTGGAGTTTCGGATCGCTCTGCCCATGCACGAGCAGCAGAGTTGCAAATGGGTAGAAGGGATCGTGGCCGATCAGGCCGAAATCCTTAATTTGCTTCTGGAGTTCTTTTGGTTGATCCCTGGCGTCGTTGATTTTCTTGCCGAAGACCACCTTGGTCCAGGCGGATGCATGCTTCCAGATGTCGTTGGCTAGACTTTCCACCGCGCTGAACCGTGCCAGCGGCGACCCACCGGGGAAGGGGGTTCCCGGATAATCTTTTCGCAGGTACTCCTTGAATTTGCCGTATAGTCCCGGCCCGGAACCAGGATTTAATACACCGGTTTTGATCACCAGATAATCACGGAAAAAATGTTTCATCTGGCCGAAGGCGCGTTCGGGAAATTCATTCTCGAAATTGCGCCACTCGTTCAGATACAGGCTCCGCTGCTTGGCGCTTGCACTGGCTACGGATGTTTCACGGGACTCGGCGGCAAGTAGGAAAACGTAGTTGCGGATCAGGTCGTGCACTTCGAGGTTCTTGCCCTCGGCATTCATCTTTTCAAAGATCGTTTGCGGTTTATCGTGGTCTGGTTGCTTGCGGTCAAGCTCGATGAATGTCAGATGCATCCGGTCGAGCGCATCTTCAACGTCAGCGGTTGTCAGTGGTCGCTGCTTAACAAGCTTGCTGAACAAGCCATAGTTCTGTGCGAACTGCCTATTGTTGCCGGCGGGTTGTTCAGGCAAGGACGAGTCAGCCATCACCGCGTGAAAACTCGGCAGGTCCGACGCCTGCGGCTGGAGCCGAAGGCCAAGCGTTCCTTCCTCGTTGCCGGGTGTTTGATGGGTCAGCATCCGCAGTTTGTCCCGGTGCTCACTATCCGCATGATCGTGCAAAGCCTTCAAGAGCAGCATCAAGGAAGTGGTCCGTTGTTGGCCATCGACGATGCGGTAGACGCCGGCGTTGGATTTCTCCACGATCATTGTCCCGAGATAATGGGTGGTATCCCGCGCGTCGCAGAGGCGCGTTAAATCCTCCCAAAGTGCGTGGCATTGTTCCTCTTTCCAGTCGTAGTGACGCTGATAAAGAGGAATTTGAAAACTTCTGGTGGAGAAAAGGGCTCGGACGTTTTCGCGGTTAGCTTGCACGGGAGTGAAAATTAGACTGTCACGCGGTGGGGCTGATTGTGGGCACTATGCGGACTTTGAGAGGGATGTACAGACTAAAAGGCCGGCGCATGCCGACCCTTGGCCGGGCCGCCCGGATGGCGCTGGCAGGCACCGGCGGTCAAACTGCTGAGGGTTGAATCCTGGTGCCCGCAATATTTGCAGGTGTAGCGCGCGTGCTCGCCGCCTTCGTAGAGGGCATGTTTCCCGCGCCCTGGTCCGGCAGGGTGGCGCTGGCAGGCACCGGCGGTGAGTTGAGCGATGCTGGGAGCTTTGTGGCCGCAGTATTTGCAAAGGCAGGCAGACATGGTGGTCGTGAGAGGTGTTTGAAGTGGTGTGCGGAAGTCGTCCGCGACTGCCGTGATCATCGGACAGGAACCCGCCCACAAGCCAAGGCATTCTCCGGGCACAATCGCTGTCCACCCGCGCTTGGTGCTCCTCACCGGAAAAGCAGTGCGCGGCCTGCGCCCTTTTGTCATGCTGCGCGCGTCACGAACCCTACGACTGCCCCGATGAAAGAAGACCCTCTCGCCCGCGACCTCAAGAAAATGGCGGCCCGCGCCTTCCACATGCCGGAGTGGACTGCCGCGACGTTGCGCCGCTATCACAGTTGGCTCGTAACAGGTCCGCATGCGGAAGACGCCTGCCTGCAGCCACTGTACGCCTGGCTGTTCGTGCCGCCCACCCTCTGGCCCTTCAATGTGCATCATACGCTGGAGGGTTGCCTGTCGGTGCTGGAAGCCGGCAAAAGGCTCTCGCCCGGGTTGCACCTGCTCACCGGGATGCTGCCTCCGCCCCCGGACGAACCGACCTGCGCGGCTGTCGCCGAACACGAACACCACGTCCAACTCGGCAGCTACGAGAACCTCGTCAACATCCCCGCCAAGTTCCAGCAGAACGAGGAAGCCATCCGCTCCGACCCGCAGCTTCTCCGGGACTGGGCACGTTTGAAAGCCCTCTTCCGGGTCGAACGCTACCGGGACCACAAAGGCGTCCTGCGCCGCAGCATGTGCGTGGAACGCAACCTGCGCCCGGCCTTCACCATCAACGTTCGCCGCAGCAAAGACGTGTTCACGGCGGCCTTCGACGCGTTCTGCCTGCGCTGGAACCTCTACGGCATGCTCCACGACGAACCGCTCCTGCTCAAGGTCGCCGTCAACGTCACCGCCTACGGCACGATGATCCACATCCCGGCCTATTGGTCGTTCGATCCGAAAAGGGACATCCGCTGGAACGCCATCGCCCGGCTGCATCGCCTGCGGGCTGTTGGTCGCCAGGGAACCATGCTTGCCGAGGGCAAGGTCCAGCGCCGCGCGTGGGCCCGGCAAATCGTGCAACTCGACAGGGAGGTACGGCGGCGCGGCTTGAAGGGCCGGGACAGGCACGAGTTCCTTTGCCAAGGTCTGGGTTGGGACGTCCGCTCCGACCCGAAGCGTTTTACCCGGCTGCGGGCGGAATTTAAGAAGTAGGGCACGCATCGGGGACATTCCGTTCCCTGGGCGTGGCGGCGGGTCGGACGTAGGAGTCTTCTTCGTATGCCCGACGACTCTCATCTCACCGACCCCGATCTGGCACAGCTACCGGGGAACCACCAGGAAACCGCCGCAGCCAATCGGGCCACTTATCCCACCACAATCGTCTGCGATCTGGCGGAAGGTTACAGCTTCTCGCCCGGCAGCTCCGACACACCGCACATCCCCATCCTAGCCGCCTTCGGAGCAGACCGCCTGCACGTGCATCGACTGCACGGAAGCTGGGACCTCGCACGCGCTGCCGTGGATCACGCCGGAACCCTGTTTCGATCCGTCAGCCTGCGCTCATCCGACGACGGCAAGCCGACGGAATGGGTCGATCTCACGTTCCGCTTCGGTCCGCGCTCCTTTCTCTTCGCCGACTGTATCAGGATTGCCGGTTACGCCACCACGACGCAGGAAGCGGAGGAAATGGTGACAAAGTTCGACCAGGCCTATAACAGTCCTCCCGCGCCGAGCGGCGGCTCGTTTCATTTGATCAGGACCGGACGCGAGATCGACTCTGAACTCGTGCCCTTAGGAGTCGAAACGCTCCTCGGCGACGACACGTTCCGCCTCCACTATGGCAGCAAGACTTCGGCGTGGCATCAGGATTTCACCACCCGGTTACACGCAAGCAACCACGGGCTGTCCATCTTGGAAGGCTCACCCGGCACCGGGAAGACTTCCTACCTGCGCCACCTGATGGGCACCCTCAAGGACACGCACCGGTTCTACTTCATCCCGCCCGCGACCATCAACGTCCTTTCGGATCCCGATTTTATCGGCTTCTGGGCGGCACAACGCCGCCGCCACGCCAAGCGCAAATTTGTGGTCATCCTGGAAGACTCGGACGCCGCACTGATGACCCGCGGCAGCGACAACCGTGCGCACGTCAGCGCTATTCTCAACCTATCCGACGGCATGCTGGCCGACTTTCTGCGCCTGCAGATCATCTGCACGATCAACTGCCGTATGGCCGACATCGACCAGGCCCTCTTGCGTCCGGGACGGCTCTTGTGCCACCACGTCTTCTCCCGGCTCGACCATCCTTCTGCCTGCCGCTTGGCCGCACACCTCGGTCGGAGCCTGACGGACGTACGCGACTACTCCCTGGCGGAAGTCTTCGCCGACGCGACCCACGCAACGACAGGCCAGCCGCGCATCGGCTTCCTGCCCGGTCAATGAGAACCAGCAGCGTCAGGCACGCAAGGGGTCAAGGTTCTAGGGAGCAACAAGGCTTTAGAGGTCAGGAACATCAATCGACGGGCGTTGACTGACTCCTACGCTGCCTCGGAAAAGCGACTCGAAACGGCTTTGACGCGGCCAGCAAGCGCGGCGAAAAGAAGAGTGCCAGTTTGATCCCTATCGGTGTGGGCCGTCTGCGCGACGCCTCTGCAAGGAGTGGCACGTGGCGTAGGGATGAGCTGGTCTGTTTGTTTGGTTGGATAGGTTCATGGCCGGTGCCTGCAGATGAGGCCGCGCTTGCAGAGCCTCCAGCGAGTGGGTATCAATGCAGGCACGGACAAGCCGCTCCCAAAGTGCGCCGCGAACGTGTAGGCGCGCCTTGCGTAGGTCCGTGCGGAATCGTGATAGTCGGCGGTTTCCATCGGCTTGCTCCTGTTTTCTCTTACCCGGTCACTATCCAGCGATTGGCGGCTCCGTGGCGTGAGAGTTCACGTGGTGTGAGGGGCGAGGCAACATCTCTCGATAAACGTTCTTTGACCCCTACGCTGCGCGCTCCCTTAAAAGTGCGCAGGAGAAAACGTCAAAAGGTTTGGAGCGATCTGAGTTGGTCATCTCTCCGCTACATGATAGGTTCATCATGTGAGAGCCACCATCACGGAACGCGGGCAGGTGTCTATCCCTGTCCAATTGCGACGAGAGATGCATTTGGAAGCGGGTCAGACCGTCCTCTGGGAGAAGGTGTCTGCCACGGAATGCCGGGTGCTCATCTTGCCGCCGGAACCGAACCAACCCGATCCGATTGCCGCATTGAGCTTTGCCCGGCAGCATGGCTTGGAGGAAGGTTCCTCAGACGCTTATCTCCGTAACCTCCGGGCCGACGAGAGTGACGAGGAGATTGCACCCTGATGGCTTGGGTGGTGGATACTTCCGTGTTGCTGGACATCCGGCTCAATGATCCAACGTTCGGGGTCACTTCGGCGACATGTCTAGCGCAGTATCAAAGCAATGGATTGATCCTTTGCCCGGTGACCTACATTGAACTGGCACCGGCTTTTCGAGGCGCACACCCGCTGCAACAGGCGTTCCTACGGCAAGTCGGCATCAACTGGCTGGAGCCGTGGAACTGGCAGGATACCCAGATGGCTCACAAACTTTGGGCTGATCACGTCATGAACAAGCGCGCGGGGCACACCGCGAAACGTCCAATTGCTGACGTATTCATCGAAGCATTCGCTCTACGCTTCCAAGGGCTGATCACACGTAATCCAAAGCATTTCACGGCTGTTCACACTCTTGTGCCGTGATGGAAAAACTTGCCCGATCGATTGAAGAATACGTCGGCCCCAGGCAAAGAAACTTTTCGCCCAAGCATTGCCCGCTACAACTGCCAGCAAACCAATGTAGTGCTCGGGGCAGGTTCGTAGCGGAAATGTTGTAAGTGTTGGAGGCCAGGCAACATCTGTCGGTAGATGTTGCCTGGCCCTTAGTGCTTGTAAGCGTTAAACACCGTATCTCACTCAACGGTTCCGGTTGGACACATTGGCGGGGTTCCCGGCGGCGCGCAGCAAAGGCTCGCCCATCCGGATCGTCGAACCGGCCGCAACGATGTCTGCCACGGACGTGCCGGCCGCTCCGAGCACGATGATGGTCGAGCCATGCTCGAACCAACCCATTTCTTCTCCCCTCCGGAACCGGTTCGCGCACGGCACGGTGACAGGCTTCGTCCGCCGGGGATCGAGGACCAGATCGAGAAACCGCAGGCGAATCCCGGCCACCAGCACCGCGGCCACGGCGACGAGGGTCAGGCACCCCCCGCCGGCCTCCAACCGCGTCTGGATGACCGCGCGCTCGTTCCGGCAATACAGCTTTTCCACCCGCGCCAGCGCAGACGGGTTGACGTTCCACGCGTCTCCCCAAATGTGGGTCACACGCTCCACCCGGCAGTCGTCCGGGGCGTGGAAGTGATGGTACATCCCCGCCGTCAGACGCAGCGTGACGTAACACCCGCCAACGTAGGAACGCGCCAGCGTATCGTCCCCGAGCAATTCCGCGAGCGGGTAGGAGGAACCCTTCACTTGCAGCAAATTGCCGCCGCCGGCAATCACGCCGCAAGCCCCAACGATGGCGTCGCACGGACTGACGATCACCGCCGGGTCCGGATGGATCGGCCGGGCACCCGCTTTGAGTTCGCGCACGAAACAGTCGCGCAGACTCGTGAAGCGGCTCTTCTTCGCCTCGCGGAAATCGAGGTCGCAAAACAGCCGCCACGCGCCGATGGACAGATCGCGCACCATTGGCTGCTCGATCCGGCTGAACCAGCCCATGAACCGCGTGGCGAGCCGCCGGGGAATGCGGTTGGTCAGCGCGAAGTTGAGGCCTTCGTGTTTCGAAATTGTGGCAATCAGAGTTCGGAGGCTCATGCTAGGCTGGCTTCGTTCGGCTAAAATATAATGGAAACGATGGAGAAGCGATCTGCTGGCCTGGCTTGGGCGGGACTTGGCGTGGTGGCCCTGGCGGCCGGGATCAAGAAGGCGAAAACACGGCTGGAATTATCCCGGGCGAAACACCGCTCGCTGACCGGGCACTCGCGGATGGCGCGGCGCGTGGCTTCGCTGGTGCCGTTCTACGAATTCGGAGAGGACCGGTTCTTTCGCTCCGACGACGCGCCGGGCGAGGTCGCGGCCCGCCGCCGGTACGGCTTTCACCGGCTGGCGGAATTGTACCGGATGCGCTTCGCCGAAACGCGCCGGCTCACCGACCAGGCCAGCGAAGGTATCTCGGATCTGCAATTCACCGACGCCTACCGCGTGCCGTTTCCCTACCGCCGCATGGTGGGCGAGCACCTGCGCGCGGGCGCGTTTCTGGCGTCGTCCGAGGGCGTGATGCTCACCGACCTCGACGGGAACCGTTTCTACGACCTGGCGGGTTCCTACGGCGTGAACCTCTTCGGCTACGATTTCTACAAGGCGTGCATGGAACAGGGCTACGAACGCGTCCGCGCGCTGGGGCCGGTCCTGAGCGGCTATCATCCGGTGGTGGCAGAAAACGTCGCGCGGCTGCAACAGATTTCCGGCCTGGACGAGGTTTCCTTCCACATGTCGGGCACCGAGGCGGTGATGCAGGCGGTGCGGCTGGCCCGCTATCATACCGGCCGCAGCCACCTGGTGCGGTTTTGCGGGGCGTACCACGGCTGGTGGGGCGACGTGCAACCCGGCGTCGGCAATCCTTCGCCGGCCAACGAGACGTACACCCTGGCCGAAATGTCGGAGGCCACCCTGCACGTCCTGCGCACCCGCAAGAACATCGCCTGCGTGCTCGTCAATCCCCTGCAGGCCCTGCATCCGAACGCTCCCGCGCCCTCCGACGGTTCGCTGGTGGACAGCGGACGCAAGGCGCACTTCGACCGGGCGGCCTACACGGCGTGGCTCCAGGAATTGCGGGAGGTCTGCACCGTGCGCGGCATCGTGCTGATCTTCGACGAGGTGTTCCTCGGTTTCCGGCTCGCGCCGGGCGGGGCGCAGAAATATTTCGGCGTCCGGGCCGACCTCGTGACGTACGGGAAAACGCTCGGCGGCGGCCTGCCCATCGGCGTGTTGTGCGGCCGGCGGCAGTACATGAAGCGCTATCGCGACGACCGGCCGGCGGACATCTGTTTTGCGCGGGGCACGTTCAATTCTCATCCGAGTGTAATGGGGGCGATGGCGGAGTTTCTGGACCGTCTCGATACGCCCGAGATCGGACGGTTGTACGAAAACCTCGACGCCGTGTGGGACGAGCGGGCGCGGCTGCTCAACGAGCGCCTGACGGAAGCCGGGATCCCGGTGCGCGTGGCGAGTCTGTCCAGCGTTTGGACCGTGTGCTACACCGTGCCTTCGCGCTACAACTGGATGCTCCAGTATTACCTGCGGGCCGAAGGTCTCGCGTTGAGCTGGATCGGCACCGGCCGCCTCATCTTCAGCCTGAACTACACGGCGGAAGATTTTGCGGCGGTCGTAGAACGGTTTGTCGCCGCCGCCCGCGCCATGCAGGGCGACGGTTGGTGGTGGGTGGATACCACCGGCCCGGCGCGCCGCCCGATCAAACGCCAGATCCTGCGGGAGATGGCGGCCGAGCTGCTGCGGCCCTGGCGCTAGTGGGCGGGCTGGCTGTCAGCTTCCGGCCCGTCGTGGGCCGGGCTGGCCGCGTCGCCGTGCGTGACGTGGTGCATGGGATCGATCAACTCCCCGCGCAGCAGGTAAAGCGGTGCCTTGTGGTACATTTTAATGTCATGAAACGGGTCGGTGATGATCTTGGTCATCCAGGCAAGGCCAGTCTGCACGTCCTTGATGAAGAAGAGCTGGACCGTGCGGAAAAGCAGGCCGACGACGGCGACCGCCAGCCAGATCAAGGCGACATGATCCATGAACTCGACCGCGCCTTGGTAAGGAGGCAAAATCCCGAACAGCGTCGGACTAACGAGAAGCAGGAGCGGCGACAAAGCCCAGACCGTCATGAGCACGATCTTGCGGTGGAGGTTGTAGCCGAGCTTGATCTCCTCCTTGTGGTCGTGGCTCGCGGCGTTGACGTGATCGTAGTCGCGCGGCTCGAAAAAGAAGTGCCCGCACTGGCGGCTGGTCATGCCGACGAGCCAGGCCAGGAGCACGGCAACCGCCGGATGCTTGAAGACCAGGAAGTAGGCGCAAACAAAGCTCATCGCGCTCAGGAAGTGCAGCGATTGGTTGATGCGGCTGTGATGGTAGTAGCGATGGTCGTCCCAGCGCTGCTCTCTGAGGGTTTCGAAAAAACTTTCCATGCTTTTGGGTGGGTTGGTTAATTGGGTTGGGTTAACTGGTTAGTTGAGGAGTTGAGGTTGGGGTGCGCGGTTCACGGCCACGCTGGCCGGAGATTTACCGAAACGGATGACGGAAAAATGCCCGAAAGGCGGCACCGGCTGGCGGTCGATGAGGTGCATCTCGAAGGTGCTGGCCGCCAGCCACGCGTCGAACAGGCCCCAGGGAAAGTCGGAGCGCCAGCCGAAGCGGTTGGCCACGGGTTGAAACAGGCGCTCGAACGCGAGCCGCGGCCCGGCCTCCGCGCCGATGCGGTTGAGCAGAATGATCTCGCCGCCGGGCTTCAGGACCCGGGCGAATTCCTCCAAGGCTTTTTCCGGGTGGGGCACGGTGTTGACCACGCATTGGGCGGTCACCACGTCGAAGGATTCATCCGCGTAATCCAGATTCTCGGCGTCCATGATCGCCAAGTCTTCCACGTGGCTGAGCCCTTGTCTGGCGACTCGGGCGCGGGCTTTCTCGAGCATGTGTTCCGAGAGATCAATGCCGACGATGCGGTTGCCCGCCGAATAGTACGGCAGGGAGAGGCCCGTGCCCACGCCGACCTCGAGAATGTGCCCGCCGATGCGCTCACCCGCCGCCACCACGGCCTGCCGTCCGCGCTCGAAGACCGCGCCGAAGACCACGTCGTACACGGGCGCCCAGCGCGCGTAAACTTTTTCCACCGCTGCCTTGTCGATCTCGATTTTCGCCATCTTTTTTTATGTGTCGTTTTCTCCAGGTTAGAAGTTGCTTGTAAGGGGGATGAATCATGGATTGCGCCGGAGCGGTTGACCTGCCTTGCGCCGTCGAACGAAGAGGGATCTTCCATCGCCCGCCGAGGCCGTCTCCCGCAGTGGCTTTAGAAGCATCCCGCCCAGAAAAGCTGCGGGCGCCGCCGCGCCAGTTTGCCAGGCAAGCGGAGGCAAGGCCAAAGCTGGGTTGGCAGCCGCCACCGCGGAGGCGCGGCAGGATGTAAAGGGTTCGCTGGACTCATGGGATCGCCTTCCCACCTCACTCAGGGAAAGCGAATGGTTAGATGAGAACATCTCGCCTAACCATTTGGGAATCGTGACTTTCCTGTAACCCGGGACAAACGCCGGTGGTCGGAGGTGTCACGGCTTCGGAGGGATCAACCTGGTCGAGGTTTGCGAACGCCGATCCGGGAACACCGCAAGAAGGTAAAGGCTTCGCTGTCCGGCGGAAAGGCGGGCGATGCATCGCTTCCCGGAGGAGCATCGCCCTGGCGGGACCTGATCGCGGCGGAACACCGCACTCAACCGTTTTCGGGTGCCAAATCTGTGACTTTCGTCATGAAACGCACGACCTCCCGGGTCCAGCGCGCCGGGTCCTTGCACATGGCGAGATGACCGCCGGGGACGGTGACCATCCGCGTCGCTGGGCGGCCCCGGAGGATTTCCTCCGCGCACCAGGGCGGCACCACCTTGTCGTCCGCAAACGTGAGGCACAACGCGGGCGGCTCACACCGCCGCCACCGCTCGCGCACATCCACGCCGAGGACCGCCCGCAGCCGTGCCGCCAGAGCGCGCGCGGAAACCCGCCGCCAGGTCTCCGCCTTGGCCAACCGGAAGGGATCCTCGCGTTTCCGGAGGGTCCACACCGGGATCCGCCGGACGGTGCGAAAAGCCCAGAATACCGGTCCCACCGCCGCCACGCGGAACCAGGGCAGAACTCTTGCCGGGGCGCGCAGAAACGTGGCGGAGAGGATCACCCCCCGCACCCGGTCCGGTTCCGCCGCCGCGAGCATGACCGCGAGCGGCCCGGAGAACGACGAACCGAGGACGAAGTAACGCGGCAGCCCGGCGACCTGTCCGCGCACGAGCCGGAGCAGGTCTTCATACGCGTTTGCACCGACCGGAGGATAAGACACGACCAGCGGTTGAATCCAGCCTGGGAGCAACTCCAGGAAGGGCCGGAAGAACACGTCGGTCCCGTCGAGTCCCGGCAGGACCACCAGCGTTTCGGTAGGTTCCATGCTTGCAACAGATCGCCTTGCGCTGCATTTTGGCGGAAGAGTCGGACTGCCGCAAGACCTCTGGCCTGGCCGCGCCGTCCGACGCCGTTTGAGCGCACCTGGCAGGTTCGTGGCGAAAATGTTGCTTAGCGAGCGTTGGGCCTGGAACTCTGCGGCGTTAAAAGAGTATTCTTGCCACGAACATGCACGAGGGCACACCAAAGGAAATGACGCAACGCTACCAGGTGGGAGCATGCGTCGGGCAGGGTGGGCTGGGCTCGGTGTTCCGGACGTGGGACGCGCAGCTCGGACGCTGGGTGGCCCTCAAACGCCTGAGCTTCGACCCGTCGCTCGGCGGGACCGAGGTCGAGGAAAACCTGCGGCGCGAGGCCACCGCCCTGGCCGCGCTCCAGCACCCGAACGTGGTGACCGTCCACGACTTCGGCATCGACGAGGGAGGTCCTTTCGTGGTGATGGAGTTCATCGAGGGCCAGACCCTCGAAGCGTTGATCGAGCAGGCCCCCTTCGATTACGAAAGTTTCCTGGTCCTCGCCACGCAGACCCTGGCGGGGGTCGGGGCCGCCCACCGCGCCGGCTTGCTGCACCGCGACCTCAAACCCGGCAACGTCATGCTCGCCTTCGCCCCGGACGGCACGTTCCAGGTCAAGCTCCTCGACTTTGGTCTGGCCAAGTTCGCGCCTGTTCCCATGGCGCAAACGATGGACCAGGGGAATATGCTTCTGGGCAGTATTTTTTTCATGGCCCCCGAGCAATTCAGCCGCGGGGTGCTCGACGCGCGGACTGATCTCTACGCGCTGGGCTGCGTCTTCTACTACGCGCTCACCGGCCAGCATCCTTTCGATGGTGACAGCGTGGCCGAGGTCATGGCGAGCCACCTCCAGCACCGGGTGTTCGATCTCGGACCGCTGCGCCCGGACGTCCCCGGCCCGGTGGCCGCGTGGGTCACGCGCCTGCTCAGTCTGGCGCCGGCGGACCGGCCCGCCGGCTCGGCCGAGGCGTCGTCGGCGCTGCGGGCGCTGGTCTCTCCCGCCGCCACCACCGGCGTCGTCGTCCCGGCTGAGCCGCGAGCCGCGCATCCGGTCGGCGGTCCGGCGGCAGGATGGCTCCGGCGGCGGTCGGCGCTCGCGTTAGCCGTTTTCTGCGTCCTGGCCGCCGCCGGCACCTACTTGTTCAGCCGCCAGATGGCATCGCGTGCCCCCACGCCTGTCCCGCAGTCCATCCGACCAGAGATGCCGGCCGCGAACGTTCACGGCAAGCCGTTGGCAGAAGCGCCGGCCAACACGCCGCCGGCCATCGGCAGCGTGCCGATGCCCGTGTCACCGGGGCCCGCCGCGCCGGTCCCTTCCGTGGTCCTGGCAGCGAGCGACATAACGGCGCTCCGGCCACATCTCGGCGAAATGGTGGATGTGCGCGGCACTCCGGCCGCCACCGGCCGCACCAAATCGGGCACCGTCATCTTTCTCAACTTCAGCTCACACCCGCACGAGGGTCTGTCACTGGTGTTCTTCGTCAAGCCCTCCAGTTCCACCACTGCCGGCCCGGTGCGCGACACCGCGGATCTGCAGCGGTTCGTCGGCCAGGATCTCGTCGTACACGGCCAGCTCAGCGATTTCAAAGGGGATTTGCAGATCGTCGTGCAATCGCTCGATCAGATCCGCCCGGCTCCGTGAGGCGGGAGCACGCCGCGGCTGGTAGTCCAGCCAGGTTTAGGGTGGATGGTGCGCTCCGCCGCGCCATTGCCTGTTTGCGGTGCCGCCTTTTGTTCCCTCCGGCCGCTGGGACGCGGGAGATAACGGCGTGGTGGAGCGCGCCATCCACCCGCAGAAGCTACCTTGTGAGAACTCTCGCCGCGCCGCGCCGGGTTCACGTTGCTCGTAACGTCCTCGATCAGGACCTGGCCGGCGGGAGTGCGGAACTTCTTCGCCACCAGCGCGGCTGCGGGAGTGGGCGTCGATTTATCCACCACAAACATCGTGTAATCACAATAATCGCGGGTGAAGTGGACCGTGGCGTAGCCGTACTGGTGGCTGTTGAGGTACTGCAAGTGCGGGTTCAGCGCGACGGAGCTTTGTTCCAACGCGCCTTCAGCCATGTCGTTCAAACCGAGCTCAATCGGCAGGATGATGTTGCGGTCGGGAAAAGGTCCGTTCTGGAAGCTCGTGCCGCCGGTCGTCTCGTAGATGAAATCGCCGACGTGCAGGACGAAGTCGATGGACGCGTCGGCGGCGATGAAGCCGTAGGCGCCGTAGTAACCGTTGGTGTAATCCTGACAGTCGAGGACAGCGAACTTCAGGCTCGTGAGGCTGTCGTCGCTGGCTTTGGGCAGGGTGCGCGCGCGGCTGGTGCGGCCGCTGACGTTGCGGTAGATGAAGCGGTAGTAGTAGATCGTGTTGGGCTGGAGGCGGCGGTCGAGATCGACCCGCAGGTGTAGTCGAGCGCGGCCGTGATCTGGGAGGCGGGCACCCGCACGCGGAGTTGGAGCTGGGTAAGGTCCGCATCGAGCGCAATTTCGAGTGCCACGATGTCGGTGCCGGTGACCATGCCGGGGGCTAGACGCGTCCAGAAGATCACCCCCGAAGCGGTCGGGTCGCCCGAAGCGACCGACTGCGGGAAGGTAGTCCCGGCGTCACCGACGGCCGAGGCGCGGAAAGGGTGTTTGCCGCTGCCGGCCGCCTCGGCGTCCTCCGCCGTGACCACGGTGTAGCTGGCCAGAAATCCCAGACCGAGCAGGCGCAGAAATTCTCGGCGATTGGAGCCGCCGCCGCTGTAGCGGATCGGGTCGGCGGCGGGCGGAACAGCATCTTCGGGGACGGAGTGCATGGGGCGGATGAGGCGGGTTGGAGAAGTGGCGGCAGGTAAAAAAACTTAGGCGGCGGACGCGGCAGACCGGGCAACCCGGTGGAGGGTTTTAATACCCAGGAATGCAGCGCCCAGAAAAATCAACGCCGGGACGGTGGACGGCTCGGGCACGGGCGCGGCCAGAGTGAGCGCGACGTTATCGACCTGGAGCAAGCCCCCGGTCGTGCCCGCGGCGAAGCCGTAGAGGCGGTACTCGACGGGGGTGGTGGCCGTCACATCGAGGGCTGTGGTGTCCGTGGTGAAGGCCGCGCCGACGGTGCCGGTCAGCAGGTTGGCGGTGAAATTGTCCAGGCTGGAGCGCACGGCGAAACGGGTCGGACCGTCGTTGATCCCGGCGGCGTCGAAGTTCGCCAGATCGAGGGTCAGGCCGTTCCAGCTCGTCCCCCCGGCGGCAGGCGTGACGGTAAAGGTGTAGTACAACCCCTGGCATCGGCCGCCGAGGCGACGGTCCAGCTGTTGCTGTTGGTGTCGGGCACCGGGTTGCCCGCGGTGTTGTCATAGACCGTGGCGTCGGTATCGTCACGGATGAACTCGCTGCCGGTGACTCCCGGCGCGGTGGCCGTGGGGGTGCCGATGACACCGTCAAAGGTATAACTGATGACCGTGGCCAGTTGCTGCGCGTAGATGGCGCAGGGCGAGACGAGCAGCAGCATCAGCAAGGCAACGGATGGCAGTCCCCTCTTCCTTGCAGCCGGGGAAAGTTTCATGGTTTGATCTGTCGAAACAGCCTGGTTTGATCTGTCGAAACAGCCTTCTTCTGGCAAACAACACCGGTGTAACGATTTTGTGACGGAAACGGCGCTTGAGCTTTCGCGCCCCGCCCTTAGCTTGCAGCCTGTTCTGGGGGGAACAGGCAGGGGTTGTCAAACCAGCGGTTTGGCGGCCCCTGCGATTCCGCCCCCCTGCGGCGCGGTCCGGCAGCGACGGCCAGCATGGTGTCTGGCCGCGTCGGGGATGGTGTCACGCGCGGCGGTCCCCGTCTCCCGGAGCCGGGCGGATCATCCAACGGGCTGAATCCTGCCGCTCACTGCCCGCTCACTCATCTGCCATGCCGGCCATTTTGCCGGCTGATGCAAGCCTCCACTGGAGCGGTGTTCAGATCAGTTAGCCGGAGGAGAATCTGGTCGTAGGGCGACCGCCGCGGTTGCCAAAGCGGACGTCGCCATTGGCAGCGGGGACCGTCGCCCTGTAACCAGACAGACTAACCCAAAAGAAAACTGCGCTATTTTCCTGCGTGGGACCTGGCACTCGCGGCTTGGAATGTGCTTGCTTTCCCGCCGAAAAGCTCCGGTCGCGCTGGTATTCTTCGCTACGTGTCACCAACAGGCACGCCGACTGCTTAACCACAACCAACCTGGGAACTGGGCACTTTACCGCCCGACGGTCAGGAAAGTAAAATATCACCCTTGCATATGAGGTTCGTCCTGTCCGTTGTCGCAGAGCGTTCGTCGCCTTGGCACTCAGCCCTCTCTTCTATTCACCACCTCTCTCTTCAACCATGAATCCTGCTGCTCCTGCCCTCTGGAAGACTTCTCTGATGGAAAGCAACCCGTCTCCAGCAGGCGGCCGCTTTTGGGACGGCTTGCGGACGGTGCTGGCCGCGTTGCTGCCCTTCGCCGTGATCATCGGCGCTTTTTACCTGTGCTTTCTCTTCTATGATCAGAGCCAGCAAGAAGAACTCCGCCGCGACTATTTGAGCACCCACTCCTTTCGGTTGCTCCCCAAGCAGATCGCCGCCGAACTGAACTCCGCGCACGTTGCCATTCTGGAAGGCGAACCGTTTGAAAGCCAGTTGCCGCGCGCCGGCAAGATCAGTGCGCAACTCGACGATCTTTTCAACATCCTGGACAAAGGCGGGGTGCCGGCGGTGCTCGCGGCTTCCAGCCAGAAGATGTGGATCAACCCGGTCCAGTCGCCGGAAGCCAGGGCGGCCTTGCGGCAGGCCCAGGACCTTTATGCCCCCATGCGCTCGCTCCTGGAAATGCTCCTGCGACAGGAGAAGCCTGACCCAAAGCAGGTCTCGGCCGCGGCCGAGTTGTTCGACACCCGCAGCAGCCGCTTCCTTTCCCTGAGCGACATTGTCCGGCTCCACGCCCTGGAGGAAGCCACCGCCGCCATCCACACCCAGGAAATCTATCTCGCGGCCACGGTGTTGAGTGCGCTCGGTTTGCTGCTCTTGATGGGCTTTGGCTTCTACTACGTTCTGGAACGCCGCCGCCACGACTTGCTCACCCGGTCGAACCGGCAGATCTCCGCCGCGGCCTTGGAGATCGCCCAGGCCAAGCAGGAAACCGACCTCATCCTTTCGACCGTCAGCCAGGGCATGTTGTTGATGTCGTCTGATGCCACCATCGGCGACCAACACTCGTCCGCCTTGACGGAGATCTTCCAGACCGAGCATCTCGCCGGGTTTAACTTTCTGCATCTGCTCCAGCGCATCCTTTCCGAAAAGACTTTTCTGATCACCCGCGATTATTTCGCCCTGCTTTTTGATCCGGCGAAGAAGGAAAAGCTGCTGGCCAAGATCAACCCGCTGGCCCGCGTGGAGGCAAACTTTTCCCAGGCCGGGGGAGGGTTTGCCGCCAGGCACCTGGAGTTTGCCTTCCGCCGCATTCTCAGCGCCGACGGCGCGACGATCGAGCGCGTGTTCGTCGCCGTGCGCGACATCACGCGGCAGGTGGAACTGGAGGAAAGTCTCAAACAGTCCGAGCAAAAGAAGGAACGGCAGTTCGAACTGCTGCTCGGGATCCTGCACATCGGCCCCGACGCCTTGAAGGAGTTCATTGCCATGGTGGAAGGTGAACTCAAGCAAATCAATGAAGCGCTCAAAGCCGAGGACCTTGGCGCGGCCAGCGGAGCACGCCAGACGGCCGCTCTGCGCGAGCGGCTGGACCTCGTCTTCCGCGCGGTCCACAACATCAAGGGCAACGCTGAATTCCTGAAGCTGGAGCATTTTTCCAAAGCGGCCCACGCCTTCGAGGACAGCATCAGTGAACTGAAGGGCCGCGCCCGCCTGGCGGGTGACGACTTCCTGGGGGTCGCCATCCATCAGGCCGAGTTGCGCAACGATCTCGCCGAGGTGCGCGATCTGGCGGACAAACTCGTCGGACTGCGCCAGGGGCTGGCCCCCGCCGCCGCGACCACCGCCAGGACGAGATCCGGTGGCGCCGCTGCCGCCGCCGGGAAAGCTGCTGCTACCGAAGGATTGTTCGACGGGATGCGCTCCCTCGCCTCGACGTTGGCCGCTCGTCTCGGCAAAGAGGTGGACGTGCAGGCAAGCGATCTCAACGGTTCCACGCCGCCGGCGGCCTACCGGGGATTGATGCGCGACATCCTGATCCAACTCACCCGCAATTCCCTGGTACACGGCATCGAACCGTCCGCCGAGCGGGTTGCCCAGGGGAAAGCCCGCCGGGCCACCCTGTCGGTGGGTCCCGCCTCCCACCCCGAATCCGGGTACCCCTTCGGCTTCGTCTTCCGGGACGACGGCCGCGGGTTGGACCCGGGGCGCATCCGGCGCCTGGCCGTGGAGCGAGGTCTGGTCTCGGAGCGCACCGCCGCGGCCATGGGGGATGCCGAGGCTGCCACCCTCATCTTTGAGCCCGGCTTTTCCACGGCGGAGGAAGTCACCGCCGACGCCGGCCGCGGCGTCGGCCTGGACCTCGTCAAGGCGCGGCTCATCGACGAACTGGGCGGCGAAGTCTTCATCGAGTCCGAGCCGGGACAATTCTGTGAGTTTACCTTCCTCCTGCCCGCCAGCACGATGAACGCTGCCAGCCACCCGTTCGAACCCGCGCTGGCGGGCGTCTAAGACCGACCCTTCGCCCATCCATCCTACCCTTAGCCATGAGCATGAAACTCCTGATCGTTGACGATTCCAACTTTATGCGCCGCAACATCGAGCGCAGCCTGGGCGAGCACGCCTTTTCCGAAATCCGCACTGCCGGCAACGGTCTTCTGGCGCTCGAGCAATATACCCAGTTCCAGCCCGACATGGTGACCATGGACATCACCATGCCCAACATGGATGGCCTGGCCTGCGTCGAAGCCCTGCTCAAGAAGGATGCCGCGGCGCGCATCCTGGTGATCTCCGCGTTGGCGGACGCCGGCACCGCCGTGGAAGCCGTCAAACGCGGGGCGCAGGGCTTTCTGCTGAAGCCGTTTTCGCCCGGCGAACTGCAGGAGGCGATGCGCGAACTGATGGAAGATTGATCAGCCGCCGCCAAGGTTTTGCTTCGTCCATCCAACCCGTTTTAACTTTCATGAAAGAGAATGAAATGCAGGTCTTCATCCGGGGAGCTTCGCGCTATTTCGACCAACTGCCGGTCAAGGCGGAAGTCGGCACGCCCTACCTCAAGGATCAGGAAGTGGTCATGCTCGACTTTTCCGCCGCCATCGGCATCTCCGGGCCCCGCCGGGGTTGTGTATATTACACGGCTTCGCGGGAAATGGTCCGCCGCCTGGCGGCGGACTTCGGCGAGCCGGACACTTCCGATGCTCTCTGCGCGGACATGGTCGGCGAGGTCGCCAACATCATCTCCGGCAACGCCTGCGAAGAACTCGGCACTTCCTTTATGATCTCCGTGCCGGTGGTCATCGTGGGCCGGCCCGAGTCGATCCGTTTCCCCGAGCGGGTGCCGGCGTTCCTCATCCCCATCTACTGGCGGGAGATGAAGTCGCTCCTGGTCATCTGCCTCGAAGAAGTTTCCGCTTGATCTCCCTTATGCCCTCTTCCACTCCTGCCATGTTGTCCGAGGCCGAACTTAACTACTTCGTGGACGCCAACTGCCGGTTCTTCGACAAGGTCGCTCCCGGCCAGCTGGTCCTCAAAGACCCGTCCATCGAGTTTTCCGACCCGGTCTTCTTGGACTACACCGGAATGATTGAAATCACCGGACGGCCTTTCGGGAACGTGTATCTGACCATGCCGCGTGCGATGGTCGTCAACCTGACCCAGACCATGGGCGAGCAGGAAGCTTCCGACGCCACCCTGCGCGACGCCGTGGGCGAGATTGCCTCCATGATTTCATCCAACGCCCGTGAACATTTCGGCTCGCGCCTGGGCATCTCCGTGCCGCGCTCCCTGGCGGGGGAAGAGCCCGCCGGCTTGGCGCTGGCGCCGACGCGGTTTGTTCTTCCGATCGGTTGGAAGGACGAGGAAGCCTTTCTGGTCATCGCGCTGGAGGGCGAGGACGCTCCGGCGTCGGAGCCGCCCCTCATCCCCGCTTGACCTCGCGGCCTCAGCGATCACACAACTTTCATCTTTTTACCTGCAGCAACCATGAACCCGCGAGAAGTTTACGAACGAAATCCCCACTTCACCGGACGCGAGGAGCAATTCAAATTGAGGCCTCACGAATGGGAAGTTTACGTCCGGCTGGATGGCCGCCGTTCCCTCCAGGAAGTCGGCGAGGCGAGAAGGCTGGACCTGACATGGATTGTTTCCGCGGTCACACGGTTGGAACAGTTGGAATTGATCCGGGTGGTCGAAGTGGGTCTGGAAGAATTTCACCAGCGCTTCGTCAACGGGGCGGCTCCGGCGCTGATCGTCGCGCCGGCCACCACGCCGGAATCCGGCCCTGCGCCGGCGGCTGCCGCGGACGGCAAGCGCCTGTCGTTTTCCATCCGCCGGGGCGAATCCCTGGCCAACCGCGCCAGCGCTCCGGTGGAACCATCGGCGGCGGCGGCTTCCGTGAAGGACGTTCCCGTTCCGGCGCTCGCGCCGATCGCGGAAGACTTCCACCTCAAGCCCCTGCTCGACTTTATCATCGGACATTCCGGTGGCGGAACCGTGGGACAACTCGCGGTGTACCGCGTCTTCTTGAAGGTGCCCAATGAGCTGTTGCGCCAGGCCGGCATCCGCTCGCTCAACCTGGTGGGAGCGGATTTCACCATCAACGATCCCATGCTGAAACGATCTTTGCTTGCCGCCGTCGAGGAAGTGCTTGGCAGACCCTACACTCCACCCGCGCCGGTTCACGCGGCGGCAGCAGCTTCCCCCGAGATGCTCACGTCGTAACCCGAGGCGGTTGCCCGCCGCCATCCTCCACAACCTATGAAGTCCATCCTCCTGGTAGAAGACGAAGACCTCCTGCGCGAGATCATCACCGAGTCCCTGCGCATGTGCAACGTGGGTTGTGTCGTCCACGCGGTCGCCGGTGGACAGCGCGCGGTGGAGTTGCTCGGCAGCCAGAAGTTCGACCTCCTCATCACGGATCTTTGCCTGCCGGACATCGACGGGTTGGCGTTGCTTTCGTGGATGCGCGAACGCCGGCTGAACATTCCCTCCATCGTGATCACCGGCCGGCAAACCGCCGGCCTGGAGTCGCTGGTCCGGAGCCTGGGGGCGGTGGTGTTTTTCGAGAAGCCCTTTGATTTGAACGTCCTGCTCGTCACCGTCGAACGCTTCCTGCTCGCGGCTGCGGACAACACCGAAAACCGGATCCAAGGCTTCACCCTGCCGAGCTTTTTACAGCTGATGGAGATGGACGGCAAGACCAGCCTGGTGCGCGTGTTTGCCCCGGACAACCGGGAAGGCCAACTGCGTTTCCTCAACGGGAAACTGGTCAGTGCGCTGACCCACGAACGGACCGGTGATGAGGCGGCGGTGGAAATCTTGAACTGGCCCGACCCCGAGATTCGTCTTTCCAGCATCGTTGAGCCGCTGGTGCCGAACGTTCATACCAATCTCACCGGCCTGCTGCTGCGGAGTTGTCACGAGCGGGACGAGCTCTTAAACCTGGACAACGCGCAACCGTCTCCCATCGCGGCGTTTGTGGTGGAGTCGAGGCCGCAGGTGATTGTCAGAGAAAAGCCTGATTAGAGCATGGATGGTTTCCGATGGTGGATGGCGCGCTCCGCCGCGCCATTGCTTCGTTGCGGCGCAGCCGCCTTTTACTTCCCTTCGGGCAGCAGCACTGCCCGTGGCAACCAACGACGCCGCGGAGCGCGCCATCCACCACCGGAGCCTGGCCGCAATACTAGGACTTGGTGGAAAGGACCGGGTAGCCGACGTACCAGATGCCGATGGTCTCACCGCTGGCACTGTGGATCGGCTCATAGATGGTGAAGTAGGATTTGCCCAGGATGTCCACCGCGCCGGTAAAAACCTTGTTCTCCCGGATGGCTGCCATCGCCCGGCCTTTCGGATCAAGCTCGGTGCCAACCGCGCGCACTCCCGCGGCCGTGATGATGTTGGTCGTGACCCGGATGAAACGGTCGCCGGTTTTAACAAAGAGGGTGGCCGTGCCGCCCATGATCTTGGTGACTTCGTCAACCACGGTGAAATCGTTCACGACGCTGCGAGGACCAAAACGCAAATCCGGCACGACTTCCTTGCCGGCAGTGGGCTTGGCGGTGCCGATGTTCGGCTGGCCCAAGGCCAGGGTGTTGTCCCGCAGCAGGTGGATCGAAGCGCGGACGGAATCCGTGTAGGGCGAATCCTCCGTCTCCAAATCGCTGGCCAGCCCCTGGAGTTGCAGCTCGCGGCGCTCGCGGGCCCGCTCGGTGGTTCTCTCCGCCAGCTTTGTGTAGGTGATCCCTCCCCCGACGGCGACGACCGTCACGGCGAGCAGAAGCCAGGTGATAAACAAACCGCGGCGCATCGCCGGAGCGGGCACAACGGTTGGTGGATTGGGCAAGGAGGCAGTTGGCATAAAGGAGGTCGAGGGATGCGGTGGTGTTCACTTCCAAGCCACCTTATATGGCAGGACTGAAAAGTGCCTTGGGCCGGTGGGCACAATTCACCGTAGCAATTCGCTTGCCGTCTTTATCGATACAGAAGATTTTTTTGGAGCTGACTCAAACTGACCTTTCCCGCGCCTCCGGGTTGAAATACGGTGCTCCGATGTCCCGACTCGACCCCGCCCGCTGGCAATTCTGGATCGACGTGGGCGGAACGTTCACCGATTGCATCGCGCGGTTGCCGGACGGGAGCCTGCGCACGCACAAGCTGCTGAGCACCGGGCGTTACCCCTGCCTGGCGGAGGCCGGCGGCTCCGCCACAGGGTGGCGCGATGCGGCACTGCGCCGCGCGCCGGCCGGGTACTTCGCCGGTTACCGTTTCGCTTGCACCCTGCCGGGCCACGGGCCGGTGGAGCGCACCGTCAGCGGCTTCGATCACGTCCAGGGCGCTCTGAGTTTCGACGCTCCTCTGCCCGCCGACCCGCCGCCGGGTACGCGCGGCGAACTTTTCTCGTCCGAGGAAGCCCCGGTGTCGGGCATCCGCTGGCTGCTCGGGCTGCGTCTGGACGAGTTCATCGGACCCATTCGCGTCCGGCTCGGCACCACCCGGGCGACCAACGCCCTGCTGGAACGCCGCGGCGCGCGCACCGCCCTGGTCGCCACCGCCGGCTTTGCCGACGCTCTGCGCATCGGCGGCCAGGATCGTCCGCGCCTCTTCGATCTGCGCATCGACCAGCCGCCCGAACTCTACGAAGCCGCCGTGGAGATCGACGAGCGCATCGCCGCCGACGGCTCGGTCCTGCGGCCGCTGGACGAACCCGCCGTCCACGCGGCGCTCGCCGGGTTGCACGCGAGCGGTATCAAATCTCTTGCCGTCTGCCTGCTGCACTCCTACCGCAACCCCGCGCACGAGGAGTGCATCGGACAAATCGCCGCGGCGGCCGGCTTCCGGCACGTCTCGCTCTCCAGCCGGGTCAGCCCGCTGCCCAAGCTCGTGTCCCGCGGCGACACCACGGTGCTCGACGCCTACCTGACCCCGGTGCTGCGCGATTACTGCCGGCGCTTGGGCGCGCAGCTTCCCGGCGCCGACCTGCGCTTCATGAACAGCGCGGGCGCGCTGGTCGCCCCGGAGGCTTTCAGCGGCAAGGACGCCCTCCTGAGCGGACCTGCCGGCGGGGTGGTCGGACTGGCCCGCGTCACCGACCGCGCCGGGCTGGCGCCCGCGTTTGCCTTCGACATGGGCGGCACCAGCACCGACGTCAGCCGGTGGGACGGCACGGCCTTCGCCCGCCGCTACGAGACCGAGGCGGGCGGCGCGCGCGGCGTGCGCCGGATGCGTCTGCAATCGAGCATGCTGGAAATCGAAACGGTCGCTGCCGGGGGTGGGTCCGTTTGTTGGTTCGACGGCGAAAAACCGGCCGTTGGCCCGCGTTCCGCCGGGGCGGACCCGGGTCCGGCCTGCTACGGGCGCGGCGGTCCGCTGACGGTCACGGACCTGAATTTTTTCCTGGGCCGCATCCCGCGTTTTCCGTTCGCCTTGGACCGCGCCGCCGTCGAACGCCGCCTGGACGGACTCATCGCTGCGCTGGCCGCGGCGACGGGGCAGGTGTACACCCGCGACGGTCTGGCCGCCGGGTTCCTGCGCATCGCCAACGCGGCGATGATCGCGCCCATCAAGAAACTGGCCGCCTCCCGGGGCGACGACGTGCGCAGCGGCACGCTGGTGGCCTTCGGCGGCGCGGGCGGGCAGCATGCCTGCGCGCTGGCCCGCGAACTCGGCATGAACCGCGTCCTGTGCAGTCCGTACGCCGGCGTCCTGAGCGCGCTGGGGATCGGTCTGGCACCCGTGGCCCATTTTTCCGAACGCGCCCTGGCTCCCGGCGACGATCCCAGCGCGGTTTTCGCCGAAATGGCAACGGGCCTGCGCCAGAGGCTGACGGGCGAAGACATCCCGGCGGACTGGATCGCACCGCCGCGCCGCACGCTGGAAATGCGCTACCGGGGACAGGAAAACCGCCTGGCCGTGCCGGAGCCGCCCGACGGCGACTTTGCCGCCGCTTTCGCACGGCAGCACCGGCGGCTGTTTAACTTCGCTTTTCCCGGGCGTCCCGTGGAGCCTTACGCCGCCCGCGTCGAACTGGCCACCGTGCCCGACCCGATGCCGGGTAGCGGCAAGCGTTTGCCGGAAGGATACCGGCCCTCGTCTGACTCCGTCGCCCGGGCATGGCACGAGGAGACCGGTTGGCAGGACACGGCCGTCTTTGAACGCGCCACGCTCGCGCCGGGCGCACAGATCAACGGTCCCGCCATCATCCTGGAAGCCATCGCCACGGTGATCGTCGAACCCGGCTGGACCGCCGAGGTCACGGCCCACGATGATCTGATCCTCAACAAGGTAGTGCCAGCCTCGCTGCTGCCTTCCCATCTCCCGGGACAAAATGACGAGGCAATCGCTCCGGCTGCGGACGCCGCCGACCCGGTGGAACTTGAACTGTTTCACCATCGCTTTTCTTCCGTCGCCGAACAGATGGGCGCCGTCCTCCGGCGCACGGCTCTTTCCACCAACGTCAAGGAACGCCTCGACTTTTCCTGCGCGCTCTTCGACGCCGCCGGGACGCTGGTGGCCAACGCCGCGCACATCCCCGTTCACCTCGGGGCGATGCAGGAATGTATCCGCTGCCTGCTGGAAGACGTGTCCGGCATGCGCCCGGGTGAGGTGTACGTCACCAACGATCCGTTCCGCGGCGGCAGCCACCTGCCCGACGTGACGGTGGTCACGCCGATCTTTGTCGGCGCCGGCCCGCGGCCGGCTTTCTTCACCGCGAGCCGCGCCCATCACGCCGAGATCGGCGGCATCTCGCCCGGTTCGCTCCCGCCCGGTGCAAGTACCCTGGCCGAAGAAGGCGTCCTCCTCCGCGCGTTCCGTTACGACACCGGCCACCCCGCCGAAGCCGACGCGGCGTTGCGCCGGCTGCTGCTCGACGGCCCGTATCCGACGCGCTCCGCCGACGAAAATCTCGCCGACCTCCACGCGCAGATCGCCGCCAACCAGACCGGCACCACGCTGCTGACCGAGTTGATCGACCGGCACGGCCTGCTGCGGGTCGCCGCCTACACCGTCCACCTGCGCCGCGTGGCGGAACACCGGATGCGCGCCGCGCTCGCCCGCCGGCCCGCCGGCACGCGCTCCTTCTACGATGCGCTCGACGACGGCACACCGGTCGCCGTGACGATCACGACGCGCGCCGACGGCACCGCCACCGTGGACTTCACCGGGAGCGGCGGCGTCCACCCGCGCAACCTCAACGCCAACCGCGCCATCGTGGCCAGCGCCGTCATCTACTGCCTGCGCTGCCTGCTCGGCGAACCCATCCCGCTCAACGCCGGGTTGCTCGCGCCGGTGGAAATTATCATCCCGTCCGGCTCGCTGCTCGATCCGCCCGGCCACTCCGACCCGCGCCGGTGTCCGGCCGTCGGCGGCGGCAACGTGGAAACCAGCCAGCGTTTGGTGGACGTGATTCTGGGCGCGCTGGACCTGGCCGCAGCCAGCCAGGGCACCATGAACAACCTGCTCTTCGGGCGCGGCGGTCCGGCGGGCTTCGGCTACTACGAGACCATCGGCGGCGGGGCCGGGGCGGGGCCGGGCTTTGCGGGCGCGAGCGCCGTCCACGTCCACATGACGAACACGCGCCTGACCGATCCCGAGGTGCTGGAAACGCGCTACCCGGTGCGGTTGCGCGAGTGGAGTGTGCGGCGCGGGTCCGGCGGGGCGGGGGAGTTTCGCGGCGGCGACGGCATGGTGCGCGAAATCGAGTTCCTGGCCGCACTCGATGTTTCCCTGCTCACCAGCCGCCGTACGCTCCCGCCGTACGGCGCACACGGCGGCGCGCCGGGTGCGCGTGGCCGCAACCGCTGGCAGCGGGCGGGCGAGGAAGCGTTCACCGCGTTGCCGTCTTCGTGCCAAATCCGGGTCGGACCCGGCGACGTGCTGCGCCTGGAAACACCCGGCGGCGGGGGGTGGGGACCCGACTAGCAGGTATCCACCGCGCGGCGAGTCAAGCAGACGAGAAAAAGCTCCGGGGTGGATGGTGCGCTCCGCCGCGCTATTGCTCCTCTTTGCGGCACCGCCGCCTAGATAGATCGGTGATCAGGCGGCTGCGCCGCAAGGCAACCCGCGGCGCGGCGGAGCGCGCCATCCACCCCGGAGCTTTTGCACCGAGGTACTTTAATGGCGGACGGTCAGTTCGCGTAGTGCAGCTCTTCGCGGTAGGGCATGGTCTTCTGCGCGAGCTTGCGCAGGGCCAGGTCCAGCCGCGTCTTGATGGTGCCCAGCGGGATGCCGGTGCGCAAAGCGATCTCGCGCTGGCTCAGGTCGCTGAAGTAGCTCATCTGGATCACCCGCTCCTGCTCGACTGGCAGCGTGTGGATCATGTGGCGCAAAAATTCGCGCAAATCGCTGCGTTCCGCGCCGTTCTCGCCGGTGTTGGGCGGGGTGAGCTGCCCTTCGATGGAGTTGCCGTGGACATCGACCGCTTCGGCCCGGAGCTTCTCGCCGGCGTCGGCCCGGCGGCGGATCTTGCGGTAATGATCGATCGAGCGGCGGCGGGCCATGCAGATGATCCAGCCCAGCGGCTTGCCCTTGCGGATGTCGAAGTTGGCCGCGCGCGTCCAGATTTCCATGAACACGTCCTGCAACGCCTCTTCAGCGTCCGCCTCGTTGGGCAGGATCTCCGTCACGATCTTGGCCAGCAGGGGCCGGTAACGGCCGTAAAGCTGGTCGAGCGCGCGGGAATCCCGCTCGATGATGGCCTGCATCAGATCCTCATCGCTGGTCGTAGCCGGAACGGTGTCATCGTTCTTCTCGCGGGACGCTTCGGGTAGCAGTGATTTCATGGCGGAGGTAAACGCTCTCTGGTCTTTGCCGATGGGCAGGCCTTAATCCACCATGTCCCCGCACCGAATACTATCGGGCCACCCTCCGGTTTACCTTTCAGTCCGGTGCGTAGGGAGAGGATGGGGCAAAACACCCATGCTTGCGGTGATTACTACTTGCCCACGGCCAGCTCTCATGGCATAACCGAATGGCCCCTTCCGCTCTGGATGCGGGTGAGACGCAAACCTGCCCTGCGCAACCTCATCCGCTCGGAGTCGCTGATGGTACCGGCTGCTCTTCCAACCGCTCATGCAATTGCCGGCTCCCCGCCCTTCTCCCTCCGATCTGCCCGCGGAGAAAAAGAAAATCTTTTTGGTCGATGACCATCCGGTGCTGCGGCACGGCCTGGCGACGGTGCTGGAGCAGCAAACGTACCTGACGGTGTGCGGCGAGGCCAGCGAGCCCGGCGAAGCGCTGGAGGCCATCGAGCGGCTAAAGCCGGACATCGCGCTCATCGACCTGTCGCTGCGCGGCGGTGACGGGATCGAATTGCTCAAGGACCTGCGGGTGCGCCACCCGCGGCTCCTGACCCTGGTACTCTCCATGCACGACGAGACCCTCTACGCCGAGCGGGCGCTGCGGGCGGGAGCGCGCGGCTACGTGATGAAGCAGGAAAAGCTTGACCGTTTGTTGCTGGCCATCAGTCGCGTGCTGGCCGGCGCCATCTACGTGAGCGACCGCGTGGCGGCCCACGCCGTGCAGCGTCTGGCCGGCGGCAGCGCGGGTGGTGGCGGCGCGGCCAACAGTGCCGGCGAGCAGGACCCCGAAGCGGGCATCGACGCCTACGTCGAACGGCTGACCGACCGGGAACTGCAAATCTTCCGCCTCATCGGCCGGGGCCTGGGGACGCGGCTCATCGCCGAAACCCTGCACCTGAGCCGCAAGACCATCGAGAGCCACCGCGAGCACATCAAGGCCAAGCTGGGCCTGAAGGCCGGGAGCGATCTCATCCAGCGCGCCATCCAGTGGGCGCGCCACAGCGGTCAGGCCGAGGGATGAGCGGGGAGGGTCTCCCCATACGTCCGCCTTCCCGGCGGGATGCGAGTCTTCCTTGGGGGACGCCTGGTTCCCTCCCTCACCCTGCCATCGGCAGCATCCAGGCAAAGGAGACCGCATGAAATCACTCAACACGCTCACGGGCGACGCCCTGGAACAGATGATCGACTATAAAGTGGTGGATCAAACCGGAGCCAGCATCGGCACCCTGCACAGCCTGTGGTCCGATCCGACCACCGGCGCGGTCGAGTTCCTGGGCGTGAAGACCGGCTGGCTCTTCGGCCACAACCACGTCGTGCCCGCCGAGAAAGCGGAACTGGACGACGCCAACAGCGTGGTGCGGCTGCCCTACACGGAAATCTTCATCAAGGAAGCCCCTTCGATGTCGGCCGACGCCGAGATTTCCGAGGTGGAGGAGGACGACATCTTCCGCTACTACGGTTTGCCGCGCCGGAGCTTGTCCGGCGCGAGCGAGGCTGCCGGTGTAACGGGGACGAGTTCCGTACCGCTGGCCGCCGCGAACCAGGACGCCACCGGTTCCTCTGACGCCGGCACGGCTATCCCCAGCGAAGATCTCCAGGCGCAAAACCTCTTGAACACGGATCGTGGCGAGGCGTTGGCCAATGTTTACCGGCTGCGCAAGACCGCCCGGCCAACGGAGCCTTCCCCGGTAGCCGCCTTCCCTGTGCCGATGCCTGAGGAGATCGCGACCATCGGCGGCATGACCACGCCGACCAACGACGACTTTATCAATGGCGGAGCGGCGGCGATCACCACCGGGGAAGGTTCAGGCACGCACGAGGCGGTTCCGGCGGCCGGCGGCGAAACGTACGCCGGTACGGAGGAAGAAAGGCCGGTTGCCGCCACCACACCGAGCGACAATGCCGACCCGCTCACGGGTGAGCACGGCGCGCACCCGGTCGGTACCGGAGTGGGAGCAATCAGCGCGGGCGCGGCCGGCATGGCGATCGGCGCGGCGGTGGGCGGACCCATCGGCGCGGTGATCGGCGGCATCGCCGGCGCCGTCGGCGGTGGTCTGGCGGGGAAGGGTTTGGCGGAGTCGGTCAATCCGACGGAGGAAAGCGGCGAGCGGAAGGGGTAGGCAACCGTTGTGTTGTTGGCAAGCAGCCTTCTTTGTCAGGCGGGGAAGCGTGTAGATAATCCACTCAGCCGCCCCGTCTGTCATCCTGAGCGCAGTGAGTCCGCGAACGGAGTCGAAGGATCTTCCGCCGCCGGAGGCAAGTGGGTCTCCCGCAGGGCAAGCTCCAGCCTGGAAAGGAGCTCCGGCTGCCGCCGGCCGGAAGATCCTTCGACTCCGTTCGCGGACTCACTGCGCTCAGGATGACAGGCAAAGAGCCACACTGCTGGTAGCTATATACGCTCTGAGAAATGGCCTCACTCGGCTTTACCATGACATCCATGCTCCCTGACATCATCGAAATTTCCCGCCGGTTTTCCCCGGCCGTGACCCCGCAGGCGCTGGCTTGGCGGGATGGCACCTTGTGGATCAGTTCCCGGGACGCGCGGCGCCTCCACGGGGTGGATCCCGCCTCCTGGACCGTGGTCGAAGAAGCAGCCACGCCCGGGATCGCCTGGGGCGGCGTCGCCCGATCCGACGGCCTGTACTTCGTGAGCGGGGAGGGAGCCGGCGATGACCGTTACCTGCGCCGCTACATGCCCGGGCGCGGCTTCGACGAGTCGTACCGCGTCGCCGTGCCCGAACTCACCGGCTCCTACCTGAGTTCCGACGACGGCCGGCTGCTCTACATGAGCCAGTGGTACAAGCACCGCATCCTCCGGTTGGACGACGCGGGAAACATCCTGCGCACCATCGAGGTCGGCGCGGAGATCTGCGGCCACGTCTTCGTGGACGGGCGGCTTTACGTCTTGCGCGGCACGGAACAGGACGGCGAGAGCTGGCACGTGGCCCGGCTCGATCCGCGGGAAGAAACGCCGCAGGTGGAGGAACTGGCCCGGGTGCCTTTCGCCTGCCGCTCACTGGCGTTCGACGGCAGCCGTTTCTGGACGAACCACCGGGCCGCGAACGAAACCGTCTCATTTTCCTTGCCGAACCGGTAGCCTTGCTCCAGGCCTGTTCTGATTTATGAACCCCATCCGTATTGGTGCCCTCGGCGCGGGAGGCTTCGGTCTGTTCGCCCTCCAGCAGTTTCTCCAGCATCCCGGCGTGCGGCTTGTGGCCATTGCCGGGACCCACCGCGAGGCGGCGCTGGCGATGGCGCGGCGCTTCGAGGTGGCTGACGTCGGGGACATGGAAGCGTTGTACGCGCGGCCCGACGTGGACCTGGTTTACATCGCCACGCCGCCCTTCCTGCACTACGCGCAGGCGCGCGCCGCCCTGCTGGCCGGCAAACACGTGTTGTGTGAAAAACCGCTGGCCCTGGCCGTCGAGGAGGCCGGAGAACTGCTCGCCCTGGCCGCCGGGCGCGGCCTGCTCTGCGCGACCAACCTGATGCAGCGTTACAACCCGCTGTTCGATGCCGTCCGCGAGTTGGTTGAATCCCGGGTGCTCGGCGACTGCCTGCACGGGTGGTTCGAGAACTACGCGGCCGACGAGGGGCTCGGGCCGCAGCACTGGTTCTGGGACCGGACGAAGAGCGGCGGCATTTTCATCGAGCACGGCGTCCACTTCTTCGACCTGTTCGAAGGCTGGCTCGGGCGGGGCAAGATGAGGGCGGCGCAACGCGTGCTGCGCGCCGGCACGGACATCGAGGAACAGGTGCAATGCACCGTGGGGTACGGCGGCGGCGCGCTCGTGAACTACTACCACGGCTTCACCCAGCCGGGCCGGTTGGACCGGCAGGAGTTCCGGCTGGTCTTCGAGCGCGGCGACGTGACGCTCGAAGAGTGGGTGCCGGTCCGGGCGCGGGTCCGGGCCGCGGTCAACGAGGAGCAGACGCGGCGGCTGCTGGAGTGGTTCCCCGGGGCGCGTCTTGACGTGCTCAAGACGTACGGCGGCAGCGACCGCGCGGCCCGGGGGCGGCACAAGGAACTCGACCTGTCCCAGCAGATCGATCTGCATTACGGGTTGGGTGACGACAAGATGCGCCGTTACTGCGAGTGCCTGCGCGCCATGTTTGCGGATCAGGTCGCCTGGCTGGCCGACCGCACGCACGTGCGCAAGATCACCGAGCACAACGGGCGTGATTCCCTGGCGATGGCCGTGGCGGCGACGCGTCTGAGCAACGCGGTTGCGTAGGTGCTCGTCCGGTCAACCTCCTTCCGGTTGTCGCCCCGGCACTCCGCGGCGTGGATGGTTCGAGCACCGGCGTTTTTTCCAAAACAAACCAAATTTTCCACCCCAGCATCCATCCCCCGGCCCAACCCATCTTATGCAAAGCGCAGAACCCATCCAGCCCGTCCGGCCCGCGATCCACTTCCTCATCCATGACGACGTGGACAACGTGGCCGTGGCCGTCGTCGATCTCCGCGCCGGCGAGCACGCGCACGGCGTCTCGCTCCACTCCAACCAGCCCACGGAGATCGAGGTCAAGATGAACATCCCGCTCGGCCACAAGATCGCTCTCCGCGACATCGCCCCGGGCGACACGATGACCAAGTACGGCGTGGATTGCGGCAGGTTCGTCGCCGCCGTCAAAAAGGGTGAGCACGTCCACGTCCACAACGCCAAGACCAAACGCTGGTAGGCGCTCCCCTTCTTCGTACACCCCAGCTACTCCCCATATGAGCCTTCCGAAAATCCACGGCTACCGCCGTGAAAACGGCCGCGTCGGCGTGCGCAACCACGTCATCATCCTGCCGGTTGACGACATCTCCAACGCCGCCTGCGAGGCGGTCGCCAACCACATCCCCGGCGTCATGGCATTGCCGCACGCCTACGGCCGGCTCCAGTTCGGCGAGGACCTGGAACTGTTCTTCCGCACCATGATCGGCACCGGGACCAACCCGAACGTCGCCGCCGTCGTGGTCATCGGCATCGAAGCGGGCTGGACCGGCCGCATCGTGGACGGCATCGCCAAGAGCGGCAAACCCGTCAAAGGGTTTTCCATCGAGAAGCACGGCCAGATCGCCACCGTCGCCGCGGCGAGCTGGGCGGCCAAGGAGATGCTGCAAACGGCCAGCGAGCTGCACCGCCGCGAGTGCGCGTTCGAGGAGCTGTACATTTCCGTCAAGTGCGGCGAGAGCGATACCACGACGGGTCTGTCGTCCTGCCCGACGGTGGGCAACGTCATCGACAAGCATTGCGCCGCCGGCGGCACGGCCAGCTTCGGCGAGACCAGCGAGCTGACGGGCGGCGAGAACATCGTGGAAGGCAAGGCGGCTTCCGAGGAGGTGCGCAAGAAGTTCCGCGCCATGTTCGACCACTACACGGACATGATCATGAAGGAGAAGACGGACGATCTCTCCGAGTCCCAGCCGACCAAGGGCAACATCGCCGGCGGCCTGACCACCATCGAGGAAAAGGCGATGGGCAACATCGAAAAGCTGGGCAAAAAGACCCGGTTCATCGACGCGCTCAAGCCGGCCGAAACGCCTGAAAAGGGCCCGGGCTTGTACTTCATGGACACTTCGAGCGCCGCCGCGGAAGCTGTGACCCTCTGGGCGGCGTCCGGCGCGGTGGTCCACCTGTTCCCCACCGGCCAGGGCAACATCATCGGCAACCCGATCGAGCCCGTCATCAAGATCAGCGGCAACCCGCAGACGGTGGCGATGATGGGCGAGCACATCGACGTGGATGTTTCCGCGATCCTGCGCGGCGAGATGACCATCGACCAGGCCGGTGACCAGCTGATCACAATGGTCGCCCGCACGGCCAACGGCCGCCTGACCGCGGCGGAGGCGCTTGGCCACCGCGAGTTCGTGCTGACCAAGCTGTACCGCAGCGCGTAAGGGGGCGGCGTGTTGTGCTGCGCCGGTCTGACTGGTTCATCTCGCCTGAACGCGGCCTTGGTTGAGCCGCAGGCTTTGGAGTGCGGTGACACGTCACCGCTTTCTCCTGCGCGACACGTCGCGCCTGCTTTCCGGCCCCGCCGGACTGACTGTCTGCTCTTCTCGATCAACGGGCATCCATTCAGACATCTGGTCGGCCCGAGGCCGAAGGGGCGGCGACGTGTCGCCTGGAAGAGAGCGGTGACATGTCGCCGCACTCCAAAGCCTGCGGCTCAACCAAGGCCGCGTTCAGGCGGTGTAAAGCGTGGCGTAAAACGTCCACAGTGCCCGAGGCCGTGATCGCGCGCTACAGTGCGGCCGTTGTTGGTTTATCCTCTCCCCCAATGAAGTCGAAACTCACCCTCTGGATCTTCGTCGGCATGGCGCTGGGCATCCTGGCCGGGCACCTCAGCCACGAGTACCTGGCCCGGGCTTCGCGCAAGGTGTTCTCCGAAAACATCACGCTGCTCACGGAAATCTTCCTGCGCCTGATCAAGATGCTCATTGCGCCCCTGGTCCTGTCCACGCTCATCGTCGGCATCGGACGCATGGACAACCTGGGTTCCATCGGGCGCGTGGGCCTCAAGGCGGCGGGCTGGTTCCTCGCCGCCTCGCTGGTTTCACTGAGCGTGGGCCTGGTGCTCGCCAACCTCTGGCAGCCGGGCCTGGCGATGAATCTTCCCCTTCCGGACTCGCACGCGGCGTCTGGGATTCAGGGATCCGCCATCAACCTGAAGGATTTCGTGACCCACCTGGTGCCCAGCAGCGTGGTGTCGGCGATGGCCGGCAACGAGATCCTGCAGATCGCCGTGTTCTCCGTCTTCTTCGGGGTGGCTGCTTCATCGCTGGGTCAGGCCGCGGAACCGGTGCTCGTCTGGCTCGAGGCGCTTTCCCGGATCATCCTGAAAATGGCCAACTACGTCATGGCCTTCGCGCCGTTCGCCGGCTTCGCCTCTCTGGCGCACATCATCAGTGATCAGGGTCTGAGCGTGCTGGTCACCTATGCGCGGTTCATCGGCGAGGTGTACGTCGGTTTCTTCATCATTTGGGGATTGCTCATCGCGGCGGGCACATTGTTTTTGGGCAAGCGGATCTTCCGCCTGCTCTTCCACATGCGCACGCCGATGGCGATCTCCTTCAGCACGTCCAGTTCGGAGGCCGCCTACCCCAGCCTGCTGCTGGGGCTGGAACGGTTCGGGGTGGATCCCAAAATCGCCAACTTCGTGCTGCCGATGGGTTACTCCTTCAACCTGGATGGAGCCATGCTCTTCGCCACGTTCTCGATCCTCTTCATCGCCCAGGCTTACCACATCCAGATGGGGCTGGGTGAGCAGTTGACCATGTTGCTGCTGCTGATGGTCACCTCCAAGGGTGTGGCCGGCGTTCCCCGGGCGATCTTTGCCGTCATGGCGGCGACCCTGCCCATCTTCCATCTCCCGGAGGCGGGTCTGCTGCTCGTCCTCGGCATCGACCACATCCTCGACATGGGCCGCGCGACGACCAACGCCATCGGCAACAGTGTCGCCGCCGCCTCGATCGCCGCTTGGGAGAGTAAACTGGGGCCGGAAACCACCGACGAACTCTCCCAGGCTGCCACCGCCCCCGCCACCGCACCCGGCCGCGACGCGGCCCCCGTGCCGACGGTCCGGCCACTGCCCGACCGCGCGGTGTCCACGCGCCAATGATCGCTCCTGGTATGACTCGCTATAAACCCGAATCTGTCCTTCAACTCTGCGCCGCCCTCGCGCGCGCCGTCCGGGTGCCGTCCGCCGACGCCGATCTGCTCGCCCGCTCGCTGGTCGAGGCGGACGTTTACGGCACGTCCACGCACGGGGTTTCCCGGCTGAACATCTATCTGCGCCGCATCCAAAAAGGGGCGGTGGACCCGCACGCTCCGCTGACCATCGACCGTCGGCGCGCCGCTTCCCTGGCCGTGGACGCCGCCAACGGCCTCGGTCAGGTGCAGGCGAGCAAGACCCTCGATCTGCTCCTGCCGCTGGCCCGGGAATCCGGGATGGCTGCCGCCACGATCCGCCGCTCCCAGCATTGCGGGGCCCTCTGGTGGTATTGCAACCGGGCCGCCGCGGAAGGCATGGCGCTCCTCGCCATGAGCAACGCCGAAGCGGCGGTCGCGCCGGCGGGCAGTTCGCAGGCTTTTTTCGGGACGAACCCCATCGCGGTTTCGTTTCCGACGGGCAAGGGCTACCCGGTGAAGATCGATCTCGCCACCAGCGCCGTGGCCCGCGGAAACATCATCGCCGCCAACCGCCAGGGACAGGCCATCCCGGAAGGATGGGCGCTGGATGAAGCCGGACAACCCACCACCGATGCCGCCGCGGCCCTGCTCGGCTCGCTGGTGCCGATGGGGGGAGCGAAAGGATACGCGCTGGGTCTGATGGTCGAGCTGTTTTCCAGCGTCCTGTCCGGCTCGGCGATCGGACGGGAAGTCGGCTCCATGTACAAGCACATGGATCGCCCGCAAAACGCCGGCCATTTCTTTTGCGTGGTGGACCTTTCCGCTTTTCAGGACCGGACGGATTGGCTGCGGCGCGTGGACGCAACGATCGATGAACTCAAGAACAGCCGCCTGCGTCCCGACGCGAAGGAAGTCCTGATTCCCGGCGAACGCGCGCACCGCGTGGCCGAAGAAAACCGGCGCAACGGCATCCCCCTGGGAGACGAGACGCTCGCGGAGTTGAAGACGTTGTGTGAGGAGCTTGAGGTTCCTTATGCCTTGTCCCTAGCTGGTCAGATGTAGGCAGGAGCGCCCGCCGGTTCGTGCCCGATAGACAAGGTGGCTCAAAGCCGCCGGAGGGTGTAGGATGCCAGTTCCGTCCGCGGCTGCCTTTGATCCCTTTCCATGAGCGTTTCGACCTCCTCGCCAGTCACCCCGCCAGTCATCGCACCAGCTCCCGACCGCCCTCTGCCCCTGCTCGATCCGTGGGTGTGGCGCATGGCGTGGCGCGACAGCCGGCGCAGCCGGGGGCGGCTGCTGGTGTTTTCCACCGCGCTGACCCTGGGCGTCGCGGCGCTCGTCGCCATCGGTTCGCTGGGCTGGAACATCGACCGCGCCATCAACGACCAGGCGCGCACCCTCGTCGGCGCGGACCTCATCGTGGAATCCCGCGACAGCGCCCCCAACCCCGAAGCGGCAAAGTTCGTGGCCTCCCTCGGCGGCGAGCAGGCGCACGAGACCCGGCTCAGCTCGATGGCGGAATTCCCCAAGACCGGCGCTTCCCGGCTGACCCAGGTACGGGCCATCGAAGGAGGTTACCCCTTCTACGGCAAAATCGAGACCGCGCCGCCGGAGGCCGCGCAACAATTCCGCGACGGCCAGGGCGCGCTGATCGAGGAAAGCCTGCTCCTGCAATACGGGCTGCAGAAAGGCGACCAGATCAAGATCGGCGGCAAAGCGTTCCCGATCCTGGGCACGCTGCGCAAGCTGCCGGGCGAGGCGAGCGCGTTTGCGAGCATCGCGCCGCGCGTGCTGATCCCGCGCGCGCAGTTGCCCGTGGCGCTCACCACCCGGGGCAGCCTGGTGCGTTACGCCACGTACCTGAAACTGCCCGCCGGGGTCAGCGGGCCGGAACTGGTCAAGCGGCAGCACGACGGCTTGAAAAAGTACAACCTGGAGGCGGAGACGGTGGACCACCGCAAGCGCCAGTTGGGCCAGGTGTTCGACAACGTGAACCACTTCCTGAGCCTGGTGAGTTTCGTGTCGCTGCTGCTGGGCGGCATCGGGGTGGCCAGCGCGATCCAGGCGCACCTCAAGCAGAAGCAGCGCACCGTGGCCGTGCTGCGATGCCTGGGAGCGTCCGCCGGGCAGACGCTGACGATCTACCTGCTGCAGGCGCTGGCGCTCGGCCTGGTCGGCGCGGTCACCGGGGCGGTGGTGGGCATCGGCCTCCAGAGTCTCGCGCCGTTGTTCTTGAAGGGGCTGCTGCCGGTCGATCTGCATTTCGGCGTGTCGTGGATGGCGGTGGCGGAGGGCATGGGCGTGGGGTTTCTGACCTGCGCGCTCTTCGTGCTGCTGCCGCTCCTGCCGGTGCGGCGGGTGCCCCCGTTGCTGGCGATCCGCTCGGCGTTTGAAAGCGCCGCTTCCCAGCCGGCCGGAAAGCATGACCCTTTGTTGTGGCTGACGTATCTGGCTCTGGTCCTGGCCCTGGCGCTCTTTCCCTGGCTCCAGAGCCACAACCGGCAATTGGGCTTCGGATTCTCGGCCTCGCTGTTTGTGTCCTTTGGACTGCTCGGACTCGTGGCGAAGGGGCTGATGACCGCCGCGCGGCGCTTTTTCCCGCGGAGCTGGCCCTTCGAATGGCGGCAGGGGCTGGCCAACCTCTACCGGCCCAACAACCGCACGCTGCTGCTGGTGTTCACGCTGGGCTTGAGCACGTTTCTGCTGCTCGGGCTGTACCTGACCAAGGATCTGCTGCTGCGCCAGTTCTCTGACAAGAACAACTCCGCCACCCAGCCCAACCTAGTCTTCTTCGACATCCAGCCCGACCAGCGGGACGGCGTGGCGGACCTCGTGCGCGCGCGCAAATTGCCCATCATGGGCACCGCGCCGGTAGTGACGATGCACCTGACGGCGCTTAAGGGCCGCCCGGTCAACGACATCGCCAACGACAAGAGCAAGGCGCGCCTCCAGATCCCCGAGTGGCGGCTGCGGCACGAGTACCGCTCGACGTTCCGCGACCGTCTGAACCCCGACACCGAGCAGATCATCGCGGGCAAACTGGTGCCCAAGGTGGACCCCGCCCTGGCGGCCGGCGGTGGCGTCATACCCATCTCGCTGGAGGAACAGGCCGCCAAGGACATGCACCTGGCGGTCGGCGACGCGATGGATTTCGACGTGCAGGGCATCCCGATGAAGACGCAGATCGCCAGCATCCGCAAGGTGGATTGGGGCAAGTTCGCGCCGAACTTCTTCGTGGTTTTCCCGGTCGGCGTGCTGGAGGAAGCGCCGTCGGTCGATTTGCTGGTGACCCGCGCCGCCAACGCCGAGGTTTCCGGCGCGGTGCAGGCCGACGTGGTGCGGAAATTTCCGACGGTCTCCGCCATCGACCTGAGCCTGATCGTGGACACGCTCAAGGGGATCGTGGACAAGGCGACGGCGGCGGTGCGCTTCCTGTCGATCTTCACGGTCGGCACGGGGCTGCTGGTGCTGGCCGCGTCGATCCTGACGGGACGTTACGAGCGCGTGAAGGAAGGCGTGCTGCTGCGGACCCTCGGGGCATCGCGCCGGCAGATCTTCCGCATTCTCACCGTGGAATACTTGTGCTTGGGCAGCCTTTCGGCGCTGACGGGCATCCTGCTGGCCGGGGTGGGGAGCTGGGCGCTGGCGGTGTGGGTGTTCAAGGTGCCGTGGTCACCCTCGCCGGGGTCGATGCTGGCGAGCTGGGTGATCGTCGCCGGGCTGACGGTGGGCATCGGTCTGGCGGCCAGCCGCGGGGTGTGCGATCACCCGCCGCTGGAGGTGTTGCGCGGGGAAGACTGACAATTTCACCACCGGGACACAGAGAACACAGAGGGGAAGAAGGGATCAAGAGATGGTTGTCCCGCCTCTTCCATTCACACCGTTCCTCCTCTTCTCTGTGCTCTCTGTGTCTCGGTGGTAAACTCTGCCGAGGGCCAGGGCGGCCAGGAAGACGAGCAACAACATCGTGCCGAGGGCGGCGCCAAAGGGCTGGTTGCGGCCGGAGGTAAATTGCTTCTGGATCGTGTTGCCGATGAGTTCCGTCGAGCCGCCCCCCATCAGGGTCACGATGGCGAACATCGCCACCGCCGGCACGAACACGAGCAGCACGCCGCCGATGATACCCGGCAGGGTCAACGGGAGGACGACATGGCGGAACGCCCGCCACGGCCCCGCTCCCAGGTCGCAGGCGGCTTCGACGAGCGAGCGGTCGAGCTTTTCCACGCTGGCGTAGATCGGCAGCACCATGAAGGGCAGGTAGTTGTGGATCAATCCCAGCATCACCGCGCCCGGTGTATAGAGCAGGTCCGCCGGGCCGGCGAGCAGGTGGGTGGAAGTCAACAGGCCGTTGAGCAGCCCTTCGTTGCCCAGGATCGCGAACCACGCGTAGGTGCGGATGAGGAAGCTCGTCCAGAAGGGGATCATCACCAGCGTCAGCAGGTGGAAGCGGACCCTTTCGCCCGTGCGCGCGATCCCGTAGGCCAGCGGGTAACCCAAAAATAGACAGGCCGCGGTGGTCAGCGCGGCGTAGCCGAGCGAGCGCAGGAAGATGTCCAGGTAAACCCGCTCGAGCGCGTGCTGGTAATTCTTCCAGGTAAAATGGTACACAACGCGTCCGATGAAGTCGCGCTCGCAGAAGCTGATGACTACCAGCAGCATCGTCGGTGCCACCACGAAGAACAGCAGCCAGCCCAGGAGAGGGCAAGCCAGCAGCCAGACGGTGGTTCTTCGATGGGCGGTCATTCCGCGAGTGGCCGGACTCAGCGTTTCGCCGCGCTGCTCGCCGCCAGGGGCATGGGCGCGTTGAGGCTGGCCAGAAAAGGTGCCATTTCCGCCCGGTACTCCGGACGATCCTGGGCGGCGCGGCTGGCCAGTTCGCGGGCTTCGCGCGGCTGGCCGGTCTCCAAGGCAAAGGTCGCCAGCAGCCAGCGGCGCGCCGCGGCCTGTTGGACGTCCGCCGTGGAGTCGGCAAAGTAGCTGCCGATGCCCAGCAGGGCCTTCGGGGCGAAATCGGTCCAGGGCACCGCGATCGTGCCGTAGGGCGTGGCCGCCTCGAAGCTGTTGGCGCTGGCCTTGACGATGCCGCGCGGAAAAGCCACGTTGCGCCGGCTGACCACCGCCTGTGGGTAGCCGCGCGTGTTGATGTCGGCGACCAGTTCACGCTTGAACGCGATGAGTTGTTGAGCGCGTGATTTGAGCAGATCACGCGCCCGCTGCAAATCCGGGTTGCTCAGCTCGGCGCGGCCGATCACCGCCGCCGCTTCGTCGAAGTGGTACAAACCCAGCATTTGCACGTAGCTGTCCCGGGCGGCTTGCCAGCGCACGGTTTCGGCGTCCGCGTTGAGGATGCCGGCGCTGACCGCAAGGGCGTTGTTCGTCGCGGCGGCCAGGTCGCCGAACGGCGTGGTCTTGGCGGCGGTCGCCGGCTTGAGGGTGAGCACGGGGAGTTTGGAAGCCGCCTTCGACGTGGGCGTGGGCGTGACTGCGGCCGCCTGACGCCACTGGTTTTCGGCGTTGAAAAATGCCTCGACCATCTTGCCGGTGGTCTGAAGTTCGCCCCGAGCTTGGTTGTACTCGGCTTGCCACTCGGGAGACGCCGGTGATGTGGCGGCCCTGCGCCTGGCTTCCAGAGCCGTGTAAAGGCCGTAATCGTGCAGGCACCGGCGGGCGATGGGCTCGTAGTCGGAGATCCATTGGTAGGGAGCCGGCGGACGCCCCGCCTGGTACTCGCGGAACAGCGCCGCCGCCGGCTCGAAATCGCCCCTTTCCCAGTCGGCCAGCGCGAAGAGCAAGAGCGCCTCGGCTTCAAAGGTGTCGTTGCTCCAAAGCTTGACGGCGTCGGCCGGGATCGTCCTGCCTTCGGCGACGTTGCGGCCCACTTCCACGAAGAAGCCCGCCAGACTGCGCTGGCTTTCCGCCCGGGAATAGGGGCCGGCATTTTCCAGGCTGGCGAAAATGTGGCGCGCCTCGGCCGGTTGGTGGTTGAGCAGGGCGGCCATTCCTTCGTGCAGGCGGTTCCAGCTTGCCAACGGCTGGGGCAGGTCGCTCCGGGTCGCCAGCGCCGCAAAGCTCGCCTGCGCCGCGGCGTACTGGCCTTCGGCGAGCTGGTGGCGCGCTTCCTCGTACAGCGCCTCGACCGCCACCTTCTTGTCGGCATCGGCCGCCGCGGGGTTGACCTGCGCTTCGGCCGGCTGGATTGCCGGGCCGAAAATCCTTTCCCGGTACACGTACGCGGCCACGCCGCCTGCCAGCATCAGCACGAGCAGGAGCAGCGTCAGGATGCCGGCCAGGTTGTTCTGGTGTGGCGCACGGACGACCACGCGCGGTTTGGCCGCGCGCGGCCTGGCGGTGCTGGCCGCCAGGGTATCGATGGCGTACTGCAGGTGGTCGATCAGTTCCGGGTACGAGCCGTAACGCTGGCCCGGGTCCTTGGCGAGCATCCGGTTGATGACATAGGCCGTCTCGCCGCTGACGTCCGGCGCGAACGCCTGCAGGCTCACCGCGCGGCTTTTCAGGTGCTTGAGCGCGACCAGCGGGGCGCTCTCCGCCTCGAAGGGTGGCCGGCCCGCGACGGCGTGGAAAAGCGTGCCGCCGAGGCTGTAGATGTCGCTGCGGAAATCCTCGGGCTCGTGGTTGAGCTTTTCGGGGGCGATGTAGTAGGGCGTGCCCCAGATTTCGCCCCCGCTCTCGGCCTCGTGCCCGGCCAGGAGCGCCAGGCCGAAGTCGGTGATCTTGGCCGTGTGCGCGTCGGCGAAGAGGATGTTGCCGGGCTTCACGTCGCGGTGGATCATGCCCCGGTCGTGGGCCGCCTGCAGGCCGCTGGCGACCTGCCGGCCAACCTGGAGCACCTGCATTTCCGCGACGCGGTTCTGCAACTGCATCAGGTCGTCCAGGCTGCCCTTATCGACCAGCTCCATCGCGATGTAGTACTGGCCGTCGTCCTGGTCGAAGGAGAAGACCTTGACCACGTGGGGATGGTTGATCGAGGCGGTGATGCGCGCCTCTTCCTCCAGTTTGTCGATGTACTTGTCGTCCGTGCTGAGTTCCTTGCGCAGGAGCTTGAGGGCGACCAGGCGGTTAAGACGGCGGTCCAGCGCCTTGTAAACCTCGCCCACGCCGCCGGTGCCCAGGTGTTCGACGATGGAAAACTGGTTGAGCTGGCGGTTCACCCGCATAGGTGTGCCGCAGGCCGGGCAATCGATCCTGGCCAGCGGTTCCTGCTGGCGCACGTCGATGAGTGTGGCGCAATTCGGGCAAGCTTGCATGCTGGTTTCGCCCGGGACACAAGGCATGACTTCTATCGTACCATTAAAGGGGTCGCAAGCAATGCGGAGCCAGGGTGGCGATGGAGGTTGCGTTTGAACATGCAACCGGATAAAATTCCACCTGTGACTTGGGATGAAGTCTGCGCCAACCGCTATCTGCAGGATTTACCCTTCCGGATCGAGACGAACCGCTGGGGCCAGATCGTCATGAGTCCTCCGCACAACGATCATAGTTTCGCGCAATCTTCCATCTTCAAACTGCTGTTCAAGAAGATGGCCGGCGGCGAAGTTTTGCAGGAAACCGTGATCGACACGGAGGACGGCAACAAAATCGCGGACGCCAGCTGGATGTCGGACGCGTTCTACCGCGCGAACAAAGGCCGGTCTAGCTTCAAGCGCGCGCCCGAAATTTGTGTCGAGGTAAAATCACCGAGCAACACCATGGGCGAGCTGCTGGAGAAAAAGGATCTCTATTTCAAAGCCGGAGCTCAGGAAGTCTGGATCCGGGAGAAATCGGGCAGGATGCTCTTCTTCAATGCCGACGGTCCATTGGAACAATCGGCGCTATGCCCGACGTTCCCGCGCACGGTCGAGATTTGACTGGTGGCAACGCGCCGGCTGACGGTGGCCGCTCACGGTTGTTCCCGGGCTTACCGGTGATCAAGCCGCGACCTGCCACCGGTTCGTTTCGCTCGGATTAACGCGGTAAGATTTCAGCCACTTCCACGCGGATCTCGGGGGCGATCTCGGAGCAAGCCGTTTGTCCCTCTTCGAACCGTTGCAGCCGGGCATAGCTGCCGTTGGTCAACCGGCTGTGGACCTCGATCTGCCGGGTTTCGGGCAACACGATCCAGTACTCGCCTACCCCGGCCTCCGCGTAGATGGCAGCTTTGCGCCGGTCGATCTCCACGCTGGAAACGGCGATCTCGATCACCAGTTGCGCCGTTTGGGGGTGGCCGGAGGCATAATCGTCCGGCGACGCCGTTACCAGAGCCAGGTCCGGCTCCGGTTCCGAGCGCCGGCAGGTGATTGGTTGCTCCGGGCGCACGTCGTAATTCTCTCCTCGTATCGCTTGCAGCCGCTTCAAGAGCTTCAGTAAAACGGAGCTGTGAAGAGGGAACTTGGGCATTTTCTCGACGATGAGACCTTCGAGCAGTTCCGCGTTTTCCGCGATCAAACCCAACTGCGCCAGCGCATGGTACTGCTCGACCGTGGTCGGGAGGGCGCGCTGCATGACTTCAGGTGATTCGAGCAGGGCGGAAATCATGGTGTTTGCGGCACTCTAATCTTCCCCGACCCGCACGCAACCGCGCAAGAGTCAACCGGGCAAGACTCCCCCCTTCTTTTAACGGCCCCATCCGATCCGGGCGCGGCACTTGCTCTTTCCTTCTGTCCGATGGCAGAACCGGTTTTCACCCGTTGCGACTTGGGGGGGATGCGCTACCCTGCGGGGCATCCTCGTTTTGCCTTTCCCCTGCCCATGCTGGAACTTACCGTGCCCCCGACCGACGCCGGCGTCCGGCTCGACCTTTTCCTGGCCACGGGCGCATTGGCCCACCTTTCGCGTTCGCGCGTGCAATCGCTCATCGAGGGCGGGCACGTCCTGCTCAACCATCTGCCTCCCGCCAAACCGGGTGCCAAGCTGCGCGCGGCCGACCACATCTCCTGGGAGGAACCCGCCGCCGTGCCCGTCGAACTGGCCGCCGAGCAGATGAATCTGTCCGTCCTGTACGAGGACGACGACCTGCTCGTGGTCAACAAACCCGCCGGCTTGGTCACCCATCCCGGACCCGGCAACGAGGAACATACGCTCGTCAACGCCCTGCTTGCCCACTGCCCGACGCTCTCGGGCATCGGCGGCGAGCAGCGCCCGGGGATCGTTCACCGGCTGGATAAAGACACCTCCGGCTGCCTGGTGGTCGCCAAGAACGATTTCGCCCACCGCAGCCTCAGCGCCCAGTTTGCCGACCGCACCACCGACAAGCGCTATCTCGCCCTGGTGCGCGGGGTGCCGCGTCCGGCCAGCGGGACCATCCGCGCGCCCATCGGCCGGCACCACATCGACCGGAAAAAAATGGCCATCGTCCAGCCGCCGCGCGGACGGTTGGCCGCTTCGGATTACAAGGTGATCCGCACGCTGACCGCCAACGGGCACCCCGCCGCACTCGTCGAATGCCACCTGCTCACCGGGCGCACCCACCAGATCCGGGTTCACATGAAGCACCTGGGTTACCCGATCCTGGGCGATGCGCTCTACGGGGGACCCCGTCCGCCGGACCGCCAGATGCTCCATTCCTGGAAGCTGGGGTTCACGCACCCGCGCAATGAGGCGCGGTTGAACCTGACCGCGCCCCTGCCCGCCGACTTCCTTGCCCTCGGGATCGACCCCGACAAGCCATGAGCCGTTTTTATTCCGCTCTCGACCTCGTGCTCGGTGAACTGGACCGCCGCCGCGCCGCCGGCTACGACGACTGGCGCGCCACCGTCGGAGCCGTGGTCCGTTTGCAGTCGGCGCGCCCCGCGCCCGCGGGCACGCCCGTTGCTCCTGCCGCTTCGGTGCCGCCCGTGCCGATTTCCGCTCCTTCAATCGATGTTCCCAAACCCGTCGTGACGGTGGCACCCGAATCCGCTGCCGATCCGGTTCCGGAACCATCCAACCCTCCTCTTGCCGAGACCATTCCCGACATGCCAGCCAACGACCCCCCGGACGATTCCCTTTCTCTCTTCGGTGACGAAATTCCTGTTGCCAGGCCTGCTGCTGCCGCCGGCAAGAGGACTCCCGCTCCTGCCGCCTCCAAGCCCGGCACGTACGAGCCGATGACCGACCCTAGCGAACCCAAGGCCGAACGCCTGGCGAAGCTGCGCGCGTGCCCCGAGCGGCTGCCCTGCCAGGAGTGTCCTTATGGTCAGGGCCAGCACAACCACGTCGTCTTCGGCGTGGGCAGCATGGACGCCGAACTGGTGTTCGTCGGCGAAGCTCCCGGCGCGGACGAGGACAAGCAGGGTGAGCCGTTCGTGGGCAAGGCGGGCCAGCTGCTCAACAAGATCATCGCCACGATGGGCTTCCAGCGTTCCGATATCTATCTCGCCAACGTGCTCAAGTGCCGCCCCGACACGCCCGGACAGGCCTACGGCAACCGTCCGCCCACCCAGCCCGAAATGGTCAGTTGCCGTCCGTGCCTCTTCGAGCAGATCGACATCATCCAGCCCAAGGCCATCGTCGCCCTGGGGGCGACCGCCATGAAGGGCTTGCTCGACAACGCGGAACCCATGCGCGACCTGCGGGGCCGCTGGCATGACTTCAAGGGCATCCCGGTCATGGCCACCTATCATCCCTCCTACCTGCTGCGCAACCAGTTGCCCAGCGAGAAGCGCAAGGTCTGGGAAGACCTGCTGCTGGTCAAAGAAAAGCTCGGTCACGAGATCACCGAAAAAGACCGCAGCTACTTCTTGACCAAGAGTTGAGTCTTTTTCTACGATCATCCGCCCACTGCTTTTGCCGTCCGCCGTCATGCCCGATCTTGCCACCAGTGCTCCTTCCGCGGAGAGACCCGGCTCCGCCCCGCGGCCCGGACGCGAGACGGTCCGCCTGGCTTCGGTCATCTTCAAGAACACCGCCGCGGCCGGGCCGGTCGTGGCACCCGCGGCCGTTCCATCCGTGCCGCCGCCGGCAGCCGAAACCGGGCCGCTGCCGCCCGTCAACCTCCCGGCCGAGCAGCGCCGCCTGCGCCGGCAACTGGAAGCGGCGTTGCGCCAGCAAACCATCACCGGCGCTTCCTCGACGGAGGACACCATCGTCTGCCAACTCTGCGAACTGCTGTGGGCCGACCACGCCTGCCTGTGGATGCTGCCCACCAGCCCGGACGAACCGCCCGACTGGAGCCGGCAGGCCATCGTTTCGGAAGCCGTGGCCGAGTATTATCCGCTCGTGGGCTACTCCACGACCACGCCGCCCCCAGACTGGACGGCGGCGGGTCTGGAGCCGGCGCTCGACTCCGAGAACAGCGTCCTGTTCGTGCGCGAGCCCTTCAATGCGCCCAAGGAAGGCGAGCCCGATGAAACGGCCACCTCGCACTACCTGGCGGTGGCCCTGCGCGGCCGGCCCAAACACACCTGGATGCTCCTGCTCGAGCGCCACGGCAGCGCCGCCTCGCCGCCGCCGGCCTGGGCGGATTTCGACCGGGAATTTCTGGAAGACACGGCCTCCTTGCTGGCCGCCGCCCTGGAAAACAACCTTCTGAGCGCCCAGTCGGCGGAGCGGGCGAGCTACCTGACCAATATGCTCAACTCGCTGGACGTGGCGGTCATGGTCATCGAACAGCCGCCGGCTCCCGTGCTGGCGGTCATCTCGCTGGTCAACCTCAAGTTCTGCGAGCTGTTCGGCCTGGACCGCTCGCTGGTGGAGGGGCAGAGCTACCTGCACTTCATGGAGCTGTTGCGCCCGGGGCTGCCGGACTTCGACGCGCAGTTGACCATCATCGAGGACCTGATCGCCGATCCAACGGCCGAGCGCATCGACGAGCTCACGCTGGTCACCAGCACCGAAGCGGATGCCCAGCCCACGCACCTGCACCGCTTCGCCACCCCCGCGCGCGACGCCCAGGGGCAAATCTTCGGGCGCATGTTCTTCTTCCGCGACATCACTTACGACAAGGAAGTGGAACGCCAGCTCGTCCACTCGCAGAAAATGGACAGCATCGGCACCCTGGCCGGCGGCGTGGCGCACGATTTCAACAACCTGCTCACGACCATCCTCGGGTACACCGAACTGCTCAAACGCGAGCTGAAGACCCACGAGTCGCCGACCCAGAAGCTCAACCAGATCGAGAAGAGCGCCAGCCGTGCCGCCGAGTTGACCGGTCAGCTCCTGGCCTTCAGCCGGCGGCATCCGACGGTGCTCAACGTTTTCAACCTCAACGATCTGATCGCCGAGACGATGGACATGGTCCGCGCGACCGTGCCGGCATCCATCGACGTGCATTTCAAGCCGGCGGCTGACCTGCCCAACACCGAGGCCGATTCGACGCAGATCCAGCAGGTGCTCATCAACCTGATCCTCAACGCGCGTGATGCGTTGTGCGGCAACGGGCACATCACCATTTCCACCCGCGTCGGCTCCGACACGCAGGCCCAGCCGGACGGCAAATCCACCGGGGCGCTCTACAACATCCTGGAAGTCGAGGACAACGGGGTGGGCATCCCCAAGGACGTGCTGCACCGCATCTTCGAGCCGTTCTACACGACCAAGGAGGTCGGCAAGGGCACGGGGCTCGGGCTGGCGATGGTTTACGGCATCATCAAGAAGCACAACGGCTTCATCGAGGTGACCAGCGCGCTGGGGGAGGGGACCAAATTTTCGGCGTTCCTGCCGGTGACCCACAAGGACACCGAGGACATCGGCCTGGACGAGGTGACGTCCGAGCGTCGCAGGTGCAAGCTGGTGGTCCTGGTGGTCGATGACGAGCCGGACCTGCGCGATTTCTGCGTGACGGCGCTTGGCGAGGTGGCCACGGAGATCCTGACGGCCAGCAACGGCATGGAAGCCCTGGAGCAGTTTCACCGGGTGAACGGCAAGGTGGATCTGGTGCTTCTGGATTTGACCATGCCCAGGATGAGCGGGCCCGAGTGCTTCCAGCGGCTGCGGCTGGCAGACCCCGACTTGCGGGTGCTGATTTCCAGCGGCTACAGCCTGGACGTGGACGCCGAATCCATCCTCAAAGGCAACGCCACCGGATTCCTGCCCAAGCCGTACGACCTGAAGCAGCTCATCGACAGCGTGGAACGCATCTTGAGCCTGAAGACCGTAGCCAGCGCGAACTGAGCGGGTGCCGGGCGGTCCGCGGGCTTGACGCAGCCACCTGCCCCACTCAAGTGGAAGCAGGTTCCCCTTACTGGACGGTCACCGTGAACTTCGCCTTGCTCGTCGTTCCGTTGGCCGGGTTGGTGGCCTTGACTTTGATCGTCGAGGTGCCGGTCGCGTTGGGCGCGTAGGTCAGAGTCAGCTTGATGCCCGAAAGCGTGGCCGTGACCAGGTCGGGGTTGCTGTTGTTCACTTTGAGCGAGAGAATGCTTGCGTCGCCTGCCTTCTTCGGGACGATGGCGATAGGCGTGACCGTATTGGTGTAAACCAGATTCTGGACGGTGGCCGGCTGGGAACCATCGAAGTTGACCAAAGGAACGTTTGTAAAAGATCCACCTAGGCTGGCGCTGAAATCCCGTTGCGGCAGGGCTTCGATCGCATCAAGCGTGGACAAGCTTCCCACCACGCGTCCGAAGACGGTGAATGGCCCACCATCAGCCGTCCCATCCAGTGCGGCAGAGTTGTCCGCCACGTTGAAGAAGAAGTCACCGGTGCCGCTGTCGGGGCCCGTGCTCAGCGCCATCGCCAACGTGCCGCGCGTATTGCTGATCCCCGCTTCACTCGCGATGCTGGGCCGCCCGGTGATTTGGTTGATCGCTCCGGAAGCATCGACGTAGAAGCCTCCGCCCTGGACGATAAAGCTCGGGACCGCGCGTTGGAGCAAGGTGTTCGTGTAGCTGGGCGTCCCGGAGGTATTATCGCCGGCGGTTTCCGCGTATCCCAGAAATGTGGCCACCGTCTGTGGCGCGGCCGATTGGAGCAGTTCCACGTCGATGGTTCCCAAGGTCGTCGTGAACCGGACTAGCGGTCCGCTGACCCCGTTGAGGCCGAAAGTCTTCTTGAGCTTCAAGACGGTGGAGATCGTACCGGCACCCACGCTCACATTGTTGACCGGCTGAGCCACGTAAGGCGTGGGAATGTCCTGCGCGTGGAGCGGCGGGGTGGCGAGACAAAGGAGGGCAAGCGCCGAAGCAAAACGCTGGAACGGGGAAAATTTCATGGAACGTGGATGGTGAGGTTTTCCCACCCGGAAGTCAAGGCCCCGGCGAGTGGGGTTCTCTTTCGGAAAGATGGTTTCTGGCTTACTGTCTCCCCACGATCCTGTTATGCCAAATCATCCGATTCTCCGTGGCTTGCACCACGTCACCGCCGTCACCGCCGACGCCCGGGCAAACCTCGCTTTTTACCGGCGCCTCCTGGGGATGCGCCTGGTGAAGAAGACGGTCAACCAGGACGACGTCTCGGCCTATCACCTCTTCTACGCGGATGACCTGGGGCAGCCGGGCACGGAGTTGACCTTCTTTGAATGGGCGCACGTGCCACCCGCCCAGGCGGGAGCGGGCGCGGTGACGGAAACGAGCTTGCGCGTGTTCGGCGGGGTGAAGGTTCTGGAGTTATGGCAAGCGTGGTTCCAAGAAAACCGGGTCGCGCACGGCACGGTGGAGTTGCCGGCAGACCGCGCGGGCGACGACTGCCCGAGCCTGCCGTTCCAGGACCCGGAAGGACAGCGTTTGCGCCTGGTCGCCGTGCCGGCTGACTCGCCGCTGGCGGCGACGGCGCGTCCGTGGCCGGGGAGCCCGGTGCCGGCGCACGCGTCGGTCTGCGGCCTGGACGCGGTGACCCTGACCGTGCGGGACGTCGAACCAACCGCGCAGGTCCTGACCACGGTGCTCGGCTTCCGGCCGCACGCGCGGGATGAGTCCCTGTTCGAGACCGGGGCGGGCGGATCGGGCTGCCGGCTGCGGTTGCTCGCCTCGCCGGAGCACGCCTCGTCCGGCGCGGGCGGCGTGCATCACATCGCCTGGTCGGTGGCGGATGTCGAGGCGCAGCATGCTTGGCGGGAGCACCTGGCCCGGTATCATCTCGCCAATTCAGGCCTGGTGGACCGCTTCTATTTTCAATCGCTCTACTTCCGGATCCCGGGCAACATCCTCTTTGAGATCGCCACCGAGGGACCGGGCTTCACCGCGGATGGCGAGGACATGGCGCACCTCGGCGAGCGATTGTCGCTGCCGCCGTTCCTGGAAAAACACCGCGCTAGCATCGAGGCCGGCTTGCAGCCTCTGGAATCATGACGCCGGCTCCTGACCCATCGACCGCCGGCCCGTTGAGCTTCGTCCACCGTTTCGTGCCGGGAACGGGGGACGCAAAGCAGCCGGTGCTCCTCCTGTTGCACGGCACCGGGGGCAACGAGAACGACCTGCTGGAACTCGGCGGCAGCCTGTACCCCGGCGCATCGCTGCTCAGCCCGCGCGGAAAGATCCTGGAAAACGGCGTCACGCCGCGCTTCTTCCGGCGGCTGGCGGAGGGCGTCTTCGACGAAGCGGACCTCGTTTTCCGCACGCACGAGCTTGCGGACTTCGTCCAGGCGGCGGCAGCGGAGTACGGTTTCCCGTCGGACAAGGTCATGGCGCTGGGCTACTCCAACGGCGCGAACATCGCCGCCAGCTTGCTGCTGTTGCGTCCCGACACTCTCTGCGGCGCGGTGCTGCTGCGGGCGATGGTGCCGCTGGTCCCGGAGCCGCTGCCCGATCTTACCGGGAAGCCGGTTTTCCTCGCGTCCGGCCGCGCCGATCCGATCATCCCGGTGGAGAACGTGGAGCGTCTCGCCGCGATGCTGCGCCAAGCCGGAGCCGGGCTTTCCCTGCACTGGAGCATGGGCGGGCATCCGCTTGCCTCTGCGGACCTTCAAGCCGCCCACCTTTGGCTGGAGCGGCAGTTTTCAACCTGATTTACCCTTCTTGCGACAAAATATATCCATGGCCAACGCGCAATTTCCCGAAGAACAATCCGAAGACGGCCAGTTTGCCCGGCAGGAGGACGCCTTTCGCTCCTGGGTCCGGGCGGATGGCTCCGGACCATTCCCCGCCGCCGCCGGGCGCTACCACCTCTACGTGTCGTCGGCCTGCCCGTGGGCGCACCGCACGATCATCGCGCGCCGGCTCAAGGGGCTGGAAGACGCCATCGGCCTGACCGTGGTCGATCCCGTGCGCGATGAGCGCGGCTGGGCGTTTCGCGACGGCCCGGGGTACTCGGCGGACCCGGTGAACGGCTTCGCGTTCCTGAGCGAGGCGTACCACGCCACGGACCCGGCGTTCGAGGGGCGCGTCACCGTGCCGGTGTTGTGGGACAAGACAACGTCGAAGATCGTCAGCAACTCCGACGACGATTTGTTGCGCATGCTCAACAGCGAGTTCAACGCCTTTGCGGGCGACCCCGGGCTGGACCTCTACCCGCCCGAGCACCGCACCGGGATCGACGCGCTCAATACGCTCGTTTACGAAACCGTGAACAACGGCGTGTACCGCGCGGGTTTTGCCACGACCCAATCCGCCTACGAAGAGGCGGTGTACCCGCTCTTCGCGACGCTCGACGCACTGGAAGCGCAGCTGGCGACTTCGCGTTATCTCTTCGGTGCCGCGCCGCTGGAAACCGATTGGCGGCTCTTCGTGACGCTGGTGCGCTTCGACGCCGTGTACCACGGGCACTTCAAGTGCAACTTGCGCCGGATCGCCGATTATCCTCATTTGTTCGGCTACCTGCGCGATCTCTACCAGACACCGGGGGTGGCGGAGACGGTGGATTTCGACCACATCAAGCGGCACTACTATTTCACGCACGACGACATCAATCCCACGCGCATCGTGCCCGTTGGACCCATCCAGGACCTCACCACGCCGCACGGCAGGCAGGCTCTGGGATAGGAGATGGTTTGGAGCCGGCCATTCACAACCGTACCCGTCACCACAGACGTATGTCCCATGATGAAACTCCTGCTCTCCAACCGCCTTTGCGCCACCGCCTTGTTCGGCGGCGCTCTCCTTGCCTCCGGCCTCCTGGCACCTTCCCGCGCCCACGCGCAGGCACCCCCCACCGCCACTCCCGGGCCGGACGGCAAATCCAGGCTCTCGGACGCGGAGGGCCAGTATCTTTGCAGCGTGGCCAAGTCCAACTTCACCGAACTGGCCATCAGCTTCCTGGCGATCGAGAAGGGGGCCAGCGACGCCGTGAAGAAAAACGCGGACGAGATGATCGACAACCACGTCAAGTCCATGAAGCAACTGCTTGAACTCGCCAGCCGTCACGATTTGTTCGTGCCGTTGTCTGTCGATGGCAAATTGATCCAGGAATTGGCGATGAAGAGCGGTGCCGCCTTCGATCCTGCCTATGCCGCCGCCGCGCAGAAGATCAACCAGGAGGCGATCGACGGCCTCAATGGTGTGTTGGGTCAGATCACCGACGACAAGGTGAAGAGCTTTGCCAAGGACGATCTGGACGACGACAAGAAGCACCTCAAGGATGCGCAGGAGCTCGCGGCCAAGCTGGAACAAAAGTAAGCCGAGCGCATTAGCCGCCGCGCGGCAGGCCGTCACCGCCTACAACTCAATTGCCACACCCGGCGGCGGGATGACGACCTCCGTGCCCGGCAGATCGGTTTTCACCGCCTCCCGGAACCACTCCAAAGCACCCGGGTCGCCGTGGACCAGGAGCACCCTCTTCGGGGCTACCCGCTTGATGTACGCGCGGATGTCGTCGCGCTGGGAGTGCGCGCTGAAATCGAAAGCCTCCACGTGGGCGCGCTTCTCCACCGGTTGTGCCTCCTCATCCAGTTGGATCAAATCGCCGGGAGCGGCCGCGCGCAGCTTGCCCGCGGGCGATTCCGGGTCCGCGTACCCGACGAACAACACGGAATGCCGCTTGTCGGCGAGCATGCGGCGGGCGAACACGTTGGAAAGCGTCCGCTCGGTCATCATGCCGCTGGAAAGCGCGTAGATCCGCCCGGGCTTGATGGGCGACTCGCCGGCCTCGCGGCCCGAAAGCACGTAGGGCGCAACCTCGTGCAGCAGCGACACGCCGGGCAGCAGCCGCGGCACGCTGCCGGCGAAACGGTCGTACGCCTCGGTCATCTTGGTGCTGAGGCCGCCGATGTAGATCGGCACCTCGCCGAGCAGTCCCTTCTGCTTGAAGTTGAGCAGCATCGCCAGGACCTCCTGCGATTTGCCCAGCGCGAACACCGGGATCAGCACCGCGCCGTCGCGCCGGAAGGTTTCGCGCATCGCCTGGAGCAGCTTCGCCTCCTCGCCCGCCCGGTTGGAACCCGGCGGGATCGGATGGTCGCCGCGCGTCGTTTCCACGATCAGCGTGTCGAGCTTTTCGTCCCCGGCGAAATCCGGGAAGCTGGCCGCGCGGCTGACCGTCTGGTTCTGGAAGTTCACGTCGCCCGTGTAGAACACCCGCTTGCCCTCCGCGCGGATGAGAATGCCCGTGGAACCCAGGATGTGCCCGGCATCGAAGAACTCGAAGGTCACCTCGGCCTCCTGTGGCCGGGCGAGGCGTTCGCCATCGACGCTCCACACCTGGCGCAGGGCGCATTCCTGCCAGATCTGCGCATAATGGTCGGCCTCGCGGTGGGTGAAGAGCAGGGAACTCGGCGGCAGCGGGGCGGAGTTGGGGCCGCCGGGCTTGGACATGACGTTGACCGAGTTGTGCAGCAGCATCTCGCCCAACCGCGCGGTGGGTGAAGTCATGAACACGCGCGACTGCGGTTGCCGGCGCATGAGCACAGGCAGGGAGCCGAAATGATCCAAGTGCGCGTGTGAGACGAGGATGGCGTCCAGTTCGCCGTCGGGAACTAGGCGCAGATTGGGCAAGGCATCTTCGCCCTCGCGCGTCGGGTGCATGCCGCAATCCAGGACGAGGCGGCGGCCGGCGGTTTCGATGAAGTAGCTGTTGGCGCCGATTTCATTGGCACGGGTCAGATTGGTAAAGCGCATGGGGCGGCGAAAGGGTCCGGCTCAGGAGGCCGGGGGCAAAGGGGTTGGTCTGGAACGTTGTCCACGGTTGCGAGACATGCAGAAGCCCGCCGCTACCAGTACGCTCCGCACGGGTGGTGCGGCGAAATATTTCTTTCACCCACGGTTCCGGCAGCGCGTCAGCTCCGCAAGCAAGGAGGCAGAGGAGAAAAGGATATATACATTCGGAGCGTGGCGCACCGTTGTGCTGCGACTCTGCTATGCTTCATCCAGACGATAGACGCCGCGGCCGATCTTCTTGATCCCGGGCACGTTCTTGCCGGTCATGTTAAACCACGCGTGCAGGTTGGCGCTTTTATTGCCCAGCTTCTCCACCAGGCTCTTGACGCTGACTCCTTCCGCGCCGGCGGACTTCAATTCTGCGAGAATGCTTTCTTTCAGAGCACCCCGCCCGCGGGTCTTCGTGGCGCGGGTTTTGGTTGCTTTCGCTTTCCCCTGACCATCCTTGCGTGCCGCTGCCGGAGCCTCGCCGCCGAGCAGGTCTGAGATTTGGGAATCCAGTTCGGCGATTTGTTTGTGCAGGGCTTCTTTTTTGTCGAGCAGACGAATGGCTTGTTTGAGGTGCGCGGAGGTCAGCGAATGGATGTCCATGAGTAAGTGCCGACGAAAGTAGTGATAAAAGGCATGAACACAAGTTTATATACACAATGATGTTCTATGCAATGGAACCATGAACCTGCCGCAAGTTTTATAATCAATATAGAAGCTGAGGCCAGGGAGAGAGGTTGACGACGCCGTCCGCCGCGCTTTTGTTTCAAGCTAGTGTCCGATCACGAACCAACGATTCCTTCCCGCTCCGGCGCATTGGCCACGGTCCTGCGCCAGCCGGAACCAGTGCTGGCGCTCGCGCCCATGCAGGAAGTCACCGACCTCGCTTTCTGGAAGGTGACTTCGGCTTACGGCAGCGCCGACCTTTTGTTCACCGAGTATTTCCGGGTGTACGAAACTTCGCGGCTGGACCGGCACATCCTGGCTTCCATCACCGGGAACCCCACGGGCCGGCCGGTCGTGGCGCAGATGATCGGCAACGACGTGCCCTCCCTGGTGCGGATCGCGCGCGAACTCCAGGAGCACCCCATCGCCGCCGTGGATCTGAACCTCGGCTGTCCCGCCCCCGTGGTTTACCGCAAGTGCGCGGGCGGCGGTTTGCTGCGCGAACCCGCCCGGGTGGACAAGATTCTGGGGGCGTTGCGCGACGCGCTGGACGTGCCTTTCACGGTGAAGACCCGGCTCGGGTTCCAGGACGCGCGGGTGTTCGATGAACTGCTGCCGATCTTCGCGCGGCACGGGCTGGACATGCTCACCGTCCATGGACGGACGGTGGCGGAAGGTTACCGCAGCGCGGTCCACTATGATTTTATCGCGCGGGCGGTGGAAGCGGTTCCCTGTCCCGTGCTGGCCAACGGCAACGTGTACTCTGCCGCCAAGGCCGCCGAAGTGCTGGCGCAAACGGGCGCGCGTGGATTGATGATCGGCCGCGGCGCGATCCGCAACCCGTGGATCTTCGAGCAAATCCGCCAGCACGCCCGCGGGGAGCCGATCCTGCGGCCCACGGGAAGGGAGGTGCTGGGCTACGTGCGCGCGCTGTACGAGGCGGTCTGTACACCCGCAGTGCCCGAAAATGCCCAGGTGCAGAAAATGAAGCGCTACATGAACTTCCTGGGCTTGGGCGCGGAGCCGAGCGGACAATTTTTGCACGACATCCGACGGGTGAGCACAAAGGCGGCTTTCTTCGGCGCGTGCGAGACATTTTTGGATCACGCCGAGCCCATGCCGCTGGAGCCTTTCGCGCTGGGTTTGAAGGAGACGGACGTGCTCGCCGGAGAGCACCTGTGAGTGGTGCCCGATGCCGGGTAGATTCTCTCCCGCTTAGAACGACAGCAAAGAAAGAAGCGGAGCGCGAAGTGGTGCCGTCACTAGCGCGTGGGCAACTCTCCGTCGTCTGCCAGGACTGACGCACGGTCCCCATGGGACGCTTCCCAGCCCCGGCGGGGGCGTAAGAACTCAGCCCACGGCGTGAGCCGTGGGAACGTATCCTCTCTTTGTCTCCAACCCCGGCAGGGGTGTAAGGAAACCACCAGGGCTTTTTTCTTACACCCATGCCGGGGTTGGTCTCTTCTTGAACCACCTACCCACGGCTTGCGCCGCAGGCTGAGTTCTTGCGCCCCTGCCGAGGCTGGGAACAGGGTGTTGCCTCTGTCTGCAAAAACGTTCTTCCATCTTTACCGGTGCCGTGTTTTTGTTCTGGCTTCTCCCGGCGATAGAACGCTGACACCCCCTTCATGCTCTTTTCGACGCCCTTTTTCCTGTTCGTGTTTTTGCCGGTGTTCCTGGCGCTGTACTGGTTGGTGCCCCCGCGCCGGGTCTTGCTGCCCGTGCAGCGGATGACCGTGCTGGCTAACGACCAGCCCGTAGCCGAATGGGTGTACGACAACCTGGCGATGCACACCCACAGGGCGATGATCCCGCGAAAATTGCTCACTACCGACAGACGGCTTTTTTGCGCTTCCGGTTCTCGGGCACGGTTTCTCCGGCTGAACTGGGTCAGGGCGACGATCAGCGCTGGCTGGCCCTGTTTTTCGAGCGGTTGACCGCGGCGCAACCCGAACGTGCGGTGGATGGGCCGGTGCTTGCCGCCAACGCCGCCGCTTTACCCGCGGATCCCGTTTACGCTGAGCACTTTTCCGGCGCACCCGAAGGTCTCTGGACCGACGGGACCGAGGCCACGATCCGCCTGCCGACGCCTCTCTACAACCGGCAGGGCGCCACCTTGTCGGCCGAGGTCAGCGCGGCGCTCGATCCGAAGCTGCTGCCCGTGCAACACGCCGCCATCTTCGCCAATGGTGAGGCCGTCGGCGAGTGGGTGTTCGACGAGCCCGGCGTCCAGAAGCGCAAGATCGTCATCCCACCGGCCTTGCTCAAGGCTCCCACCCTGGAAATGCAATTCCGCTTCGCCAAAACTCTCTCCCCGACCGAAGCCGGTACCGGGCACGACGGCCGGCGGCTGGCGCTGCTCTTCAAGAACGTGCAACTCTACAGGTCGGCTCCCTTGGAGGAGCCACCGGCAGCCCCAAACCACGACCAGAAAGAAAACTCTTGAGCAGATTCGGCTTGTCTGCGACGAAGTATTCACGCAAAGACTCTTGCCGGCCGCGCGATCGCCTCCTTTTCCCAACCCCTGCATGCTTTTCTACAACGACTGGGCTGCCATCGTCCCCATGGCCAACGAGTCCAAGGATTTTGACGCTTTCGTCGGCGTTCTTCAGCCGCTGCTCGACAAGCTGGGCAACGGCAAGATGTATTTCGTCATCGACAAGGCCACCAAGGACAACACCCTGGAACTCTCCCAGGCTCTCTCCGCGCGCGATTCCCGGTTCATCACCGTCTGGGCACCTGAAAACCGCAACGTGGTGGACGCTTACATGCGCGGTCTGCGCGAGGCTTACGAAGCGGGACACGAACTCATCATCGAGATGGACGCGGGTCTCAGTCACGATCCACGCGCCATTCCCATGTTTCTGCGGGTGCTCAACGAGGGTAATGAATGCGCCTTTGGCAGCCGCTTTTGCAACGGCGGCTCCATGGGCGATTCACCGCTGTTCCGGCGCACGGTCTCGCGCACGGGCACCTTTCTGAGCAACTGGCTGCTGGGCACGAAGATGTTCGACATGACCAGCGGCTTCCAGGGCTTCCACCGCCGGGTCGTCGGAGAGGTAATCAGCTATCCGCTGCTCTCCAAAGCGCATTTTTACCAGACGGAGATGCGCTACCTCCTCCGCAAGAAACGTTTTGCCGAAGTCCCCATCCACTACTGTGCCCCTTCCAATAGCGTGGGCAAAAAGGCCATCCGTAACGCTCTCGATGTTCTCTGGTATTATTTCGTCAAGCGGCTCACCTTGCAGCCGGTTCATCTTTAGCTCATGAGCGGAAAAGTCGTCGTCACGGGAGCTTCCGGACACATCGGTTATCATGTTGCCAAGGCGCTGCTCGATAAAGGTTATGAGGCCCACCTGCTGCTCCGGAGCCGCAATGCGCTGATCGAACGCTTGGAACTACAGGGGGCAAAATCGCACCTGACGGACCTTTCCGGCAATGCCGGTGCGTGGGCAAACGTATTGCAAGGGGCCGCCGGAGTATTTCACCTCGCCGCTTCCAACACGACCTCGCAGGCGGATGCCGGCGCGGTCATCGACAGCACGGTCGGTTTGACGGAGCGGCTGATCCAGGCCGCCGTTAATGCCGGGGTGCCGAAGATCATTTACACTAGTTCGGTTGTGGTGCTGGGCCGCAGCCGGGACCCGCAGCGTTTGATCACCGAGGATGACCTGACCACATCCGCGGAAAGCCCTTATGTGCGCGGCAAATCCAGTGCGGAACAGTTCTGCCGGGCGAAGATGACAGCTGGGACGGACATCCGCATCCTGTATCCCTCCTGGGTGGTCGGTCCGGACGATCCGAAATGTACGCCGCCGCACAAGCTGATCCTGGATTACGTCACCAAGGGGCAGGCTTTCGCTTTTCCAGGTGGGATTTCCATCGCCAACGTCGCCGATGTGGCGGCGGCGCACGTGGCTGCCTTCGAAAAGGGGCAGCCCCAAAGTCGTTACATTCTGGGCGGCGTCAACGTCACCTTTCGCGAGTTCTACGGACGGCTGGCGCGTCTGGCTCGCAAACGGCCTCCGGCCTTCATGTTACCTAAACCCGTCATGATGGCTCTGGCGCGGGGAGCCAAAGCCGTCTTCGGCTTGCTCGGCAAGGAAGCACCCGTCGATCCGAGTTACGTGGACGCCATTGTGGGCAACTACAGTTGGTACGATTCCGGCAAGGCGGCACGGGACCTGGACTACCGGATTACATCCATTGACGAGTCGCTCTCCGAGGCTGTGCTCGATGCGCGCAAACGCATGCTCGGCGTTTACCCGCTCAACCTGAAGTTCGCCGGCAGGCCAACCCCGACGCTGGCTGATCCTTCTGAGGACGTCCTGCTGATCACGGGCGCGCCCGGCTGGTTGAGCAATCGTCTCATCGACATCCTCATCGCAGGCGACCGTTTCGGGAACATCTACCCACAGCGCCAAGTTCGATTGCTCCTGCATCCTTCTTCCAAAGGGTTGCTGGAACTGCCGGCCAACTTCGAGATCTTCTACGCGGACCTCAACGACAAAGCTGCCTTGAAGCCGTGCCTCGCCGGGGTCCGTTCTGTTTTCCACCTCGCGGGTGCCATCTATCCGCCCAGGATCGAGATCCTCTACAAGGTCAACGCGGAAGGCACAAGAAATCTGGTGGACGCCTGCATCGAAGCCGGTGTGCGCCGCATGATCTACATGAGCACCGATTCGGTGTGCGGCCACGGCACACCCGAAAAACGGGTTTTCGACGAGAACACACCACCGACCCCCTACAAGAACTACGGTAAGAGCAAGTGGATGGGCGAGGACTACCTCCTGAAAAAGACCCGCGAAGGTTTGATGGACGGCACCTCCTTGCGCGGCTTCTGGTTCTTCGGCCCTTACGCACCGGCGCGCCAGATGGGCTTCGCCAAAATGTTTTCTTCGTGGCCACGGCAGTTGGTCTTCGGTGATGGCAAAAATCTGCGCAGCATTTCCCACGTGGACAACATTGTCCAAGCCTTCTTTGCGGCGGAGAACAATCCTGCCACGTTCGGCAAATGGTACTGGATCGGCGACGCGGACAGCGGGTACCGCGTGGACGAGATCTACCAAAACATAGCCGACGCTTTCGGTCGCCCGTACAAACCGGTTTACGTACCGAAGTTCATGTGCCGGATGCTGGGGCTAGCGGATGATTTCATCGCGCAATTCGGCCGTTTGCAGCCGACCATTCACGCCGCCGGTAAGTTCGACTTCGACATCGCCGGCAGCAGCGCGGCGGCGACGCGGGACTTCGATTACGCGCCGCGTGTCACCCTGCGCGATGCCGCCGAGGAGATGAAGACAACATTGTCGTCGTGATTCATCTTGGGAGGTGATGCCACTCTCTCCTCGTTGGAAATTACCACGTCACCTTGCTCGCATTTAGCCGATTCAGGGTCGTTGCGGGGAGACTGTTCCTGCATCATCCATCATTTGCCGAGGGTCCAGCACCATGAAGAGCAAAGTGCGACCGTCGCCTGGGGGAATAATAGTGGTGCCGTGTCCCACCAATTTTACCGTGTTCGCGCCCGCGTGCCACTTCGCTTTGACTGCAAACGGCGTCCAACGGATGGGCTCGGCAGGAGAAAATTGCTTGGTCTCGACAAGTTGATCGTTGAAGAAAACCTCGATGGTTTGTCCTTGGCTGATCGGATAAACAGCCAGTTTCAGCATGGTTTGATTGGAATTGAGAGGCTCGTTGTCTTCGGGATAGACATAAAACTGCGCCCACGAACCAGTCCAAAAAGTAGTGGATTTTTCATCAACTTGCGCAGGGTATGTCCCCGTCTCGTTCAGCGGGTGATTGCCTCGATAGATGCCTTCCTGCGTGATGTCTCTCGGGAGCGTCGCACCGAACTCCTTGAGTTGCTGGACGATCTTCGGGACAAACTCTTCGCTGGGAGCATAGAAGGAAACTGTGTCGGAACCAGTCACCGTATTATGTGGAATTGTCCACCGACCGATTGGAACCCATTCAGGAAGAATGCCGCCGAACATGGAAGCCCAGTTGTCATAGATCATCACAATTTCGACTTTATGCCTCTTGCTGAGCGAACGGAATGATTCGTGGTTAAATGTTCCCGCACGCCGCGCGCGCAACACGTCGATGTCGGTGAGTCCCACCGTGTCGAGGATATCGATCTCAGGAAAATAATTTATCGCGCCGACGTCATTCGCCGCTACTCCTTTGTTCTGGTAGTACCGCCTAATGAAGTGACCCATCTGATATTGTTGCTCATAGATGTTGTAAGATGCGTTGACAATGTGCTGCATTGATGGGATTGCTCGTGTCCATAGTGGCGTTCCGAAGAGTGCCGCGGCTACTAAAAACACCGCGTACAAAGGAACAGCGCGCAGCGATAGCCAATAAGCGCCGCCGGATTCGGCACTCGGCTCGTACCCGAGCGCCACCCCTGAACCGACCAAAGCGAGAACAATGAGATAAGCCTCATACCTGTAGAACCATCCGATTCCGGCAAATTGAAGGTGTTGGAGAAACGCGACCAACGTAATGAACAAGAACGTCGCTGGGTAAGTCCAGATGGTCCGACGACGCAGCAAGCTGCCGAACAATACGGCCGTGACTGCCGCCAGCAGGGTGAACATGTGTTGCTGAGAAATCATCAAGACATACCATTTGCTCAGGTATTCAATGACTCCTGGCAGGGTTGGCACTAGATGCGTATTCCCTTTGATCATCAGCGAAGTGGGCAGGAAGTACCAGCCCTTCGACACAGCGACCAGTCCGGAAAGGATGATGGGGGCCACCGCGATGAACCCTAGAGAGAGTGCGAGAATCCATCGGCGCTGGCAGAGCAACAAGAGACCCACAGGCGCAACGAGGAACAATCCTTCGTAGCGGGTCATTGTCATCAGGGCCCCCATGACACAGAGCCATATCATCGCTGATCTTGAGGTGAGACGCTGAGCATCTACCGCTAGCAAACGCGCCGCCAGATCGACAAAAACTATACTGAACAAAACCTGTAAGCAATGTTCCATTCCCGTTGAAGCAACCGCCAAGATTGGCGTGAACACCACTACCAGCAATAAGATCAGAAGATTCAGGATGTTCGAGCCGGTAGTACGACGAACAAGGTACCCGACGTAGAAGAGGACCCCAACAGCAGCCAGGATATTCAGCACGAATGGAATGTATTCGTGCATGCCAAAAATGCTGAAACTCACCGCGATGATTAATGGCCAGATTAGAGACGAAGAACACCAACTGAAGCCGCTGAGATTACTGACGCCCCAGATACCATGATGGAATAAATTCTTGGCGATGGCCATGTGCAGATAGGTATCATCGATGGTATAGACAAAATGTCCGTTTTCGCCTGCCTTGATCCTATACACTGTGATCGCAGTTAGGATGAGGACCAACACGACTGCGCTGACCGCCGGCCAGCAGCTGTGGATAAGGTTCCAAAAGAGGGTATGCCTGGGAAGTTCTGTCGGTGTGGAAGGTTGCGAGTTGGTTGGCGGAGTCACGATGGGTTCCATGTCGGTGTGGTTCTTTCTAAAGACAACTTGTAAGTCAAATTTTTGGCTTGGCGCTCTGCTCTGAGATCGTTGGCAACCTGACGGATCGACCCAGAGAAGTTTCTCCTGCTCTAGCTATTTACCGTTTTTTGGTGCGCGAAATTCATAGATAGGGACAGTTTATTCCACTTTATCAGGAGGGGTGTTCCCCTGAATTAACCGACCTTGCAGGACAATTACAATGATTCCAACAGAGCACGTTTCATTCGCTCCAGAGATTGTACAAAGTTCTGATCATACCTGGTTTTCTCCATCTTTATTTCAGTTTAAACTCGGCATCTCTCATACCGAAAGCGATCATCCTCGTTTCGCTCGGTGGTTGAACACCGGGCAAACGGCTGCGGAAGGTCAGCGCATGTTTTCCCGCCGCGACCGGCAGACGTTGCTCGAAGGGCAGCCAGCCGAGTTCATTCAACGGCACCGTGTTCAGAGGCTTGCCGTCCAGCAGCAAATCGACACTGTTACCTGGCACCTGCGTTCCCAGATCCCCTTTGATGATCAGGGTTCCCGCCCGTCCGACAGCCAATTCCACCACGGACTCCGCCTGGCTCCACTGCCACCGGCTCCGCTGGTTCGTTTCCCATTCGTACCAGCCTCCGCGAAAACAGGTAAACATTGGCTGCGCATCGCTGTTGATACGCAGGGAACGAAAGAGAAGCGATAATTCTCGATCATCGTGTGACCCCGCGTCGGTGCGCAGGGGCGCAAAAGTTTGCGGGAAGGTGAAATGCACGTTGATCTTTCCCGCCATCTTCTTGTCATTGGTCAGCGGCACCAGAATCTCGAAGGTGCCGGGTGCCGGGATAGTGAATTCCGTGCTTGCGTTATCATCCACCTGGGTGGTGAAACGATACGGGTAAACGATGCCTGGACGTTGTGGCGCACTCCCTTCCAGCCGTAGGAACGAGGCTTCGACATTGGCGCGTGGCAGGAGGACCGTTGCCTGTGGTCCAGCCCAACCATCATCAAAAATTCCCTGGTGGAACGAGGGTTCGGATGGTTTTCCATCGAAAGCGTATCCGTCCGGCACCACGCCGGCCTCCGCGGTGTCGTACATGAACCACCCGGCAGGATGGGAACTGCTGGCTTGCTCGGTTGCCTGCGCTTGCAGAAGGATGTGGCGCACTCCGAGGGCCAACGCGCGGCTCTCGCCGGGTTTGGTTGGGTCGAGTTCCTGTGGGGCGATCGCGTCAGGCAGATCGAGTTCCAGGATGGCGTCCGCGCCCGGGTGATCTTTCACCCGGTTCCACACGGCTTTCGGGATGGTGATGACCACCGGTGGCTGGTCCGCGCGGTCGAGCCGCAACTCCGGGCCGAGCTGTTCACTGTTCAGCGAAGTGATGAGCCGCTGCGACCTCAACCCGTGCGCGGGATCGAGGTAGGGGAACGCGTCGATCGTCATCTTCACGTCGCCTTTAACCGGCAAAGTACGAAAGGTCAGCACCGCCCGCCTGGCCGCGATCCATTCTCCCCATTCTTCAGAACCGCTCCAGCCCGTGATCTCGAAACCCGGCGAGAGGCTGCCTGAACGGAAGTCCAGCGAGGAGATTCCTCCGCCGTCCGGATTGAAGACGGGCAGGGGATCCGTCGTCAGGAAAATTCCATTCAACAGGGGGACGAGTTTCCGCGTGGTGTTGATTTTTGAAGCGGCCTCCCGGGGCTCGACCAGTGTCCACTTTTGATAGTTGACGCGTGCAAGCGCTGCCATATCGATCTCGGACGCATGTTCAGCACCGAACATGGTGCGCCAGCGCGCGGGTACGACGAACTTTTCTCCCGCGCGGTCGAGTTCTACAGCGACTGCCGCCATGTACGGCCAGGTCAACTGCGGGAAATCGAGGAACTTGGTCGCTTTGGGTGCGGCGGCTTTCGCGATGACGCCGGTGACTCGGTCGTGCATGCCGGCGAGGGGCTGCCAAGCGGGGGGCATGATCTTCACATGCGCAGCAAATAACAGGATGCCGCCGATGGCTGCCAGCACGGTGATCCCGCGTTCGGCCAAGCCGGAGCCTCGGTCTCCCCAACGTTTGAGCGCTGCTTGCGCCGCGAGGGTGAGGGTGCCGAGTGCGATCAATGCCGCGAAGAAGTAGATGGCGAAGTTGAACCATGCGTTGTAGTAAAACATCTCGCCGTCCTGAATAACTCCCCATCGAAGGGTAAGGCCAATGGCCAGAAAGAGGTAGATGCCTCCCCAGACAAGGAACCGGCCGGCGTCGCTGGTCTCGCGCCGCTTTATCCGCTGCCGGATTTGCCAGACCATCATCAGGATGACCAGCCCGAAGGTGATTCCCCACAAGGTGTAGACCGGCGCGTGGACTCGCAAAAGATCCTCAACACCTGCCGCATCGAAATGGCCAAAATCCTCTCGTCCCGGTTGATAACTTGTCTGTGCGGCGAAGAGCAGGAAGTAAACCAGAGATTTTGCCAGAGAGTTGTGCTGGCCCTCGTGGCTGTGGATGTGGTGCAGCAGCAGAGCGAAGTTGCTGTCTGCCCCCCGGCAGAGATCAATGAAGATAGGAAGCACAAAAATCGCCAGGATCACTCCGGCAACCCGGTGGACACGGGTGTAATTCTTCCAAGGTGCCGCCAGCCGTGCTAGGGCTCGCCGCAATTCAGGCTGGAGAGTTCTTTTCTGGTCGGTTGGGCGCGTTGATCGTTGCTGGCCGATTAATCCCGTGTAGGCGAGCAACGAGCACGGTACGACAAAGAGGGGTTGGGCCACATGGCAATGCACGAGAAAACCGGCTGCGAGCACCAGCAGCGGTAGTTCTTGAGCCCGTCCCGCAGCCACGGAGGCACCTGCCGTCAATAAGCACAGGAAAACCAGGACAACGAAGTGTGGTCCCCAGGTTGTCTGAAAAGCCAGTCCCGCCGGTAGTGCCGCAACGGCATTGGAGGCAGCCGGGTGACCGAAGAACCAAGCAGCCGAAAGAATGGCGAGGGGGAAGAACCACCACCGGCAACGGAAAGGCAGCCAGTGAACAAAGACTTGCAGCGCCGCCATGAAAAACCCGACCTCGACGAATAAGCAAATGAGCGTTTGGGCGTTGAAGGGCGCGGGAACAATCTGCAGTGTATCAAAAAATAGCCATTCACCCAACGCCATGACGTAGAACAGAGCAGGTCCGGGATGATGGAACCCCCAACGGGAGTAGGGACCGTACAGCTCGGCGAAATGCTTGGCACGGTTCACCGAGAGCGAGTTGGCAGCTGAATCGCCAAGTTCGTACAAGGGATGCCGGAAGAAATATTCTGCGCTGTAAGCCGCGAGAAGCGTAGCGATCATTAAGGTGAGCAGAAGGGCAGCGAAACGTCTCATCGGGCTGGCAAGATTGCATTCGTGCACCTGGAATTCGACCTCTTTTTCCCGCACGTGGCTGGCAGCACACGTGCTCCGAGCCGGTACTCACCGGCCGGAAACTCTTTAAGAAGCGGCTTGAACCTAGCAGTAATAGGGCTTGCAGCACCGAGTTGGCTGACGCGGTGAGCCAATAATCATTGACACGCGAGTTGGTTGTCGTCAGGTATTTTCCATGCGCCCACTATTCTTTGCAGTCACCGTTGCCACGCTTTTCACGACCGCCCCCCTTGCTCTGGCCCAATCGCCTGCCCCCACCGCCACCCCAGCGGCTGAGGCCACGCCGGCCAAGAAACACCGCAAGAAAGCCGAAGCCGCCACGCCCGCCCCGGCTGCCGCCACGCCCGCCCCGGCCATGATGACTCCGGCTCCGGCTGCCGCCGGGTCCACCCCGGCTCCCGCCAAGATGACCCGGGCGGAGAAAAAAGCCGCCAAGGCTCAGAACGCAGCCCCTGTTGGACAGGCAACTCCCAACGCAACTGCCGCACCCGGCGGTGGCGCCGGCATGGTGTGGGTGAACACCAAGAGCCACGTTTACCACGGGTCCTCCTCGCGCTGGTACGGCAAGACCAAGCAGGGCAAGTACCTCAGCGAAAAGGACGCCGTGGCCGAAGGCGACAAGGCGGCCCCGCGCGACCAGTAAAGGCTTGGTCACCGGTCATGGGCGCGGTGCCCATTTTATCACGGCTACGGCGCTCCCTCGCCGTGGCTGCCCCGAACCTGCCTGCCCGCGCCGCAGGGAAGGCAAGGCACTTCTCTCGTCCCCGCTTCCATCGCGGATGGTCGGTTGTATATTGCCCGTATGAATGATTCCTACGACCTGGACCGCTTCGTCCGTGCGCAGGTGGGCGACTACGAGCAGGCCTTGCGCGAGATCACGGCGGGCCGCAAACGCTCGCACTGGATGTGGTATATCTTTCCGCAGCTCGACGGCTTGGCGTTCAGCGCGATGTCGCGCCAGTACGCCATCAAGAGCGCGGAGGAAGCGCGGGCCTACCTCGCTCACCCGATTTTAGGTGCGCGGCTGCTGGCCTGCGCGCGGGCAGCCGTTGCTCACGATGGACTTTCCGCCACGGAGATTTTCGGCTCGCCCGACGACCTGAAGCTCCGGTCGTCGGCCACCCTTTTTTCCCAGGTGTCGCCCGCCGGTTCCGTGTTCCACGAGTTGCTCCGGAAGTTCTATCCGGAAGGTCCCGACCAACAGACTCTCCGGTTGCTCGCGGTCGATAGAACCTGACTACCCTTTAAGGAGTCCGTCCCCGTACATCAATCGTCTCGCCCGTGCTGTTGACATGCACCTTCAACGTAGAATAAATCCAGGCACCCTCCGACTTGTTTGCCACCACGTAGATCGCGGCCTTCCCTTTTGGACCCGCGATGGGAATGGCAAGATCGGCGTGACCTGAACCACCGGCGACGTTGATGTTGCCCGTGAGGATCCATCCCTCAGTGATTGGCGTTCCCAAGGCATTGATCACCTGCGCGTTCTTCTCGGCCTGTTGGACGGCCGTTTTGTACGCGTCGCTGGACTTCATGGCGGCCATCACCACGGTGACGATGCCGACGACGAACACGGCCAGGAGCGCCAGCAGCGTCACGCAGCCCGTTGGAACAGCCCACGGCCAATGGCGTTGCCACCAACTGCGGGTTGGGGGAAGGGGAGGAGGTACGTTGTTCATTTACAGGAATCACGTACTGAAGCGGTTGGAGTGAGGAAAATTTTGCGCAACTTTGTTTCTTCGTTTATGCACCCGCTCACTAGGCCTTCGACAGCCAAAGGTTCGCTGGAATACTACACCGCCCTTTCGTTGGCTGAAGGCCAAAGTGCCGGTGGCGTGCGGCTTTCGGAAATAAGTAGCGGGTGCATAAGGGATCAGGCGCGGTCTATCGACCGACGAGTTCATATACCTCAATTAAACTCTTATCCGTGGGCATTTGAGCAAGAATTTGTTCGACTTACGCAATGCGTTTTGAGTTTTCTTTCATATGGCCTCGCCACTGGTCCGGCTCGGCAAGCGCAGAAGAGACCAGTTTTAAGATGGTCCCGGCACCCCATGCAGCAACCGCCAGACTTTGAGCATGTCCGAAGTCTGCTCGACGCCGCGCCACCGGCGGGTGTATGGCAAGGCGGATGCCGCGATCAATGGGAGTTGCGCTGCCGCGACCGCCAGCGCACATAGATTTTCCTCGCGCGGCAACACCCACGCTGCCGTGGTGATTGCCAGCACGGCCAGATTGGCCCCCAAACCGCCCAGCAGGTACGCCGCCGAAGCCAGGCGGTGGGATCGATCCCGCAGGCAACTCACGCAGCCTGCCAGAGGCCACAAACGCCACTCGAGGCGCGCGGCACCCAGCGGCAGACTGAACAGCACCGGTCCGTGGCCGATCCGGATCAAGCGCAGCGGAAAGCCGACGATCCAACCGACGACAGCATGACCGAACTCGTGGAAATAGACGCCATCATGGCGTGTGACAAAACGAACTACCTAGCTCGCGAGGGTAAAAAGGCACTTCATCAATAGTCCAACGCCCTAAGGTTGATAACAGAGGCTGACTCTGCGTGGGTATAAAATGAGCGCTGTACCACCTTCTGTTTACACATCGGTGTCTCCGTATAGTTATGACTACCGTTCCGCTGTCTTACAACCCACTGTTCTGCCGGATCACCCACAGCAGCAAACGTGGTGGCAGGATTCGATAGGCTAGGGGACCCAGCCCCGCTTGCCAGAAGCTGCCACTGGTGACGAGCGGGCTCTTCCCGCCCGCCTTCCCCAAAACCAGGTCGCCGATGCACCCGGCGACCTTCTCCGGCGGCGGCGCTCCGGCCAGGCTCTTGTTGCTTGCTCCCAAGGCATGCCGCACCGTCGCCGCCGTTGAGCTGCCGGCGTCGTTCAGCCCGCTCCAGCACCGCATGGCCCGGTTGAAGCCCGTGCTGATGTCGCCGGGTTGCAGGTCGATGAACCGCACTCGCTCACCCTCCGCGGGGTTGCGCTTCTTCTGCGCGTCCTCCTCCATCTGCAAGGTGGCCGTGTAAACGCTCAGGGCCGCCTTCGCCGCGCTGTAGGCCGCGCCGTAGAGCAGCGGCAGCCGTGCGGCCAGAGAAGTCACGTTGATTATCATTCCTCCCGGCTGGCGGCGCATGCCGGGCAAGGCCAGTTGGATCAGGGTGATCGGTGCAAGTGCCAACGTGTCGAATTGCGCGCGCAACTCGGCCTCGGGCATCTCCGTGCCGGGCCCGAACCATCCACCACCGGCATTGTTGATGAGCACATCAAACCGTCCGCTGGCTTCCTGCTCCGCCGCGGCAAAACCTTCACGCAAAGAATCCCCGTTCAAATCGAGTTCGACCGGGTGGAAGTTCGGTAGTCCCACCGGCAGACGATCCAGACTCCGGGCCGTCCCCCACACCTCGCAGCCTCGGGCCGTCAGTGCTTTCGCGGTCGCCAACCCGATCCCCGCACTGGCACCCGTGAGCAGGATCTTGCGGGCAGCCATGACGCTCTCTACTTACTTCGCGCTCGGCAAATTCTCCACCGCAGGCGCTTCCAGGATCATCGCGGTGCCACCGGATTCGCTGCCCAAGGAGCGTGAAGAACCCAGTTGCTCTTCGTGCAGTTCCGAATCTTCCTTGCGCGTAACGTGCTCGACCACCTCCTGCCCGAAGGCCAACACGAGGTGCTCGATCTGCGCCAGACGTTCACCGTGCAGCTTGGCGCTGCCGCGGAACACCACCAGAGGAGCCCGCAGACGGACCATCTCCGCCTCGAAATCCAGTACGTCGCCCGGCTTGGCCCGGCGGTAGAAATGCGCTTCCTCCATCGAGGCAAAAAGCACCTCGTCGGAACTCACCTCGATACGGAGTTGGTCCGCCGCGCACTCCAGCACCCACAAACAAGCCGCCTGTCCAATCGCTTCGAACACGATGGACGCCGGCATGATCGGGTTGTTCTTGAAGTGGCCTTCGAGGAAAAATTCGTCGCCTTTTACCTTGTAGCTGGCTCGCACGATCTGGCCGTCAATCTCCGCGTCGTCCAGAAACAGGTAGGGCGGCTGCTGCGGCAGACGCTGACGGATGTCCTCGCGGTTGAAGCGCCGGATTTTCGGACCGGCGGCGGTCGTTGGATCCGCGCTGGCACCGGTGAGCTTGCGCGCGATGAATTCCTTGACCTCGCCGAGGGTGCGGATCTCGCGCAGTTCCTCGTTTTCGATGCTGATCTTGACCGTTTCCTCGATGGAGAGAACAATCTCCAGCATCGTCAATGAATCCACGCCCAGATCCTCGATCAGGCGAGTCGAATCCGGCACCGTGGCGAGGTCCTGCGCGTGCTCGGGAGCCAGGTGGCGTTCGATGATCCCGTAGATGATCGTGGGAACAGCTTCGATGTCACCCGTGGTGCGGAAGCGGATCGCCGCGTCGATCGTCGCGGCGCTGCAGCGTTTGAGAGCCGTGCGAAGGTGAAGGATTTCTTGTTCCGTGGGTGACATGCTCTGTTCTTATTAAATGGACCGCCTGCTTTCAGAAACAAGAAACTGATTTCCCATTCCTGACCCGTCTGAATATAAGCAAGTTCCTCTTCGTGCCAAATCCCCAGCGTGTTTTTCCGGCGGAGTCGTCTGACACCATTCGCCAGTGAAATGATTTCGGGTGCATCTGATTCGTTTGTGCAAGTGACGACGCTCGCTATTTTCTTGCCCGCCACCCGCCGCTGGCGGAACGCTTATCCCGCATGAAGCTTGCTTTCATCACCCATGAGTTTGCACCTTTTCGTGGCGGGGCGGCTACCTACGTTCAGGAGATCGCTGCCGCCGCCGCGGCGCAGGATTATCCCGTGGAGGTCTGGACCGCCACCTACTGCGGCGGGGGGTCATCCAGCGGGGTGCGTCCAGCCCATGAACCTAAGTTCATGTTCCACGTGGAACATCTGCCCTCCAACGGCCGTTTGACCCCGGCGGGCTTGGCGGGATTGATGCGGGGTCTGCTCGGTTTCAGGAGGTTGATGAAGGGAGGGGAGGGAACACGGGTCGTCCTGCTGAGCGTGGGTGCACAGATGGCGTGGATGCTCCTGTACGCCCCGGGGTGGCTGCCGGCGCGGGGCGTGACCTGCTTTTTCCACGGGTCGGAACTTTTGCGGTTCGCGCGCCAGGCACCGTGGCGCTGGCTGGCGAAAAGGTTCTTCGCCAGGGTGGACGGGTTTGCCGTGGCGTCGCGCTACGTGGAGGATCTGGCACGCCGGAGCGGTCTGCTGCCAGCGGGCGCGGAGATCTGTGTGGCTCCCTGTGCCTGCCCCAGTGTCCTGGCTGCTGGTGCCGGAAGGGCAATAGCGGAGGCACCGGCTAGCGGCGCATCACTGCGAGTCCTCACGGTGGCTCGGTTGCACCCGCGCAAAGGGCAGGTGGAACTGGCGCGTGCGCTCGTGCTGCTGCCCGCCGATTTGCGGCAACGGGTGATTTACCAGATGGTCGGCACCGGCACGGAGGAATACCGCGCGCAGATCGAAGCAGTTTGCCGGGCGGGGGGGGTGCGTCGTGAATTCCTGGGCAACGTTCCCGACGAACGGCTCGGTCCCGTTTACGCCGGCTGCACTCTCTACGCCCAAGCCAGCCGGACCTTGACCAGGAGTGTGGAAGGATTCGGCATCTCGTTTCTCGAAGCGTCGCTGCATGGCAAACCGGTCGCGGCGTACGTGTCGGGCGGCATCGGTGAGGCGGTGGTTGACGGACAAACGGGCCTGTTGGTGCCGGAGGGAAAGCCGGAGGAACTGGCGGCGGTGATCGAAAAGCTGTTGCTTGATCCGGCCCTCCGGGAGCGTCTCGGCGAGCAGGGGCAGCGTTACGCCGTCAGCTTCGACTGGGTGCGGTCAGCGCGTTTGCTCTGCGAATTTGCTTTGCGGGAGTAAACAGAACGATTGGCACCAACCGGCGAATGCTTGAACTTTGGAAAACGGCTGTAGCTCAACTACGGCGGGTAACAAGCGGAGCACCAGAGCTACAATCAGAGAGATAAACCGCCAGCGAAACCCAAACAACCTGACGCGCTATGCCGGTTCAGTCCACGATGCGCGCAGAGACTCCAGTGATGCCTGGTAAACGGCCAGCGACTCATGGGGGCCGGTCACCGTGATGCCGAGATCATGCGCCAAACCATCCTGCAAACCGTACACCCAGCCGTGAACCGCCAGCTCCTGGCCCTTCTCCCAGGCATCACGCACGATCGTGGTCTGGCAAACGTTCATGGCCTGTTCGATGACGTTGAGCTCACAAAGCCGGCTGCAAGCCTCGGTTTCGTTCGTCGCGCCTGCCACGGCGTCGGCGTGCTTGTGCCGGACGTCTTGAACGTGCCGCAGCCAGTTATCGCTCAGGCCGATCCGGTTCCGGCGCGCGGCCGCCTGCACGCCGCTGCATCCGTAGTGTCCGACGACGATGATGTGACTGACCTTCAGGATGTCCACGGCAAACTGCATCACCGACAGACAGTTCAGATCCGTGTGGACCACCAGGTTGGCGATGTTGCGGTGGACGAACAACTCGCCCGGTTGCAGGTCAACGATCTCATTGGCCGGTACCCGGCTGTCGGAGCAACCGATCCAGAGGTAACGGGGCGATTGCTGCTGCGAGAGTTTGAGGAAGAAGTCCGGGTCCCGTTGCCGGATCCGTTCGGCCCAGGCCCGGTTGTTCTCGAAGAGGTGTTCCAGTGATTCCATACGCGCCGCAGATCATGCACGCATCCGCGCGGATTTTTCAACCCAAACCGCCAGCAGCGCCACGTCCGCCGGGGTCACGCCGCTGATGCGGCTGGCCTGGCCCAGATCCTGCGGACCGATCCGAGCCAGCTTCTGCCGCGCCTCCGTGCGCAGGCCGCCGATTTGCCCGTAATCCAGATCCGCCGGGATCTTCTTGTCCTCCAAACCCCGCGCGCGCTCCACGCTGGTTTCCTGGCGGCGGATGTATCCCTCGTAGCGCAGATCGGTCTCGACCTGTTCCCAAACCAGCGGCGTGAATGCGCCCCGCGCCTCGGTCGGCAGCTGCTGCCAACTATTCTCGGGCCGGCGTAGCCAGTGATCCAGCCGTAGGCTGTCGTGGCGCGTCGTCTCGGCGTGTTGACGCGCCGCCGCCAGTGCCGCCAGCTTCTCCAGGTGCGCGGTCCACAGCATGTCATCGATCAGGCCGACCTCCCGCGCGCGGCCGGTCAGGCGCACGTCGGCGTTGTCCGCCCGCAACAGCAGGCGATGCTCCGCCCGGCTGGTGAACATGCGGTAAGGCTCGTTGGTTCCCTTGGTGACCAGGTCGTCGATCAGAACGCCGATGTACGCCTCCGAACGTCCCAGCACGAAAGCTTCCGCCGCCTGCACCTTCCGCGCGGCGTTGATCCCGGCGATGATGCCTTGCGCCGCAGCTTCCTCGTAGCCGGAGGTACCGTTGATCTGACCCGCGAAGAACAATCCTTCGACCGCCTTGGTTTCCAGCGAACGCTTGAGCTGCGTCGGCGGGCAGTAGTCGTACTCCACCGCGTAACCCGGTCGGATGATCTCGGCCTGCTCCAGTCCCGGCACCGTGTGGACGAATTCCAACTGCACCTCAAAGGGCAGGCTCGTCGAGATGCCGTTGACGTAATACTCGTTGGTGTGCCTTCCTTCGGGTTCCAGGAAGAGTTGATGCGTGCTCTTCTCGGCGAACTTCACCACTTTGTCTTCGATGGACGGACAGTACCGCGGGCCGACCCCTTCGATCCGGCCGGTGTACATCGGGGATTTGTCGAGGTTCTGCCGGATGATCTCGTGCGTCCGCTCGTTGGTCTGCGTCATCCAGCAAGGGATTTGTTCCACATGGAACACACCGTCCCGCCACTCGTTGAGCGTGAATAAATCCGCGGGCCGGCGGGTGAGGCGTTCCGGCCAAAAGGTGAAGGTGGGCGGCGGTTCGTCTCCGCCGTGGAGGGTACACTTCGAGAAGTCGATGGAGCGGCCGTTGAGCCGGCAGGGAGTGCCGGTCTTGAAGCGAGCCACCTCGAAGCCGAGGTCGCGCAAGCTGTCGCTCAGGGTGGAGGACGCATCACCCATCCGCCCGCCGGCCTGGTTGCGCATACCGACGTGGAGCAGCCCGCGCATGAAGGTTCCGGTGGTGACGACCACGGTCTCCGCCAGGAGCCGGACACCCAGGTGCGTTTCGACACCGGAGATGCGGTCGTCTTCCACGAGCAGGCGGGCGACGCTGCCTTGCTGGAGGTCCAGGTTGGCCTGCGCCTCGCAGATCGCCTTGAGCCGGAACTGGTACGCCTTCTTGTCGCACTGCGAGCGGGGGCCGCGCACGCTCGGCCCCTTGGAAGCGTTGAGCATGCGGCACTGGATGGCGGTCGCGTCGGCGTTGATCCCCATGATGCCGCCCAGCGCGTCGATCTCACGGACCATGTGCCCCTTGGCCAAGCCGCCGATGGCCGGGTTGCAGGACATCTGCCCGATCGTGTCGAGGTTCTGCGTGAGCATCAGGGTCTGGCAGCCCATGCGCGCCGCGGCCAGGGAAGCCTCGATGCCGGCGTGGCCGGCGCCGATGACGAGCACATCGTACTTTTTGGGGAACGTGAACATGGACCAGTTTCCTGCGGCAGGGCAGGGCGGGGCAGGGGAAAGCTCCTCCTCGCGAGGGTACATCCTTCGCATGAGAGCGCCAGTTGCGCCAGTGGCAAAGTCCGGCGATGCTGCGGCACATCCACGATGGAGACAGCTTTCGGTCCAGTTCCGGCGAATTTGCTCTGATGAAAAAAACGTCTGCCTTCTCGGAGGCGTCGCCGTACAAGTCCGTTGCGGAGGAACTGGAGCGCCTGCGAAAAACGTTTCGCACGCTCAACCAGCGTTATACCGCCCGGGTCGAGGCAGAGATTACAGGTTTGCGCGATGCCGTGTTGAGCGCGGCGGAAGCCGCCCCCGACAAATCCTCGAATGGCCAGGTTAGCACCGTTATTGCGGCCAGGCAGGAGGCGGTCGGCAAGCGCCGCGCCAGGGCGGGGACAGGACCGGCAGAGCGACAGACCGACCAGTTTCACGACCTGCGCGACATGCTCACGCTGCTGCGCACCTTCGAGGTGTCGCCGGGTGTAGCCAAGCGCAAGGATTTCAAGCGGGTGGAAAACGCGCTGGAAGAACTCCAGCTTTTAGCCAGGCACTGGGCTTGATCCACGGGGAAGTGTTTCTATAGTGACGCACCGGTGCCAGGACGGGATCGTATCTGTCGGCGGTCCTCTTTATCCTTTTCCCTTTTCCTTCTATGTGGCCGGCCGTTCTTTTGATTCCCGTTGTCGCGATTTATCGCCTCGCCGCGGCCTGGCAAATGTCCGCTGGGAATTTGACCCACGCGAATGATGCGCTGGCGGGCTGGCTGCCGGGCTTTTGCCCCTTGAGCGCCGTCGCTCTGTGCGCGGGAGCGTTCCTGCCCCGCCGCCTCGCGCTGGCGGTGCCGTTGTTGATCCTGCTGGCTTCCGACGTGGTGATCGACGCGCACTACGGTGCGGCGTTCTTTACCGCCGCGATGTGCGGCCGCTACGCGCTGCTGGCCCTGATCGGAGCGGGTGGCTTGTGGCTGCGCCGGGCTGGTCGCCAGTCTAATCTGGGAACCACGCTGCTCGTCACGGCGGCAGCTTCCACGTTTTTCTACGTCGCCAGCAACACGTTCACCTGGGCCGGATCGGCGGAGTACGCGCACACGTTTGCCGGCTGGACCCAGGCGCTGACCACCGGCCTGCCGGGTTACCTGCCCTCGTGGTGTTTCTACCGGAACGCGCTTGTCAGCGACGGCCTCTACTCTATGGTGTTCGTCGCTTGCCTGACCCGCCAAGCCGTCCGGCCGGGGGCAAAGGATTCCTTTGCTCTGGGTGCCGCCTTGCCACGTTAAAGTCAGGCGCAGCCTTGCTGCCTGACCCGTTGCCCTTCCCTCTTTTTCGATATGGACAAGAATTATCAGACCAAGGAACAAGAAATCGGCATGCTCGCGCAGATGCTGCTGATCCGCCGCTTTGAGGAACGCGCCGCCCAGCAGTACCAGCGCGGCGATCGCATCGGCGGATTCTGCCACCTCTACATCGGCCAGGAAGCCGTGATCGCCGGCTCCGTCGCCGCCACGCGGCCCGACGATTATCTCATCACCGCCTACCGCGACCACGGTCACGGCCTGGCGCGCGGCCTAAGCGCGGATTCCTGCATGGCCGAGCTTTTCGGCAAAGCCACGGGTTGTTCCAAGGGGCTGGGCGGCTCGATGCACTACTTCGACAAGGAGCACGCCATGATGGGCGGCCACGCGATCATCGGCCAGCATCTGCCGCTGGCGACCGGCTTCGCGTTCGCCAGCAAGTACCGCGGCGAGGACAAGGTGACGCTCTGCTACATGGGCGACGGCGCCATCAACATCGGCGCGTTCCACGAGGCGCTGAACATGGCCGGCCTGTACAAGCTGCCGGTCATCTTCATCTGCGAAAACAACTTCTTCTCGATGGGCACGCACGCCCATCGTTCCAACCCTCTGAAGGAGATCGTCAACCGTGGCAAGGGCTACGACATGCCGAGCGTGGTGATCGACGGCATGGACGCGCGCGCTGTACGCGACGGGCTGCGCCATATCGTCGAGACCGTGCGCCGCGAACCGCAGCCGTATTGGGTGGAGATTCGCACGTACCGCTACCGCGGCCACTCGATGAGCGATCCCGGCCTCTACCGCACCAAGGAAGAACTGGATAAATACAAGGACCTCGATCCCATCGCCAAGCTCAGCAAGCAGCTCCAGGATGAGGGTATCATCACGGCCGACCAGTATTCCGAGATGGACGCCCACGCCAAGAAGGTCTCGCAGGACAGCGTCACCTTCGCCGAACAGAGTCCCGAGCCGCCGCTCGAAGCCCTGTACGACTACACCTTCGTCAACACCGTCAACGGCGTCGCCGTGGAAGTTGTTTAAACCCTTTTCAATTTGGCGGCGGCAGCCATGCCGCCGCCTTTTTCTTTTCCTGCCATGCGAGAGATTACCTATCGTCAAGCCATCAACGAAGCCCTCACCGAAGAAATGGAGCGCGACCCCAACGTGTTCCTCATGGGTGAAGAGGTGGCGGAATACAACGGCGCTTACAAGATCAGCCAGGGGCTGCTGGAGCGGTTCGGCTCGAAGCGCGTGATTGACACCCCGATCGCCGAGGCGGGCTTTGCCGGCCTGGGCGTCGGTGCGGCGATGGTGGGCCTGCGGCCGGTCATCGAGTTCATGACGTTTTCCTTCTCGCTGGTGGCATTCGATCAGATCGTCAACAACGCGCCGAATATGCTCACAATGTCCGGCGGTCAGTTCAACGTGCCGCTGGTGTTCCGCGGTCCGAACGGCCCGGCCCACCAGTTGGGCGCGACGCACTCCCACGCCACCGAGTGCTGGTACGCCAACGTGCCCGGCTTGAAGATTGTCATGCCGGCGACCCCGCGAGACGCCAAGGGCCTGCTCAAGACGGCCATCCGTGACGACAACCCGGTGTTGGTGCTGGAGAGCGAACTTCTTTACAGCATGAAGGGCATGGTGGAGCCGACCGACGAAGACCTCCTCATTCCCTTCGGCAAAGCGAACGTGCTCCGCGAGGGCAAGGACCTGACGATCATCTCCTACGCCCAAACGGTCCGCATGGCGCTGGCTGCCGCCGAGACGCTGGCTGGTCGGGGGATCAACGCCGAGGTCCTGGATTTGCGCTCCATCAAACCGCTGGATCTACCGGCGATCCTGGAGAGCGTGAGCAAAACGCACCGGGTGCTGATCGCCGAACAGAACCGGCCTTTCTGCGGCATCGGTTCGGAGCTGACCTTCCAAATTCAGCGCGACATCTTCGACGAACTGGACGCCCCCGTTCTGCGGGTGACTCAGGAGGAAGTACCCATGCCCTACAACGAAGCTTTGGAAGAAGCCGTGCTCCCGAGCGCGCACAAGATTGTGCAGGCGGCTTTGCAGATTTGCCCCGTCTGAGTACCGAGCTCTCCCTCATCAGTCAAGCGGCCGTAAAACCGATGTTCCACGTGGAACATCGGTTTTTTGTTTTACGCGGGCAGGGTTGCGGCCACCACGGAAGACCGCTTGACGGAGATGGTACCTTTGTGGGCTTGGAGCCCCCTCTCATGATAACCTCCCATCTGATCTCCTTCCGGTCACGTTTCCTCCCCACCGCGGCTATCGTCGCCATCGGCACGCTGCTCCTGCCCTCGGCGACCATGCGCGCGGCGGATGAGGCGGCAGTGGAAACGCTGCCGGCCAGTCTGAGCAAGGAATTGCGCCGGTTGGTGGTGTGGCACCGGGCGCAGCCGCGCAATTTGGCCGGATCGGACCGGCGCTTGCGTCTGGCCAGGGCTTTGCCCGGCCGGGCCGCCCACTGGCAGACCAACGTGGATGCCACCAGCACGGTGGTCGATGTGACCCTCGACGGCACCGTGCCGTTGGCGACCGTGAGCACCGCCCTGGCTCGACTCGGGTTGGAGGTGGTCGCCCGGTACGACTCCGGCCGCGCCGGCAGCATCCTCAGCGCGCGGCTGCCGCTGGACCAGGCGGAGGCTGCCGTGCGGGTCCCAGGCGTCTATTCCGCCGTGTTGGTTCACCGGGCCTGGCGGCGCGTCGGCAAAACCACCTCGCAAGGCGCGGACGTGCTTCGGGCCAGCAAGGTCAACCGGATGAACTACGACGGCGCGGGCATCACCGTGGGCGTGATTTCCGACAGCTACGACCAGGAGGACAACGACGAAACGACCTACCCGTACGCGACGCATGCTGCCGACGACGTGCGCAACGGCGATCTACCCGGGCCGGGCAATCCCTTTGGACACACCGTGCCGGTGAGGGTGGTATCCGAAGCTTTTCCGGGCGATGACAAGTTCGACGAAGGCCGCGCCATACTCCAGATCGTCCATGACCTCGCGCCCGGCGCGCAACTCATGTTCCACAACGCCGGGACCACGCCGGAAACCCTCGCCAGCGCCATCACCAGCCTGCGCTCGCAGACAAACCCCGCCTGTGATGTGATCGTGGACGACTTCGGCTTTCCCGACGAACCGTTCTTCTCCGACGGGCCGGCGGCGCTCGCCGCCCGGGACGCGGCGACCAGCCTCCTGCTGCCCGGTCACCCCGTGGTGTACGTGTCCGCCGCCGGCAACGAGGGCGACAGTGCCTACGCCGCCGATTTCAACCCCATCAGCGACAATGCGGCGCGTGGAGGGTTCGCAGGGGGCAATCTGAAGCTCGCCCAGGTGCCTTCCTCCCTGACTGCGGGCGGTTTCCACAACTTCAACCCGAAGGCCAACAAGGAGACGCTGGCCCAGCAGGTCAAAATGTACGGGGACGCCGAGGTGAGCTTCCAATGGGACGATCTCTTCCTTCCGGGCGAAGTCAGCGCCGACTACAACCTGCTGGTGTTCGACGCGGACGGCAACTACCTGCCCGACCTCAGCGGCACAGACAACAATGTAGCAACAGGCAAAGCGGTCGAGATCGTCGATCTTCCCCTGGGCGACGGCAACAAAAGCATCACCTACCAGTTTGCCATCACCCGCGCGAACACAGGCACCGGCCTGGCCCAGCATCTGCATTACGTGATGAATGGCGGCGGTGCCGTCGTCAAGTTCAGGGGCTACAACACCCGCACGACCTTCGGACACAACGCCGGCCCGAACGTGATCGGCGTGGCCGCGTACCAGTACGACAAGCTTGCGGAGCCTGATGCCTATAGTTCCCTTGGGCCGGTGACGATCTACTTCGACGCGCAAGGCAACCGGCTGGCCACGCCGGAAGTGCGCCAGCAACCAGCCGTCGCCGCGGTGGACGGCGTGAACACCAGCTTCTTCCCGCCGGGTCCTTTGACGCAGGACGACGGCGCACCCGGCACCGACACGGACGGCGACGGCTTCCCCAACTTTTTCGGCACCAGCGCCGCTGCGCCCCACGTGGCAGCGGTGGCCGCGCTGCTGCTCCAGGCGGCGGGCGGCCCCGGGTCGCTGACCGCCGCGCAGATCCTGGCGTTGTTGCAATCCACCGCGCGGCCGCACGACCTGGACCCGAACTTTGCCTCGGCAACGGTGACGGTGGATGATGGTTCCACGGTGACGCTGTCCGCGACTGCGGACGAGAGCGACGCGGCTTCCGAGGACAAGGATGGTTTCCACCTGACCTTTGATGGTTCCGCCGGCCAGTACCTGAAAAAAGTGGTCGTCGATCTGGGATCGACCGGTCTCCATTTCGACACTACTCTGGATGGGGGTTTCCCCTTCATCATCGGCACGAAGACCGCAGTGGCACCGGAAGATGTGACCGCCAGCCTCAACGGGGGCGACCTGGTGCTGACCCTGCTCTTCGCGCCGGGCACGTTCACGGCGGGGCAATCGTTGAACTTCGGGATCGACCGCGATCTTACCAGCATCAACAACGATGGGAACTCGGCGGACCTGTTGGCTGGTGCCGCGGTGAAGGTCCGCACCAAGGGCGCGGGCGGCGGCGGCAAGGGGCAGAGCGGGCTGGCCAACAATATCGGCACCGGCTACAGCCCGGCGGCGGGCTTCGGGCTGGTGGACGCGAAGGCTGCGGTCAAGTCTCTGCTAGCCAATCCGCCGGCCAAAAACACCGCCAAGCTGGTCCCGGGCGATCTGCTGCTGGCAACCAGCGACCAGCGGCTCATCGAGATCACACGTACCGGCACCCCGGTGCAGGTCATCCCCGCGCCGAACGCGGGGGATGGTGGGACGCACGGGAACTCCGTCCCCCTGGAAGCAATCGTTGATGGCAACGGGAACATCGCAGTCCTCAATGGCAACTACACGCCTTCCCTCATCACGATCAACTCCCAAACGGGGGCGGTCACCAGCACCACGGTTCCCGGCTGGATCCTTTCGGGAACTTCCAGCGGCGGCACCGCTGCTGGGGAAATCGTGTCGTTTGGCCGGTACATCTTCGCCAACTACGGACAGGATGATCCCTACAGTCCGCTCGGTTTGTTGCTGCGTTTCGACGTTGCCACCGGCGCGGTGCAGGTCTTTGGGGAGCACGGCACCGACTCCACAAAAACATACGTTTCCTTGTCCGCAGGAAAGGATGGGCTCCTCTATGCCATGGTGGAGAACTTTGCTGGTTCCAACCCATTGGGCGCAGAGGTGGACGTTTATGATCCAAACACGCTGGCGATGCTTCGGACCGTGTACCTGAAGGCCAGCCCTCCCGGAAGCATCGATCTGGGCCTGCTGAAGTTCGCGGTCGGTCCGGCGGGAGAGTTCTACGGGATCCCCGGTGGCCCCCAGAGCGGCGAGATCATCAAGTGCGACGCGAACGGCCAATTCGCGGTCTCGCTGGATGTGCCATACGAGGGCAACGCTCCATTCGAAAACCTCAGGGTGGACACTGCAGGGAACATCCTGGTTGGATCGTCGAAGCCCGTTCTCATCGATCCCGCGTTTCAGACAGCCGTCAGGTTAGACGTTTATGGGTCAACGTTGCCCCCATACACTTACGTCGGTGCGACGGCGACGTTCATCGGCCCTTGAAGTCAGCTTTCTGGTTGTAGGGCGGGCGCTTCGCCGGCTGTGGAGAGATCAACCAGACGGCAGGCAAAGCGCCCGCCCTATAACCAGAAGTACCGGGTAAGGGATCCCCCACTCGAACAAGGCTCTTGCCCTGTGGTGGGTGGACCGTGGCTTCCCCGGAACCGCAGGGATCAGACCGGCGACCTGCCACCGGTTGCGCCGTAGATCTCGCCGGTGATGTAGCTGGCATCGTCGGAGGCCAGGAAGACGTAGATCACGGCTTGTTCCACGGGCTGCGCCGGGCGTCCGAAGGACGATTGCTTGCCGAACATAACCGTTTCCGTCAGCGGCAGGGTGGCCGGGATGAGCGGCGTCCATACCGGCCCAGGAGCCACGGCGTTGACCCGAATACCGCTTTCGATGGCAAAATGCGCCAGGCTCTTGGTCATGTTGATCAGGGCCGCTTTGGTCGAGGCGTAGGGCAGCAAAGTCTCGGTCGGCACGTGGCCCTGGATGGACACGGTGTTGAGCACCACGCCGCCGGGCTTCATCTTCGGGATGGCTGCCTGCGACATGAAGAACGTGCCGTACACATTGGTACGGTAGGTCGCATCGAAATCTTCCTCGGTGAAATCCTCCAGCTTGGAGCACGCGCGCTGGTAGGCGGCGTTGTTCACCAGGATGTCCAGCCGCCCGAAGGTGCCAACCGTCCGTTCGACGAGTTGCTGGCAGAACGCCTTCTGGCGGATGTCGCCGGGCATGGACACACACCGGCGGCCAGTCGCTTCGACCAGCCGGACCGTCTCGTCGGCATCCGCCTTTTCTTCCGGCAGGCAGGTAAAGAGAATATCCGCTCCCTCCTTGGCGTAGCACAGGGCAATGGCTCGCCCGATCCCGCTGTCCCCGCCGGTGATGAGGGCCGCCCGCCCCAGGAGTTTGCCGCTGCCGGTGTAGGATTCCTCCCCGTGGTCGGGATGAGGGTGCATCTTGCTCTCGCTGCCCGGCGCGGCCTGCTTGAGTTGGGCAAAGGGTGGACGCGGGAAGCGCTCGCGTGGATCGACGGGTTCTTTGGTGTTTGTTTCGCTCATGCACCTGGAATTCGATGAATTTGGGCTGGTTGGTTGCGGAAAGCTTGCGCGTTGCGTGCCGCGATGCCGGAGCGCGGGAACAGAAAAAGGAACGCTCCATTCGCGCAAACAGGTCACGGGAACAAAGCAGCCTCTTCGCCCGAGATACCAGTTGCACCTTGCGCGGGGAAGGTTTGCGGCTTAGGAAAACTCTTCCCCGTGGCCGTCCTTTTCCCGGCCTGCTCCAACCTCCAACCACCCTCTTTCCCGACCCCATCCTATGGCTGAGATCACCATGCCCAAATTGAGCGACACCATGACCGAGGGCACGCTCGTTTCCTGGAAGAAGAAACAAGGCGAAAAGGTCACGATGGGCGAGGTCATCGCCGAGGTGGAAACCGACAAGGCCACGATGGAAATGGAGGCCTTCGAGGACGGCGTGCTGTCGGAGATCATCGTGCAGGAAGGCCAGAAAGTGGCGGTGGGCGAGAAGATCGCGCTGATCCTCGGTGAAGGGGAAGCCGCACCGAGCGGTCAGGCAGCGACGCGTGCGGCGAGCGCCGAAGATAAGCAACCCGTTCCGGCGCTGGAGAAGGAAGCGGCGATGGCCGGAGCCGCCATCGCGCCGTCGGCTGACGCCCCGGTGGAGGCGAAGGGCGACGCCGGGTCCAGCAGCAGTGGCGGCCGGGTCAAAGCGTCGCCGCTCGCCAGAAAGGTCGCGGCGGCCCAAGGAGTGGATCTCGCCGGTCTGACCGGGTCGGGTCCCGGAGGCAGGATCGTCCAGAAAGACGTGTTGGCGGGCACGCCAGGCAACGGTGCCAGCGACGGTGCCGCCAAGGCAGCTCCGGCCCCGGCACCGAAGCCAGCAGTGGCGACGGCTCCGGTGAAGGCGACACCCGCTCCGGCTCCAACGATCGCGGCAAAGCCCGGACAGACGACCCGTATCCCGCTGACCTCCATGCGCAAGGTCATCGCCGACCGGTTGCTGGAGAGCAAGACCACGATCCCACACTTCTACCTGCGCATCGAAGTTGACGCGGGTCCTCTGGCGAAGCTCCGTGCCGAGATCAACGCGGCTGGCGAAAAGGAGGGCGGCAGCAAGGTCAGCGTCAATGATCTGATCCTCAAAGCAACCGCCGCGGCGATCGCGAAGAACCCCAAGGTAAACGCCTCGTTTACCGGGGATTCGGTGACTGAATTTAGCAGTGTCCACTTGGCGGTCGCGGTTGCGGTCGATGATGGGTTGATTACTCCCGTCATCCGCGACGCCCAGGACAAATCGTTGTCTCAGATCAATTTGGAAGTGAAGGATCTGGCCACCCGGGCGCGGAGCAAAAAACTCAAGCCCGACGAATACCAGGGCGGTACTTTTACAGTGTCGAACTTGGGCTCATACGGCATCGACAACTTCGACGCCATCATCAATCCGCCGCAGGCGGGCATTCTCTCGGTGGGCGCGCTGGTCAGGAAACCGGTGGTCAGCGCGGCGGGTGAGATCGTCGTGGGCCAGCGGATGAGCCTGGGATTGAGCTGCGATCACCGCGTGATCGACGGCGCGGTGGGCGCGCAATTCATGGCCACGTTGCGGCACCTGCTGGAGAATCCGGTGCTGATGTTGCTCTGATTTTGTGCGTTTTGGCCATTGGCGTTGGTCATCGGGTATTTCCGCCCGATATTAGGGGCGTATGACTTACGATTTGATCGTTATCGGTGGCGGACCGGCGGGCTACGTCGGGGCGATTCGCGCGGCGCAGCTCGGTAAGAAAGTGGCCTGCATCGAGCGGGAAAAGGCAGGAGGCACCTGCTTGAACTGGGGCTGCATCCCGACCAAATCCCTGCTGCGCAACGCCGAGCTTTACCACCTGATGAAGCACCGCGCGGCGGAGTTCGGGTTCCGGTTCGACAACCTGAGCTTCGACTGGGACAAGATCATCGGGCGCAGCCGCAAGGTGGCCGACAAGCTGGCGGGCGGCATCGAGTTTCTCTTCAAGAAGAACAAGATCGCCTACATCCAGGGCGAGGCGTCATTCCGTGACGGCAGGAAGGTCGCCGTCAAAAAGAAGGACGGCAGCGAGGAAGTGTACGAAGCCGACAAGATCCTGCTCGCGACAGGCACGGTGACCCGCTCGCTGCCGAACCTGCCCTTCAACGGCACCACGGTCGTCGGCGCGCGGCAGGCGATGGTGCTGCCCAAGCAGCCGCAGCACATCGTGATCATGGGCGCGGGGGCTATCGGTGTGGAGTTCGCGTATTTCTTCAACTCGTTCGGCTCCAAGGTGACGCTGCTGGAGATGCAGCCGCGCATCCTGCCGGTGGAGGACGAGGAGATCAGCAACGCGCTGCAAAAAAGCTTCCTCAAACAGGGTGTCAAGGTAATGACCAGCACCAAGGTCGAGGCGACCGAGGTCACGGACAAAGGCGTCAAAATCGTGACTTCGGGCGAGAAGGGCAACGAGACCATCGAGGGAGACGTGCTGCTGGTCGCCATCGGGGTGGCACCGCTGCTCCCGGAAGGCGTGGAGTTCAAGCGCGACGTTCGCGGCTACCTGCAGACGGACGACAACTACCAGACCAGCGTGCCGGGGGTGTACGCGGCGGGCGACATCATCGGCGCGCCGTGGCTGGCGCACGTCGCGAGCTGGGAAGCCGTGCAGGCTGTGGAGGGACTCTACAAGGGTCACCAACCCAAAAAGGTTTCGGTGTTCCCGGGCTGCACCTATTGCCAGCCGCAGGTGGCCAGCGTCGGCCTGACGGAACGCGCCGCCAGGGAGGCGGGCAAGACCTTCAAGGTCGGGCGGTTCCCGTTCCAGGCGAGTGGCAAAGCGCAGGCGGTCGGCGAAACGGAAGGGTTCGTGAAGCTGATCGTCGCCGAGCCGCACGGCGAGATTTTGGGGGCGCACATCATCGGGCCGGAGGCGACGGAACTCATCGCCGAGTTGGGTCTGGCGATTAACCTGGAAGCCACCCACGAGGACATCGAGGCGACCATCCACGCGCACCCGACGCTCAGTGAGAGCGTCCACGAGGCGACCGGAGCCGCCTTCAACCTGGCGATCCATATCTGAGAAGACGGCGGTAGGTTTTCCGACGTTGGCGAAGGGCGGGCAGCAATGCTCGCCCTTCTTTTTGTGGAGCGGTTGGTTCATTACAGCCAATTTCAGAATGATTGAGAGTGTACGGGCCAGCCGCAATGC
>CAXTOP010000017.1:0-83261 GCA_964245965.1 uncultured Chthoniobacterales bacterium
GGTTTCATGACTGGCAGCCTACCATACTCTCAATCATTCTGAAATTGGCTGTAAGATCAGGTTGGTTGTCCCTCGCCACGACCCTGTCAACGCGCTGACGATGGGTGGCATCGCCAAAGCGGCTGGACTTGCGCCCGAAGAGTTTCGCCTTCTGCTTTGAGAACAGACAGCACCCGTTGGAACATTCACTTCATCCCTGCAACACCATGTCTGCTCCAAATTCTCTGCGCATCGCTTTCGAGTACCCGCTTCCCGAAGCGGATCTACAATCACTCCGTGAAGCATTGGCTGGTCACAAGCTGGTACTCTACGGCGAGAGGCTTTCCGAACCGACGATTAAAGCAATCGGTCCCTTCAAGCTGGAAGAAGCGGATGTCATCTACGGACAACCAGACCCGGATTTACTACTGTCCGCGCCCAACCTGCGCTGGGTGGAACTGAGCAGCGCGGGTTACACCCGTTACGACAACGACAAGGTCAGGGACGGCTTGCGCCAGCGCGGGGTGATGCTGACCAACAGTTCCCACGTTTACGATGAGCCTTGCGCGCAGCATCTCGCGGCGATGATCCTGGCGCTCGCCCGCGATCTGCCTCGTTGCGTGGAGAATCAGCGCGGCCCCCGGGCGTGGCCGACCAAGCAGGAACGCTCCGCCCACACGCAGTTGCTCAACGGGCAGACGGTCTTGATCTACGGTTTCGGAGCGATTGCCCGGCGTCTGGTGGAAATCCTGACACCGTTGCGGATGCGCCTGATCGGCGTGCGCCGCAACATCCGCGGCGACGAAGGCATCCCGATGGTTACCGAGCAGGAAGCCGACGGGATGCTCGGTGAAGCCGATCACGTCGTGAATATCCTGCCCGACAACGCCTCGACACGCGGTTACTTCAACGCGGCGCGCTTCGCCCGCTTCAAACCGGGCCCGCCTGTATAATATCGGCCGTGGCACCACCGTCGACCAGAACGCCTTGCTGGCAGTCTTGCAAGAGCGCACTCACCTCGAGGCCGCCTACCTGGATGTCGCCGACCCCGAACCTTTGCCCTCCACAAACCCCTTGTGGTCAGCTCCCAACTGCTACATTACCCCGCACTTTGGCGGTGGACACTCGGAAGAAAACTCTCGCCTGATACAGCACTTCTTGGAGAACCTACGTTTATTCGAACAGAACGCCGCCTTGTCCGACCGGGTTCTTTAACAGCCGCCAAAGCAAGATCAGCAAGGTGCATCCATCTATTTTGCCTTGATGATGAGCACCGCAACAATCAATAGCACGCAGCCCAGCACCCGCCAGCCGTTGAGAGGGCGCACGGCATAGCCGAGCAGCCCGAAATGATCAAAGATCACCGAAGCCAGCATCTGGCCGGCGACCACCAGGACAATCAGGCGGGTCGCGCCGAGCTTCGGAGCCAGCAGCACGCTTGCCGTGACGTAGCCCACCCCGATGGCACCGCCGGTCCAGGCCCACCAAGGCACGGCGGCGATCCTGCTCCAGGAGGGAAGCGCAGGCCGTAGCACCAGCAAACAACAAAGCGAAGCCAAGGTGCCTACCGCATAGGAGACGAGAGTGGCGAAGAAGGCGCTGCCACCCAAAAAGCCGCGTAAAGCCGCGTTGACGCCGAATTGCAGCGCGATAAGTGCGCCGGCCACGAGGGCGAAGAGCAAAGCAATGGTAGGCATGGATGATGGCAGTGTTCGCGGTGCAGGATGCTGTTCGCTCAACAGGTGGGTACACGAACAACTTTCGCAAGAGGGAGGCGGATGATCGAATCTTTTCGGATGGCTACTTTCAACATTCACAACGGCCCGCTTTGATCCAATCCCGGGGATAGTGATTCTGCTTGGCTTCACCGGAGACATCGTCATGTATGGCCCAGGTGGTTTCTGCCCAGCGAATTTAGAAGTGAACTTACCATGTCCGCCTTTCCTCCGGTTTCCTGGTCACGCATGAGTGCGGCGGTCGAAGCCGTTCGTCGTCGGCTCCTGCGCGCCGCGGCGGCGTTGGACGTGGCGGGTGTACCATACGCCGTAGTCGGCGGCAACGCCGTGGCCGCCTGGGTCTCACGAGTGGATGAGGCAGCGGTGTGCAACACGCGCAATGTGGACCTGCTCCTGCGCCGAGCCGATCTGCCCGCCGCGACCATCGCATTGGAAAGCGCCGGTTTTCAGTACCGTCGAGTCGCCTCTTTGGAGCAGGCGGGAGCGATGGACGTTTTTCTGGATCGGCCGGAGAGCCGCGTGGGTGACGCCGTACACATCGTCTTTGCCGGAGAGCGCACCCGGCCCGAGCAGCCCGAGCCGAACGCAAATGTCGAAGAAGGCGAAAACGCTGGGGATTTCCGCCTCGTCACTTTGGAGGCATTAGTGCGGATGAAGCTCTCGGCCTTCGGCGACAAAGACCGGGTGCATCTGCGCGATCTACTCGGTGTTGGATTGATTGACACTGGCTGGTTGCCACGCCTGCCGGAGGCTTTGCGCCAGCGCCTAGAGGGGATTTTGGCTCATCCAGTTGGTTGAGGACAACTCGCCCAGCTTTCTTGTGACAGCTGGCTGACCGTTCTCAGCTTCTTCGATATCTAGCTCATACTTTGCATATTACAGGTGGAGTGCCCCCTGCAGGTATCGGCAGCGGTGACGAAGAGACCGAAAGGAAAGTAGAGCCCCCCCCCGAAAGGAGCATTAGAATGAGGGAAGAACAAAGAAGTTTTATTCTTCACAACTGACGCGTTTGACTTCTACTAGCTTTGAAAAGCTCAACAGACAGTAGACCTTACAGGTCATAGACAAAGCAGGCGAGATCTGGCAAGCTTTTCGGCGTCATGATGCACGTTGAGCGCCTTCTCCGCCGGCCCCGTTTGCTGCGGGCTGTCACCTCCCTGGACCTGGCCGAGTTCGAGCGGCTTCTGCCTGCCTTCGAGGCGGCATGGGTGGAGGCGAGCCGCGGGACGCGGGTACTCACTACCCGTGGAACCGTGCGCCGGCGGGCTTACGGGTCGGGTAAGCAAGGGAGCCTTGCCTACAGCGGCCGACAAGCTCCTGTTCATCCTCTTTTACTTCAAGAGCTACCCCTTGCAGAAGGTCATGGGCCTCTTCTTCGGCTTCTCCCAACAGCAGGCCAGCGAGTGGGCGGGCCGGCTCACCCCCGTGCTCAACCAGGCCCTGGGCTACGAAAAGCATCTGCCCGCCCGCCGGGCCGCCGACCTGGAGAGTCTCTTGCGGGCCGAACCAGCTTTGCGTGAACTGCTCATCGATGGCACCGAGCGGCCCGTGCGCCGGCCCAAGAACCCGGAGGACCAGAAGAACAACCACCGCGGCAAGAAAAAGCGTCACGGCAAGAAGAACCTCGTGGTCAGCCAGCGCCACACCCGCCGCCTGCGCTTCCTCTCGCCCACCGCCCCGGCAAGCGCACACGACAAGAAGGTGGCCGGGCCAAGCCGCCCTGCGCTTTGTCAAAGGCACCTTCCTCTACCAGGACACGGGCTTCCAGGGCTGCGCGCCACCGGGAGCCAGCGTGCTGCAACCCAAGAAGAAGCCCCGCAAAGCGGAGTTGAGCGAGCCGTGGAAGCGCCTCAATGCACTCGTCAGCCAGGTGCGTGTGGGCGTGGAGCACGCCATCGCCGGGGTCAAGCGCTGCCGCATCGTCGCCGACGCCTTCCGGGGCTTGCGCGAGGGCATGGTCGACGCGGTCATGGCAGGGGCTTGCGGACTGCACAACCTGCGTTGCGCGATGCGCGCTCAAGCCGCCAACCCGCAGATAGTCTAAGCTTCTAGGCGCGGGCGGAGCTTACCCGCGTGCCATTACTATGAACTGTAAAGTCTAGTATCCCGCGAAGACGCTGATCTCCACGCGACGGCCAACACTGTCGTGCTCGTAGTAGTCGCAATGATACTCCGGTGTAACACGTAGCTTTTCGAGATGATCAAGGAGACGCACCCGGATAAACTTGGGGGTGGAATCGAGGACGGCGATGGCGTCCAGATCAACGAGTAGGCGGTAAGCCATTGCTCGGATTATTCCGCGTAACGTTTTTGCAGCTCATCGAGATCAAGCCACCGTGCCGGATCAGTATCGTCGATCTTCTGCGCTAGGGTGCGCTTAAATTCCTCGTTCTTCCCGGTTTGCAGTGAAACCAGGAAGGCGATCAACTCGCGCTGCTCAACCAATTGCAAATGCGCAGCCTGATCTTTGAGTTGCGTCAGCGACATAGAAAATGGTGATGAGGCGCGGAGTGGATGATATTGTGCGCTGCGAGGGCAGTTTCGCCCATAGTCGCTTGAAAATAATCAGAGCGTGATCGGTCCCACCGACCCGCATCGAAGCTGTCATGGAAGGACAAGAGGTATCACTTCTTGCACTTCAGAGCGCAACAAAAATTTCAGCTTCTGACAAGGCTTTCAGAAAGAATGGCTAGGGAGGGAATCGAACCCCCGACACGAGGATTTTCAGTCCTCTGCTCTACCGACTGAGCTACCTAGCCGTCGCGAAAGCGAATTGCTACTCTGCAAGGTTTCTACTCCTTGGCAAGGAGAAATCTGCCGGAGCATCTTTTATCCGCCGTAAACCGCTTCCAATCGTCGTTCCTGCACCCGCCAGACCGGACCGTCGGGCGGGCCGTCCAGCCAGTCGAGGTGCGTCGTGGCGATCAACTGCTGGCCGCCCGCCGGCAGCGCGGCGAGCAGGGCGTTGCGGCGCAAAGGGTCCAGCTCCCCGAAAATGTCGTCCAGGAGCAGGAGGGGCGGCGCTTTCCAGATCGCTTGCAGCAACCCCGCTTGTCCTAGCTTCAACGCCAGGGCCAGTGTGCGCTGCTGGCCTTCGGAGCCGAAAACGCCCGCCGCCTGCCCGTCCAGGTTGAGCAGGAGATCGTCCCGGTGCGGGCCGACAAGCGTTTGCCGCAGGCGGGTTTCCTCCTCGCGGCTGGCCTTCAGCGCAGCGGCAAAATCCCCGTTGCCGCCCGGCTGGTAGTGCAGCGTCAGTTCCTCGGTGGCTTCTCCGGTCCCCGCGGTGCCGTGGAGCGAGACGCGGATACTCTGCTGCGCCCGGCTGACCCAGGGGGCCAGTTCCTCGACCAGACTGCGGCGAAGCTGGGTGAGCAGGCCTCCGGCATCCAGCAAAGGCTGATCGTAAGCTTCCACCTCGCGGCGGCGCACCGGCACGGACTTCAAAAGGCGGTTGCGGGAACGCAGCGCCCGTTCGTAGGCGCGCAGGTTGGTCCGGTACAGCGGCTCGATCTGCGCGCCGAGAAAGTCCAGGAAACGGCGGCGTCCGTCCGCGCCGCCGCGCACCAGTTCCAGATCCGTGTTGCCGAAATACACCAGCCGCGCCACCCGCAGGTATTCGCGCGTGCTGGCTTGCTCCAGGCTATCGAGTACCAGCTTGCGGCGGGTCGGGCTGAAGTAATACTGCATCTGCGCGGTGCCGTGGACCCCCTGCACGGCGAAACCCTTCGCTCCGAGCCGGACCAGGGGCGCAAGGGTGGCGGCCCGCGGCGAAGCCAGGCGCAGCAGCACACAGACGGCTTCCAGGATGGAGGTCTTGCCCTGCGCGTTGTCGCCCGTGAAGAACTGGACCCCGGGGGAAAGGGCAAGCTCCAGCGCCTCGAAACAGCGGAAATCGTTGAGCTTGACGCGCGAGAGCATGGGGGAGAACCACCGGACTCCGCCAAAGTGTGCCATCCCCCGCGCGAGAACAACGGACAAAACTGCCCCCTCGCCGCGTCAGCGGCGGGCGTGCCGGTTCAGAGGCCGAGCTTGGCGAGCTGATCGGGTTCCTTGCGGAAGACCGTCTTCGCGATGCCCTTAAACTCCTTCATGAACTCCTTGAAGGCATTGTAGGTCTCGTCGCGGTGCGCGGCGGAGTCGGCCTGGTCGCTGTCCCCGACGGCCTCCGCGTAGTCCTCGCCCGAACGGGTAAGGGCATCCAGTTCCTCGCAGTAGGTACCGAGCTTCTCGGGCGTGTAACCGCGTTTGGAGAGCTTTTCCGCGTACGGCTCGTGACTCGCGGCCATGTACGCGGCGTGGGCGGCGTTGATGAAACGCTGCAGATCCTCTGGCGGCTCGCCGACCAGTTTCAGATTCAGACGGTCGCTCAGCCCGCTGAAAGCCGCCCGGGCGATGCCGCGGAACGTGGCGAAGGTTTCCCTCGCCTGTTCGGTACCTTCCCTCAGCGTCTGCTCGGCGGCGGACACATCGTCGTAATGGCCGGAGGCTTTGTGCGCGTCCATCGCACTTCTGGCCTGCTCGTACAACGCCATGCCGATGGCCATCATTTCGTCGTCCATCCCGTAAGGATAGAGCCGCTCGGCGATATCCACGTTGATGCGACCTGCCTCCAGGGTGCGGGCGCTGCTGGCGAGGTATTCTTCGATGCCCAGATTCTCCAGGGACGGGTGGAGCTTCGGAGCGGCGGCGATCGGAGCGGCAGTGGTGGTGTCTTCCATAAAAATCGTGGCTGGGATTAATCACTTCGCCGCCGCACGGGCAATGCCTGTCCGCATCTTCCATTCCTCCAAACCCTTCGGGCGCAACAGCACACGCGACATTGCGGATTTCCCCGCCCTTTGGCAAGCACTCACTGGTGGAAAGAATTTCTCTTCCTTCCGCGCCGCGCATGGCCGATGGGTACGAGTTCATGGATTCCAGCCAGTCAGACCACCCGCTCGCCGAAACTCAGCCGACGGGCGCGGACACCGCCACCCCGCCCGAGCCACCGGTCGTACCCGGCGCATCCTCGTCCGAGACTTTGCAACTGCTCAGGGGCGGTCCCTTCACCCGGTACATGGTGGGCGAAGGCATTTCTATGACCGGCACCTGGATGCAGGGCATGGCGCAGGGTTGGGTCATGAGCGGTTTGACCCAGCAAGCCATCTGGCTCGGCGCGGTGAACTTCGCCTCCAGCATCCCCATGCTCGCATTGACCATGTTCGGCGGCTCCCTGGCCGACCGCTACGACAAACGCAAGATCCTCTTCCTCACCCAAGTCGTGCAGATCGCGCTCGCCCTGGCCATCGGCTTTCTGGTGCTCAAGGGGCAGATCCAGATCTGGCATATTCTCGTGGCGGCGGTGCTGCTGGGAATTTCCGCTTCGTTCGAGATGCCGGCGGCCAGCGCGCTGGTGCCCGAACTGGTCCGCAAGGAACAGATCGCGAGTGCCATCGGCATCGACCGATCCGTTTTCCACGGCACCCGCTTTATCGGACCGGCGCTCGCGGGTTTAATTTCGGGTTGGTTCGGCGTCGCGGCGGCCTTTTTTGCCAACGCCGCCAGCTTCCTGGCGTTGATGGGTGCCCTGGTAACCATCCAACCGCGTGCGGCGGGCACGGAGGAAGAGGAAAAGGAACGCTCCGGCAGCATCTGGGCGGGTCTCCACTTTGTGCGCCAAGACCGTACCACGCTGGCGATGCTCGGGTTGATGAGTTCTGCCTCGCTGTGCGTGTTTCCCGTCATGTCGGTGATGCTGCCCCTTTACGCGCGCCGGGACCTCCACCTTGGTGTGAAGGAGGCAGGCTTGCTGATGAGTGTTTCGGGCGTCGGTTCGCTGGTCGCTTCCATCGGCATGCTCAGCGTCCCGCGCTCGCGGCGCATTCTTTACATGATCGCGGGCGTGGTGGATGTCGCGGTGTCGCTGTTCGAGCTGTCGCGGGTCCACGGCTTCTGGGGTGGCGCGGCCTCACTGGCGACGCTGGCCGTCGGCACCTCACTGATCTACGGGCTGGCGAATACGACCGTCCAGGAGCGCGCTCCCGGGCCGTTGCGGGGACGCGTGTCGGCGGTGGCGTCACTGAGTTTTGTCGGGGTGATGCCCTTTGCTTCCCTGGGAATGACCACGCTGGCCGACCATATCGGCATGCGCGAGACGATGATCGTCTCCGCGGCGCTCTACGCCGTGGCCGGCTTCCTTATCTTCACCGGCCCCGGGCGGAGGTGCGGCGAGGAACCCGTGCCGCAACCCTTCGCCGATGCCGTCCCTGCAGCCTGACACAACGCTGTACCGATGAGCGATCACCCACCGTCCGACAAACCCCAGGGAGCCGCCCTTGGCTGGCAGCTCAAGGTCAGCCGGCATCTTTCGCAGGGCGCGGTCAACCGTTTGCGCCAGGATGACATCCAGATCGCTGGGCGCGGCGACATCCAGTATTCCTACCTGGAACGGGGGGAGTCGGTCATCATCGTGCCGGTGACCGCTGACGGTCAGATGGCCTTGATCCGGCAGTACCGTTACCCGGTGGACAGTTTTTGCTTCGAACTCCCCGCCGGCTGCTGCCGGGACATGGGCGGCGCAACCTTGGAAGAAGTCGCCCGCCGCGAGTTGCGCGAGGAAGTCGGCGGGATCGCTGGCAGCCTCGAATATGTCACCTGGTTCTATTCCTCCAGCTCGATTAGCGACGAGGTGTGTCATATCTTCCTGGCGGCAGACGTGGTTCTCACGGGCGAGACCAACACCGAGCCGGGCGAGAATATCCAGACCTTGATGACACCGGTGCGCGAGGTGTTCGCGCTCGTGCGGCGTGGCGAGATGAAGACCGGCACGTGTGCGCTGGCAATTTTGCATTGCGAGACTCACCTGCGGGAACGGGGTTTTTGTTAAGCGGGAGATTTCGCCCGCCGCGCAGCGGGAATGCTCAGTGCGTCTGCAGAAAACGATGCACGTCCTCGGCGAGCTTGACGCCGATCCCCTCCACGGCGGCGATCCGCTCGGCGCTCGCCTTGCGCAGGCGTTCAACCGAGCCGAACGCTTTCAGCAGGATCTGCTTGCGGTTTTCGCTGACGCCGGGGCAATCGTCCAGGATGCTTTCGCCGATGCGGCGCTTCATCAAAATTTGATGGTAGCCGTTGGCGAAACGATGCGCCTCGTCGCGGATGCGTTGCAGCAGGCGCAACGCGCCCGAGTCTTCCGGCAAACGCAACGGCAAGGGACGCCCCGGACGATAGATCTCTTCGAACTCCTTGGCCAACCCAATGATGGGCAAATCGTGCAGACCCAGCTTCTGCAACTGCCCGCACGCGGAACTCAGTTGCCCTTTGCCGCCGTCCACGATGACCAAATCCGGCAGCCGGACCATCCGCGTCGGCTTGCGCTTTGCTTTGATGGGAGCGTCAGCGTCTTCCCCTTCAACGGGTTCATCGTCCGGCTCGACATCCATGTCCACGCTACCCTGTACCGGGTCGGCGTCCGGAGCATCGCCGGAAAGATCTTCCTCCAAGGCCTCCAATTCGATCTCGCGTTCGACCTCGCCGTCGAGTTCCGCGTCGGTTTCGTCGGCCTCGAAGCCGGGACCTTCGATGAGCACGTCGCCGGTCAGGTTGGCGTTGTTGGCGGCAGCCGTCGGCACCGGATTGTCGGGATCGTCGGCGTCGAGCGGGTCGCCGCTGTCGGGTGAACGCGCGAGCCGTTCCAAAGCATCCTGCGGGTTTTCCTGCGAGAACTCGGCGGCGTCGGCGTGTTGCTCCCGGGCTTCGAGCAGCACGCGAGAGTACCGCCGCATGACGACCTCGGCCATGCTCGCGAAATCGTTCTGGCCTTTGACCCCCTTGATCCGGTAGCGGCGGTAGTTGGCCTTATCGGGCACGCCGTTCTTGAAGCACACCATCGAGGCGACGATGTGCGTCGTGGAAATATTGGAAATGTCGAAGCACTCCATCACGATCGGCAAATGCGGCAACTGGAGCGCGTCGCCCAACGCCTTGAGATCGTTGACCGGGTTGATCGTCGAGGGCAGCGAATGCCGGGTGAAGCGGCGCGTCGGCGCGGTGGTCCGGCGCAGGTTGTCGATCATGTCGCGCAGTTCCGCCGCCTTCTCGAAGTTCATCTTCGCCGCGGCCTCGTGCATTTGCTTTTCCAGATCGGTGATGGTCTCACGCGATTTGCCTTCCAGGAAGTCGCACGCCGCCACGACGCGGGCGCGGTAGTCTTCTTCCGAAATCTTGCCGATGCACGGAGCCGGGCACTTCTTGATGACCGGCGCCAGGCAGTGCTTGTAATCGTGCTCGCCCGGCTGGAAGGGCCGGCAGGAGCGCAACGCAAACTTATCGCGCATCAGGTTGAGCGTCGCCCGCAACGCCCCGGAGTGCGCGAACGGGCCGAAATAGCGCGCCCCGTCTTCCTTGCGCATCCGCGTGAGCTGGAAGCGCGGGATCGGGTCGGCGACGTTGACCTTCACCAGCAGGAAAGCCTTGTCGTCGCGGAAGGAAACATTGTAGCGCGGGCGGTATTCCTTGATCAGCTTGCCTTCGAGCAGCAGCGACTCGGGCTCGCTCTTGACGGTGTGGAACTCGAAATCCCAGATGCTCTCGATCAGCGAGCGCGTCTTCATGTCGGCCGTCTGGCGGCGCGAGGGCATGAAGTAGCTGCCGACGCGCTTGCGCAGGTCCTTGGCCTTGCCGACGTAAATGATGTGGTTGAGCCGGTCGCGCATCAGGTACACGCCGGGCTTGTGCGGGACGTCGCGCAGCTTCTGGTTGAAATCGGCTTTGGCCTTCTTCGGCTGGGGAGCTTCCATGGACGGGAGTTCGCGCGTGGGTCGCGCGAGGTGCCCACTTTACCCCATTTTCACGCGGCTTGCGACGGCAAGCCGCGGCTCAGCAGGGAAAGGAGGAGTTCGTCCAGCCGCACGTCCAGCTCGCCGGGCAGGTGCTCGCCCTCGAAGTCCTTGGCGACGTAAAGGAAACGCGGCACGATCCAACAGCGGAAGTCGAGCATCAGCGAATTGGCGAAAGGCATCAGCGACATGTAGGAACCCTGCCCGCCCGCCGAGCAGAGGAAGCCGACCGTCTTGCCGCCCATCGCGTCCTCGCCCATCAGCTCGATGAAGTTCTTTGCCACCGCGTTCACGTCGTAGTTGTAAACCGGCACGGCAAAGAGGACGTGGGTTGCCGCCGTGGTCATGCCTTTGACCCTGGCCACATTCGGGTCTCCCCACCCGGCCGCCGAGCCGCCGAAAGGCAGCGGATGTTCGCGCAGATCGAGCAGGGTCGCGTCCACTTTTTGGGCGACAAGTTTCCGGCAGGCGATGCCCGCCAGGCGTTGCGAACGGGATTTGCCGCTCAGGCTGGTGGCGACGATCAAAACGCGGGCAGCGGAGAAGGAAGGGTCGGGCATAAAGAGGATGAAAGGATGCTTTACATCAACACCGGCTGAGAAACGAGCACAGTTTCCACCGGTGCTGTCTCCCCGGGCGGCAAGCGAAATACGTTTGCTCGCGGGGTTGCGGCACGCCACAGTGGGAGCAGTCCCAACCGTTCGCGCCCATGAAAATTCCTTTTTCTCTCCTCACCGCCGTCATCCTGTGTGCCGGTCCGATCGGCCACGCTCTCGCCGACGAACCCACGGATCTCGCCAACGCCGTCGTCAAGGCGAGCGGCGGCGACCAATGGCCTTCGGTCAAGCGCATCCAGTTCACTTTCCAGGCCGAGCAACCCGGCAAGACCGAACCGCTCGCCACCGTGAAACACGATTGGGATGTCGCGGGCAACAAGGACACCATCACCTGGGCAGGTAAGACGGTGACCATCGACCTTGGCGCGGCGAACGACAGCGGGGATCAGAAGGCTGCCTTCGCCCGTTGGACGAACGACAGCTATTGGCTCCTTGCCCCTTTGAAGTTGCGCGACCGTGGTGTCCACCTCGAGTCCGGCGGCAAGCAGACCGTGGACGGCAAAAGCTTCGACGTACTCAAGGTCAGCTTCGACAAAGTCGGCTTGACCAACAACGACCATTACAACGTGTACGTTGATCCTGAGACTCACCTGCCAGCGCATTGGGATTACATGCCCGCACCCGACAAAAAGGTACCCGGCACCTGGGAGAAGTACATCCAGACCGGCGGCCTGACGCTCTCGACCGACCATCAATTCGGCGATAAAGAGATCCGCTTCCTCGACGTCAAAGTCGATTGACCTTTCCCTGCCGGGCGCGACCCGTTCGACCCGGCTGGTGACGTCTTTCGTTGGAGACCCAAAGCCTTGCGCCTGCTCGACCGTTACCTGCTCGTCAGCTTCCTGCTGCCGTTTGTTTATTGTCTGCTCGGATTCCTCGCGATCTGGCTGGTGTTTGATCTCGCCAGCAACCTGACCGATTTCATCGAGAACGGGGTGTCCATCCCGCAGATCGCCAACTTCTACCTGAACCAACTCCCGGCGATCTCGGTCATCACTCTGCCGGTGGGTCTATTGCTGGCTCTCCTGTATTCGCTGGGCCGTTTGTCGCAGGCCAACGAGATCATTTCGATCCTCAGCGCCGGGGTCAGTCTGGAGCGGATCCTGGTGCCCTTCTTCCTGGCGGGCCTGGCGGTGACGGGCTTCAGCACCTACCTGAATTACCAACTGGCTCCGCAGGCCGACGGCCGGCGCGACCAGATGCTGGCCGAGATGGAAACTGGCAGCAACAAACTGGAAAAACGTTCCGCCACCCTGGGACATCTTTTTCGCAATCGCGCCGACAACCGCCTGTGGTACATCGAGCGGATGCCCGCGGACCTGAGCAAACCGTTCGAGGGCGTGCAGGTGGTGCAACAGGATGCCGACGGCAACATCGTGGGCAAATCCTACGCGGCGACCGCGGTGTATGCCCCCGCGGAAAAGACGTGGCATTTTCAGAATGCCAAACTGGTCAAGTACACGCCCGATGGCGACGTGGTGCCTAACTCGGAGCGCTTCCCCAAGGATGAGGCGATCACCGGTTGGAGCGAGACACCCTGGCGGATCTCCAGCTCCATCCTCCAGGCGGACAAGCTTTCCGTGCCCGCCTTGCACGAGTACCTTGACTTGAATTCGGATTTTACCCGCGTCCAACTCGCACCGTTCCGCACGTACCTGGATTACCGTTGGGCACTGCCCTGGAGTTGCCTGGTGGTCGTATGCATCGCCGCGCCGCTGGGCATCGTGTACTCACGGCGCAGCGTGGTGGCGGGCGTGGCGAGTTCCATCTTTATCTTCGCGTTGATCCTGTTCAGCGGGAATCTGTTCCTGGCCCTCGGACGCGGTGACCGCATCGGGGCGGAGTACGCCGCCTGGACGCCGAACGTGGTTTTTACAATCATCGGTCTGGTGTTGCTGCGGATGCGGGCGCTCAACAAAGATCGTCTGCCGCTGACGCCGCGAGCCGTGTGGCACTTCGTGACGGTCTGGTAGGCGGTTCGCTCTCCTCATGTTGCACGATTGGACCATTCAGGCGCGCCGGGATCGTTGCGCCGTCACCGAAGAACCTTTCAAAGACCGGCAGCCTTTTTTCACTTTGCTCTACCGTGACCGGCACGGCGGGTTGGTCCGGCGTGACGTGAGCGAACGCGGCTGGACCCAGCTCCAGGCCGATCCGAAGCACAAACCACCTTTCTCCGTCTGGCGCTCGCGCTTTACCCTGCCTCCCCTACCCGCGCCCGAGGCCATCCCGCGGACGGACGCGGAGGCTTTACTGCGCCGGTTCCTGGCGGCTGGACTGCCCGGGGAGCGGCGCGCGGCTTACATTCTCGCCCTGATGTTGGAACGCAAACGACTGCTGCGGCCCACGGGGGTCGCCGAGGAAGATGGCCACCGTTTGCTGCTCTACGAGCACGCAAAAACGGGCGAGACGTTTGTGGTGTTCGACCCGGCGTTGCGGCTCGACCAGGTCGCCGAGGTGCAGCAGGAAGTCGCCGCGCTGCTGACGCTGGGAGCACCGGCTGCTGTTTGATCGGGAGCGCGAATTGAGGTACCTTCCGCGGCCGGCCCAACATCCACTGCCGGTTGTTCCGCCGATGCCTTCTCCCGCCCCCGACTTCCCGCTTTATCTGGCTCCGATGGCGGGAGTGACGGACCAGACGTTTCGCCAGTTGTGCAAGGAGCAGGGTGCCGACGTACTGACCACCGAGTTCGTCTCGGCCGACGGCATCCTGCACCGCAACGAACGTACGCGGGACATGATCGAGTTCGACGCCGCCTTGGAGCGCCCTCTGGGCGTGCAGCTCTTCGGCGGCGATCCCGAACGGCTCGGCGAAGCGGCCCGGGCCGTCATCGATTGGGTTCAGCCGGATTATATCGACCTGAATTTCGGCTGTCCCGTGAACAAGGTGGTCTCCAAGAACGGCGGCTCTTCGCTGCTGCGCGATTGCCCGCTCCTCGAAGCGGTGGCCGGCGCGGTGGTGCGGGCAGTGGGTGTCAGCCATCCCGATATTCCCGTCACGGCCAAGATCCGGATCGGTTGGGATCAGCACACCATCAACGCGCCAGCCGTCGCCAGAATTCTTGAAGGTTGCGGCATCAAACGGATCGCCGTCCACGGGCGCACCCGGGCGCAGGGGTACACCGGCGAGGCCAACTGGGACGTGATCGCCGAGGTGGCCGCCACGGTCAAGGTGCCGGTGATCGGCAACGGAGACATCGCTACCCCCCAGGACGTGTTGCGGCGGCGCGGCGCGGCCGGTGTGGCAGGGATCATGATCGGACGCGCGGCGATGGGTGCTCCCTGGCTGTTCGCGCAAACCAAGACTTTTCTCGCGACCGGCAGGGTGCCGGAGCCGCCCTCCCAGGAGGAGCGTTGGGCATTCATTCGCCGCCATTGTGCCCTCGCGGTTGCACGGCGGAGGTACGGCGGCGAACGCGCCGCCATGTCATCCATGCGCGCCCGCTTGATGGCCTACACCCGTGGGATGGAAGCGGGACGCTCGTTGCGCGGCCAGCTCTCCCACGTCGCCTCGCTCATGGAACTGGATGGCATCGCGGCCAGCCATTGCGCCTCTCTCAGCCAGCTCATCTGAGCTGCGCTCTTACAAGCGAGATTCCGCGCAGGCTACGATGGCATGCGAATTGCTCGAAGGCTTCGTGTCGCGGTATTCGGTGGCACTCGGTCGGCTTATCAGAAGTAAGAGCAACCTCTCGGCTGCCAGGAAACGCGAACATACATCCTGGTACCACCATCCTCATCATCCTGTTAATCCCATGAAAAGTACGACCGCCACTTACGCCATCGCCATCGTTGCCGCCCTTTGGGCAGCTTCCGACGCCCGCGCGGGTGTGCTCCTCCTGAACGGAGGCTTCGAAACCCCGCCGCTGGGGACCACCCTGGCCACCGGTAATAACATCGGCGTTGTCCCGGATAAATGGACGATCGGCACCAGCTACACCGCGAGCAACTCCAACCAGCAAAAAGGGGCCAGTACCAGCGGGGCCATTACCCTCCAGCCTTACAATGGGGCTTTCAGCGCCGATACCTCCACCGTCAGTGGTACCACCGGCGGCGGCACCAACTTCTGGGACGGAACAGGCACCACGAACAACACGCCGGTCACCCTGACTCAAGCTTTTACCCTCTCAACGGCTTCGAATATCGCCGGCACGTTCGCCGTCGGCGGCCGTGACACCAACTCAAACACGGTCTCCACGACCATTTCATTTACCGGTACCACCAGCACGGGTGGCACCTATACCTCCCCGAGCGAAACGGGCTCGACGACAAACGGTGTCTGGACGGTGAAGTCTTTCAACCTGACCAATGTTCCCGCCGGGAACTACACCTATTCGATCGTCCTGGCTGATTTCCAGAACATCGATGGAGCTTCTCTCGTGTCCAGTGCGGTCCCGGAACCTTCCGCTTGGGCCATGATGGTAGGTGGTTTCGGTTTGCTGATCGGGATGCAGCGCCTCCGCCGCTCCAGCGCGATTTGATCGAGCAGGTTATTCTCTGACTTGCGACTTACTTGACTGATACCCACAGGCACAGCCAAGTGAGCGTTGAGCGTAGCGTTGCCCTGGTTTGATCCGGCTGATATTGCAGCCCTGATTATCCAGATCAGCGAGGCCGTTTTTATATACCCGTTGTCGTCCTGGTCATCCAGCAAGGTAGCTTCTTCACTGTAGCCCAGCGCGTGGCGGTAGGCATGTCCTGCCAAATCCGCCGTTTCCACCAGCCGCCATCGATCACTCTTTCTTCTCCGCGATCGCGCGTTCCTCCGAGGTGGTTGGTATCTCGACTTCTTTCTTTTCCACACGAACCGCGTGTGCCACCGGCACCACGTGCGAGCCGAACTCGTTGGCGTAAACCTGGGTAAACTCCGCGCCGAAGAGCATGATCTGGGCGGAATAATACACCCAAATCAGCGTCGTGATCAGAGCCCCAGCCGCCCCGTAGGCCGAACCGGCGCTGCCGCTCCCGAGGTACAGGCTCAAGCCCCACTTGCCGATGAGGAAAAGGATCGTCGTGAGCGCCGCGCCGATCCACACATCGCGCCAGGCGATCTTCGCGTCGGGCAGGAACCGGAAGATCATCGCGAATAAAACGGTGACGACCCCCACGTTGAGGAAAAGGGAGAGAAGCACGGAAATGGTCGCGCCGCCCGGCATCATGGCGTTGAGCTTCCCGCTGAAGCCGGTGATCAAAACCGTCACCGTCAGTGAAACCAGAAGCAGAAAACACACTCCGCCCACCATCGCGAAGGAAACAAAGCGCGCCTTCAAATAGCCCATGATGCCCAGTCCCGGCTTGGCTTTGACCCCCCAAATGGTATTGAGCGAGTCTTGCAATTGTCCGAAGACGCCGCTCGCCGCGAACAGCGCGACCACCACTCCGATGACGGTGCCGATGACGCCGCTTTTCGGCTTGTCGGCGTTGTTCTTGACGATATCTCCAACCACGTCGCCGCTGCTCTTGCCGGCGAACTGGCTGATCTGGTCCTTGATCATTTCCTGCGTGTTCTGCTTGTCGTGCATGAACAGGCTGAACACCGACATCAAGAGCAGGATCAGGGGCGCAAGCGAGAAGACGGTGTAGTAAGCCAGGGCTGCCCCGAGTTGGGGGGCTTTATCGTCGCTCCATTGGTTAAAGGTTTCGGTGAGGAGTTTCACCGGTGTCTCCAGGCGGAGAGTGCTGATAATGAATTGTCCGACGTTTGCCATGGTTCGATTCGAAACTGAAATACTCGAAGTCACAATCGCACTGATCTGCGGCTTGGGACGTGTGGGGAACGCAGTTGATGCGCCCCGGAACTTTCGTTCCGGCCGTTGGACGGGGTTGACGCACGGGCTACACTCCCTTTGAAATGCTCCCGATCTTTCGCCCGCTTCCTTCCGCTTCGCTGATCCTCGCGGCTGCCCTGCTGGCCGGCTGCGGGCACGAGGACGCCTCGTCGCCCTCCGCTCGTCAGGCTGCCGCAGTGCGTCCCCAGCCCTTCGCACCGGCCGATGCGTCTGCTGCTGCCACTCCGCCGCCTGCGTCCATTCCCGCCCCGACACCGAAGCCGCCGATCCTGGCCGTGGATGATGCCACCCGGCTCCAGGTCTTCCTGGACCGCGAGAACTTCGGGCCCGGCAAGCTGGACGGCAAGTCCGGCGAGTTCACCCGCAAAGCGGTCGAGCACTACGCCCGCGCCCACAAGGAGAGCCTGCCGGCCCCCGGCCCTGCCTTGCTGGACGCTCTGCCTGAGGTGCGCGGCATCGAACCGTTCCACGACTACACGGTCACGGGTGCCGACGCCGCCCAGATCGGCGTCATCCCCGAGAAGCTGCCTGACCAAGGCAAGCTCAAGGCGCTGCCCTACACCTCGCTGCTTGAACTGGTGGCGGAACGCTTCCACTCCGAGCGCGACTTCCTGCGCCGGCTCAACCCCGGGATGAGCCTGGACGCGCTAAAGGCCGGCGACACCCTGCGTGTGCCGAACATCTCCAACCCGCTCGATCCGACCAAGCTGGCGCAGCAGGGCCGCTTTCTGCCCGAGCGCAAGGAATTCCAGCCGCGCGTCGTCCGCGTGGACACCAAGGAAAAGATGCTCGACGTCCTGGAGGATGGCCAAATCCTGGCGAGCTTCCCGATTACCCCCGGTTCCACGACGCTGCCGGCACCCATCGGTACCTGGAAAATCGTCAGCATCGCCAGCATGCCTTATTTCCGGTACGACGACATGATGCTCAACCACGGTGTCCGCAGCGAGAACTTCGTTGAACTGCCGCCCGGGCCGAACAGTCCCGTCGGCGTCATGTGGATGGGCTTGAACAAAAGCGGCATCGGCCTCCATGGCACCTCCAACCCGGAGACGATCGGCCGCGCCGCCAGCCACGGGTGCATCCGGCTGGCGAACTGGGATGCCGTCAAGCTCAGCAGCCTGCTGACGGCAGGTGTGACGGTGAAGATCGAGTAGAGGATTTGGAGAAGATGCGCCGGGCAGAACTCGGCGGCACCTACGCCGCACTCGGGCTTGCCGCCGTGAGTTGCAGGCGCTCGTCTTTTTGCAGCGCTTCTTCCAGCACCGGCCAACCGGCGATATCCATCGATTGGAAGCTATTCAAATAGATGGCGACCACTTCCGGAGGGTACTTCGCCAGCACGGTATCGATCGCCGCCTTGAGCTTCTCCGCTGTTGGGCTTTCGGGCAGCGACTCGATCCCGCCTTTCTCGTCGTGCTCGATGCCCAGAGCATCTAGAAAATCGCACAGCAATGGCGATTGGGTGCTCATCAGCCACATCTGCAACACATTGGCCGCGATCGGTTCGCTGGAGGGACGCGCCAAGGCAGCCTGCATCCAGACGTGGCGTTCGTTGCGCGGCTTCCGCTCCACGAAGACCGGCCGCAACTTGCGCTGGGAGGCCAGTGTTTGGATCGCCATCCGGTAGGCCGGCTTGTCAGATTCCTGCAGATGAGACAGGACGTCGTTCGCTAGGGCCGGGGAAACCTGTTGGAATATTTCGGGGGCTTTCTTCATCGGCGCATCCTTATCACTCTCGCTGGGGCACTTCAAACCGGCAGATGGCACTCAGTGCCCGGTCAGGAGCAGTTGCAGGGCGGCCTCGGCGTTGATCAACCCGTAGCCATCGACATCGGTGTTACCGATGCCAATCTCGTTGGCAAACACGCCGCTGCCCATGCTTTTGATCCCGGTATCCACCGTCCGGAGCGACACGGTGGCACCCGCCAGCACGTCGGCGGAATTGCCGCCCGCGTCCGTGCTGGTGTCATCCCGGTCAACCCCGAAGAAGAACGTGTTGCCGGGCAGGAACACCCCGGCTGCGAACTTCAAGGTCAGGACATTGGGATGATCCGTCGGCCCGCTGAAAGTCGGCGTGACCTCGCTGCTGGTGATCGTCGCGCCACCGCCGGTGCCGACCGAGAAGGGGTAGCCAAGACCCACGCTAGTATCAAACTCCAGTCCGGCCGCGGAGAGGTCGATGATGACCTTCTTGATCGAACGGGTCGAGGGACCGTTGTAGGTGAGTTCGAAGAACTGGGAATTGTAAACGGACCGGTTGCTGCCGTCCCCGGTGGCCGACAGCGTGGCGCTAGCCAGACCATCAGCGGTCGTGATGCTGGCAGCGGAAAACGAAGGGTCAAGGTCGTGCGGCCCGGCTGAACCCTGCAATAAGGCGCGCAACTGGTCGGACGTCAGCGACGAGGGACCGCCCGCGGCCTGCAGCAGCAGGGCGGCCGCGCCTGCGACGTGGGGTGCCGCGGCGCTGGTGCCGAAGAAGTTCGGCAAGCCGTCGCCGTCGCTATCCTGGCCGCTGCCGGCCGGGAAGAACGAGGTGTCCACGCCATCCGGCCCGGCCATCGTGGGTTGCTGGCGCACGTCGGGAGTCGCCAGGCGGTTGCCGTTCCGGTCCAGGTACACCGTCATCGGACCCACGGAACTGAACTCCTCAGGTTCGTTGAGGAAAGTATAATCGTAGGCGGCGACCCCATCGACGCCAGGCGCCCCGACATGTCCGAAGATGGACGGCGTCGAGGGTTTGGCGAATTTATCAGCCAGGTAACTCAAAACTTCGCTGTCAGCCAGACTGCGCAGGTGAGTGGCGGCACCGGAGCCACCCGCACCGCGCGTGATGACCAACTGGTATTGCACGTCCTCGCCGTTCGCCCCGGGCGGCAGGTCGGCGTACTCGGCCGGTTCACCGGTGGAGAAATTGTTGTCGGTCCCGCTGAGATCCTTCAGGTAGTTCCCGTCGATATCGAAAACCAGAATGTTGTAATCCGTGGTCATCTGGCGGGCGTTGAACGCGTCGTCCCACTGGAAGTCCACGAACACGTCGTCACTGCCATCGCTTGCCGGGGCGGAACCGGTGCCGTAAACGGTGATGTTCTGCACGATCATCGGCGCCTTGTTGGGCTTACCCTTGAAGTTATGGAAGCCGTTTGCGGTCAGGCTGCCGGGCACCTGGTAAAGCTTGAGGTTGTCGTTGCCGAGCCCTGCCCGGGCGGTGTCATCACTGACCGGGTCAAAGACACCGTCGAAGAGGCCGTTGCTGTCGTTGCCAGCCGCCGAGTAGAAGGCCACTCTCTTCCCAGCCAGTGTGGTGCTGTGAACCACGTCGTCGATGGCTTGCGCGATCACGCCGTCGGAAAAGAAGGGTTCATCGTAGAAGGCAATATCGTCCACCAGTACGTCGCAGTTGGCGCTCGTGCGCAACGCCCGGATGTTGGCGGCGAAGCTTTCGGGTGTTTCGCCAACCGTGGCAAAGGCTAGGGAGGCACCGGGCGCAACGTCGTGGACGATCTGGAGCAGCGCGCGGCCTTCGTCCGTGTTGGAGCTGTCGCTGGCATCTCCTTCCTGAAGAATATTGACAGGTGTCGTGTAGCCTTGCGGATTGCCGTTGCCGGGCAGGTCGCCGCCGAGCACGTCGGCGGTCGCTCCGGGAATCGTCAGATTATAACTGTCCGAGAGCACACCCACGGTGATGCCTTTGCCGGTGTAGCCGGAAGCCTGCACTTGATCGGCTTTGATCGTGGCGACACCCTGAGAGGTGGCCCGGCCCACACGGCGCTTGGGGCGGCGCACCATGTTCAAAGACTGCACACCGGCCAGCTTGGAAGCCTCCACGGCGTGTTCCAGCGGCACGTGGGCACTCAGGATGCTCCCCGCCCCACCTCGGTCATCCTGGGCAAAAACGTCGATCCCCAGAGCTTGCAGGCTGCTCTGCACGTCGGCCAGCGGCCGGGTGCCGTCGAGCATGACATTGACGACCACCTTGCTGGCCGTCGCGTCCATCTGCGCGCGGTGACTTTGGGCCGGAAGGCTCCTGGCCAGGAGCGCGCGGCGCTCGGAGACCGGTCGGGAAACGGCCTCGGTCTGGTGCCAGTCGATGATCCTCCGCAGCGAATGGTCGATGTTGGGAGGAAGCGCCGAATCGTCGGCCCTGGCATTCGGGAAAAGCAAACCCAACGTTATGATTGCAGCAGAGCAGAACCCGGCGGAGCGGAGCGTGGTCATAGGAGAGGATGGAACCGGGCCAGTTTACCAAGACCGGCTACCGAGAGCAAACGGCGGGCCGGCTTTTTACTCTTCCTTTACAAAAAATTCTCAGTGCGCCGCATGCGCGATGTGGGGAAGAAAGATGATCGCCGCCACCGTGAAATAGATGATCAAACCGGTAACATCCACTAATGTGGCGACAAAAGGGGCGGAACTGGTCGCAGGATCAATGCGGAAGAACCGTAGTACAAAAGGCAGCATGGCACCCATCAGACTGCCCCACGCCACAATACCGATAAGCGCCACGCCCACTGTCACTGCGAGGATGTAGGGATGGGTGCTGTAGTGCCCGCCATCCCAACCCAGGAGCGTCCACAAACTAATGCGGGAAAACCCTACTGCACCGAGCAAGACGCCCAGCGACAAGCCGCTGGCGATTTCACGGCGCGCGACCCGCCACCAATCGCGCAAGGTCACCTCGCCGAGCGCCATGGCACGGATGACAAGCGTCGAGCCTTGCGAGCCCGAATTGCCACCACTGCTCATCACCAGGGGCAGGAAAAGCGAAAGCGCCACTGCCTTCTCGATCTCGTCGTCGTAAGATTGCATGGCGGTAGCGGTCAAAATCTCGCCCAGGAAGAGAATGACCAAGCACGAGCCGCGCTTGCGGAACATTTCCCAGAACGAACTGCTCATGTAAGGCATGTCCAATGGCGCTTCGAGGCCGCCGAACTTGTGGGCGTCCGCCGTGAAGGCTTCTTCGACCACGTCCAGTACATCGTCCACCGTCACCACATCCAGCAGGCTTCCGCCGGTATCGACCACGGGCAGGATCGTGCGGTCGTACTTGCGGAACAAGGCCACGGCGCTTTCCTCGCTGTCGGTGGCGGAAAGCGTGACAAACTGATGGTTCATCAGGTCGCTGACCTTGGTGTCGAGCGGGCACGTCAAAAATTCACGAATGCGCAGGTCGTCGATCAGCTTGCCCTGGTCGTCGAGCACGTCGAGCACGTTGAGCGATTCGCTGTCCTTGCCGCGGGCGCGAACGTATTCGAGCACCTGCTGCACGCTCCAGTCCCGCTTGATGGCGACGAAGTCCGGGGTCATAAGCCGTCCCACGCTGCGTTCGGGATAGCCTAGAAGCGCCTGCGCGATCTTGCGCTCGTCGGGCGACAGAGAGGCGACCAGCTTCTTGACGGCTTCGGGGGGCAGTTCCTCCAGCAACATCGTCCGGTCGTCGGGCGACATCTCGTTGAGGATACCTACGACCTGTTCCTGGCCCATGCTGTGCAGCAGGGACGTTTGCGAATCCGGGTCCAGGTATTCGAAGACATCCGCCGCCTGTTCCTGGGGCAGCACCCGGAAGATGACGACCTGGTCACTCTCGGGGAGATCGGCGATGACTTCCGCCACGTCGGCGGGAGCCCATTCCATAAACACCTCGCGCAGTTTGGTGAAGTCTCGAGACGCGACGAGGCTCTCGACCTCGGGTTGGAGGAGCTTGCCGAGCATAAAAGGAAGAGTGGGAATGTTGGTGGCCTGACCGACGAGCAGGGACCCCTAAGCTGCCTCGCCTTTCGCCGCTGTCCACTCGCGGTGTGCGGAAAAAGCAGCGGGCGCGGCCGGGCCGTCAAAACTCCGCGCTGATCTTGATCTTGGCGTAGGGCGCTCCGTAGGTGACGAAGCGCTTGCCCGCCCCGCGGTAATAGTCAAAATCCCGCCCGAGATCCCAGCCGCCGCTGAAGTCGATGTCCACCTGCTTGATGGGCGAGTAGGTCACCCCGCCGCCGACCCGCTCCTCGCTGAAGTCGATCACGCCGCCGCTGAAACGCTTTTCGCCGGGCCGGGTGTAAGCAGTCGAGTCTCGCTTGTAAGCGCCGCCGATCAGCTCACCGCCCACGAAGAAGTCGATCTTGTCGCTGAGCGAGTAGATCAGGCGCGGCTCGGGCGGCACGGCTTCCAGCCGCAGGTGGTCGCGCAGCAGCCAGACCACGCCGAACACGGGGTAAACCGGTTCGTGGGCGAGCAGCGAAAACCGCGCGCCCACGAGCAGGAAGATGCTTTTGCCCAGCGGCACGATCCCGCCGATGGAGGTCTGGAAGTCGAAGTTGCCCGTCGAGACGTCGTGAAGGTCCGAGTAGTACACGCCCGGGCTGCTGTGGATGTACAGAGCGGTGTGCCCCTGCACGACGTACTCGAGCGCAACCGTGGCGGTGATGCTCTGCAAGCTGGTGGGCAGCGGCGCGGCGGTCGTGCCGAAATCGAAGCGTTCGTAATCCGCTCCGAGCTTCAGATAAAGGCGGTCCACCAGGTGGAAGCGCCGGGTGTACTCGAAGTCCTCGTGCGTTTCGTCCTGGCGTCCGTAGCTGCCCGGACGCGCGCCGTCGATGCCCCGGTCGCGCCGGATCTCGAACCCGCTTTCCCCGACGTAGCTGGTCTCGGCGTTGAAGGCGTTGAGCGGGGTGATGTCATCGACGATCTTCTGCGGCACATCGGGCTGATCCTGGCTGCCGGACGCCGGGTTGGCCTTCGTCGATACGGTCAGCGGGAGCGCGCACAGCGCCAGGAGCAGGAGCAGGCAGCGAAGCCGGATGGTCGGGGTTGGCATGGGCAGAAGGAATGCCGTAAATGCAAAGTTCGCACAAGCCCCAAGTAGGATATATTGGGCCAGTAACTTTTTCTCTTTATGCCGGTCCAGTTCCGCGATTATTACGAAACGCTCGGGGTGTCCAAAACGGCCACGACCGACGACATCCGCAAGGCCTTCCGCAAGCTGGCCCGCCAGTACCATCCCGACGTGGCGAAGGACAAAAAGACTGCGGAAGAAAAGTTCAAGCAGATCAACGAGGCGTACGAAATCCTCGGCGACAAGGACAAGCGCGAGAAGTACGACCGTCTCGGGTCCAACTGGCAGCAATACGAGCAGGCCGGCGCGGGCACAGGCGCGGGCGGGGGTGGGGCGCGGCAGGGCGCGGGCCGCAAGGGAGCAGGCGGCGGGGCCGATTTCGACTTTGGCGGGACGGGTTACAGCGATTTTTTCGAGCAGTTCTTCAGCACGGGCAGTCGCTACGGCCGGGGGGCAGAGCAGCAACGGCCGGGCGGGTTCGACTTCTTTCCGCAGAAGGAAGCCGGGCGGGGTGCCGACGTGGAAGCCGACATTTCTGTGACGATGGAAGAAGCCTTGAAGGGCTCCAAGCGGTCCGTATCCCTGCGCCGGGCGGACGCGGCCAGCGACGCCAAGGTGGACACCTACGAGGTGAAAATTCCGGCTGGCGTCCACGAAGGACAGCGCATCCGCCTGCGCAGCCGCGGCGAGGCGGGCCGCGGCGGCGGCGAATCCGGCGACCTGTTCCTGCGGGTGAGGCTCGCGCCGCACCCGGAATTCCGGGTGGAGGCCGGCGGTGATCTTTACCACGATTTGACGGTGGCCCCGTGGGACGCCGTGCTCGGCGCGGAAGTGACGGTGCCGACGTTGGAAGGCCCGATCAAGCTGAAGGTTCCGCCCGGCTCCCAAGTGGGCCGCCGCTTCCGTCTGCGCGGAAGAGGTTTGCCGGTGACGGCCGCAAAGAGGACGGATTTATACGTTCAGCTCGGGGTGACGCTGCCGGAAAAACTCACAGAGAAGCAACAGGGATTGTGGGAGCAGCTCGCCGAGGCGGAGCGAGGCAAGGCGGCGTAGTGAGGTAACGTCGGCTGCCGTATAGGCAAATAGAAGCGTCCGTTCTTTGCCTGTCATCCTAATTCAAAAATCTCCGTGCAGCACGATCTGCCCGTACGGCGCGACGCTTTGGGCGCGGTAGCGGATGTTTGCCCGGTCGTAATCAAACTCCCGGTACGGCTGGCAGCCGCCTTCCGCCGTCAACGTCAGGAAAGGCGCGAGCTTCTGCACAATCCCCGCCCCCACCCGCACCTCGCTGAACGTGACCAAGGCGCGATTCAACCGCCGGTTTAGCGTCGTGGTCCGTTCGCGGGAATCAACGCGAAAAGTATCTTCCTTGAGTTCGCCCCCGCCATAGACCGTCGTGGCCCGGCTCAACTCGTACTCCAGGCGCGGGGTGGGCAGGATGCCGTTGAACGTCCAATGCGGAGCAAATTTCCAACGCACGCCCGCACCCGGGAGCACCGGGTACTTCCGGTCGATGTCCACGCTCAGACCCGCGATGATCTGCAGCTCCGGACTGTAGATGTAAGTCCCGCCGAGCACGAATGGCACGTTGAACTCCTTGCTGTCGATGTGCTGAAAAAACGTGCCGTACAAGCCCGGGCGCGCTTCGATCCGCAGCAGGATCGAATCCGAGAGCTTCGTGTCCACACCGACCACGAAGTTCACCGATTGCAGCGTGTTGGGCAAGGGCGAACCCTCGTCGGAGTAGCCAAAGGAGTAGCGGTTCCACTCTGCCCCGAGCCGCAGAAAACTGGAGCCGACCCGCGGCGTGAAGATGAGGCGCACTTCCGAATTGTACTCGTCGAAGGAAGTGTCCTGTCCACTTCGGCGCACCTCGGTGCTCCCGACGTAGGATTGCACCACGTCGAAGTCGCCGGAGAGCTTGAACGAGGAGGCTTCCGATGATGGAGTCGAGACATCCGCCGGTGACGGCGCGGCTTTATCATCCCCAGCCTGGAGCCCCGGAATCAAAGCGGTGACAAACGTGGCAGCCGACAAAAGGGCGGTACAAAACAAACGGGCTGGCTTCATGGAAAATAAGGTGCGAGGCGGACGAAGCGCCTAGCGGCCACCGGCCGTGTCACGCTTGAGCAGATTCACCGCCTTGGACACATCTTTCATCATGGCCGATTCGGAAGCGAGCTTTTCCATGCCGTGCAGCGAAGCAAGCGAGGCCGAGGAGATCATATCGCCGCGCCAGACCAGCGTCGCCGGCTGGCCGCCCACCTCGACCGGCCAGAACTGGTAAAGGGTCAGCGCCGCGTAATACCCACCGCTCGCGTAGTAGCTGACATCAGCCGCCTGAAAACCGGTGCCAACGGGCTTGCTCGAGAATGAGCCGAGCGTCAGCACGCCGTTGTCTTCGGCGTTGATCAACTCGAAATACAGGTCGCGCTTGAGCGAGCCGCGCCCACCGCTCACTCCGTTCTCGGCCAGGAAGCCGGCGAATTGCCGCCGGATTTTCTCCTGCTGGCGCAGCATCCCGGCAAATTCCTCACCCGGACGCACGTTCTCACCCGTATGATCGTACGCTGGACCCCGCGCAACACCACCGGCGGCGAACGCCTGCGCCCGCCCCGCCAGCACGTTCGCCCAAAAGTTGCGGACATCCTCGGGCAGCCCGCCTTTGCTGTCTCCGCCGGGGGCCGGAGTGTACTTCTTCGCTTCGTCCTGGCTGATCTGCAACTCGGGTCCCAGCTTCGTGGTCGCATCAGCCAGCGCGCGCACGGCACCATTACCAGGCGCACTGGCCAACGGAGCGAAGCTCGCGGGGACCGGAGAAGCAGGCAGGTCGCTGTGGACGTAGATCTTGAGTTCCGAGTGGCGCGACGGGTTCCATTGCTCCAGCGCCGCGACCGCGGTGGCGGGGGTGCCCGGCACCACGTAGCAGCTTTGCACGGAAAGGTTGCGTGCCGTGTCCATCGCCTGGCCGCGCGCGGTCTTCACGTCCCCTTTGAGGAGCTGGGCGGGATCGACGTTCTGGAACACCGAGAACGCGCCCAACTCGGCCAGGGGGTCTGCGGGCGCAGCCGCGCTGCCAGCCGAAACCACGGAAAAGGAGAACAAAGCTGCGAGGAAAAATCGTTGCACGGGAAAGAGAGAAAAAGCTGGAAAAAGCTCTCAGCATCCCGCGGGACTGTCAAAGGCGAAAGCTGTCCGGTCGGATGGCCGTCCGGCGGTCGGACGGAAGGATTTGCAAAACGGCGGGTGCCTGTGCAGGGTGCTCCCCCCATGAGTGTGCCGCTGCCAACCATCGTTCTCGACCGTCTGGAGAAGATCTACGGCCGCAATCGGGCGGTCGAGGCGCTCTCGTTTTCGGTGCCCGCAGGCGAGATTTTTGGTTTTCTCGGTGCCAACGGTGCGGGCAAGACGACCACCATCCGCATGCTCTGCGGCTTGACCTGCCCGACCAGTGGCCGCGCCACCATCGACGGCCGCGATGTCTGGCGGGACCGGCAGGTGGTGCGCTCCCAATTCGGCTACATGGCGCAGAAGTTCAGTCTCTACCCCGACCTGACGGTGCAGGAGAACCTGCGCTTCTTCGGCGGGGCGTACCGGGTGCCGAAAGCGGACCTCCTCCCGCGCGTTGACCGCCTGCTGCAACAAACCGACCTGGTGGCCAAGCGCGACGAACCGGCCGGCAGTCTTTCCGGCGGCATGAAGCAACTCCTCGCCCTCGGCTGCGCCCTGATCCACGCCCCCGCCCTGCTCTTCCTCGACGAACCGACCAGCGGCCTCGATCCGGTGCATCGTCAGCAGATGTGGAACCTGCTCTACGATCTGAGCCACGGCGGGATGACGATCTTCGTTTCCACCCATTACATGGACGAGGCGGAGCGCTGTACGGAAGTCGGTTTCCTCCAGAACGGCTGTCTGCTCGCCCAGGCGCCGCCGCGGGCGTTGAAGGAATCCTTCAAGGCGCGGCTGCTCGAATTGGACGTGGACCCGGCGATGCCGGCCTTGGTGCTGCTGCGCGACACACCGGGCATCCTGGGAGTTTCCCTGCGCAGCGGCGGGGTGCGGATTTACGCCGCCGACGCCGAGGCCATGCTGGCTAGGTGGCTGGCTCACTGGCCGTTCCCGGAAATCCGCCTGCTGGATCACCGCTGGATCGAGCCGGACATGGAAGACGTGTTCACGGCCTATTCACAAGGGTACCTGGAGATGCTCAATCCCCCGCCCCGTCCGGCCTAGTTTCGCTTTCCATGAATTTTGCCTTGAATCCCGGAGCCGTGGCCAGCGTGGCCCGCAAGGAGTTTCTCCACATCGCGCGCGACCGGCGCGTGTTGATCCTGCTCCTGTTGTTGCCGCCCGTGTTCACGCTGATTTTCGGCCACGCCTTCGAGGTGACTGAACGCACCGACACGCCCGCGCTGCTCATCGACGCCGATCACACGGCGCGCAGCGCGCGGTTCATCGCGGAAGCCCGGAACAACAAAGCTTTCGCCTGGCGTGAGCAGGCTCCACTGGCCAACGGCAAAGCGCCCGATCTGCTGGAAAACGGCGTCCTGGCTGCCCTCGTTATTCCCGCAGGCTGGGGTGCAAGCCTGGACACCGGCGAGCCACAACCCCTCGAACTGCTCCTCGACGGCAGCGACACGAACACCGCGGACGAACTCAAAGGCCGGGTGGAAGAAAGCCTGGGGAATTTCCAACTTTCCGAGCGCCGGGAGCTGGTGGACACCCTGCCCGAGGAGGTTCTGGACCTGGGGCGGCAGCTCCCCGTCGAGGTCCGCAAGAAGTTCGTCTCGGCGATGGAGCCGTGGACCTTCGACAGTAAAATTCTTTACAACCCAAAGGAGCGATTCATCAACTACGTGCTGCCGGGGATCATCGGGCTGATCCTGCAACTGCTGACGGTCACACTGACGGCCTGCACCATCGCCCGGGAACGGGAGTCGGGGACGTTGTACCAGTTGATGGTCACCTCGTTGCGCCGCGGTGAGATCGTGATCGGCAAGATGCTGCCGTATTTAGGCATTTCGATCTTTCTGATTCTGGTGATCATCGCGTTGGCAGGCTGGCACTTCCAGGTGGCGTTTCATTCGCCGTGGGCGCTGGCGATCATCTGCCTGTTGTTTCTGCTCTGCTCGCTGGGATTGGGGCTGCTGATTTCCGCCTTCTCCCGCACGCAGACGCAGGCGATTCAGCTATCGGTGTTCTTTCTGCTGCCGGTGTTTGTGCTCTCGGGGGCATTTGCTCCGCTGGAACAACTTCCGAGTGAAGTCAGGTTACTTTCCGAATGCTTCCCGCTGACCCATTTCTGCCGGGCGTTCCGGCTGGTGAACCTTTACCAGGCTCCTTTGTCTTATGCCGCCATCGACCTGGCCGCGTTGCTGCTCGGAGCGGTGGTGACCTTCAGCGGGGCAGCGCTCTTGCTGAAAAGGGTGCAGGAGTAGGCAAGCGGGAAGAATGTCTTTCTTGAGCCGAAGGCTTTGGAGTGCGGTGACGTGTCACCGCTCTCTTCCGCGAGATACGTCGCGCCTACTCTCCGGCGCAGCCGGACTGACTTCTGCACGCGTGTTGTAATCAAGGAGCGACCTCCAGACATCTGGTCAGCCGACGGCCGCGAGGAGGCGACGTGTCGCCGCTCTCCAAAGCCTCCGGCTCAACAAAAGAGGGTCAACCTTTTCAGGGCTAAAACAAACCAGCGCCGCATCAGAGAAACAGGTCGGGCACTAACCGTTCCGCCTGGGCCGGATTACACGCGTACGAACTGAAGTTCGTCATCCCGCGAGCCCGCAGGAAATCCTCGTCCAGCAAGCACTGGCCGGTGAGTTCCGCGCTTGGCGTCGAGAGAATTTCCGCCACAGCGTCCGCCATGATTTCCGGCTTCCGGGACCGTGCGAAAAGAGATGCGCCGCCGGGGATCGCAAATTCGACGGCACTCGTGGCGATGAGCGTGCGCGGCCAGAGGCATTTGACCGCCACCCCCAGCGGGCGGAACTCCTCCGCCATGCCCAGAGAAAGGATCGTCATGCCGAACTTGCTCAGCGTATAAGGCGCGTGGTCGCGCAGTCAGGTTCCCTGGAAGTTCAAGGGCGGACACAAACTCAGGATGTGCGCCCGACCGGATCGTTTGAGAAACGGCAACGCCGCCCGCGAACAAACGTGGACCGCCCGGGCGTTCACGCTTTGCAAAAGGTCGTAGCGTTTCGCCGGGGTGTTCTCCGCGTTGGAAAGGGCGATGGCCCCCGCGTTGTTGATCAGCGCGTCCAAACTGCCGAACCGCGCCGCGGCCGCAGCCATCGCGGCCTCCACCGCGGCGTCATCGCGCACGTCGAGCTTGAGCGCCAATGCGTGTCCGCCGGTGGCTTCCACCGCGGCCGCGGTCTCGTGGATCGTGCCGGGCAGCTTCGGGTGTGGTTCGTCACTTTTGGCCGCGATGACAACGTTCGCGCCACCCCGTCCCAATCGTACGGCGATGGCTCGCCCGATTCCGCGGCTCGCTCCGGTGATGAAGATGGTCCGACCGAAAAATGGAGGATTCATGATGACAGCGAAGGAACTTCCGCCCGTGGCGCCGCTGCCGCCGCCACGGGACGTGGCAGACGGCGGTGGATGTGGACAAGGATGTCGCAGGTGGCGCAAACCTGGCTCTCCCGATCGAAAAGCTCGACCGGATACCACCGCTCCATTTTGCCCTCGCGGGTAACTTCCTCCCGCACGGACTCTATCTCCGCCGGTTCCAGCGTGAAGCGCGCGGTCAGGTCCGTGCGCGCCTGCCGTTTGAAGCGGATGTGCGCTTCCTTGGTCCAGGCCACGTGGTCCGACACCCCGAGCAACTGCGCCAGCATCACGGCGTGGATCGGGTCCACGGCGGAGTAGATGCTGCCGCCGTAGATCGTGCCGTTGAGGTTGCGCGTCCGGCGGTTGAGCGGCAGGCGCAACCGCACCTCGCGCAGGGTGGCGTCGATGTAGGTGATCCGTGCCCCGCTGCCGCGGTAGGACGAAAATCCGTTGAACCTCCAGCGCATCAAACGCGTTCGCAACGACTCGGCCATGGACAGATCACCCTTTCGCGCCCACGCACTTCTCGACGAACTCCTGGAACAACGCCCGGCCGTCCTGGCGGAACATGCGGATGCGTCCCGTGTGGACAAGCAGCAGCAAGCCGACGCCATGGCCGACACAGGAAGTCAGGTCGCGCAAGGCTGCGTCCGGGGATTTCCCGCACTCGACGAGCGGTTGATAAACCACCGAAAGCGCGTGTCGGAACTCCGCATTGAGACGATCGTTAAGTTCCGGCGTCAACCCCCGCGGGCCGATGCCCTTGAACAGATAAAAGCCCAGGCTGAACTCTTCCGGACGCGTGATGTAATAATCGTAGAACGCCAGCGCGCGTTCCGCCGCGCGTCCCTGCAAAGTGGCCGCTTCCGCTCCGGCGTCGCGCGTGAAGGCGTGCAGACGCGCCAACGAGGTGGAAAGCAGGTCCGCGTAGATTTCCTCCTGGCCGGCGTAATGGAAGTACAACGCCCCGGGGGTGTAGCCGGCCTCCCGGGCGATGGCGCGCATGTTCGCGCCGTCCAACCCCTTTTCCTCAAACACCCGCTGCGCCGCCGCGAGGATATGGGCACGGCGATCCTCCACGGCAGGCATCTCTTGCCGCTGGCGCGAGCGGGATACTTTTGTGCTCGTTGCTTCCATCATGGTCGGAACAAACATGCGCGTAACCTGAACGGCGTTCAAGAGGTATTGAACGCCGTTCAATACTTTCTTGCGCCGCGCGTTGAACAGCGTTTAATCTAGTTTGTATTCCCGCTTCCATCCCCTCCTCCCCACTATGAATTTCGACCAACCTATTTACATCGTGGACGGCGTCCGCACGCCCTTCGCCAAGATGGGCACGGCGTTCGCGGAGACCGACGCCGTGGAACTCGGCCGCGTCGCCGTCGCCGAACTCCTGGCCAAGACCGGCATGGACCCGGTAACCATTGAGGAAGTCATTTTCGGTTGCGTCGCCCAACCGGCGGACGCAGCCAACATCGCCCGGGTGATCGCCCTGCGTGCCGGGGTGCCCGACATCGTTTCGGCCGTGACGGTCCACCGCAACTGCGCGTCAGGCTTCGAGAGCGTCACCCAGGCCGCCGAAAAGATGATGGTGGGGCGCGGCGACGTGTTCCTGGTCGGCGGCACGGAAAACATGACGCTCGTGCCTCTGCTCTACAACGAGAGCACCGCGCGGAAGTTCATGGCCCTGGGCCGGGCCAAGAGCGTGAAGCAGAAGATCGGAGTAATGGCGAGTTTCCGTCCCGAGGATTTCAAGCCGCGCATCGGTTTGCAGATGGGCTTGTCCGATCCGGTCAGCGGGCTGAACATGGGTCAGACGGCCGAAAATGTGGTGCGTGACTTCGGCATCACCCGCGAGGACCAGGATAAGTTCGCTCTCGGCTCGCACCTCAAAGCGGTCGCCGCACAGGACAAGCTGAAGGAAGAAATTACCCCGGTTTACCTGACCAAAGTGCGCAACGGCCAGGCGTACATCGACGAGGACAACGGCCCCCGCAAGGGTCAGACGATGGAAGCCCTGGCCAAGCTCAAGCCGGTGTTCGAGAAGGTGAGCGGGAGCGTGACGGCCGGCAACGCCTCGCAGATCACCGATGGCGCGGTAGCGCTGCTCATGATGACCGAAAAGGCGCTCAAGGCCAGCGGACTGACGCCATTGGGCAAGCTGGTCGGGTTTCAATATGCCGGCTGCGACCCGACCCGCATGGGTCTCGGGCCGGTGTACGCCATCCACAAGGCCGAGCAGCGTGACGGCCTGGGTGTGAAGGACGCTGACCTGATCGAAATCAACGAGGCCTTCGCCGCGCAGGTGGTCGGCTGCCAACGGGCGGCGGTGGACGCGAAGTACTGCCGCGACAAGCTGGGCCGCGACGGTGCCCTGGGCGAGATCCCGGATGAAATTCTCAACGTCAACGGCGGCGCGATTGCGCTGGGCCACCCGGTTGGCGTGACCGGCGCTCGGCTGGTGCTCACCGGCCTTAAGGAGTTGCACCGCCGCAAAGCCAAACGGGCTTTGCTGTCCCTCTGCGTCGGCGGCGGCCAGGGCGGTGCCCTGTGGGTGGAACGCGTCTGATCAAAGGCAGAAAGCAGAAGGCAAAAGAAAAATCTATCTCCCTTTTCAACCTTCCCCTTCTGCTTCTCATCCCCTTCCACCTTTTACCTTTTCCTCTCCCTGCCATGATTGATTTCCAAAACATTCGCCGCGAGGTCCGCGATGATGGCATCTGCGTGCTGACCTTCGACCGCCGCGATTCGGTGGCCAACATCTTCGATGCGGCCACGTTCGAGGAGCTGAACGCCCATCTCGACTACCTGGCGAAAGAAACGAACAACGGTCCGATCCAGGGTGTCATCTTTTTGTCCGCCAAGGGCAAGATTTTCATCGCCGGAGCGGACCTGCATGGCTTCACCAGCGGCCCCATGACGGAGGAGCGTTTGGGCGGCATCATCGACGGCGGGCACCGCACCTTCGCGCGGATCGCCAGGCTGCCCGTGCCGACGGTTGCCGCCGTCCAGGGCGTGTGCGTCGGCGGCGGTCTCGAACTGACGCTCGTCTGCGACTGGCGCGTGGCCTGCAACGATAATGCTACAAAACTGGGTCTGCCCGAAGTGCAGATCGGCATCCTGCCGGCCTGGGGCGGGTCCGTGCGGCTGCCGCGTCTCATCGGCTTGCCGAAAGCGTTGGAAATGATCCTCACAGGCAAGCAGCTCGCTGGCGTGCCCGCGAAAAAGCTCGGGCTGGTGGATGAGCTCGCCTACCCGGAAGGCATGCTCTCCACCGCGGAAAGGATGATCAAGCGCGGCAAACGCCCGAAGGCGAGCGTGCCGCTGGCGAACTATCCCGGAGCCCGGCAAACCGTAGCCGCCATCGCGCGCAAGAACGCCCTGGCCAAGACGCGCGGCAATTATCCCGCCGCCACCCGCGCCATCGAGGTGGCGGCGGCGGCCCTGGGCACATCCATCGAAGCGGGCCTGGCTCTGGAGCGCACGGCCTTCGTGGAACTCGCGCAGACCGACGCCGCCCGCAACCTGATGAGCATTTTCTTTCTCCAAGAGCGCGCCAAGAAAGCGAAGCTGCCGGCGGACGTTCTTGCCGGCAACGGCGGAGCCGACCTGCCCAAGCCGGCAGCGCTCAAGCGCGTGGCGGTGATCGGCGCGGGACTCATGGGCGCGGGTATCGCGCAGTGGTCCGCGGCGCGCGGGTTGCGCGTGCTGCTCAAGGACATCAGCCCGGCGGCCATCGCCAAGGGGATGCAGTCCATCGCCAAGATTTTCCGCGACGCGGCCAAGCGCCGCGTGTTCACCCAGGCGGACGCGCAAGCGGGCCTCGACCGGGTGGTGCCTTCGACCACCGACGTGCCGATGCGCGGCGTGGAACTGGTCATCGAAGCCGCGGTGGAACGTCTCGACCTGAAAAAGAAAATCTTCGCCGGTCTGGAGGCGCAGGTTCCCGCCAGCACCGTGCTGGCGACGAACACGAGCGCCTTGAGCATCGACGACATCGCCGAAGGTCTGCAACGACCCGGCAATGTGGTAGGCATCCACTTCTTCAACCCGGTCCACCGGATGCAGCTCGTGGAGATCGTCCGCGGGGTGCGCACCGACGACGCGGCGCTCAACACGGCGCTGGGTTACGTCAAGGGCATCGGCAAGCTGCCGGTAATCGTCAAGGACGCGCCCGGGTTCCTGGTCAACCGGGTGCTGCTGCCCTACATGAGCGAGGCCATGCGGATGTTCTTCGAGGAAAGCTACGCCGCCGACCGCATCGACAAGCTGATGCTCGACTTCGGCATGCCTATGGGACCGCTCCGCCTGCTGGACGAAGTGGGTCTGGAGGTGGGTAACCACGTCGCGCTCGATCTGAGCGTCCGGCTGCCCGGCTCCATGCCGCCGGACAAAGGCACCGGCGCAGCGATCAAGAAGATGATCGACAAAGGCTGGCTCGGCCGCAAGGCGGGCAAGGGGTTCTATCTGTATTCGTCCGACGGCAAGAAGGACGATGCCCTGCCTCCTCTCAATCCCGAGGCCGCCGCGTTGCAGACCGGCAAGCCCGAGCAGGCGTCACAACAATACCACGATCTCCTGCAAAAGGAGGACACTCTGCTGCGCGATCGGATGGTGCTGGTCATGGTCAACGAAGCCGCGCGGGTGCTGGAAGAAAAGGTGGTGGAAGCGCCCGAGGACGTGGACTTCGGCATGATCATGGGCACCGGTTGGGCACCGTTCCGGGGCGGTCCCCTGCGCTACGCGGATGACCGCGGGCTGGCGGAGATCACACGCCGGCTTAAAGAAATCTCCGCGGTTTCCGGCCAGCATTTCGAGCCGGCTGGACGGCTGCGTGAACTCGCCAGCGCAAACGGCACGTTCTACGCACGGCGAGCAACTTCCATCCCGACGGCGGATAAGAAACTTACCCAGCAAGAACCTGCGCTCGCCAATGCCTGACTACCCCGCCGCGCAGCGGCTCGTACCAAGGTAGGGATGGCTCTCCGAGCCGTCCGAATTTTCAGTCCGCGGCAGGATACAAAGCAGCCAACCAAAACCGGACCAAACGAAAACACGGATGGCTCGGAGAGCCGTCCCCACCTTGGTACGACCAGCGTGCTGACGCCGCCTGTTAAGCACCATCCTCTTCCCCTTCAAACGACCATGCTGCCACCCACGACCACCTCCGACGAAACCAACGTCCACGTTCCGTCCGACGCGACTTCCGCGTTTACCGGCGACCCTACTCCGGGTACGGTGTCCGACCCACACGAAGGTCAGTCACCCATCGATGAGCCCTGGCTGCGCGGCTACCCGCCTATCCCGGCGGAGAAGGCCAGCTTCGAGCCGGCCGTCATGCAACGGCTGCTCGATGGCAGCCAGGCCCGGATCAAGAACCGCGTTCGCGAGATCATCTCCCAGCCCGGCTTCCGCTACTACGCGGGCACGGACAAAGAAGGTCTGCGCGAAAAGGTCATGGGCTGGACCAGAGAGATTGCACGCCACGGCATCGGTAAATTATTCCTGCCGAAAACCGTCGGTGGCGAGGACGACATCGAGGCCTTCATGGCGGCGTTCGAGACGCTGGGTTTCCACGACATCTCGCTGGTCATCAAGTTCGGGGTGCAGTTCGGCTTGTGGGGCGGCAGCGTGCTCCGGCTCGGGACCGACTACCATCACCGCAAATACCTCCCGGCCACCGCCACCGTCGAACTCGCCGGCTGCTTCGCCATGACCGAGATCGGGCATGGCTCCAACGTCCGCGACCTCGAAACCACCGCGACCTACGATCCGGCCACGGGCGAGTTCGACCTGCACTCGCCGACGTTTACTTCCGGCAAGAACTACATCGGCAACGCGGGTGTCCACGGCAGGATCGCATCGGTCTTCGCGCAGTTGGCCACCAACGGCGAGCGGCATGGCGTCCACGCGTTCGTGGTGCCGATCCGTGACGACCAGGGCCAGCCGCTGCCCGGCGTGCGCCTGGAGGACAACGGTGAAAAACTCGGCCTCAACGGCGTGGACAACGGACGCATCTGGTTCGACCACGTCCGGGTGCCCCGCACCGAGTTGCTCAACCGCTTCGCGCAGGTCGAGGCGGATGGCAGTTACACTTCCACCATCAAGAATCCGGCCGCCCGGTTTTTCACCACGCTCGGGACGCTGGTCGGCGGCCGGATCAGTGTCGGCCACAGCGCCCTGAGCATCGCCAAGAGCGGCATCAGCATCACCCTGCGCTACGCGTCACGCCGCCGCCAGTTCGGCGCGGCCGAGGGCCAGCCGGAGACGATCCTGCTGGACTACCCGGCGCACCAACGCCGGCTGCTGCCGCTGCTGGCCAACGCGTACGCGCTGGATTTTACCTTCAAGCACCTGACCCGGCTCGCGCTGACCACCAGCCCCGAGGAGTTCCGGCGGGTGGAAACGCTTGCCGCCGCGCTGAAGGCGTTTTCCACCTGGAACACCACGCACACGCTCCAGACCGGGCGCGAGGCTTGCGGCGGCGAGGGTTACCTGGCCATCAACCGCTTCGCGGCGCTCAAGGCCGACAGCGACATTTTCACTACCTTCGAAGGCGACAACACGGTGCTCATGCAACTGGTCGCCAAGAATCTGCTGACCGACTTCGGCGCGCAGTTCAAGGGCAAGAGCAAGGTGGAACTCGCGCGGTGGGCGATGTCGCAAAAGGTCGAAGCGCTGGCCGCGCGCAGTCCGCTCTCCTCCCTGCGCCACGGCAACCTCTCGCACGTCGAGACGCAGTTGGCGCTTTTCCGGCACCGCGAATCCCGGCTGCTCTTCGCGGCCGGCGCACGCCTGCGCACGCTGACCGCCGGTGGCAGGATGACCGCTTATAACGCGTTCACTTCCATGCAAAACGAATTGCTCGCCCTGTCGTTCGCGCACGTGGAGCGGGTGATCCTGGAGCAATTCGACGCGGGCATCCGCGTTTGCCAGGATGGCAGCTTGCATCCCGTTCTGGGTAAGCTGCGCGATCTGTTCGCGCTTTATCATCTCGAAAAAGGCCGCGCGTGGTTCCTGGAGCAGCGGGTCTTCACCCCGGCCTGCTCGCAACGAATTACCTCGGAAGTTGATCGACTCTGCGCCAGCCTCCGCCATGAGGCCGTCGCGCTCGTGGACGCGTTCGGCATCCCCGCCGCCTGCCTGGCCGCGCCCATCGCTTTGGATTGAACATGAAGCTGCAATTTCCCATCCCCCGGTACCTGGGGATCAAGGCTTCCAACGCCGATCGCCAGCAAGCGCCCCCGCCGCCGCCGCCGGTGGAACCACCTCCTGTCACCCGGGTCTTCGACGTTCTCACGCACCAACTCGCCCGCCATCCCCAGCCCGATGCGCTCGCGCGCAAGGCCAACGGTGTCTGGCGGAAATACTCGGCCCAGGAAATCGCCGACACCGTGCGTGCCCTCGCCGCCGGCCTGCACGCGGCGGGCCTGCGGGCCGGCGACCGCGTCGCCAACTCGGCGGAAACCAACCGCCCCGTCTGGAATTTCATTGATCTGGCGGTGTTGAGCCTCGGCGCGGTCCACGTGCCGATCTACCCGACGCTCACCGCTGAGGAGTTCCACTTCGTGCTGGAAGATTCCGGGGCAAAGTTCGCTTTCGTTTCGACCGAAGCTCTGCGCGCCAGGATCGCCGGTATCGCGGACCGCCTGCCCGCGCTGGAGACGATTTACACCTACGATGCCGCCGAGGGCGAACCTTCCAGCGAACGCTGCTGGACCACCTTGCGCGCGACAGGCGAAACGCGGCTGCGCGAGCAGCCTGACACCGGTGCGACGCTGGACGCCATCGCCGCCGCGGTGCAGCCGGGAGACCTCGCGACGCTCATCTACACTTCGGGCACCACAGGGCAACCCAAAGGTGTCATGCTCTCGCACGCGAACCTGGTAAGCAACTGCCTGGCCATCGTGCCCCTGATCGAAGCCCAGCCGGGTGAGCGGACCATCTCCTTTCTGCCGCTCTGCCACATCTTCGAGCGCACGCTGATCAACGCGTACCTGTACAGCGGGATGCCGGTTTATTACGCCGAAAGCCTGGATCGCATCGGCGAGAACATGCGCGAAATCCAGCCGCGCTTCTTCGCCGCGGTGCCACGCATCCTGGAAAAGGTGTTCGAGCGGATCATGGCGCGGGGCAACGAGTTGAAAGGCCGGCGGCGGGAACTGTTCTTCTGGTCGCTGCACCTGGCGGAACGAATCGACCCGGAAGCGCCCATCAGCGTCCCCGACCAGCTCCGGCTCGCCACGGCGGACCGGCTCGTATTTTCCAAATGGCGCGCGGCACTGGGCGGACGCGTGGACGGCATCGTCTGCGGCTCGGCGGCGCTGAACCCGCGGCTGGCACGCATCTTCTGGAACGCCGGCGTGCGGGTGTACGAGGGTTACGGTCCGACCGAGGCCGCGCCGGTCATCACGACCAACCACAAGGAAGCCGGCGCGCACCGCATCGGCACCGTCGGGCAGGTCATCGGCGGCGGCGAGGTGCGCCTGGCCGAAGACGGAGAGATTTTATACCGCGGCCCGAACGTGATGCTCGGTTATTACCATCGCCCCGATCTGACCGCCGAAACGGTGGATGCCGAAGGCTTCCTGCACACGGGCGACGTGGGTGAATTTGTCCAGGGGCCGGACGGCGCGCAGTTTCTGCGCATCACCGACCGCAAGAAGGAGATCTTCAAGACGAGCGGCGGCAAGTACATCGCGCCGCAGCCGCTGGAGAACCAGTTGAAGGAATCACCGTTCATCTCGCAGGTGATGGTCGTGGGCGAATACCAGAAGTTTCCCGGCGCACTGATCGTGCCGAATTTTGCCGCCGTCCGGGATTGTCTCCAGAGCGAGGCGACCGATGCGGAACTTGCCCGGTTGCCCGAGACGCGCGAGTTGATTGCCTCCGAAATCGAACGGCTCAGTGCAGGGTTCGCCAAGTACGCGCGCGTCAAAGATTTCTATCTACTCAGCCAGGAGTGGACGGCGGCCAGCGGCGAACTCACGCCGACGCAAAAGCTCAAGCGGCGGGAAATCATCAAGCGATACGCCGACCAGGTGGAGAGTATCTACGCCGCCGTCAGCCGTTGATTTGTTTTATGACCCCGTCGAAAACACCCCGCGAGTCCGAGGCCGTCATCGCCGACATCATGATGCCCCACCAGGCGAACGGCCTGCGGCCCGCCTCGGTGTTCGGCGGGGTGATTATGAGCATGGTGGATCGTTGCGCGGCCCTGAGCGCCATCCGTCACGGCGGCGGGCAGGCCACGACGCTGTCCATCGACAAGGTGCTCTTCAAGGAACCGATCCGCACCGGCGAACTGGTAGAGATGCGCTCGCGGGTGGTCCATGTCGGACGGACTTCCATGTCGATCATGGTCAACGTGTACGCGGAGCACATTCCCAGTGGTTCGCGCCGCCACACCAACGAGTGCTGGCTGACCTTTGTGCGGATCGACGAAGCGGGGCAACCTGTTCCCGTCCTCGCGCTCGCCCTGGAGACGCCGGAGGATCACCGTCTGCACGCCATCGCCGCCCGGCGGCGGGAGCAGGCGCTGGCGGAACGCAACCGTGCTTAGTACGTCCCCGGGATCGTTTTGATCAAACGCGAGACGCACTATTACCAGCCCCGGCAGGGGCTGGGGAGCATTGTCCAAAAACAGTCTCCGATCACCGAGCAAGCGGAAGATAGAACAAAACTCTCGCGAACGCAGTGTTGAACAACATTTGCGAACCCCTTAAGATCGAGCCTTTCCAAGGGCTGCCATCCCCTTCATCCCCGGCAGCTGCTTGTCCCTGATCCATTGTTAGTCACCCCCTTCCCATGCCCAAATTTTGTTTCTCTTTCCGTGCCTGCGGCGCTTCCGCCGTGGCGGGAGCGTTGCTGCTCACCGGTGGCGCGTCCTCGCTGCACGCCGGCGCTTTTTCCCTGAGCGATCAGAGTGCCAGCAACGTGGCCACCTCGTTCGCCAACGGCGCTTCGCCCGAAGACCCGTCCACGCTCTTCAATAACCCCGCCGGCATGGCCTACCTGGACGGCTTCCAGACGGAAAGCTCCTACGAGTACATCCATCCGCGCGCGGAGTTCGACAACAAGGGTTCGCGCTACAGCTTCGGCCTGCCGATCAGTGGCAGCGATGGCGGCGGCGCACCGCGCGGCGCGAGCATTGATCAGACTTACATCACCGCCACGCTCTTCAACAGCCCCGAGTACGGTCGCCTCGCCATGGGCATCGGCGTGACCGTGCCCTTCGGTGAGATCGTCGATTACGATCCGCATTGGGTTGGCCGCTACAACTCGCAGAGCAGCGTGCTGCGCACCATCGACTACGGGATTTCGGCGGCTTACCGCTACAAGTTCCTCTCGGTCGGCGCGGGCTTCGACGCCCAGTATTCCAGCGCGGTGCTGACCCAGGCCATCGATTTCGGCCTGCTGGGTGCCTCCCTCCGCACCCCCGGCTACCTGCCCGGCAACCACGACGGCATCCTGCGCCTGGAAGGCAGCGACGTGAGCTACGGCTTCAACGTCGGCGGCCTCATCGAGTATCTGCAGCCGGGTCAGGTGCCCTTCCTCGGTTCCGGCAAGCTCGGCGTTTCGTACCGCTCGGGCATCACGCAAAACTACGAGGGCCGCGTCACGTTCCGTGGTGTGCCCCCGATCTTCCGTTTCGGCAACGACACCTTCAACGGCCAAGACGGCAACGCGAGCCTGCGTTTGCCTGAAATCTACAACTTCGCCATCTCCCAGCAGGTGTTGGGGAAGTTCAACCTGATGGCTGGGCTGACCTGGACCCGTTGGAGCCGTCTGAGCAGCATTCCGATCAACTTCGAGAATCCCTCTTCGCAAGCGACCTTCGTGACCGACGCGGCCCTGGGTCGCCCCGGCATCAATGACTCGTTTCAGGATGCGTTCCGCTACGTCGGCGCGATCGAATATTCACCGATCAAGGATTTGACTCTGCGGGTCGGCGGCGGCTACGACGAGACCCCAGTGCCGAACCAGAACGTGCGCAACACGCGCATCCCGGACGGCAGCCGCATCCTGGTTTCGGCTGGCATCAAGTACCACGCGTTCGGCTTCAACAGCCCGTTCCTGCCGTACCACGTCGATACGGACATCGAGTTGTCGTACCTGCATGAATTCGTGAACACCCCCAGCATCCTTTCCCAGGACACGCAGGGGCATCTGCTCGCCGGTTATTACAACGAGTCGGTGAACGTCGCGAGTGCCGCCGTGATTTTCCGCTACGGCCCGAAGACCGAGCGCGAAATGCACCGCGACGCGAAGGACGCCAAGGACCGCTCGAAGTAAGCCCGTTCCAGCGCGAGGATTTTTCGCCCGTACTCGAGATCAAGGAGGAGCCGCCAAGCACCTCCCTGGATGGATGGCTTCCCAAGGGCGGGAAGCCAAACAGAGAGAGAGAGCTCTTTGAAGCAGCCCTTTTTCCTTGCCGCCCGCGAAAGCGCGGGCATAGTAAGCACAGTTTGAACAGGAAGAGTGGCTGAGCCCGGTTGAAGGCACTCGACTCGAAATCGAACGTAGGGTTAAACCTACCGTGGGTTCGAATCCCACCTCTTCCGTCCTCTTTACTCGGGTGAGCAGGCTTCACCTGCGAATCCATTCGATGAACGCCATCGCTGCGCGGAGCGGCCCTCCGCGATCAAGCGTCCCGGCTCGGGGCCGGTGTTGATCTGCACGGCTCCGGTAGTGGCTCGGATTGTCCGCTGATCTTCTCGGCGTGACGGCCCACTTTTTTCAGCAACCCTTCCAGTTGCACCCGCTCATCGGGGGACAAAGCCCCCATGATTTCTTCCATGTCGGCGGCGTGCCGACGGAAAACCGCTTTGATCAGACACCTGCCCTCGCCGGTAAGATCGACCAGCCGCACCCGCCGATCAGCGGGGTCTTCCTCGCGGGTAACCAGACCCCGGCCGTGCAGACGGTCAACCGCGACGCTGATCGAACCCGGCGTCAGGTACACCTTGGGTCCGATGGTGTTTACCGGCAGCGCCCCTTTGTGCAAAAGCACTTCCAGCACCCGGAACTCGGATTCGCCCAGGCATGAGCTCTTGAGCATCGCTCCTGCCGTGCGTCCGATGGCTTGGTGGGCCTTGAGGAGCACGAGCCAGACGTGCACCCCGGCAGGCGACGGCGGCGAGTGAGGAAGAAGAAGACCCTTTTGCATCCGCCTTCAATATAGCGCGAAGACCCGCCGAAGTACGCAGCATTAATTATATTGACATAAAAATAATCGGCGTAGATGCTTTCTGGCAGTTTACCTTCTTCCAACACCAACGACAGACTCTTCATCGCATGAAAATCGTCACGCTCATCTCCCGCCTTCTGCTCGGTTTGATCTTCCTCGTCTTCGGCCTCAACGGCTTTTTGCACTTCATCCCGCAACCTCCTCAGCCTCCCGGCCTAGCGCTGGACTACTTCATGGTCATGATCAAGTCGCACTACATGGTGCTGCCTTTCCTCATCCAGATCGTGTCGGGAGTGCTGCTGCTCATCAACCGCTTCGTTCCCCTGGCGCTCGTCTTGGTGGGACCCGTCGTCGTGAACATCTTGATGTTTCACGCGCTGATGGCTCCGGCGGGCATTCTGCCCGGGTTGGTCGTATCGATCCTCTGGAGCATCGTGTTCTTCCGTGTGCGCACGGCGTTTGGCGGCATCTTCGAGCCGCATCCCGCCGCCTGAGGACTGCCGCCCAACCATCTGCGCGGCAAGAGTCAAACTGAAGATCCCGCGAGGCACACAGGAAATCCTCTGCTGCCGGCGTATGGACGAGTCCGAGCTCCTGCTTGCTGCCAGCGTCCCCGTGACCCCGCTCACCTCGCACCAGGATGAATCGAAGGGAAAGCGCTAATCCTTGCGATCACCTGCCGTGCGGCGGTAGTCGCGCGACACTGAGACTTTGAAGCCTTGGCTGCACGCCACTGCGCGTTATCACCACCCGCGCGGCAGGTGGTGCGAGGAATCCTCCCTCCATCCGCTTGGAAGCATCCTCTTCGTTACCAGCGGACCGTTGGAGGCAGAGGTGAGGCAGGAACACGCTGGCCAGCACTTGCTCCGCAGCGCGCACTAGTTGGCGTGCCACCGCCGCCAACGTAGCGGCGACGACCAGCGTTCACAGCAGGCTTTCGCCGGTCTGATCCCGGCGCAAACCTCAAAAGATCCAGTGACTCGCGATGCCAGAGAAGAGCATGAGGCTGGCCGCGGCGATGAACGCCAGACGCAAGGTTGCGGCCGTGGGAGCAGAGTGACAGTCGTCGTTCAGGCAGCGGCCAAAATGTGGATCGTAAGCACCCTCGCCGCACCGAGGGCAGGTAGTGATGTTGTAGGACATGTGAGTCTTACAACATAGCACAAACGATTAGTTTCTCTAATGATGATTGCGTTTACTAGCGTGTCATCAACTCCCAAATTAGGCGCTCCCATGGCGATGCGGGCGAGTTTCCCTTGAGTCAACAGAATACCCCCGAGAGCATCCGCTTCTGCGTGAGTTTCAGGTGCCTGCGAGGTGAGACGAGGCGAAGGGACTTGCGCTGCTGACTTCCAGCCCATCAGCGGACAACCTTCGCCCAAAGCCAAAGCAGGACCGAAGGAGCCATCAAAGCCAAGATCCATTCCAATTCATTCATCCTCCTAACCTACTCGACCTGCCAACGCCTTGCCAACTCTGCGCCCCGGAAAGCCGGCGGCGGGGTTTTGTATGCTGCATCGGCGGACGAACCCGGGCTTATTCTTAAGGGGGATTCCTACTTACTTAGATCGCTCCATATAAATCCCTCGGAATCACATATCTGGAGGCGAGGGGAGTCGAACCCCTGTCCTAACAGCTTTCAACTCACACATCTACATGCTTGTCCGGCGGTGGGTTTTAGAAGGTGTGAGAGTCGCCGGCCCCATTACACAACTTCGAGCGACCACGTTATATTTTTCACCCCGGACGCGGCCACTCCATCCAAAAGCTAGCCCACTGTCATCGCTTGCGGCCCTAGCGGGCGTCGAACCGCAAACGCTCACGATCAATTAAGCCGCGAGAGCGAGATCTTGACGATCTGCATTTATTTGTTTTGATCCGGATTTTAACGAGGCCAACGGATCATCCTCGGCATGCCGCATGAGCATCGACTATCAGTCGAAACCAGTACGCCCCCTTATTGCCGTGTCCGGAAACAGGGTCACGTATTCTACCATTGCGCCCGGCGTCCGCAAGGACGAGTTTTCGCGTGTTATCCTTCCTTGTTGGGGTTTTTTCTTCCCATTCCTATCTTCTCCTCCATGCGCCTGTCCAAAAAGACCGAATATGCTCTGCGCGCCCTGTTTGCCATCGCTCGCGCTTTTCCCACCGACAACGCCGCGCAGCGCATCGAACAGCTTTCCCGCCAGGAAAACATCCCGGTCAAATTCCTCGAACAAATCCTCCTGAGCTTGCGCCACGCGGGCCTGCTCTCCAGCAAACGCGGCGTGGGCGGCGGCTACCGCCTGGCGCGCCCGCCCGCTGAGATCAGCGTGGGCGAAGTTATCCGCACGCTCGATGGCCCGCTCACTCCCCTGCCCTGCGCCGTTAACGTGCAGGAAACCACCGCTGACCGGAAACCTGGCGCGCCGATGCCCCGGCGCGACCCGCGCTGCACCTGCCCAGACGAACGCACCTGTCCAGTACGCGTCCTGATGATCGCGGTGCAGCAGCAGCTCACCGCCTTGCTGGACGGTCGCTCACTGGAGGACATCCTGCGGGAAGTGCCAGCTAACGAACGCGCGCTGAGCTTCGAGATCTGACAAGGAGGGCGGCAGGCGGATAGACACAAGCTGCCCCTTTCGGATCAGATATGCCCGGTGAGGATCAAGATGATCACGATGATCAGCACGAGCCCCAAACCGCCGCTCGGGCCGTAACCCCAACTGCGGCTATGGCCCCAGGTAGGTAGAGCACCGAGAAGAAACAGAATAAGGAGAACGATTAAGACGGTGGATAGCATAGGTTTATTTTGCTATCGGACGTGCCGGGCGGCGCGGTTGCTTGTCTCTGCGGGGAAGAAAAGGGTGGCGCGCTGGTCATTGCCAACCAGGCCCTTCCGCTTTATCTCTGGCGCATGACCTCCGCTGAAGTCCGCCAGTCGTTCCTCGACTTTTTCCGCGAGAAGCAGCACGCCATCGTGCCTTCTTCGAGCCTGCTCCCCTCGTCGCCGAACCTGCTCTTCACCAACGCCGGCATGAACCAGTTCGTGCCCTACTTCCTCGGCGCGGAGAAAGCCCCCTACCAGCCTCCACGCGCGGCCGACACGCAGAAGTGCATCCGCGCCGGCGGCAAACACAACGATCTCGACGATGTCGGCCTGGACACCTACCACCAGACGTTCTTCGAAATGCTCGGCAACTGGAGCTTCGGCGACTACTTCAAGACCGAGGCGATCCACTGGGCCTGGGAACTCCTGGTGGACCGCTGGAAATTTCCCGCCGAACGGCTCTATGCCACCGTGTACCGGCCCGGCCCGGAAGACCCGGGCGACTTCGATCAGGAAGCTTACGACCTGTGGGCGGGCCACTTCATCGCGGTTGGCCTGGACCCGAAGATCCACGTCGTGGACGGCAGCAAGAAGGACAACTTCTGGATGATGGGCGAGACCGGCCCCTGCGGCCCCTGCTCCGAGGTCCACGTCGATCTAACCCCCAAAGGCGACACCCGCGGCGCGCTGGTCAACCGGGGCGACGCCCGGTGCATCGAAATCTGGAACCTCGTGTTCATCCAGTTCAACGCCGAGCCGGACGGCACGTTCAAGCCCCTGCCCGCGCGCCACGTCGATACCGGCATGGGTTTCGAGCGGGTGGTCAGCATCATGCAGGGATCGGAGAACTTCACCAATTTCTCGCGCACCGTTTCCAATTACGACACCGACGTTTTCCGCCCCATCTTCGACCATCTCGAGGCCCTCAGCGGCCTGAAGTACGAGTCCACCATGCCCTCGCCGGGCACGACCGGCGGCACCGAACAACAGCGCACCGACATCGCCTTCCGCGTCATCGCCGACCACCTGCGCACGCTGAGCTTCGCCATCGCCGACGGCATCCAGCCCGGCAACAACGAGCGCGCCTACGTACTGCGCCGTATCCTGCGCCGGGCGGTGCGCTACGGACGCACCCTGGGCTTCAAGAAACCCTTCTTCTATCAACTCGTCGGCGTGCTGGCGGACCATCTGGGCGCGGTGTTTCCGGAGTTGAAGTCGTCACAGGAGAGGATTGTCCAAGTCATCCGCGCCGAGGAGGAAAGCTTCAACCGCACGCTCGACAAGGGCATTGCGCTCTTCGAAGCGGAAGCGGGTAAACTGGCACCGGGCGGCGAGATCAGCGGCGCGGTCGCCTTCCGCCTCTACGACGAGCAGGGTTTCCCCGTCGATCTGACCGAGGTCATGGCCCGCGAGGCCGATCTGACGGTGGACCGGGCCGGTTTCGAAGTCCTGATGGACGAGCAAAGAAACCGGGCGCGCGCCGCCCAGAACGTGACGGTGATCTCCGCGGCCACGGCGGAATCCTCCGTGGCGGATGTGAAAACCGATTTCGTGGGCTTCGAATTGGATCACTGCAAGGCGTGGCTCGTGGCGGTGCAGCCGCAAGGCGACGATGTTTTCGCCGTGGTGGATCGTTCCCCGCTCTACGCCGCGATGGGCGGCCAGGTCGGCGACACCGGCACGCTGCTCCTGAAGGAGGAAAAGATCCCGGTCCTCGATACGATCAAGCGCGGCGACACCTTCTTTCTGAAACTCGCGCACGCCCCGGCGGAGGAAGCTCACGCCGTTCCGCCTCCCGGGGGCAAACAGGTGCCGCACCCGGCCATCCTCCAGGTGGACGAACCGCGACGCCGCGCCATCGAGGCCCACCACACCGCGACGCACCTCCTGCACTGGGCGCTCCACCGCGTGGTCGGGCAGGACGTGGCGCAAAAAGGCTCCTATGTCGGGCCGGACCGCTTGCGCTTCGATTTCAATAGCGCCCCGCTGGCTCCCGCGCAGATCGCGATGGTCGAGCGGCTGGTCAACGAGCACGCACTGGCCAACGAGCCGGTGACGTGGCTGGAGATCCCGTACGCGGAAGCCAGCGAGCGCCAAGACATCATGCAGCTTTTCGGCGAAAAATACATGGACCAGGTGCGCGTGGTGCAGATCGGCGGCACCCCTGGCGCGCTCAACGGTTACTCGATGGAGCTTTGCGGCGGCACGCACGTGCGTTCCACCGGCCAGCTCGGGTTGTTCAAGATCGTGAGCGAAGGCGCGATTGCGGCCGGAACCCGGCGCATCGAAGCCGTGGCGGGCATCGCGGCCTACCATCACTTCAACGAGCGCGCGGGCGAGCAGAACCGGCACGCCCTGGAACTGGAAGCGAAAGTCGCCGAGTTGAGCAAGGCCCTGGACAAAGAGCGTCTGGCCGGCCTGCGCCGCGAGGCGGATACGATGGTCAACCGGATGCTCTCGCAGGTCGCGCAGACCGGCAGTTGCCCGCACATCATCGAGAAACTCTCGCTCGGCGAAGCCGGTCCGGAGTTGCTGCCGACGGTGCTGGCGGCACTGAAGGGACGGCATTTCCGCGGGGTGGTCGTGCTGGCCGGCATGCTGCCGGACGCGGTCCACCTGGCGGCGTCGGTTTCGCCGGAGTACGTGGACCGCTTCAACGCCGGCAAGCTGCTCCAGCAGCTGGTGCCCATCGTGGGCGGCAAAGGCGGCGGCAAGCCGGACCTGGCCCGCGGCGCCGGGCGAGAGCCGGGCAAGGTGGACGTGGCCTTGAAGAAAGCGTCGGACTTGCTGGCCTGAGGCGAAAGAAGTGACGGGCTCGGCCCGACTTTGGCCAAGATGAGGCGGCAGAAGCGAGGCTTTCTCCGCGGTGAGTAAAAAGGACCGGCCGAGGATTTTTGTGCGGCGGGGCGGTTGACCGACAAGCATCGACCCTGGTTGCCGCCAGAGAGCGCGGCGCATTTGGGCGAGTGCGTCCGAGAAGGTGGGCAGAGCCTTTTGGTACCACGCGGCCTGCCGCACGCCGGCTTGGCCAGGCGGGTGGGGTTGCTCGACGCAAGAGAGCGGCCAGCGGGAAGAGCGCCCGACGCCGCCGGGGGTCGCTCGCGTGATGGCCAGAACGCGCGTTCCACTGGCGCGGGCCTTCCGAGGCCCAGGGTGGGCCTCTCTTGGGGCTGCTTGCTGGAGGGTGGTTTGCTTCGTCCCAGCGGCGCCACGAAGGCGCGGACGACCTCGCTTCACACGGTTTACCCGCCCGCTCCTCTCTTCAAAAATGGCCAAAGCCGAGCTCAGGACATCATCCAACGAACAATGCTATTCCCGCACCGCTTCGATCCTAGCCGGTTCAGACAAAGGCGACGGCAACGCCGCCCCGGCCAGAGCCGCGTCGTGCCGCCGCGAGGTACGGACCAGATGAGCGATGAGGAACGCGAGGATCAACGTGTTGATCACCAGAGCCGCCAGCTTCAGATCCGTGTAGTGATGAAACATCTCGTAAAGCTCGATCGGGATGCCGGTGAAAGTCAGGATGGAGGTAAACCATTCCGCCCAACGCTTGCGCAGCATCAGCCCGATGCCCTCGGTCGTGAAGAGCACCCCGTAAAGCATGACGACGCCGCCCCAGATCTTCTTGTGGGGATCGTCCAGCAGGTCGGCCTTGAGCAGCAACCCCTTGATCAACGTGGTGTCGTGGCTGATGCGGAACACCTTCAACAAATGCCGGGCTTCCTCCTCGGTGTCACGGTGCAGGAGGTGAAACAAACCGAAGGCAGCCCCGAAGCAAAGCAGGGCTTTGAAGATTTTGAACAACCCGATGGCCTGCAACGCTTGGCTGCCGGCTTTGGCGGCAACGGACACGGGGACGGGCGCGGCTTTGGTGAAAGGTTCCATGGGGTGAGGGGATGGACGCGTTCATCATTGCACCACAACCGCCGGATTGCCAGCCTGCTACGGTGACAAATTACTTGCAAAAATCTGGAATGCTACGAACGGTGCGCCATGCAAAAAACCGGCTTGTTGGGCTGCCTGGGTCTCCTGGTCCTGGTGGGAATCGTCGCACTGCTTACCGGGGTTGGTAGCTACAACAAGCTCGTCGGTTTGCGCAACAACGTGGACGTAAAATGGGCGCAAGTGGAAAACGATTACCAGCGCCGGGCGGATTTGATCCCCAACCTGGTCAACACCGTGCAGGGTGCCGCTAATTTCGAGAAGTCAACGCTCACGGACGTGATCAACGCCCGCGCCAACGCGACCCGGCCCGAGATCAAGATGGACCCCAACCACGCACCCGACAACCCGGCTGACCTCCAGAAGTACAGCCAGGCGCAGGAACAGCTCGGCGGCGCGCTCTCCCGTTTGCTGGTCAGCGTGGAGAAATATCCCGAGTTGAAGGCCACGGGCAACTTCAGCACCTTGCAGGCGCAGTTGGAAGGCACCGAGAACCGCATTGCCGTCGCCCGCAAGGACTTCAATGACTCCACGCTCGGCTACAACAACGCCCGCCAGACCTTTCCGACGGTGTTGATCGCCAATATCCTGGGCTTCAAGGACAAGCCTCCTTTCCACGCCCGCGAGGGTTCCGACGTGCCCCCGACCGTGAACTTCGGCGGTGCCGCAACCCCGGCCCCCGCGCGTTAACGGTAAAGATCGACGCGGCTTGCCAGACCGCGCAATTGCTCCAGGCCGGCCCTTGTCGGCCCGACCCACCGCGCTGATGTTTGCCAACATGACGATCTTTGTTCGCACCTCGCCGCTCAGGACACTGGTGCTGGGGCTCCTGGCACTGGTTCTTTTGGCTGGCCGCGTCCGGGCGGAGGAGAAGATCCCCGCCAAGCCGACGCGTTACTTCAACGATTATGCGTTGACCGTGAAGCCCGAGACCGCCGAGCGGCTCAACCGCGAGTTGGAGGATCTGGAAAAGCAAACGTCCAACCAGATCGTCGCGGTCATTTATCCGAAGATGCTCTCGGATTCTTCCATCGAAGATTATTGCCAGCGAGTGTTCCGCACCTGGGACTTCGGCCAGAAAGACAAGAACAACGGCGCGGTCCTGTTCATTTTTGTCGAAGATCATAAGACCCATATCCAAACCGGCTACGGCTTGGAAGGGGCACTGCCCGATGCCACGGTGCACCGCATCCTCGTCGAGGAGATGCGTCCTTACCTTAAGGCAAACGATTTCGATGGTGCCATGACGGTCGGGGTTGACTCGATGATCCAAGCCTCCAAGAACGAGTACAAAGGTACCGGCACCACCAAATACGAGCGTGAGCATCAAAATGCCGGGAACAACGCGGGAGGCATCAGTTTTGGGACTTTGTTCTTCTTGCTCATCGTCGCGTACTTCGTTTTTTCATCGTTCCGCCGTCGGGCAGGTGGGAGAGGCGGCGCAATGTACACCGGCGGAGGACCCGTCTTCTGGGGAGGATTGGGCGGAGGCCTGGGAGGCGGCCTCGGCGGTGGAGGTGGTTTTGGCGGGGGCGGCGACTCCGGCGGCTCTTCGGATGGGGGCGGGTTCATTTCCAGTGGCGGCGGCGACAGCGGCGGCGGGGGTGCCAGCGGAGATTGGTAGGGTTGGCAGTTGGCCCCACTCATTCGTTCTTTCCCCGTTCAACCCATGAAGACCAAACACTTTGTCGCGGCTCTGGATCACCAACGCATCACGGCCGCGATCGCCGACGCGGAGAAACGCACCAGCGGGCAGTTGCGGGTCTTCGTCAGTCACAAGGTGCTCACCGATGCACTACCCACGGCACGTGAGCGTTTCCTGAAGCTCGGCATGGAAAAAACGGTCGAGCGCAGCGGTATCCTGATTTTCTTCGCGCCGGAGGCCCAACGCTACGCGGTGGTCGGCGACCAGGGAATCCACGAACGTTGTGGCGGCGACGAGTTCTGGCAAACGGTGGTCGGCACCACCATGCGCCCCCTTCTCAAAGAAGGACAGTTTACCGAGGCCATCGTCCAAGCCATCGGCGAGATCGGACGGCAGCTCGCCCGGCACTTTCCGCCGCGGACGGACGGGACTGCCAGCAACGAGCTGCCAGACGCCATCGAAGAGGATTAACCCCCTGAATCCCAGAAATGCTAGCCATGGATGATGTCACTCCTGGCAGCCATCGGCCAGCGTGGAGCGTTTAAGAACGGTATGGCAGGCAAAATCCGTATCGGCACGGCCAGTTGGTCGGACCCGGAGTTCGTCCGCGACTGGTATCCGAAGGGACTCGCCGCCGGTCGGCGCCTGGAATACTATGCTGACCGCTTCGACCTCGTGGAGGTCAACTCCAGCTTTTACGCTCTGCCCTCACGCGCCTTGACCGCCAAGTGGAGCCGGCAAACGCACGCAGAATTCATCTTCGACATTAAATTGCACCGTCTCCTCTCCCGCCACGCCGCGCCCGCCGAATCGTTGCCGGCCGACCTGCGCGACGGCGTGGAACTTACGCCTACCGGCAAAGTGCGTCTGACTCCAGACTTGGAAACTGCGGTTGCCCAGCGCTTCCTGCAAGAAATTGCTCCTTTGGAGGAAACTGGCAAGCTGGGCGCGCTCCTGCTCCAACTCTCCCCCAGCTTCTCGCCGCGCAACCACCAGCTCACAGAACTCGACGGCCTTTTGCAATTGCTCGCACCGCGCAAGGTGGCGGTGGAACTACGGCACCGTGACTGGGTCGATACCGGATGTGCGGCACAAACCTTTGGGTTTTTCCGGGAACGCGGCCTGATCTTCGTGTGCCTGGATGCCCCGTCCGGCGACGCGCCGGTGCTGATGCCTTCCGATCTCGACCCGATCACCCAACCGGACCTCGCTTACCTGCGTCTGCACGGGCGCAACACGCACGGCTTTCTGAGCGGCAAGACCGTGGCCGAACGCTTCAACTACGACTACTCCGATGCTGAATTGCGCGAGGTCGCGGCTCGGGTGAGCAAGCTGGCCCAGGATGCGCAGGAGGTCCATGTTGTTTACAACAACAACGCCTCGAACTATGCGCCGCGCGCCGCCTTGCGGTTCCGCGAGTTGTTCGGACAAACCAATTGGCCGGAGGGACTATTTTGAAGGTGGCGACTCACTTCGATGTGATCATCGTCGGAGGGGGTCCGGCGGGGGCGAGTTGCGCGGCGTTCTGCGCGGCGGCCGGAGCGAGCACCCTGGTGCTCGAGCGGGCGGTCTTCCCGCGCGACAAGGTGTGCGGCGATTGCCTGAACCCGGACTGCTGGCCCGTACTGGAACGTCTGGGCGTCGATGCAGCGGTCAGACAACTGCCACACGCCACCCTCCAGTCCGTGGAGTTCATCAGCGCGCGGGGCCGGCGGGTCTCTCTTCCCTTTCCTGAAATGAAGCGCAACGAGATCGCCGTGAAGCGCAGCGCGCTGGACACCGTGCTGCTGGAAAACGCCGCTACTCGGGGTGCAACGGTGAGGCAGGCAACCGCGGTGTCTGCGATCCAGAGACTCGACCAAGGAGGCGGCTTCAGGGTGGACACGGCTCAAGGACAAACCCCCGGAGAACCGGGTACGGTTTTCACCAGCCGCTTCCTGGTTGCCGCTGACGGGCGCAACTCGATTGCCGCGCGTTTGTTGGGCATGCTGCCGGAAGTGCGTCCCGCCCGGGGAGGTGGATCACTCAATCGGGTGGGCTTGCAGGCGCATGTCCCCTGCCCGCCAGAGTTCGTCAGCCAGGTACAGATGCGCTGGTTCCCGGAAGGTTACGGCGGACTTGCTCCCGTGGGCGGAGGCGAATTGAATATCTCTTTGACGGGACCGCCTCATACCCTGGACGCCCTAAAAAGTTGGGCCCGTACCCAGTTCGATCTGCCGGCCGGTCAAACCTGGCGCACCATCGCTCCTTTGGATCGCCGCCCGGCGGCACGGGTGGCGGACGGTGGCACTTTCCTGGTCGGAGACTCCGCCCGGGTGGTCGAGCCTTTCACGGGGGAGGGAATTTTCTACGCCTTGCGTTCGGGAGAACTCGCGGCAGAGGCCATCAGCCGGGCCGTACTCGGTGGAGATACTAACGCGCAGGCTGCCGGGGAGTACCGTCGTGCCCACCGGGGCATGTACCGTGGCCGATTGTGGGTAAATCGTTTGGCGCGCGCCGCCGCGCTCCACCCGCGTCTGGCCGGATGGGTGCTGGAGGCAGCGCGCTGGCGTCCGGAACTATTGGGTTACCTCACGCGCAAAGTCGTCCGCGCGTAGCGGCGGGTTTTCAACGATTCACATTCTTCATCTGCGCCTCGGCATAGCGCGTCCCTGACACCGTTCCATGCGGCAAAACCTGGTCGATGGTCGCCAAATCCTCTTCACTCAAATGCACTTCCATCGCGCCGATATTCTCGTCCAGATAGGTCCGGCGCTTGGTGCCGGGGATCGGAACGATGTCCTCGCCCTGGGCCAGCACCCAAGACAGGGCTAGCTGCGAGGGCTGGCAGCCCTTCTTGGAGGCGATCTCACCGATCCTGCCAACCAGATCGAGGTTCTTCTGGAAATTTTCTCCCTGGAACCGAGGATTGGTTCGTCGCCAATCGTTCGAGGCGAGGTCTTCCACGTTCTTGATCTGCCCGGTCAGAAACCCGCGGCCCAGCGGGCTGTAAGGCACAAAGCCGATGCCCAGCTCGCGTACGGTCGGGAGGATCTCGTCTTCCGGGTCGCGGCTCCACAAGGAGAATTCCGTCTGCAACGCCGCGATGGGATGCACCGCGTGCGCGCGGCGGATCGTCGCCGGAGCGGCCTCGGATAACCCGAGGTAACGCACCTTGCCCTCCTTGACCAACTCGGCCATCGTGGCGACGGTCTCCTCAATGGGCGTGTTCGGGTCCACGCGGTGTTGGTAATACAGGTCGATGGTCTCGATCCCCAACCGGCGCAGGCTCGCCTCGCACGCGGAGCGCACGTAAGACGGTGATCCATCGACCCGGATATAGGCCCCGTCCGCCGCGCGCACGTTGCCGAACTTGGTCGCCACGCAGACTTGCGCACGGATGTCCTTGATGGCCCGTCCGATCAGTTCTTCGTTGCGGCCCACGCCGTACATGTCGGCGGTGTCGAGAAAGGTGACCCCCTGGTCCACGGCGCGGTGGATCGTGGCGATGGACTCCTGTTCGTCGGTGGCACCGTAGAAGTCGCTCATGCCCATGCAGCCGAGGCCGAGGGCGGAGGTGGTGAGGCCGGAAGTGCCGAGATGGCGGGTTTGCATGAGAGTAAATCGTGCCTGCCCCCGGGCCATAGCGGGAGAAAATCGTGCTTTATCAGGTTTTCAAACGGGCTGGGAAAGCGATATTGCGTTGATGACCTCACAGGTTGCTCCCCGCCACTTCGCCAGCGACAACAACGCCGGCATCTGCCCGGAAGTTCTCGCGGCACTCGTTGAAGCCAACCAGGACCACGCACCCGGCTACGGTGACGATCCCTGGACCCGCCGCGCCGAAGGGCTCTTCCGGGACATGTTCGAGACGGACTGCGAAGTGTTTTTCGTCTTTAACGGCACAGCCGCGAACTGCCTGGCGCTCTGGAGCCTGTGCGAATCCTTCCACGGGGTGGTGTGCCACGAGCATTCTCACATTAAGACCGACGAGTGCGGCGCGCCCGGTTTTTTCATGCACGGCGTCAGTCTGTTGACCGCCCCGAGCCCCGAGGGCAAGCTGACGCCCGACGCTGTCCGGGCAGCGCACCACCAGCGGCATGATTTCCATTCCCCACAACCCCGCGCGCTGAGCCTGACGCAATCCACCGAACTGGGCACCGTGTACTCGCTCGACGAATTGCACACGCTGACCGCGCTAGCGCGGGAGCTGAAGCTGTTCACCCACATGGACGGCGCCCGCTTCGCCAACGCCGTCGTCAGCCTGGATTGTTCCCCGGCCGAGATGACGTGGCGTGCGGGCGTGGACGTTCTGTGTCTGGGTGGCACCAAGAACGGCGCGGCCACCGGCGAGGCGGTCGTGTTCTTCAACCGCAAACACGCCGACAACTTCAAGCGGCGCTGCAAGCAAAGCGGCCAGTTGGCTTCCAAGATGCGCTACCTTTCTGCGCAGTGGGTCGGGATGCTGGAAAACGACGTCTGGCGGCGCAACGCCACGCGCGCCAACAAGGTGGCGATTTATCTCGCGGGTGAACTGGCGAACCTGCCCGGCGTGCGGCTGGCCCATCCGCGGCAGGCCAACGCGGTGTTCGCCGACCTGCCCACCCTTGCCGCCGACGCGGTGCTGGCGCGCGGCTGGCGTTTCTACAACGACGTGGGTCCGGGCGGCGCGGCCCGTTTGATGTGCTCGTGGGATTCGACCGAGCGGGACGTGGATCTTTTTGTCGACGATCTGCGGGAGGCTCTTGCTCATTCCGCCTGATGTGTAGAACTCTGGGAGGGACCCGCTCCGTCGGGTCCGCCACGGTGGATGAACCTTGCTTTTGGACCACGGATCCGATGGATCTGGTCCCTCCCAGGTAGTTCGCTCAGTGCTGATGCGGCGACCGTTCACCTTCCAACTGCCACCGGGACAGCTTAACGGGATGGATGTAGAGCGTGTCTGCCGGGAAGTCTGCTAGGAGGGTCGGCAAATGATGATGGTACTGCTCCTCGAAGGCGGCTAATTCGTCCAGATCGAAGATTTCCTTGCCACGCCCCTGGCTGCTACCTTCCAGATGGATGCTCCTTGAGGCGAAAGCCAACGCCGTAGGAATCGCGCACTCGACGAATACTCCCATCGCCGTAAACACCCCGCACAGATGCGCGAACTCCGCCATCGCCGCTGCCGGTACCACAAAGAAATCCGAGTAGCTCATCGCCAGCGGATACGTGACCTGCCGCACCCCTTTGGTCCCGTAAAGAAACAGGGTTCCCGCCAGCAGCGCCCGCAGCTTCCACCACCAACTGCCCTGACCGAACCGTAACGTCCTCCAGCCGAACGAGGTGATCCGCACGCCGTGCGCTGCCAGCCGTTCGATGGCTTCCTCGCGGCTGGGCAACTCTGGAGCAGCGTTGACGAAGCTCGTCGGTTGAAGCGCCTGCAAGGTTCTGTGCAGGAACGGCCAGTGGAAAGTTAATTTGGTGAGTGGCCGCAGTTCCTGGATGTAGGCGTCGTCCTTGCCCAAACTGAGGCTGACCAAGAGGTTGTCCTCGTTGAGGCCTGGGTTGAGCACCATATCATCCGCCACGAACACGTAGTGAGTAAATTTCTCACCGGCGAAGGACCGCCAACCCTGGGCGATGTAGCCCTGAAAAGTCGCGGAGCTGGCCGCGACCGGGATGACGTCGGCGTCCGCACCTCGGTAGAAGGGCACCAGAAAACGCACGTGCGAAAACACCCCTTGGTAGCGTTCGCGCAGGAACGGCAGGTTGCGGTCGTAGCGGTGGTTGAAGATGACGACCAAACAAATTTTTGCGCTCATCGACCGTCAGGGTGGAAGCTGTCGCGCGCACTGAGGTCAAGCGTAGCGGGAAACAATCTCTGCGGCGAAGTCGGCGAACTCCGCGACCTCAACCGGCGGGCTGGTGTAATGCTCCACCTTGCCCCGGGATGGCGGCGTGTAACACAGCGTCACGGTGGTATCGAAGGATTCAAGTGCGGCCATCTGTTTGTCGAACCACGCTTTTGCGTCGGGCCGGTGCCAGTCGGCCCAACTGATCCCGGTGCGCAACTTCCTTATCCCCAAGCGGTGCATCCATTTGATGGCGAAGTCCAGGCGGTGATCCTCGAAGTGGAACCACTGGCAGAGGCCGAAAGCAGGATCGAAGGATTCCAACGCCAGCTTGGGCGTCCCGTCCGCCCGGATCAGGCCCATGTAGAAATGACGGTAGTAACTGCTGCCCTCGCTCTCCTTGTGCCGCGTGGTCGCCTCCCAGGCGGGAGGCAAATCCAGGAGGCTGTACCAGAAGACTCGTTGCACGTCGGGATGTCTTAGAAGCAATTCACCCGTCCGGCGCAACCCGAAAACCTGAACCTCTTCGGCTCCAAAACTGGACACGCCCACCTCGGTAACCCAGATCGGCAGATCGGTCACCCTCCGGACTTCAGCCAGCTTGGCCGGCCAGTCGTCGATCTGCCAATGGTTCCAGTCCAAAGGGAAACCGTGGACGGCCACCGCGTCCAACCGGGCCAGCACGCCTTCTTCTTTCAGGAGTTGAAGAAAGGTTGGGTCGATCGGCGAAATACCGCCCAGGACCAGCGGCAGGGCGGGCCGCACGGCCCGGACTGCCTCGGCGGCTAGCGAGATCATGCGGGAAAAATCTTTCCAACCCGCGTCGATCTTGAAGTCCCAGTGCGAAAGGTTGTTCGGCTCGTTCCAAAATTTGACGGCTTCGATCATGGAGCAAAAAAGGGTATTCGGATGCTCACACCGTGCGCGTGAGGCCGGTGGCCGAGGCAAACTCCGCGGCGTTCCAGGTGCTTACGCACGAGGGATGCGCCGCGTCGGGCGCGCAGACGTAGATTTCGTGGTCCCGGCGCTGGGTAATCTTCATCCCCGCTGACCGCAGCATGGCTTCCACACCGGCAGCGTTGGGGGTCCACCAGTTCGTCGGATCGTTGGCGAGCTTGTTTTCGATAAAGGCCAGCTTGGGCCAGCCGTGTTCCCGCATCACGTTCCTTTCGAGGAGTTCCATGTCGGCGGGAGCTTCGGTCATCTCGACACCCGGCAGCGTCAAAGTCTGGAACACCAAGAGCTTTTTCGCCTTCTGACAAACGATGTCCAGCCCGAGCATCGGGTAGCGCAGATGATAAAATACCCCCATGAACCACACGAGGTCGAACGTCTCGTCCAGACCGGCTAGGTCGTACACCTGCATCCGGCGGAACTCGACCCGGTCTTCCAGAGCAAACTGCCTCGCGGCCCAACGGGCCTGCGCGAGATAATGTTCGCTAACGTCGATCCCCAAGACGTGCGCTCCACGGCGCGCGAGTTCGAACGTGTAGAAGCCGGCGTTGCAGCCGATGTCGAGCACCTTCCAGCCGCGCAGATCCGCCGGGATGTCGCCCGCGACGATCGCCCACTTGTTCGACGGAAAATCTCCCCAGATGAGCGGGTGATCCGCGGCGGTCTGCACTCCACCAAGCAGGTGGAGGTTGTGGAACCAGGGACCGAGTTGTTCGACTTCGGCCTGGATCGTCATTCCTCGCCGCGGATGAAGGCCTCGGTGCGTTCGTGCGCCTCGGCGTCGGTAAATTGTTGCGGCGGCGACTTCATGAAGTAGCTCGAAGGCGCGATCAAGGCGCCGCCGATCCCGCGATCCAGCGCGAGCTTGGCGCAACGGATCGCGTCGATGACGACGCCGGCGGAGTTGGGCGAATCCCAGACTTCCAGTTTCACTTCACACAGGAGCGGCACGTTGCCGAAGGTCGTACCCTCCATCCGGATGTGGCAAAACTTGCGGTCTTCCAGCCAGGGGACGTGATCGCTCGGGCCGACATGCGCGTTGTAATTGGATAGCGGCACGTCCAACTGGCTGGTTACGGCGTTGGTCTTGGAAATTTTCTTCGACTCCAGCCGCTCGCGTTCCAGCATGTTGAGGAAATCCGTGTTGCCGCCGAAGTTGAGCTGGTAGGTACGATCCAGCCGCACCCCGCGTTCCCGGAAAAGGTTGGTCAGCACGCGGTGGACGATCGTCGCACCCACCTGGCTCTTGATGTCGTCGCCGATGATCGGCAGCCCACGTTCCGCGAAACGGGCGCGCCAGGCCTTCTGTGAAGCGATAAACACCGGCACGCAATTGACGAAGCCGCAGCCCGCCTCCAGCGCCCGCTCGGCGTACCAGCGCGTCGCGGCCTCGCTGCCGACGGGCAGGTAGGACACCAGCACGTCGGTCTTCGTCTCGCGCAGCACTGCGGCCACGTCCACGGCGTCACCCGGAGCTTCCTGGATCATATCGCGAAGGTATTTGCCCAGGCCGTCCAGCGTCTGGCCGCGCTGCACGGGCACGTCCAGCGGAGGAACCCCGGAGAACCGGATGGTGTTGTTCGGAGCCGCGAAGACGGCCTCCGACAGATCGCGGCCCACCTTGCCCTCCGCGATGTCGAAGGCAGCCGAGAACACGATGTCCCTGGGCTCGTAGCCGCCCAGGTCCACATGCATCAATCCGGGAACCGTCTCGCCCGGAGCGGCGGCGCGGTAAAATTCAATGCCCTGGACCAGTGAGGAAGCGCAGTTGCCGATCCCGATGAGCGCCACCCGCACGGTTGGACGGTTGGCAGAAGTGGCTGGGGTGTGCTCGGGTGTCATAAACGGGAATGGATATGGTTCTCAATTCGATGTTGCCAAGGTATTTTTGCGCCGACTTCAACAAAACAGAGAATCTACCTATGCCTCGGCTACCTTATAAGATGCCCTAAGGTGCTTTGTACATCCTCTCATACATGCGCCGGGTGCCCGGTTGCAAAGAAAAGTGAACTAGATTTATGCCCGAGCCTCTTTCCACCCCTCTCCCGCCCGCTCAGACCGGACCAGGAGAGTCCCCTCCTCCGCCGCCTCAACTACTTGCCCGCGAGCCGCGCATCGGCAGCGGCGCGGTGCTGTGGAAGTGGGTGAAAACGGCTGCGGAGAACTTCCTCACCATCGACGGCACTCTCTGGTCGGCGTCGTTCGCGTACTACGCGTTTTTCGCGCTCTTCCCGCTCCTGTTGGTGCTGGTGACGCTGGGTACGGACGTGGCGACCCGGTTTGTCGGCCGGGAAAAGGCGCAGCAGCAGGCTTTCAGCTGGACGGTGGCCAAAGTCGAGGCCTACATCCCGGTCAGCGCGACGGACCGCGACACCATCCGCAAAACCATCGAGGACGCCATCAAGGCCCGCGGCAGCATCGGGGTGGTGGCCTTCGTCGGGTTGTTGTGGAGCGCGCTGGGGTTCTTCCAGGCGCTCGTCGGCGCGATCAACAAAGCCTGGGGCGAGGAATCGCCGAACTGGTGGAAGCTCCCGCTCAAGAACCTGATGATGCTGGGGATCGTCGCGGCGATGCTCCTGGTGGGAGTCGTGGTCCCGGCGATCCTCAAAACCGTGCAAGGCTACGTGATCGTCGATCCGGTGCTGACCCCCGCCTTGTTCAACCTCGCCGGCGTGCTGATCCCGGTGGTTGCTCTGTTCGTGGGTTTTATGCTCTTTTACAAGCTCGCGCCGCGCCGCCGCAGCAACGTCACCTTCGGCAACGTGTGGATTCCCGCGCTCACGGTGACGGCGCTCTTGCAGGTGCTCCAGCAGCTTTTCGTGTTCTACTCCACCCACATCACCAACTTCAACGTGGTGTACGGCACCTTCGGCGGCGTGATCGCGTTGATGCTTTGGACCTATCTTTCCGGGATCGTGATCATCTTCGGCGGCTGCCTCTGCGCCGCCTTGCGCCGGATCAGGGAGCCGCAGCCGGGAGCCAGCGGGCTTGCGGCAGCGTAGCAATTTCATTTCTCCGAGTCCATCTGAGACGTGGCTCCTCGGGTTGTCGTCCTGAGCGGAGCGAGTCCGCGAGCGTAATCGAAGGACCTTCCGCCGCCGGAGGCACGTGGCAACCTGACCAAAGGTTCGGCTGCCGCCAGCCGGAAGGTCCTTCGACTACGCTCGCGAACTCGCTCCGCTCAGGACGACAGAAAAGAAATAAGGACGTCATTGTTTATAAGTTTTTAGGAATGACAAACAAAGAAGGGACAGATTCAAGTTTGGGAAGCGATATCGATCATCCGGACTGACACCACCCGCGCGAATTGCTGTTTGCGGTTTATTCCCTGGTTGGGATACTCTGCGCGGTGGGTCAGCTTGCCGAGCTGGTCTGCCGCCACGATGCCGAGCACGGAAACCTTTCAGCACTACCAGGTTCTAAAAAATCCGGACGGGTCCCTGTGCGAACTCGGGCGGGGCGCGATGGGCGTGACCTACAAGGCTTTCGACACCAGCCTGCGCTGCCACGTCGCTTTGAAGGTCATCAACGCGACCTACCTCAACAGCGAGATGGCCGGCCAACGCTTTCTGCGCGAGGCGCGGGCCGCGGCGGGCTTGAGCCACCCCAACGTCGCCAGCGTCTTTCACCTGGGTGAAGCGGACGGCAATTATTTCTACGCGATGGAATACATCGACGGAGAAACGCTCGAGTCCTTCGTCAAACGCCGCGGTCCCCTTCCTCCGCTCACCGCGCTGAAAATCACCCTGCAGGTTGCCCGCGCGTTGCGGGCGGCCGCGCGGCTGGGGCTGGTGCATCGCGACATCAAGCCCGCCAACCTCATGCTGGCGCGTGAGGAGGAAGAAGGCCTCGGCAGCGATGACGACGATCTGCACGTCAAGGTGATCGATTTCGGCCTCGCCAAGCTGACGCGCACCGATGGCCTGGATGCCTCGGGGACCATCACCGTGGCCGGCTTCGTGGGCACCCCGCACTTCGCCAGCCCCGAGCAGTTGTCGGAGAAAGACCTCGACGCTCGCTCGGACATCTACAGCCTGGGAGTCACCCTGTGGTACATGCTGGCCGGGCGACCGCCTTTCTCCGGGTCGATGGTCGAGGTCATGAGCCAGCAGTTGACGCAGCGGCCACCTTTCGAACGCCTGCCGGGGGTGCCCCCCGCTGTCCGGCACGTGCTCGAACGGATGTTGGAAAAGGATTCATCCGACCGCCCCCAGACTCCGACGGACCTGCGGCGCGAGATTGAACAAGCGATTTCGTCCCTCACCGGAGCGCCTCCTGCCGCACCAGGCGAAAGCGCACTTACGTCGGGTGGTCCCGGCTCGGTGCCGCCCCGGCTGGAGCCTGGCATGGTGTTGGAAGGCCGCTACCAACTGATGCGGCGGGTCTCGGAAGACGAACAAGGCATCTTATACCAGGCCACCGAACTGGAGACCGTCTCCACGGTGGCGCTCCGGATTCTCGCGCCCGCACTGTTGCCGGACGCTGCCGCCTACGAGCGGACGCAGCAGAAGTTCGGCATGGCTCAGGGTGTTTCGCACCCCTCCTTGCTGCGGCTCTTCACCCTGGTACGCGGCGACACTCATACCTTCCTGACGTACGAATGGGTGAACGGTTTTCCCCTGCTGGATGTGCTCCGCCACCGGCCGGTCTTGTCCATCGCCGAGGTCGTCCGGGTGCTGAAGCCCATGGCGGCCGCCTCTGACACCCTGCACGCTTCCGGCGCGGACGGCACAGACTTCGAACCGGGCCGGGTGCTCCTCTCGTACGAGGCGGTCGCCGATCCGGACACCCAGACGGCGTTGTTGTCCTCGACGTTGGTGGAGTGGCCGGCGTGCCAGCCCAAGGTTTTTCCCTTCCGGCTCCGCGCCGAGGCCGGCGGTCACGCCACCTGGACGGGTCAGCAGACGATGGTTCCCACCCAGGACGGTTCACCCGGCGGCGCTAAACAGTTGGCCTTGCTGGCGTACGAACTTCTCGGGGGCAACGTGTCCCAGCTTCAATCCACCAGGCGCTACAGCCCTCTTCCCACGATCAACGAAGCGGGCAACGAGGTGTTGCGCGAACAGTTGCTGACACGATCCGGAGCCGATCAGCGTGCCGATGAATTTGTCGGCCGCTTGGCTGCCACGATCGACCACCGGCAGGCGAGTCCCTCTTTCCACTCGGCAGGAGCGCCGGAAAGCACCCGGGTGACACACCTTCCTGCCACCATCACCAATGCCGCGCTCACGGCAGCTTCGCCCGCACCACTTCCACCGCCCATCAGGCAGTCGGGAACAAACCAGCGGTTTGCCATCGTCGCCGCCTCCCTGGTGTTGCTGTTGGGGGTGGGGAGCATGGCATACATCGGCTGGCAATCTCACAAAAAGGTGGCAGTAATGGCAGTTCACCCGAATTTTTCACCTCTGCCTGCGACGCCGCCCCCCCAAGTCGTTTCCACGCCCACCCCTAGGCCCACGCCGACCCCTTCGCCGACGCCCGAACCCACCTCAACGCCCACGCCGCCCCCCACCCCCGCACCTACTCCGATGGCGACAGCAGCTCCCCCTGTCTCGGAGGATCGTCTGGCCGTGGCGCTTTCCAGGGCGCGCGCGCTTCAGGACAACCGGCAAATAGCGGAAGCGTTCGCCGCCTACGTGCGTATCGCCGAGGAGTTTCCGGAATCCGACGAAGGACTCGGACGGATCGACTCATACATCAGCGCCCTGGAGGCCGAACCGCTGGCGGCCGAGCCGGAGCAGCGGCGCTTTCAGCAAGTCAGGGCCTCGCTGGAGCGCGCGGCCGGCATCGGGTCCGATCTGGCCATGCTCTTTCTGGCCAATCATCTGCGAGCCACCGAGCCCGAGGCGGCGGCGGACTGGTACCGCCGCGCCGTCGAAAAGGGACGCCCCGAAGCGATGGAAGCCTTAGGCGACATGTACTTCGCCGGCGTCGGCGTCCCCCTCGACCCATCGCAAACCGCACACTGGTACCAGATGGCCAGCGACAAGGGCTACGTCAAAGCCAAGGTCAAGCTGGCGGAATGCTACGAGATGGGCAAAGGCGGTGTGGAGCGAAACGTCGAGCGTTCATTCCGGCTCCTCAACGAAGCCCTGGGTTTGGAACCGGACGACACGCACGCCCTCGAGAAGTTAGGCTTGGCCTACGAATATGGCCGCGGAACCGCCCCGGATGCCCGGCGCGCGTTCAGCCTCATGAAACACGCCAGCGACTTGGGCAACATCAACGCCAAGTCCATCCTGGGAGCATACTATATGAAAGGGTTGGGAACGACCAGGGACGAGAAGCTGGGCGTGTCCCTCTTCAAGGAAGCCGCCGACAAGGACAACGCCGTGGCGATGTTCTACTACGCCCAATGCTTGCGGGGCGGCCTCGGCGGCCTGAACGCAAACAGCGCACAAGCCGTGAACTACTACCGGGCCGCGGCGGAAAGGGGGTTTGTGCCCGCCAGGGAATATTGCCAGAAGAACGGTATCCGCTTTGTTCCGCGCAACTAAGACACGAATTTGGTGGTTGTTTGATAGATAATTGAGCTTGTCTGATCACCCCACCAGCCGGTACAAATAGCCCAGCATCATATTTCCTCACGACCATGAACACCCTACACACCAAACTCTCCGCTCTCTCCGTTTCAGTTGCTTTGCTTTTCACGGGCTGCCAGGGAATGACCTCCGGAGAGAGCGCCGGCACCGTCGGCGTCGGCTCCGGCCTTGCCGCCGGGCTTATCGGTGCGGCGGCGGGTCTGCGGCCCGGGCAGGCGGCTGCCCTCGGTGTGGGGGTCGGCTTGCTGGCCGCCGGCATCACCTATGCGGTGGCCGAGCACCAAGCTAACGAGCGCCAGCGCCAGGTCGCGGAAGCGAACGCCCGGCGCGCCTACGCGACCCACCGGGCAGAAATCCGGCGGCGCAAAGTTCGCTACATCGCGGTAAAAACGCAACGCACTCCCCAGAGCCAGGGCAAAGCGAGCTGCATGGTCTGGGATACCCAAAGCGAGCAGTTGGTCGGTAACAAGGTCTATGACTGTAAGAGCACGCCAGCGTCGGGCTCAACAGCCAAGTTCGACAGCTACTCGGCCGAGTACGTCGGCTTGTGACGTAGCTTTCCAAAAATTGTAGGGCGGGCGCTCCGCCTGCCGACACGAGCTGACCAGATGGCAGGCGGAGCGCCCGCCCTACAATTTTCGGGGCAGAGCCAATCTTTCAACTTGGCAACCGGAAGTAGTACACCTTCGTCTCGTACTCAAAGTCCACTCGCCCGTTCACCTGGTGTGCGGCGAAAATTTCCACCAGACGAGCGAGCATCGGCGCATGGGAAGGATGGCCGGCTTCCGGCGTGTAGGACGACGAGAGCAGCCGTCCCCTCACACCGTTTAGATCGAGGTGCTGGGTATGATCCAACACGGTCAGGTTCACCGCGTCCGAGCCGGCAAACGCGCGCGCCTTGGACAGATCCAGATCCTGACTGCGCACGGCGGCATAATCGGTGCCATAGCGTTGCAGTAGTGCCTCGTAATCACGTAGAAACCCCGTCGAATCCAACCGGCGTTCGTTCCAAATCAGAACCACCCAGCCAGAGGGTTTGAGAACCCGTTGGAACTCCCGCCGCGCGGCCACGCGGTCGAACCAGTGAAACGCCTGCCCGGCGGTGACGAAGTCGATGCTCCCGGCGGCGAGCGTCGTCGCCTCGGCGGTGGCGGCCACGCTCACGAACCCGGGGTAACCAGCCAGCAGACGTTCACCCGCCGCCCGCATGTCGGCGTTGGGCTCGACTCCGAAAACCTTGTTGCCATTTTTCAGCCAGATCTCGCTGAGAATGCCCGTGCCCGATCCCAAATCGGCTACCACCAAGTCCGCGCGGAACCCACACTCCCTCTGCAATAAACCGACTAGTTCCGCCGGGTAGTTCGGACGATATTTAATGTAATCCGCGACGCGGCTGGAGAAACGTTGGGTTGGATCGCTGGGCATAGATGAAAGCCGTGTCTCCGGAACCGCTCAAAAAGAAAATGGGTAACCCATTTCCTTGAACGTTTCCTTGTCCGCCTTGATGTACTTGTCGCCCAAAGCTTCCAAGCCCTTCTTCGCCTTGAAGTCCGCCAGAAAGGCGTTCACCTGTTGACGCAGTTCATCGTTGCCTTTGCGGATGCCGATGGCCCAACTCTCCTTCTGGAAAGGGTCCAGGATCGCCCGGGTGGTGGTCGGGTTCTGGCGGTTCAACTGAAAAACGGACATCTGGTCGTAGATGAACACGTCGGCCTTGCCTTGCACCACTTCCAGCACGCAAGCCGTCCGCTCCGTGATGGGCAGGATCTCCGCGTTCTTGAGGTGCTGCTGCGCGTAAGTGTAGCCGGTCGTGCCGCTGCGGACGACGACCTTGCGGCTCGGCCGATCCACGTCGGCGATGGATTTGATGTCGGAATTCGCACCCACGAGCAGGCAGATGCCGGTGCGCATGTAAGGATCGGAAAAGTCGATGGATTCGCGGCGTTCGTCCGTCGCGGTCATCGAGGAAATAGCCAGATCGATTTTGCCGGTCTTCAGCGCCACGATCAGTCCGCGGAACTCGGTGTTCTGGATGAGCAGTTCCTTGTGCAGGGAAGCCGCCAGGGCGCGGGCGAGTTCGACGCTGATCCCGCTGGGCTGGTTCTGCTCGTCGGTCATCTCGAAGGGCGGATAAGACAACTCCATGCCGATGATCAACTGGTTGGTAGGCTTCTTGGCGCAACCGGGCAGGGCCAGCAACAAACTGAACGCGGCAGCCAGCGTCAGCGCAGCACGAGCGGATAAAAAGTGCATCGGCGCGAAACTAGCATCCCGGCACCGCTCGCGAGAAGGAAACTTTTCCCGGCGGGAACGCCTCTGCCCCGCCGCGGAGAAAACCGTGGACGCCGACGAGCGATGGTGTAGCATCGCGTCCGCCGATTTCTATAGATTTATGGATACCGATTCGAAGTACGCCCTGATGCCTGTCGCCGAGGCGATCCTGGCCACACCGACCACCCTGAGGCCCGGGGCCAGTCCGTTCAAGGTCGTGGTGGACCCGGTGATGCGGGCCGCTCTGCGCGAGGCCCTCTTTGCTTTGATCGATCACCACGACGAACACCTGGCCGCGTATGTGACCCAGGGAAAGTTGGCCCTGGATTCGTACAAGGAGTACATCGAGCTCTTCGCGCGCAGCCTGCGCGAGACGATGGAGAGCCCGGAGGGAGTCCTGTACCTCCTGAAGTCCGCCGGCGTCGAAGGCGTGGACGCCGAGAACGTCAACCTGCGCCCCGAATGGCGCTGGAAGTAAACACCACTCAGTTGCTTCAGCGCAGCCGCGCCAGTGCTGCGGCTGCGCCGACAGCCAGCAGCGCGCCTAGAAGCGAACGGGCACTCGGACGCTCGCCTTCCATGAAATAGGCGAAGGGGACAACCACCAGCGGTGTCAGTGCCACGATGGGCAAAACGACCGCGCTCGGCGTGGTGCCGAGCGCCCACTGGTAACAACTGACGCCCAGGATCGCGCCCGCCAGGCAGTTCCCGATGATCCACGGCCACGCCCCGCGCCACCTCCAACCCGGCGCATCGGAGCCACGGCCAACGATCCGGCGCAGGACCGGATACGCCAGGGACACCACCACCAATCCGCCGATGATCCTTTGAAAAGCCGCGGTGCCCCCATCAATCGCCTGACCCTCAGCATGCGCGACCGCGTAGGCCTTGCGGCTGAGAACCGCCCCACCCGCCTGCCCCACGGCGGCCAGCAGGCCGTAGAACAACCCGCGTCCATGATCGGGTGAAACGGGGACGGCACCCTCGCCGCGTTGAGGTGCGATTGCCAGGCCGACGCCCGCCAGGATCATCCCGCCGCACACCATCTCCAAAGCGTCGAGCTTCGTGCCCAGCCACGTCCATTCCATCAACGCCGCGAGCGGCGCAGCCAAGCATTGCACCATCAAAGACGCCAAGCGCGACCCGATCAAGGGCAACGACGCGAAGTAAGCCAGATCCCCGAAGCCAAAGCCCGCGACCCCGCTCAGGATGAAATACGGCAAACCCGCGCCCTGCAATCCCCGGCCGTACCCGTAGGCCCAAGCAGCCAGGCATCCCGCCGAAAGCCACAAACGCACGAAATTAGCGTTCGGAAAGCCGACCAACCGGGTGGCTTGCACGGCAAACACCGACGACAAGGCGAAAAAGACGGCAGTGAGGAAGGCGGCACCCATGAGGAGCGGCCTTTCTCCGGTGCCCGGCACCCCCTGTCAAGCAGCAGCGGGAAAAGGCGTTTCCACCCGGCCCGGCGGTGGTGTATCTTGGATGTACTCATCCATGCCGAAGTCACCCAAGGATTACCTGGAGAAATATTTTGGCTTCCGCGAGTTCCTGGACGCGCAGGAGGAAGTGATTTCCGCCATCCTCAAGGGCGACGATTCCCTGGTGGTCATGCCCACGGGCGGCGGAAAATCGCTTTGCTACCAACTGCCAGCCATGATCCTCAAAGGGGTGACCGTGGTCGTCAGCCCCCTGATCGCGTTGATGAAGGATCAGGTCGATGCCCTGGAGAAAAAGGGCATCGCGGCGACGCTCATTAATAGTTCCCTGGCCTTGCCCGAGCAGCAGAACCGCATCCGCCGGATGGCCGCGGGCGAGTACAAGCTGGTTTACATCGCGCCCGAACGTTTTCGCAGCCGCTCCTTTCTGGAGGCACTCGGCCAGGTGACGATCTCGTTCTTCGCCGTGGACGAGGCTCACTGCATCTCGCAGTGGGGGCACGATTTCCGTCCGGATTACTTCCGGCTCGGTGAGGTGCTCGAAAAGCTGGGCCGCCCGCAGGTTTGCGCGTTCACGGCCACGGCCACGCCCGAAGTGCGGCGCGACATCCTGGTCCAGCTCGGCCTGGAGGAACCGAGGGAGTTTGTCGCGGGTTTCGCGCGGCCGAATCTGCGCCTAAGCGTGCACCAGGTCGGCACCGAGAACGAAAAGTACGAACGGCTCAAAGCGCTGATCGAAGAGCACAAGACGGGCATCGTTTATTGCGCGACCCGCAAACGGGTGGAGGCCGTGCAGGCCAACCTCGCGGCCCAGGGCGTCAAGACCATCGCGTACCACGGAGGCCTGAGCGACACGGAACGCGAATTTGCCCAGAACCATTTCATCGACCGGCACAGCGACGTCGCCGTGGCCACCAACGCCTTCGGCATGGGGATCGACCGGTCGGACATCCGCTTCGTCGCGCACTTCGAGGTGCCCGGCAGTCTGGAAGCCTACTACCAGGAAGCGGGCCGCGCCGGCCGCGACGGTGAACCGGCGGTGTGCGAGATGTACTTCAACTTCGCGGATACCCGGGTGCAGGAATTCTTCATCGAGGGCAGCAATCCCAGCCGGGCGGTAATCCAGGAAGTTTACAGCGTGCTGCGCGGCGCGGCAAACCTGGAAGGCGAGGTCATGCTGCCGATCCGCGACCTCGCCGAGCGCGTGAACACAGAGGGCGGCGCGGGCAACGACATGGCCGTGGGCGCGGCGCTCAGCATCCTCGGACGCGCGGATTACATCGACCGCTTCGACGTGCCGGGAACACGCATCCGCGGCACGCGGGTGACGCACCCCAAGATCAAGCCCAACGAACTGGAACTGGACTGGAACGCCCTAGGTGAGAAGGAGCGGCGCGATCGGGCCAAGCTCAAATCGATGGTGGATTTCGTTTACGCGCGCATCTGCCGGCAGCAAACGATCCTCAGCTACTTCGGCGAACCCGAACCGGAACGGTGCGGCAGTTGCGACATCTGCTCGGACCACGCCAAGTACGGCCGCCGGAAGGGCACGGACGAAGAGCTTCTGCTGGTCCGCAAGGCGCTGAGCGGCGTGGCACGCATGAGCAACCGCAACGGTGACGGCTGGGTGGGCCGTTTCGGCAAGGGGCGCATCGTCCAAACTTTGCTGGGAAGCCGCTCCCGCGAGGTGATCGACGCCAATCTGGACCAACTTTCCACCTACGGGCTGCTGCGGGAGGAAGGCATCAGCTACCTCAACGAACTGTTCCGCGAGCTGCAGGCGAGCGGCCTGGTGCTGCAATCGCGGCATGTGAGCTTCAGCGGCAAGGAATACCAGACCATGACGCTGACTCCAATTGGCGACAAGGTGATGCGCGGGCAAGGGGCGTGTGAACTCTCCTGGCCAGAGCGGGATGTCATCTCCCATCCCACAAAGAAGTCGGCCGAACGCAGCCGTAAACAAAGCCGTACCAGCGTGGAAGACGACACGAGCGGCCCGATGGACAACAGCCTGTTCGTCGCCTTGAAACTCAAGCGGGACCAGATCGCGCGGGACGCGGGTAACCTGCCACGCTACGTGGTGTTCCCTGACGAAACGCTCAAAGCTTTAGCCCGTCATAAACCTCACACCGTGGAAGCCGGCAGGTTGATCCGCGGTGTGGGCGAACTGAAGGCGGAAAAATATCTGCCGCAGTTCCTGGAGGTCATTCACCAGCACGAGGAGCAAATGCTGTGAGAGCGTGATTTTTTGGGAGGCAGCGTCTCCTGCGCTTGTGCCAAGCGCAGAAAAGGCTGGAGTCTCGCCAGTGTGGCGATGCTCCAGCCTTGAATCCAGAAAATGAATCTACAGCCGTTATTTCCAGGCTGCCTGCGTGTTGCTTACCGCGAGCGCAACCACCGACGTATCCACGGGATCGTTTTCATCGGTCAGTTCTTCGACCACCAACTGCGGGGTGATTTCGTTGTAGCGCATGATGATGGGCGTCAACTCCTGGAGATGGGTCAGCGCGGTCTTGGCCACCAGTTCGTCGTGGAAAGCCAGCGCCGTCGTGTGCAGCATCGTGTAGCTGATCGACGCCATGTTGAGCGCCGTGTAATCGTCGCGCAGCATCCGCGATACCGGGTCCTTGCGGACCTTGTCGTACAGACCGGCGATGTTGCCGGCCACCCCGCCGATGACCTGCTTGAGGGTGGCACCCGTCTCGCTGCCCAGACGGACGACGTGTCCGTCCAATTCACCGACCTGGCGCGTCAGCGTGCTCTTGACCTTGCCGAGAAGGTCGGCGGCGGGTGAATCTTTTTCCACGCGCGAGTCTGCGATCTGGTGCTCGACGGCTTCGAGGATGTGCTTGTTGAGCGTCACCATGTCGTTGACGTAGGTGCGCAGGGCGGGCGGGGCGGATTGAGAGTCGTGGGCCATACTCCAAAAACGTCGAAAGCCAACTCCCTGGACGTCGAAATCTTCGCCTCCGGGAAGCTTCCTTACTTCCTCGATCCTCCCTCTGCCTACTTCGACTCGATCGCACTCGGCGGGAAAGTCTCTCGCGGCAGCCAGCGCCGCAGGATTTTTTCCAAATCGTCCTGCTTCACCGGTTTGGAAAGATAATCGTCCATCCCCGCCGCCAGACAGCTCTCACGGTCGCCTTCGAGGGCGTTCGCCGTCATGGCGATGATGGTGATTTTCCCCGCTTGCCCGGCCCGGGTGCGGATGGTTTTGGTGGCTTCGTACCCGTCCATCTCCGGCATCTGGCAATCCATGAAGATCAATCCGTAGGGAATGCGCGACAGGGCGTCCACCGCTTCGCGGCCGTTGGCCACGGCGTCGGCGCGGAAGCCCAGGTTGAGCAACTGCCGCAGGGCGACCTTCTGGTTGACCATGTTGTCCTCGGCGACGAGCACGCGGCAACTCGACAGCCGCGGTGCCACGGTCATGGGCCGCGCCATCAAGCGGCTGAGTTCCGTCGTGGTTTTGAAGGGCTTGTTCCTCTGCGTGGCCGCGCCCAGGCGCGGCAGTGATTGCACCGAAGCCAGTGCCGCGTTGACGATGGCGTCGTAGAGCGCCGATTGCTTGACGGGTTTGGTTACGTAGCCGCTGATCCCCGCCTCGGCCCAGGAAGCGCTGCTGCCGCGCCGGCCCACGGTGTGCATCATAATCAACTGCGTGCCGGCGATCGTGAGGTCGCGCTTGATTTCCTCCGTGGCCGCGAACCCGCTCATCGCGGGCATCTGCATGTCCAGCAAGGCAACCTGGAAAGGTTCACCGGCGGCGTGCGCCCCGCGCAACGCCTGGATCGCCTCGCGGCCGCCGACGGCTTCGTCGTGGCGGATGCTCCACGAGTCCATCATCGCTCCCAGCGCATGGCGGCAGGCGGCGTTGTCGTCCACGATCAGCACCCGCAACTTTTCCGGCGGGCGGCGCAACGGTTCCGCCTCCTGCACCGCGCCCTGAAGTGCGAACCGGGCCGTGAACCAGAAAGTGGCTCCTCCCTCTGTTTCGCTCCGGACGCCGATGCGGCCGTCCATCCGCTCCACCAGGCCGCGCGAGATCGCCAGCCCCAGGCCGGTTCCGCCGTATTTGCGCGTGGTGGAACCGTCCGCCTGGGCGAAGGGCATGAAAATACGCTTCTGGGCGTCCTCGCTCAGGCCGATGCCGGTGTCCGTCACCTCGAAGAGCAGGTCGGCGTGGGTGGCGTTGATCGACTCGGCCCGGACGTAGAGTCCCACCTCGCCTGCTTCGGTGAACTTGATCGCGTTGCTCAGCAGGTTGAGCAGCACCTGGCGCAGCCGGCCGGCGTCGCCGCGAAGTTCCATCGGGACGCTGGGATGCACCAGGGAAATAATTTCCAGGCCTTTGGTCTGGGCGCGTTCGGCCAGGATCTCGATCGTGCTCTCGACCGTCTGGCGCACGTGGAAGTCCAGCAGCTCGAAGGTCAGCTTGCCGGCTTCGATCTTGGAGAAATCCAGGATGTCGTTGATGATCGTGAGCAGTGAATCCGCGCACGTCTGCACGGTCAGGGCGAATTCTTTTTGTTCGACGTTGAGTTTGCTGTCGATCAGGAGGCCCGACATGCCGATGATCCCGTTCATCGGCGTGCGGATCTCGTGGCTCATGTTGGCCAGGAACTCGCTCTTGGCGCGGGCGGAATCCAGCGCCACGTCGCGGGCAGCGGCGAGTTCGGCCTCGATACGATGCCGGCTGCGCAGGTCCCGCACCACGAATCCGTACACCGACCCCAAGGAAACAAGGAACACAGCGGCCAGGGCACCGAACGAAAAGAGCACCGTGCGAAAATGCTTTTGCCGCAGGGCGGCCTGCTCGTTGAGGATGCGATGCTCCTCCGCCGTGATCGTGTCCTTGAGCTTGCGGGCCTCCGCCATCGTCTCCGAATCCTGATGGTTGAGGTATTTTGGCGTCAGCGCCCCGACGCCGAACTGGCGGCGCTCGGCGATGCGCTGGTCGGTGACGGCCACCTTGCTTTTTACCGCTTTCGCCAATTCACCGACCCTGGCTCGCTGCCCGGGCTCATCTTTGACGGACGCGGCCATCTGCTCCAGCAGATCCGGGAGAAGAGCAACACTTTTCTTGTAGGACGCGAGCGGCAGTTCTTCACCGGACATCGAGAACGTACGCTGGCAGGTCTCGACGTCCTTCAGCGTGGAAAGAACCTCGTCTGCCTGGCCAACCACCAGTTCGGAGTGTTTGACCCCGCCGTCACTCTCCCAAAATCCCCGCACACCACGGTAAAAACCGTAGCCCATGATGAGCACCAGCATCGCGGCCAGGAGAAAACCGAGAGTGATTTTTGCTTCGATCGAGCCACGCATGCTTCCCAGTTCGGAAAGCTACTATCGTGCCCCGTCGGGCGGGCAAGTTGCTCAACGTCCACGCGGTAACGCAAAATCTGTTACGCCCGCTTTTTTCCGGCCGAAGCAGGGTGGATCATGTAGGGTGGATTGTCCGAACACCGTTTACGCCTACTGCATTTTCTCCTTTGATGCCTGCCAGTGTTCAACGTGTCCTACTCGCCGAAGACGATGACCATTCCCGGCGTCTCCTTTCCCACTATCTGAGTTCCTGGGGGTTCGAGGTGGTGCCCGCCAGCGACGGTCTCGAAGCCCTGCAGATCCTGGAGGGCAGCCAGTCTCCTTCCCTTGCCTTGATCGACTGGATCATGCCCGGCATGGAAGGCACGGAAGTCTGCTCGCGTGTTCGCAGCGCGGCAGATCGGCCTTACACTTACCTGATCCTTCTCACCGCCAAGGCGGACAAGGAAGAAGTTGCCGAGGGTCTGGAAGCCGGCGCGGACGATTACGTGGTCAAACCGTGCGACCTGACCGAATTGCGCGCGCGCCTGCGGGTCGGCGAAAGAGTGGTCAAGCTGGAACGCATGATGGCTCAGCAGGTGGTGGAATTGCGGGAAACCCTCGACCAGGTCCGGCAACTCAAGGAACTCATCCCCATCTGCGCCTGGTGCAAGCGGGTACGCGACGACGAGGATTACTGGCACAGCATCGAGGAATACCTCCACGTCCACACCGGCACCGATTTTACTCATGGCATCTGTCCGGAATGCCTTGCTTCCATGCGCGCCAAGATGGAAGAACGCAGCGCCGGCTGACACCTCATTTCATTTCCGCCCTTTCTTCGCCATGTCCTCCCCTCTCGACCTCGATCCTGAACACCGTGTCGCCGGAGTGCTGATCCCGGCTTTCGCCCTGCGCGCCGAAAATGACCTCGGCATCGGCGACACCGGCTTGCTGCGGCAGTTCATCGATTGGTCCGCGCAGGCGGGCTTCGGCCTGGTGCAACTGCTGCCCATCAACGAAACCGGCGGCGACAACAGCCCGTACAACGCCATCAGTTCCATGGCGCTGGACCCGGCCACCCTGGAACTGAAGCCGGGAATCCCGGAAGATCTCACCGAAAGCGACTACCGGAGCGTGGTGGCGGAAGTGGACCTCGAAGCCTTGCGCCAGGGGCACGTGCAGTACGCGATCGTCAAACCGCTCAAACGCCGGCTGCTCGAACGCGCCTTCGAGGGTTTCGAGCGCCGTCACCTTGCCTCCCGTCCGGTCACGGACTTCAAGGCGCAAGCTTTCGCCGCTTTCCAGACCCGGAACGCCGCTTGGCTGGAGAGCTACACTTTGTTCCGATCGCTCATGGATGCCAACGGCGGCACCGAGTGCTGGGACCGTTGGGGTGCCGGGCAACAGACTTTTTCCGAGGCCAAGCTCTGGCTGGAACAACAGCCCGAGGAACAGCGCAACCATTTCGCCCGGCAGCGGCTCTTCTTCGCGTACGTGCAGTGGGTTGCTTACGATCAGTGGCAAACCCTGAAACAGTACGCCGAGCAGCAGGGCGTCGCGCTGATGGGCGACATTCCCCTGGGCGTCAGCTACTACAGCGCGGATTTCTTCGGCTTTCCTGACGTCTTCGAAAAGGAATGGTCGGGCGGCGCCCCCCCGGAGCCCTACTTCAAGGATGATCCTTTCACCCAGAAGTGGGGCCAAAACTGGGGAATCCCGGTCTATAATTGGGCGCGGCTGAGGCAGGATAACTTCGCCTGGTGGCGGCAACGCGTGGCCGGGGTACACGATCTCTTCCACCTCTTCCGCATCGACCACATCCTGGGTTTCTACCGGATCTACAGCTTTCCCTGGCGACCGGAGCGCAACGGCGAGTTCCTGCCGCTCTCCCGGGAGGAAGCCAGCACGCTGACCGGTGGCCGGCTGCCGGAGTTCAAACCGCGCCATGACGACAATCCGCAGAACTGCGAGGCCAACTGCCGCGAGGGCGAAGAATTCCTGCGCATGGTCCTGGAAGCCGCCGGTGACACCCGCCTGATCGGCGAGGACTTGGGGGTAGTGCCGGATTACGTCCGTCCGAACCTGACGAAGCTGGGCATCGCCGGCTTCAAGATCCCCATCTGGGAGCCCGACAAGAAAAAGGGCGGCCTGCTCTCCGGAAAGGACTACGCCCGGCTCTCGGTCGCGACCTACGGCACGCACGACCACGAACCGCTGCGCGCGCTCTGGAACCGCCACCAGCAAGCTCCCGCGCACGAGCGCCGCGAACTGCACGAACTCGCCGACTTCGCGCAGATCCCGCCGGAGCACCGCAGCGGTGACCTTGATCCGGAGACCCACCAGCGGTTACTCGAAGCGTTGTTCAAGACGAACAGTTGGATCGTCATTTGCATGATCACCGATGTTTTGGCGCGCGAGGAGCGCTTCAACGTGCCGGGCACCTCCGCCAACTCCAATTGGAGCCAGCGTATGCACATCACCCTCGGGGAACTGACGTCGGTCCCGGATTACACGGAGCGCACCGCCCGCTTGCGATCCCTCATCGAAGCGAGCGGTCGCCGGCTCCCAACCGCCAGTTAATTTCCCCATTGTACGTTCCACGCGCTGGCCGGGAATGTCATCTGCTTAGCTAAGGGTAAATTCACCTAAATTTATTTCTTTGTGAGAGATCCCATCACCCGGCTCGTCGAGCAACTCGGCGACATCATCGTCGGAAAAGAAGAAGCGATCCGGCTGGCCACGGTGTGCTTGTTCGCGCGCGGGCACCTGCTCATCGAAGATGTCCCGGGTGTCGGCAAGACCACGCTTTCGCAGGCCATGGCCCGCTCTCTGGGGCTGATGTTCCGGCGCATCCAGTTCACCAGCGACTTGCTGCCGGCCGACATCATCGGCAACTCGATCTTCGACCGCGAACACAGCCGCTTCGTCTTCCACCCGGGACCGATCTTCGCCCCGGTCGTGCTCATCGACGAGGTCAATCGCGCCACCCCCAAGACCCAGAGCGCCCTCCTGGAAGCAATGGAGGAATACCAGGTGTCGGTGGACGGCGTGAGCCACCGCTTGCCACAACCCTTTTTTGTCATCGCCACCCAGAACCCCCGGCAGCAGATCGGGACGTTCCCGCTGCCGGAAAGCCAACTGGACCGGTTCCTGATGCGTCTGGAACTGGGCTTTCCGAGCCGCTCCAGCGAGCGGGAGATGCTCACCGGCCAGAGCCGGCGCGAACTCCTGGAAGTACTGCCCGAGGTGATGAGCGGTGATCAACTCCGGCAGATCCAGGAAGCGGTCCGGCAGGTGCAGGTGGCACCCGCGCTGTTGGATTACCTGCAAGACCTGCTCGCCGCCAGCCGGCAGCAACATGCCATCGGCCTGTCACCCCGGGCGGGGCTGGCGTGGCTGCACGCCGCGCAGGCGTGGGCGCTCACCCAGGGTCGCGAGATGGTGTTGCCCGAGGATGTCCAGGCCGTTGGCATCCCGGTCATGGCCCACCGTCTGGAGGCGGGCACCGCCAGCGGTGAAGCCGGCGGGCGCTTACTCGCGGCGCGGCTCCTGGAAACCGTCCCGGTGCGTTGAGGCTGCCTTGTGGTCATGGGGTCCATCTATATCCTGCCTACCCGCAGTTGGGTCGTCCTGGGTGCCGTGCTGCTGGCCATGTGGTACGCGGCGGTCAGCCAGAGCAATAGCGCGGCCTATCTGTTGATGTTCTTTCTTGGCAGCCTGGTGGTCGTTAGCGCCTTCCACGCCCATTTTGCCCTGGCCGGATTGAGCGTGCGGATCGGACGGATCGCGTCGGTTTTCGCCGGGGAAAATGTCCGCGTGCCGGTGGAAATCTCGGACCTCACCGGGAGATGGCGTCTCGCGCTGGCCGTCGCGCCCAACGGCAGCGTGTTTGGTGAGTCCCGGCATGCCCGGGCAGGTGCCCTCGCGGCCCGGGGCTCGGTGGGCGTCGAACTCCCGCTCGTCACGTCCGTCCGTGGCCGCCACCCGGTGAAGCGCGTTGCGCTCACCACCATTTATCCGTTGGGATTTTTCCGCAGTTGGCGCTACCAGTCCACGGACGCGGAGTACGTCGTTTATCCGGTTCCCGCCGGGCCATTGCCCCTGCCGGGCGGTGCCACGGTGACTGAGGAGGTCAACGCCGGCAGCGGCCGGGGCGGCGATGACTACGCCGGGGTGAGAGGCTATCGACCAGGGGAAAGTCAGCGGCACGTGGATTGGCGGGCGGTCGCCCGGGGCCAGCCCCTGCTCATCAAGCAGTTCACCGGGGCCGGCAGCCGCCGCCTGTGGTTCGACTACGCCGAGCTTTCCTGCCTGCCCGGAGTCGAGGCACGGTTGTCGCAGCTCTGCCGCTGGGTCGTGGACGCCGAGCAGGGTGCCTATTCGTACGGCCTGCGGGTCGGCGATTTTGTTACCGAGCCTTCCCGCGGCACCCAACACTATTCACGCTGTCTGGAAATGCTCGCGACCTCCTTTCCTCCCCCCGCCCCCACGCCCCGGAAACGCTTCCGGCTCTGATCCCCTTGCCCACGCTCTCGCCACCTTCCGTCCGCGCCCGCCACGAGCTGCTGCCGTTCACCTGGAACGCCGGCAACCGCCGCGACCCGTTCAATCAAGCTCTGCCCTTCCTGCTCGGCAGCCTGATCCTCTGCACCGCCACCCTCACCGGACAAGTAAACGGATCGATCCTGCTGATCTTCCTCGGGTGCGCCGTCTGGCGTCTGCTCGCGGAGCGCCGGGAATGGGCCCTGCCCTCCATGGTGGTTCGGACGGCGATCTTTCTGCCCTCGGTGGGCCTGGTCGCCCTGCTCTACGGCGTGCAACCCAGCGCGGGCAGTCTGCTGGCATTTTTGATCGTGCTGCTCGCCCTGAAAGTCCTCGAATTGCGCAATGCGCGGGACTTCACGGTGGTGGCGCTCCTCGGGTACTTCATGGTGTTGAGCGGGTTGTTTTACGACCAGAGCTTCGCGCTTTGCCTCTACCTGTTCGTGGCCGTCCTGCTCAACACGGTGGCATTGATCCGCGTTCACCTCGGCCCGGCTCCCAGAGCCTTTTGGCCGGTGATGCGGCTCGCCTTCGGGCTGCTTTTGCAGGCGGCACCTCTGGTCGTGCTGCTGTTTATCATCTTCCCGCGGGTCCAAGTCAGTTTTATGCGCCGGCTGACCAACGGGAACAACGGCACGACCGGGATAAGCGACCATTTGCAGCCGGGCAGCATCGAATCACTGGCGCAAACCGACGAGACGGCCTTCCGGGCCAGGATCAAATCCAGGGAAAAACTCCCTCCTGCCGAGCTTTATTGGCGTGGGGTGGTGCTCTCCAGATCCGAGGGAGACATGTCCTGGCGGCCGGGGTCTTCCCCGGCGATGCCGCCGAAGTTCAATCTTCGCACGGCGGCGAGTCTGTGGTGGAGCGTGCGCTGTTTGCTGGTCCCGCCGCGTGGGCCTTCCGAGAGCGGCATCGAGCAGGCGATCACGGCGATTCCTCAGGGCGAACGCTGGCTCTTCGCGCTCGACCGGCCGACCCGGATCCAGGCGGAGAGCAGTATCAAACCGCTGTTCTCCGAGAATAACCAGCTCGTGAACAGCGCCCAGCCGCTCCAGTCCAAAGTCAATTACACTGTCTTCTCCGAGCCTGCGCAGCCGACGCCCTTCGATCTCTCTCTAGAAACGCGCAAATACTACACCGCTGTCCCAACGGATGTGACCCCTCGGGTCATGGCGCTGGTGCGGGGATGGCTGAAGGCGGACGCGGAGCCGCTCGCCGTCATCCGTGCGGCGGGAACATTCTTCCGCGACAACGAATTCAGCTACACTCTCACCCCGGGCTCACTGCCGCATGGAAGGGCGCTGGAATATTTCCTGTTCGAGTCCAGACGCGGCTTCTGCGAGCACTACGCCGCGGCGTTTTGCTCGCTGATGCGGGCGGCCGGTCTTCCTTCCCGCATCGTGGTCGGATACCAGGGCGGAGAACTGAACAGTTGGAACGACTACTACACGATCAGGCAATCCGACGCGCACGCGTGGTGCGAGGTCTGGCTCGGCGGACGCGGCTGGCAACGCGTGGACCCTACGGGCTTGGTGGCACCGGGACGGGTGAACCTGGGGGCGGAAAGTTTCGCGACGCTCGCCGACAACGGCTTCAACCTGAACCCCTCGTCGGGCCGGTTCGGACGGCTCGATTCCATCGGCTGGGTGCATTGGGTCCGGCGTAACACCGCGATGCTCTGGGAAAGTGTGGATCAGCAATGGAACCTGATGGTCATTGGGTACGACCCCGACGTGCAGTTTGCCTTCATGCAAAACGCCGGCTTGGGGAACCTCACCCTGGTAGCCGGTGTGGCACTGGCCATCGCGGGGACGTTTTCGATCCTGATCCTCGGCGCGGCGGTGATGCGGCTCCTGCAAGGGTTCCCAACCTGGCGCCGGCGTTCCTCCGAGGAAGCCGCCCAGGCGGCTTACGACCGCTTTCGCCGTCGGCTGGCGAACGCAGCCGGCGTGCAGCGCAAGGCGAGCGAGGGGCCACTGGATTTCGCCGCTCGCGCCACGTCCCGGCGGCCTGATCTGGCGGCGGAGATCGAGAGCATCACCGCCCGTTACGTGAACCTGCGTTATACCCTGGGCAATGTTGCCACGGCAAAAAGTGCCCTGGCCGGTTTGATCGCCGCCATCCACACGTTTCGCCCGGCGGCTTTGCGGCGGAAGCCCCACGCTTGAGCCGGCGAACGTTTTCGTTGGAGGAAGCTGGAAACCTGCCTACGGTGCCTGTTTTCCACACTCCATTCCCATGATGAAAGACCCCCTCCACGTTGCGGTCACCGGCGCTGCCGGACAGATCGGTTATTCGCTCCTTTTCCGCATCGCCTCCGGCTCCATGTTCGGTCCCGACCAGCCGGTGGTGATGCACCTCATCGAGATTCCGCCGGCCCTTCCCGCGTTGGAAGGCGTGGTCATGGAGCTGGATGACTGCGCATTTCCGCTCTTGCAAGGACGCGTTCCCACCGCCGATCTGGACGAAGGTTTCCGCGGCGTGCATTGGGCTTTGCTCGTCGGAAGCGTCCCGCGCAAGGCGGGGATGGAACGCAAGGACCTGCTGGGCATCAACGGCAAGATCTTTACCGGACAGGGGAAAGCGATCGCCAAGAATGCCGCCTCGGACGTGCGCATTCTCGTGGTCGGCAACCCGTGCAACACCAATTGTCTGATTGCCAAGTACAACGCGCCCGAGGTTCCCTCCGAGCGCTGGTTTGGCATGACCCGGCTCGACGAGAACCGCGCCAAAGCCCAACTGGCGGCCAAGGCGGGCGTACTCACGACCTCCGTCTCGCAGATGACGATCTGGGGCAACCACTCCGCGACCCAGTATCCTGACTTCCACAACGCGCGCATCGACGGCAGGCCGGTTACGGAGGTCGTCACCGATCACACGTGGCTGGAGAGCACCTTCATCCCGAACGTGCAGCAGCGCGGAGCGGCGATCATCAAGGCGCGTGGACAATCCAGTGCTGCGTCCGCTGCCAATGGCGTGGTGGACACGGTACGTTCGCTGGTCACTCCCACGGCTGCCGGGGATTGGAACAGCGTCGCCGTTTGGTCGGACGAGAATCCTTACGGTGTCGCCGGGGGATTCATCTCTTCCTTCCCCATCCGCACCGAAAACGGAAAGACATGGAAAATTGTCGAGGGCTTGGAAGTCAACGATTTCAGCCGTGCGCGCATCAACGCCAGCGTACAGGAACTTCAGGAAGAAAAGTCCCTGGTCGCCGAATTGATCGGCGGATAGTGCGATCCTCTATCCGGTTGTCTTCCAAATCGTAGGGCGACCGTCCCGGTTGCCAAAGGGGACGTCCCCGCGGCAACGGGGACCGTGGCCCCACAATTCCAAAAAATGCAACGTTCGTCTTTCAGCAAGGCGTCGTGGGCAACATTGAGAACGGACTCTGCTCGAACCGCTCATCAAGGTTTATCTAGCACTGGTAGCACGATCCCCGAGGCCCGCGTACTGGAACGATAAACTGTCTGCGTCGCAGGATGAACAAAGTCCACCGGCTTGGCGTCCGGGATGTTCATGAAGACCTGCGGGTTGCGGTCCGTCAAGGGGAACCATGAGCTTTGCACCTGGACCATGATCCGGTGGCCGCGCCGGAAGGTGTGGTCGATGTCGGGCATGGTGAAGTTGATCTCCTCGACCTGCCCCGGCACAAAAGGTTCCGGGTTTTCCATGCTGTGCCGGAACTTGCCCCGAAAAGGCTCACCCCGAATGAGCTGCTGATAACCTGCCAGCGCGATCGTGGGCGGCTTTACGTCCTTGACGATCGTCTTGCTGTTTGGACGATCGTCGGAGTCTGCCGGGTCGGGATAATCGGGGGGATACACGTCGATCAGCTTCACATCCCAATCGGAATCCGTGCCGGTCGTGGAGACGAAGAGCTTTGGAGACACCGGACCAGCCACCGTGATATCCTGATCCAGCACTTCAGTCTCATAGGTCAAAACGTCCGGGCGCGTCGCGGCGAAACGCTGGTCGCCAACCATGTACTCGGGTGGCACGGCCACCGCGTAATACGAGAGGAAGGGTACCGGTTTGTCTGGATCGCTCACGTAGCTGTCGTGACCGGCGGCATCTGGAACCGGCAACGGTGGTTGCCAGGACAACGAGCCAGCGGGTTGGAAGTAGAGCATCCGTTGCTGCGTTCCGGGGGGTGGCCAGCCAGGATAGTGCCGCCAGACGTTGGTGCCCGTCTCGAACACGGTCGCCTTCGCAAGCTTTGCGTCAGGTGCGTCCTTCAGGTGTTGCTCGAAGAAGGGAAAGACGATGTACTGCCGGTAGTAATCGGCGGTGTTCGCGTTGAAATCGACGTAGCCGAGTTTGTGGCCATCCAGCCGGCCCCAACCGCCGTGAATCCACGGGCCGACGGCCAATTTATTTTCGATGCCTGGATTGTTCTCCTCGATGGCGTGGAACGCAGAGAACGGTCCCTGCAAATCTTCGCCGTCGAACCATCCACCCACGGTCAGGACAGCACAGTGGATGTTCTTGAGATGGGGGACGAGATTGCGTGTTTTCCAATACTCATCGTAGGTGTCGTGACGCACCTGATCGTCCCACTGCCAACTCCGGGGGGATGGAAAGAACTGATTCAACGCTCCGAACGAAGGATGCTTCAGAAAGAAATCGTAGCCATCGTCGGTGCCGTAGTCGAAAGGCTCCCATTTGCGCGGTTCAGGCGTGGGATTGTTTTGGGGACCGAAGACGGTGTAGAAGGAAAAGTTGGCCGCCAGCATGAATGCGCCGCCGTGGTAGGCGTCGTCACCTTTGAAAAGGTCGATCATGGGTGCCTCAGGAGAAGCAGCCTTGATGGCGGGATGTGAGTCGATGATACTCGCCGCCGTGTTAAAGCCAGGATACGAGATGCCCCAAACCCCCACGCATCCGTTGTTGTTGGGGATCGTCTTCAACAGGAAATCGATCGTGTCATGCATGTCGGTGCTTGGATCCACATCGACGGGGGATTTCTTGTCGTCCAGATGGGGAGCCATCTCGACGAATCTGCCCTCAGACAAGAACCGTCCGCGCACGTCCTGAAAGACAAAAATGTAACCGGCCTCGTCGAACTCCTTGCCGGGACCAAGATGCCGGGTAGCGGGAGGGAAGTGATCCTCGCCGTAAGCGTTCTTTCCTTCGTGTCCATCCGCGACGCTGACGCTGTAGGGCGTACGCACCATAAGGAACGGATAGGGTTTGGACCCATCTTTGGGAACATAGACGGCGGTGAAAAGTTTTGCCCCGTCGCGCATTGGCACTTGGTATTCGTACTTTGTGTAATGTTCCCGCAAATCGAAGGGTGCCTCTTCAACCTTCTTTTCGAGAGTAGGTGGGGCGGGCGGACGATTTTGAGCCTGAGTTGTTACTGCGTAAAAAACGAACACAATAATCAGGTATCGGAAGTAGTTCATAAAGGATGTTCGTGAATGGCTTGAGTAAAAAAACAGCCCCGGAGATCTTTCGATCTTCGGGGCTGATATTTCTGGCGACTTCCT
>CAXTOP010000018.1:0-79555 GCA_964245965.1 uncultured Chthoniobacterales bacterium
GAGTGGCAGTATGAACTGTCGCCAGTCAAAGCGTGAATTACTTCACGGCATTGCGATTAAGTATTGGAGCGAACCACGCTTCAATCTCGACGATATGAGTGCTACCGTAGACTTTGACCCTGGAGAGAGTACGAACATCAGCTTTCAGGCATTGGTGCATGTATTAGACAGCTTCGACTGTGAGACTGGACTAATCCAAAAATTAGTTTGGAGCAGTTCTCGCGCTCAGTAAATGTACTGAAAAGGTGCTGACTTAAATGTAATCGCAACGCTGAGACTTTCAATTACCCACAAGTCTTCTGCCGAGTTTTGCTCCCAACATCGGGTCTGTCAGGCGACACATGCCTCGCCACATGACCTTGTTGCCCGGTGGAAGATCTTTCGTAAACAGGTGCGTACGGCACCTCTTGACAAGCGGTGCCGTTTGATCGTCCTTTACATAAACGTATTAGTTTTCTGCCCACTGCACTTATAATCTCTACGATGTGCGAGGCGGCACTGTATCGGTATGTGTCATGCCTGCGGCGTCAGACGGCTCTTTGCCCCATCACAAAAACAAACGTATTTGCGACAGGAGGGCGCAGCAGCGGTTTTTCCCTCTTCGGTTAAAACCTACTTCAAAACTCATTTCGGAAGAAGATCATCTTTAGTGTCGATGCCTCCCTACCCGAAACGGTCAGGGGATTTCCAGGATTGACATGCTTGGGCATACATAAATTTCTCAGAATTTGTGTCCACATCGTTCAATAACTTGCTTATGATGAGCGCATGAGCAGGCAGAGAACATCCGAAAAACCGCCCGCGAACGTGGTTGCCATCGCCTACCTTTGAGTTTCCAGCCAGGGCCTGGCTTTAGCCGTCGGCGGTTGCCCCGCCGCTGGATTGCTGCTGCTCAAACAAGGCGCGCCAATGCGCCAGCCGCTCGGCGACCCGCTTCTCGTGTCCGCGGCCGCTCGGATGGTAGTAGCGCCGGCCTTCGGGCAGATAGGCTTGCGGCACGTAGGCGTCCTCGTGATCGTGGCTGTACTGGTAGTCCTTGCCGTGCCCCAGCCGTTTGGCTCCCTGGTAGCCGGTGCCGCGCAGGGGCAGCGGCACCGCCAGAGTGATCCCTTCGCGCACCTCCTGGCTCGCCGCCTGAATCGCTTCGTAAGCACGGTTGCTCTTGGGCGAGGTGGCGATGTACACCGTGGCCTGCGCGAGCGGGATCTGCGCCTCCGGCAAACCGACAAACTCCGCGGCCTGCTGGGCGGCCACCGCGACGACCAACGCCTGCGGATCGGCCATGCCGACATCTTCCGACGCGCAGATCACCAGCCGCCGTGCGATGAAGCGGATGTCCTCGCCGGCATAGAGCATCTTCGCCAGCCAGTAAATGGCCGCGTCCGGGTCGGAGCCGCGCATGCTCTTGATGAACGCGCTGATCGTATCGTAATGCCCTTCGCCCGTCGGGTCGTACACCACGGCTTTGCGCTGGATGCTCTCTTCGGACACCAATCGGGTGAACCGGATGACGCCCGCCTCGTCCGGCGGCGTGGTCAACACCCCGATTTCCAGCGCGTTGAGGCATTTCCGGGCGTCGCCGTCGCTGATCGTGGCCAGATGTTCGGCGGCCTCGGCATCCATGTTCACCCGGTAGCGCCCCAGGCCGCGCTCGCCGTCGGTCAGGGCATTTTCGATCAGGCGGCGCAAGTGGCCGGGATGCAGCGGCTCCAGGCGGAAGACCTGCGAACGGGAAACCAGCGGTCCGTTCACCGCGAAGAACGGGTTCTCGGTCGTCGCGCCGAGCAGGCGCACGACGCCGCGCTCCACGTCGGGCAGCAGGGCGTCCTGCTGCGCGCGGTTGAAGCGGTGAATCTCGTCGATGAAAAGGATGGTGCGGGCCTGCGGGTCGTTCTGGAGCCGGTTCGCCGCGGTGCCGATGACCCGCCGGATGTCCGCGACGGTGCTTTCCACCCCGCTCAAACGCTCGAACCGGGCGCGAGTCGCCCGCGCGATGACTTCCGCCAGGCTCGTCTTGCCCGTTCCGGGTGGTCCGTGGAAGATGGCCGAAACGAGCCGGTCCGCTTCGATGGCGCGGCGCAACAACTTGCCCGGTGCCAGGAGGTGTTCCTGGCCCACGTATTCGTCCAGCGTGCGCGGACGCATCCGCGTGGACAGCGGGGCGTCCGCCGACACCAGGGTGGGTTCAGCGCCAGTCTGCGCGGGGCGGGGCGGAGCCAGAAAATCAGTTTGGGTGTCGTCCATCGAGATGGGTTCTACGACATGGTGGCCCATTCGACCGGCGGTATCGAGCTTAACTTGGCTGCTGTCGCGCCGGCGGCACCGCTCGCGGACCGATCCGGTCGTGCCCCGGTGTAGAAGCCGCTTCCCGCAGCGCGTGCAGGCTTTGCGCCCCTGCGCGTTTCGCGAGCCGCCTGCCATGGTCGTCCGTGACCAGCGGGCAATGAAAAAAGGCCGGCGGGACCAGCCCGAGCGCCCGGTAGAGCAAGAGTTGCTGCGCCGTGGACAACAACAGGTCTGCGCCTCGAACCACTTCGGTGATTGCCATCGCGGCATCATCCACCACCACGGCCAACTGGTAGGATGGAGTGCCGTCCTTGCGCCAGATCACAAAGTCGCCGAAATCCTCGCCGGCCACGAAGAATTGCGGGCCGGCGCAGCCGTCAACAAACATGATCGTTTCGCCGTCCAGCACTCGGAAGCGCCAGTTCCGCGCGTCCGGCTGCCGGGGTGGGGCCGCCACCATCGCCGCCGTCCTTGCAACGTCCGGCCGGCAGGTGCCTGGATAAACCATTTCCCGGCTTTCGTCTTCCTCATGCGGAGCCTGCGCCGCCCGCTGGATGTCGCGCCGGGTGCATTCGCAGGCGTAGATGGCACCGGCGGCCGCCAGGCGCTGCCAGGCCGTCAGGTACAAAGCGCGGCGTTCGCTCTGGCGATAGGGTCCGTGTGGACCACCGGCGTCCGGTCCCTCCTGCCACTCCAGACCGTACCAACGCAGGTCCTCGACGATGGCCTCATCGAAGGCTGCGTTGCAACGTTCGCGGTCCAGGTCTTCGATGCGGAGGATCAACGAGCCGTTCCGCTCGCTCGCGCGCCTTTGTGCCGTGGCAAAAGTGCGGGCGTGACCGAGGTGCAGATAGCCGGTGGGCGAGGGAGCCAGCCGGCCGCGGTAGGGCTTGGATGCAAAGGAAGTCACCGGTTGGGTTGGGCAACCTGGCACAAGCCTCGCGGTTGGGCACGTGTTTTCACTCCCGGATGGCTGCGGTCCCCGTTGCGGCTGCGCGATGACCGGTTACAGTCCTGTCGGGTCCCCTGCCAAATAGAAATGGTCGAACGACCGTTTCTCCATCAGGTCCGTCATTTATGGTCACCAAATACGTTTCCGTCCGTTTGCCTGCCGGCATCGCCGCTGCCACCATGCTCGCCGCCTCTTTGCTCAGCACGCCCGCCGTCCGCGGACACTCCGACGAACCAGAAGCGGACGCCGCCAACAAGCGTTTCCACTACCCGGAAACCGCCAAGGTTGACCACGTGGACGATTACCACGGCACCAAGGTAGCCGATCCCTACCGCTGGCTGGAAGACGCCAATTCTCCCCAAACCCAGTCCTGGGTGGAAGCCCAGAATAAAGTCACCTTCGATTACCTGCGGCACCTGCCCGCCCGGGAGGGAATCAAAGAGCGGCTGACCAGGCTGTGGGATTATGAGAAATACGGGGTGCCCTTCCAGGAAGGCGGGCGCTATTTCTACTCGAAAAACACCGGCCTCCAAAACCAGAGCGTCATCTACACGGCGGCTTCGCTCACCGACCAACCGGCGGAGCTGCTCGACCCGAACAAACTTTCGGCGGACGGCACGGTCTCGTTGAGCAGCTACGCCATCAGCGAGGATGGGCGTCACATGGCCTACGGCCTGAACACTTCCGGGTCGGACTGGATCGAATGGCACGTCCGGGATGTCGCCACCGCTCAGGATCTGACCGACGATCTGAAGTGGTCCAAGTTCTCGGGCGCGGCCTGGACCAAGGACAACAAAGGGTTTTTCTACAGCCGCTACGACGCGCCCGACGAGAGGACCCAGCTCCAGGCGGTCAATTACTTCCAGAAGCTGTACTATCACGCCGTCGGTACGCCGCAGGACAAGGACGTGCTGGTCTATGAGCGCAAGGACGAAAAGGAGTGGGGTTTCGCCGCCATCGTGACCGACGACGGCCAGTATCTGGTCATCAACGTGAGCCACGGCACCGACCCCAAGAACCGGGTCTTCTACCGCTCGCTCAAAGAGGGCGTCCAGGGCGCCGCTCCCACCGTGGAACTGCTGCGCGATGCCGACGCTCACTACGTCTTCGTCGGCAACGACGGCCCGATTTTTTACTTCACCACCGACCGCGACGCGGCCCGCGGGCGCATGGTGGCCATCGACACCGCGAAAGACCCCGGGCAGGCACCGCCGTTGCGCGAGATCATTCCGCAGGCGGACGAAACCCTGGAAAGTGTCAGCTACGTGGGCGGGCTGTTCGTCGGCAACTACCTCAAGGACGCGCACGCGCAGGTCCGGGTGTTCGGCACGGACGGCAAGCTGCTCCACGAGGTGCCACTACCCGGCCTGGGCACGGCCGCAGGCTTCGGCGGCAAACCAACCGAGAAGGAAACCTTCTTTGCGTTCACCACCTACACCGCGCCCGCGACCATCTACCGCTTCGACGTGAAGGCAGACGCCGCCACGGTGGTCTTCGCGCCGAAGCTGGCCTTCGACCCGGCGGATTACACCAGTGAGCAGGTCTTTTATCACAGCAAAGACGGCACCCGGATGCCGATGGTCATCTCGTACAAGAAGGGGATGCAGCGTGACGCGTCCAACCCGACCGTTCTATATGGGTACGGCGGTTTCGACATCTCGCTGACGCCGACCTTTTCCCCGGCGAATCTCGTCTGGATGGAGATGGGCGGGATCTACGCGGTGCCGAACCTCCGCGGGGGCGGTGAGTACGGCGAAGAATGGCATCTCGCGGGCACGAAGGAGCGCAAGCAAAACGTCTTCGACGACTTCATCGCCGCGGCGGAATACCTCATCGCCAGCAAATATACCTCGACTCCCAAGCTTGCGATTTCCGGCCGCAGCAACGGCGGCCTGCTCGTCGGCGCGACCATGAGCCAGCGGCCGGATCTCTTTGCCGCCGCGTTGCCGGGAGTCGGCGTGATGGACATGCTGCGCTTCCAGAAGTTCACCATCGGCTGGGGTTGGGCGTCGGATTACGGAAGCTCGGACGACGCCGAACAATTCAAGTCGCTCTACGCGTATTCACCGCTGCACCACCTCAAACCGGGCGTCCGTTATCCGGCGACGCTGGTCACCACCTCGGACCACGATGACCGCGTGGTGCCGGCTCACTCCTTCAAGTTTGCGGCGACCCTGCAAGCCGACCAAGCGGCGGACGTGCCGACGCTGATTCGGATCGAAACCAAGAGTGGCCACGGCGGCGGACGTCCCACTTCCAAGCTGATCGACGAAGTGGCCGACAATTGGGCTTTCCTGAGCGACATCCTCAAGATCGACCAGAACGCCAAACAAGCGGCGCTCGGATCACCCCCTGTGCGATAAGGGAGGAGTTCTCCGTTCGCACGACGGACGCTCGCCTGCCGACGGGTCGGTCAACCGTCGCGGCAGGCAGCACCCCGCGTGTTGCGCGCAATCGCCAATCATCTCCATGACGGATTACCTGCTCGTATTTTCCACCTTCCCCACGGCGGACGCTGCCCGTGAAGCCGGCCGCACCCTGGTCGGCGAACAACTGGCCGCTTGCGTCAACGTCCTGCCCGGCCTTACTTCCATCTACGTCTGGGAAGGCGAGCGCCACGAGAGCGAGGAGGTGCTGGCCCTCATCAAGACCCGCCGTGAGCATTACGCCGCGCTGGAAGCGCGTCTGCGCGAGCTGCACCCCTACGAGGTGCCCGAGATCATCGCCGTGGAGGTGGCCGCCGGGTTGCCCGCCTACCTGCAATGGATCGCCGCGCGAACCGAGCGGGGGACGCTGGTTTGAAGGTGGCAAGCGTCGCGGCACCGGCCGCAGTCACGAAGCCACCGCCGCCCTTGGGATGGGTGATCGCGGCGTTCGCGGCGGTGTATGTCATCTGGGGTTCGACCTACCTGGCCATCCGGCTTGCGGTCGAAACCATTCCGCCCTTTCTGATGGCCGGCACCCGCTTCCTGACCGCGGGGACCCTGCTCTTCGCGGCCATACGCCTGCGGGGAATACCCGCGCCCCGGGGAAGAGAGTGGGGGTCGGCGGCCATTGTGGGCGCACTGCTGCTTTTCGCGGGTAACGGCGGGGTCACTTGGGCGGAACAGCGCGTGCCTTCCTCCCTGGCGGCGCTGCTCATTGCGACCGTGCCGCTATGGATGATCGTGCTCGACTGGCTGCGTCCCGGCGGCAGCGGCCGGCCCGGAGCCGCGGTGTTCGGCGGGCTGGGGATGGGCTTCGCGGGCGTGGCGCTCATCGTCCTGTCGAGGGATCATACCGGGCATAACGCCGTCCATCCTGCCGGCGTCGCCGCGCTCCTGATCGCGGCCTTGTGCTGGGCGGTGGGATCAGTTTATTCGAAGCAACTGCCCCAGGCTTCGCACCCGCTCATGGTGGTGTCCGCGCAGATGTTGTGCGGCGGCGCAATGATGGCGGCCGCCGGACTCTTGCGCGGTGAAGCAATCGGCTTTCACCCGGCGGCGGTGAGCCGGGTTTCGATGCTCGCCCTGGTGTACCTGGTGCTGATCGGCGCGCTGGTAGGATTCACGGCTTACGTGTGGCTGCTGGGCGTGAGCACCCCGGCGCGGGTGTCAACGTACGCTTACGTCAACCCCTTCATCGCCGTGCTGCTGGGCTGGTCGGTGGGACACGAACCGATCAGCGGCGGCATCCTGCTGGCCGGGGCGTTGATCATCGGCGCGGTGGTGCTCATCACGACGAGTCGGGCGAGGGGAAAGAGATCGTGAAGCCGTAAGTTTTTGGACTTGAACGTTTCCCTGTTTTTGAGGCACATCGTCCGGCAGGAGAACGCTTGCCCTGGAGCGTGTATCAAGTACAGATGCGGTATGCTCTCCCGTTGTTGGCGCGTCTTCGCGGTTTCGTTCGTGCTCACGCTGTGGATTCCGCGCCAGGGTTCGGCGACCAACATCAAGACGCGACAAGGCGAAAGCTACGCCGGGGTGAAGATCATCCGGCGCGACGCCACCTCGCTCGAAATCTCCGGTCCGCACGGTACGGTGAAGCTCCCGCTGTCGCTGATCGCAGAAATCGACGGCATCCAACTTGCCCCGGCTGCGGCCCCGGCAGCCATGACGCCGGGTGTCGCAACGTCCACCCTTGCCCCCGCTACCACCACGACATCTCCGCCGACGAGAGTAGCCGGCAACCCAGCCATCACGCCCTCCAACGGTGCCGCGCCCGCGCCTCCGGTGACTGATGCCCCCGCTGGCCAGCCCGTCGAAGGGTTTGCGAATGGACCGGTATCAACTCCCGCCATCACCACGGATGCCGCCGGCCAGCCCGCCGACCCGGGCTGGACCCTGGACGCCCCGTGGATTCCCTACGCGCTGGCGATCATCGGCGGCTTGTGGGCCGTCAGTCTGGCGCTCGTGGCGTTCGATCTGCGCAAGCGCCAGTGGAAGGGCTGGTGGTGGCTGCTCGTGACGGGCCTGCTGCCGTTGCTTGGCTACGCGGCCTACTTGCTGACGCACCGCCGACCTGTCTATAAAGCGCGCGGCACCCACACGAAGGAAGAGTTGGCGGTCGAATTTCAGTTCCTGGACGAGAACAATAACCTGATCGCGGTCAAGAAGGGGCCGGAAGCTTCCGGGATCCAAAACGCCAAGGACATTCTCAACGATGCGATGCTCGACCGCGCGAGCGATGTCCACATCGAGCCTTCAGATAAGGAATACCGGGTGCGGTTCCGGGTGGACGGCGTTCTGTATCCACGGATGAAGTTCGGCACGGAAGAGGGAGTGCGTCTGGTTTCCGCCATCAAGAGCCTGGCGCAGATGGATATTGCCGAGCGCCGCAAGGCGCAGGACGGCCGCATGGGCGGCCGCCGCGGGCCGCGCGAGGTGGATTTCCGTGTGGCCACGACTCCCTCGGTGATCGGCGAAAAACTCGTCGTCCGCATCCTGGATTCCAAGACGGAAATGCGCGGGCTCAATCAATTGGGCATGACCGAGGAGATGATGACTCAGTTCAAGCAGGCCATCCATTCGCGCAGCGGCATGATCCTGTCCACGGGACCGACGGGTGCCGGCAAGACTTCCACACTCTATGCGGCGCTCACCCAGCTCGACGCTGTGGCCCTCAACCTGGTGACCATCGAGGACCCGGTGGAATACCAGCTCCCTGGAGCCACCCAGATCCCGGTGAACATCCGGGCTGGCATCACCTACGAATCGGGTTTGAGGAGCGTGCTGCGGCAGGATCCGGACGTGATCCTCGTCGGCGAGATGCGGGACAAGGAAGCGGCCCAGATCGCCCTGCGCACCGCGCTGACGGGGCACCTGGTGTTCAGTACCCTGCACACGAACAACGCCATCGGCACCATCCTGCGGTTGGAGGAAATGGGCATCGAGCGGCACCTGTTGGCGTCCGCCCTGTCGGTGGTGATCGCGCAACGGCTGGTCCGGCTGGTTTGCCCCCATTGTAAGGAAGGGCACCCTTGCACGGGCGACGAATTGGCCGGGATCGGCATCGAACTGCCAGCCGGCACGGAAATTTTCGAAGGGAAAGGTTGCCGCCGCTGCGACGGGACCGGCTACCTGGGACGCACGGGAGTATTCGAGATGCTGGTGCTGGACGACGAGGTGCGGGAAACGATCAGCAATGGAGCGGGAGAGACGGAGATGTATGAGATCGCCCGCCGCAGGGGAATGCGTAACTACCGCGAGGACGCGGCGATGAAGGTCTTGCTGGGGTTAACGACTATCGATGAAGTGCTGAAGGCGGTGTGAAAGGCCTGTTCAACGGAGCTACCACTTGCCTACACCCGCTGGACCCATGCCGGTTTCTGCGCCTGCACGAAGAGGTCAAACGGATGGCCCTGTCCGACAACCCGTCCGCGCTCCAGGATCAACGCTTCATCGCAAAGCGCCATCACTTCGGCGGGCGAATGGGTGACCAGCAGCATCGGCACCCGAAACTCATCGCGCACGTGCTGGAGGTAAGGCACAATGCGTTCCTTCAAGCCAGCGTCCAAGCTGGCCAGCGGTTCGTCGAGCAACAACAACTCGGGGCCGGACAACAGCGCGCGAGCGAGCGCCAAACGCTGGCGCTCGCCTCCAGAAAGCCCGGCGATGCGCGGTCGTGTCAGCAAGGAACCGATTTCCAGAACTTCCAATACATCTTCCATCGCGAAACTGCCTGTTCCGTCCCTATGACGCCGGCCGTAAAGCAGATTTTCCCGGACGCTGAGGTGCGGGAATAACGCTCCCTCCTGCGGTACGTAGCCGATCTTTCGTTCTTCCGGTGGGACGAACAAGGGAAGAGCAGGATCGCTGAGCAAGCGTTCGCCAGCCGAAATGCGTCCTTGCGCTGCCCGGCGTAAGCCGGCCACGAGTTCGAGCAAACTCGTCTTTCCGGCTCCGGACGGACCGAAAATGGCCACCGTGCGGCCATGAAGCGCCACGTCCAAGTCCAGCGCAAAGCGGGTCAACGGCAGCCGCACGCCTTCGAGCCGGATGGTGGGTGAGGGCAGCGCGATGGTCACGTTGTTCCTTTCCGGCGGCGCAGGAACAATTCGCTGACCCACAGCGCGCCGAAGCCGATCCCCGCCGACACGGCGAGCAAGCGCAAAGCGGCGTCATCTTTGCCGAGTTGAACCAGGTTGTAGATGGAAAGCGACAGCGTCGCGGTTCGACCCGGGATGTTGCCGGCCACGATCGCCGTGGCTCCGAATTCGCCCAGTGCCCGTGCGAAGGCCAGCACCGTGCCAGCCAGCAAGCCACGTTTTGCCAGCGGCAGCGTGATCGACCAGAAGACACCCGCCGGGGTGCGCCCGAGCGTTCGCGCCACCTGTTCCAGCCGGACGGGTACTTCCTCGAACGCCACGCGGGCGGCCCGCACGAACAGCGGCAAACTCATCACGCCCGTGGCGACGACCACCGCACGCCACGTGAACACGATGTCAACGTGCGAGAGTTCGTACAGGATGTGCCCGATCCACGAGCGCCGCCCGAGCAGCCTGAGCAGGATGAACCCCGTCGCCACCGGCGGGATCACCAGCGGTAGGGTCACCAGCGTTTCGACCAGCGTTTTACCCCGCCATTCCCGGCGGGCGAGCAACCACGCCAGCGCGGTCCCGAAAGGCAGGATCAAGAGGGTGCCCAGCGCTGCCATCGCGACCGTGAACAGGGTGATCTGCCATTCTTCTGCCGTCACGTGGATGGCTCCTCGCCAGACGCCTCGAAACTACTTGAGCACGGTGAACCCGTACTTCTTGAACACGGCGCGAGCCTCCCCGCTGCCCAAGAAGCTCAGCAGCTTTTTCGCATGCGTAGGACTCTTTGAATCTTTCAGCGCGGCTGCCGGGTAGGTAATTTTCGGGCCCTCTGCGACGGGGACTTCATAGGCAATTTTCACCTTCTTGGAGATCTGGGCGTCCGTCTTGTAAACGGTGCCGGCCTCCACGTTGCCGCTTTCCACGGCGGCCAGAGCGGCGCGCACGCTTTCCGTCGGCACCACTTTTGGCAGCACCTGATCCCATAAACCTAGTTTCGTGAGGTACTCCTTGGAGTACACGCCGACCGGCACGCTGCTCGGTTCGGCAATCGCGATTTTCTTGATCTCGGGCTTCGCCAACGCCGCGGCGGAATCCACCTTGAGCGTGCTGTCGGCCGGCACCACGATGACCAGCGTGTTGCCGAGCAGGCTTTCGCGGGTGCCGGGCAGCAGGAGACCGGCCTTTTCCAGCGTGTCCATCTTGGCTTCATCAGCCGAGAAGAAAACATCGGCGGGCGCGCCCTCCTGGATCTGGCGGGCCAGGGCGCTGGACGCGCCGAAGTTGAAGACGAGTTTATCACCGCTAGCCTTCTCGTACACCGGAGCCAGTTCGTGCATCACGTCCGTCAGGCTGGCGGCAGCGTGGACGGTCAACTCCGCCGCGTGGCCGGATGGCAGCGGAGCGGCCAGCACCGCGAGGAGCAGAGGGAAGAGATACTTTTTCATGTGAGGAAATTCGGCAGCAAAGCTCAACGCTGGCGGCGGACGGAGACGTTGGTGGCTTTGACGAGAGCGGCGACTTTATCGCCCGCCTTCAAGCCCATCTCCTCCACCGAACGGGTGGTAATAATGCTGGCCATCTCGCCCACGGCCGTCTCGATCAGGACCTCACTGAGCACCTTGTCAGAGACGATGCTCTTCACGGTGCCGGGCACTTCGTTGCGGATGCTTTGTTCCATGAGGTCATCGTCATCTTCTGCCGTTGATAACGCAACCGAATATTGCGGCGCGGCGTCCTCGCGTGGGTCTTTCAACCTCGTTCTGAGTTGTTCCCAGCCCGCCACCGCCGCCCGGAGTGCCGCGTCCGCGGTCTCCCGGTAGAGCGCGAGCACGGTTTTTCCTTCCTCTGTCAGGCCGGTCCCGCCGCCTTTCTGGCCACCGCGCGCCGCTCGGACCAACGGCACCCGAAAACACGCGTTCATGGTCTGCACGAGCGACCACGCGTGCATGTAGCTGATGCCAAGCAGGTGAGCAGCTTTCGAGATCGAGCCGGCTTTGGCGATGGCGTCGAGCAATGCGCTCTTGCCAGGACCAAAAGCCACTTCCTCGCCGCACATCACGCGCAGCCGCACGCTCAGCGAGGGCGGATGGGTGGGGCCGGAGCTTGGCTTGGGAAGCGGCATCAGTCTTTCATACCTCCACCGGCGGTGGGTTCAACTATCGATGAACTTTGGCGTTGGGAGGCCACCGTTTATGAGGCAGTAATCTCTTTTTCTTTAACAAAGCTCCGCCGCTCACCCATCTTTTGCTTAGAAACTGCTGATGTGGTAGTAGAAAACCGTCAACCTTCTTTTTGTGCCATCGATTGCCCATCCTCATTTCCGAGCAGCGCCGATGCGGGTCCCTTTGTCTTTGTTGGTGTTGTTGTTACCATTTTTCCTGTTGGTCCGCCCCCCTGTTGCGTATGGGCAAGGAGGGAACCGCCCGGACCGTGTCGGTTTACCTAGGAGCATCCGGCCGGTTGGGCCCGTGGGTGCTGCCTCGTCTGTGCCAGCCTCCCTGGTCAGGCCAACGCTGAGTGCGGTCGAGGCGGCGACACCGCTTCGGGTCGATCTGGTCCTCCACATGCGCAACTTCGAGGAACTGGAGCGCCGGGCGTCCGCCGGAGAGACGATCAGCCGGGCGGAGATGGCCGAGCGTTTTCTGCCGCTGGAAAGTGACCATCGCGCCGTGGCACAATGGCTTGTCTCCCGGGGCTTGACGGTCGCTCCCCCCGGAGCCAGCCACGCGGTGGTCAGCGCGTCCGGCACGCCCGATCTGCTCCGGCAGGCGTTCCAGACCGGCTTTGCCCGCGTTGCCTTCCGGAACGCGGAATACACCGCGGCGGTGGAATCGCCCAGCCTGCCCACCGACATCGCGGACCGGGTGGCCAACATCCATGGTCTGCAGCCTTACCTGCACCCGCACAAGTCAGGCAGGATGCGTGAGGTGGCAACGGGTTCCGGGATCAGCCCGCCGTACTTGGTCAACGATGTCCTCACGGCGTACAACGCGCAGAATACCGGCTTGACCGGCGCGGGCCAGCAGATCGGTGTTGTCATCGACACGGTTCCCCTCAGCAGTGATCTGACGCAGTTCTGGACCGCCAACGGGGTCAGCCAGAGCCTGAGCAACATCATCACCGTCAACGTCCTGAACAGCACGCAGCTTACCAAGACCGACGGCGAGGAAACGCTCGACGTTGCCTGGAGCAGCGGCCTTGCTCCGGGCGCGCAGATCATCATTTACGCCTGTGGCGACCTCGAAAACGTCAACGCCTGTTTCAGCCGCATCCTCGATGATTTGCAGGATGGCAGCCGGCCCGGCCTGCACCAGGTGTCCATGAGCTTCGGCGGAGGCGAGGAGACCGACGAAACTCCGGACGACATGAACAGCGTCCACCAGATGTACACGGCCATGACGGCGTACGGCGTGAGCCTCTTCGCTGCCTCGGGCGACGACGGGTCGAACGCTGACGGCGACCGGACCGTGCAAGTGCTTTATCCCGCCTCCGATCCGGTGGTTACGGGTGTGGGCGGGACGAGCCTGTACCTGAATCCCGACACCGGTGCGGTGGACAACGAAGAGGCGTGGTCTCCCGATGGTTCAAGCGACAACAATTCCAGTGGCGGGGGCATCAGCGGTTTCTTCCCTCGGCCGTCCTGGCAGATCGGGAGCACGGTGCCTGCTGGCTCCAGGCGCCTGGTGCCCGACGTGGCCTTCGACGCCGATCCCAACACGGGGTGCTTTCTGGTGTACAAAGGCAAAGCGCAGGATTACGGCGGTACAAGTTGGAGCGCGCCTTGTTGGGCTGCCCTTTGCGCGCTGGTCAACCAGGCACGCGCCACCGGTGGACAGCAGGCGCTCACGGGGGCCAATCCTTCGCTTTATCCGTTGCTCGGTACGGCCAGCTTCCGCGACATCACCAGCGGCAATAACGGGTCATATGAGGCAGGTACCGGGTATGATCTTATGACAGGACTCGGCGTTCCCAAATTCGGCACTCTGCTTGCCTCTTTGCAGGGCACCACGGTGACGATCACGCGCATGGCTCCGGCGTTCGGTACTATCCCGGCGGTGCGCGGCGTGATGGGTGAGGCATTTGCCTATCAGATTACCGCCAGCAACTCTCCGGCGACTTTTGGCGCGGCGGACCTGCCTGATGGCTTGAGCGTGAATCCTGCCACTGGCTTGATCTCCGGGTCGCCCTCGGCGACTGGCATCTTCATCGTGACACTCAGTGCGACGAACGCGGCCGGTACCGGTACAACGGGGCTCGCTCTGACGATCGCGCCATCTTCGGATCCGGTTGTCATCCTCACAGCATCGGAACCACAAGCCCTGCTCAACGACGACCAGGCAGGTGAATTTACCTTGAGCATCGCCAACGCCGTATCCTCAGACGTGAAGGTGTCCTACACGCTCAAAGGCAGCGCGATCAACGGCACCGACTACGCCTACTTAAAGGGGTTTACGAAGATCAAGGCTGGCAGGACGAGCAAAGCGATCCGGGTGGTTCCCCAAGGCAACGTGGAGGGTGCGGGCAAAAAGGTGATCAAGCTCAAGCTGGCACCGGGTGAGGGTTACACCATTGGCACCACCGGAGTGGTCAAGGTGAGCATCCTCATCGACTGAGAAAACGAGTTCACGCCCGCTCGACGCTCGCCTCGATCTGGCCGTGAGGCTCATCGGTCGGATAAAACACCTCGTTGTTGTTCTCCAAACCAAACCGGCCCAGGTCGAAGAGCAGATAATGCCGGTTGGGCAGGCGCAGCGTCACGCGTGACAACTCGGGGACGGCTTGAAGAGCAGCTTGTCCCATCAGGTACAGGGTAGCCTGCACGGATACACTGTGTTCCCCGGCGAAGGCGGCAAGCATCGCCTCGAGCGCGGCTTTGTTTGCACGCGGATAGGAATAATCAGGGACGCCCCCTACCTTCAAGGCATCGTAGGCCCAGCGGCCCCGCATGAGCGTGGAGAGAAGGCGGTCGGTTGTCTCCGGCAGGGTGGTCAAATCATCTTTCAGGTAGCCCCGGAACTCCGAGCCGCTGGTTTTTAGCAAACAAAGGTCGTCCACGCCGGATTCCACCGCGGGGTGCGGCGAGCCCTCGCGCGTGGCGGTCACCCGGGCCATCGGGCGGCCCAGACCGGGGGATTGGAAAGCGTGCGGGTGCGGCCGGCCCGCGACGACGAGCCGCTCCCAGCGGGTTTCACGCAGGGTAACTTCCACGCGGGACATCGCGGGATTACGCTCCAAAAAAAAACGGGCTGCGATGACCCCAAAAGTCTCAGGGCTTTCGATCGGGTGGCGTTTGGCCAGTACGTACACCGTGTTCTTCATGGTGTCGGTCGGGAGCACCGCAGAATTGTCGCCTTCGAGAAAACTCTCCGCGAAGTCACCGTCCACGAGCACGTTCACGCTCATCTCGCGGAGGGTGTGAACCCCATCTGCGCCCCGGCTAACCTGAGCGACACGGACTCTGGCTTTGCCGTACCGGTTGGCACCCAGACGGCAAGGGGGAATAAGCGAGACGGAAGTATTTCGGTTTTCTTGGTTCTGCTGCATCCTGTGCGGCCCTCCTTCACGAATTTATGATGGAGCAGTTGTCGCAGTTCTTACCTCTTTTGTACATGGCTAATCCTCCTCTCGCTCGTGATGAATCGCTTGAAATCGAGCTGCTGGAAAACATCGGTCGCGGCGATCGGGAAAGTTTCCGCCAGTTGCATGAACGCTACGCGGGCGTGCTTTTTTCGACGGCTTACCAGGTGCTCAATAACCAGGCCGAAGCCGAAGATGTTTTACAGGATGTGTTTGTGCAAATTTGGGACAAGGCCAAGCTGTACGACCGCGGCCGGGGCAAACCTTTGACCTGGGCTCTGACTCTCACGCGCAACAAATCGATCGACCGTTTGCGCAGCGCCCAGCGCCGGCACCGTCTTAAGGACGAAGTCGAGAAGGAGAGCACGGTTGTGGAGCACCGCGGTGCCGGTGGAAACCACGGCTCGGTGGACTCCGGTGAGCAGGTTTACATCTTGGAAAAGAACAAGCTCGTCCGCAACGCGGTCCTGCAGCTTTCGTCCGAGCAGAGACAGGCCATCGAGATGGCGTTCTTCGGCGGGTTGACGCAGAACGAGATTGCTCTGCAACTACACGAGCCCCTAGGAACAGTGAAAGCACGCATCCGCCGTGGCATGATCAAGTTGAAAGACTTGATTGAACCGCGCCTGTGATCCAGTTGGTTCCGGCTCAGTGAGGGTGTATCTACGCGAAGCTTATCCGGGCACCCTGGTCACGCGATCTTAGATCCGCTTAGTACCGATGAGGCGATTGGTCCTGTAGCCTGAGAGGTGTGTAGGGAATCCGTTCTGCCCGGCCTTATCTATCATCCTGAGCGCAGTGAGTCCGCGAACGCAGTCGAAGGACCTTCCGCCGCCGGAGGCAAGCGGCCCTCCCACTGGGTGGCTCCAGCCTGGAAGGGAGCTCTGGCTGCTGCCAGCCGGAAGGTCCTTCGGCTCCGTTCGCGGACTCACTGCGCTCAGGATGACAGCAAAAAGAAAGCGCAGCTTGCTCGATTGAGACGCGCTTTAGTGATCGTTGGCGGCGCGATTTACGTCCGCCGCTCAGCATGGCGCGCCGCCATACTCAAGCGCATTTTCCGGGCACGGCGGCGGTTGATCCACGAAACGGCTCGCTCTCAGGGTGCAAACGCGCGGATCGCATGGTCCAAAGACCCGCTGGCGCAAAGCTGCCAGGCCTGGATGAAGCTGTAAGCTACTGCCGGCAGGGTCATGACCATCAAGCCGAGGAAGATACCGCTAGTGGCACGGTCGCCGGATTGAACCAGGGAACGGACACTGGAACGAGGTGAACGGACGAGCGGCTTTTTGGGGGTCAGTAACGAGGTGAGGCGGTGAGAAGAGGGCAGCCCCGGGGTGGTGGGCGGCGAGTAGGAGTCAAGTTCAGTCATAGGATCCTTTGTTGGATTGCACAACTTCTTCTACCCTGGTGAAAATGGAATTACTTTATACCTGTCTCCGTGATAGGCTGTTATTATCATGGAGCTTCGCCATATCCGTTACTTCGTTGCCGCTGCTGATGAGCTGAACTTCCGCCGCGCGGCGGAAGCGTTGCACGTTTCCCAACCGGCCTTGAGCGTGCAGATCCAGCAGCTTGAAGACGAACTCGGCGCGGTGCTGCTGGACCGCGACCGGCACCACGTTGCCCTGACCGCCGCCGGCAAGGTTTTTCTCGATCACAGCCGCCGGCTCCTGCGTGCCGCGGATGACGCCGCCCGCGCCGCCGGCCGCGCGGCCCGGGGAGAAACGGGTAGGCTGGCGATTGGCTTCATCGCGCAGCTTTCCTACGAATGGCTGCCGACGGTGCTGCGTTCCTTCCGCAAACGCTATACCGACGTGGAACTCAGTCTGACGGAGCTCACTCCCACCCGGCAGATCGAGGAACTCGTGGACCGCCGCATTGATCTGGGCATCATCGGGCTGGGATTGCCGCAGCCCCACGACGAGCTGGAAGTGGCCGTCATGAGCCACGAACGCCTGGTTGTCGCGCTCCCGCTGGATCACCCGATGGCCAAGCGGCGCAGCCTCGCGCTGGCTGAGTTGGCGAAAGAGAAATTCATCTTCACGGCGCGCTATGATGCTCCGGCGTTCAGCCCGTGGCTGCTGGCGCTCTGTCAACACGCCGGCTTCGAGCCCCAGATTGCCCTGGAGACGGACCGCTCGCCCTCGGCGCTCAACTACGTCGCCGCCGGGTTCGGGGTCGCGCTCTTCCCGGCGCAGATCGGGCGGCTCGCGATGCCGTCGCTGCGTTTCGTGCCGCTGGATAAATCCACGCCCGAGTACCAGCTTTGCGCCGCCTGGCGCAAGGACAACCGTTCGCCGGCCCTGGAGCGTTTTCTGACGACCGCGCGCGACGTGGTCGGCGGCTCAGGAGAGCGAAAGCCGCCGCTACCCGTAAGATAGTGCCCCTCCGCGTAATACAGCATTGACCAACGGCGGTAAAAAGAGGATACCGGCAGCCGTGCCGACTTCCACTCTACTCAAAACGAAAAGTCCTGAGTTGCTCATGCGTGAGTCCGAAGAGCCGGACCGTCAGATGAAGCGCTCGCTCACCGCGTTGGACCTGACCTGTTTGGGAGTCGGGGCGATCATCGGCTCTGGCATCTTTGCGCTCGCCGGAAGTGCTGCGGCGGGTGACGCACCGTCAGCCGTTGACAAGTGGGACACACCGGTCATCAAATTCATCGAGAGCCTGGCTACACACTCGGCCGTGGAAATGGGTCGGGCCGGGACCGGGCCGGCGATTATGATTTCATTTATCATCGCCGCACTTGCATGCGGTTTCGCGGCGCTCTGCTACGCTGAACTGGCAGCGATGATTCCGGTTTCCGGTTCCGCCTACACCTACAGTTATGCGACGATGGGCGAAATCGTGGCCTGGATCATCGGCTGGGATCTCATCTTGGAATATGCGGTAGGGAACATGGCGGTAGCGGTAAGTTGGTCACAATACTTCCTCAGACTCCTAGGAACATTCGGAATCAAATTTCCGCTCTGGGCTGTGACGGACTTCCGAACCGCGCAAACGGTTCTTTCGAAAGGAGGTGCCGCGGTTGCGGATTACTCTTCCACCACCTTGCCGATGATTGGTGGACACCCTTTTGCGGTCAATTTTCCTGCTTTCATCATCGTGGCTTTGGTCACCGCCATCTTGGTGTACGGCGTCCGGGAAAGCGCTCATGCCAACACGGGGATTGTGATCGTCAAAGTTGGCGTGGTAGTCTTCTTCATCGCTTTGGGAGCGTTTCATCTTCATCCGACTAACTGGACGCCCTTCGCGCCGGCTGGTTTCAGCGGCGTGATGAGCGGTGCGGCCATCGTCTTTTTTGCCTACATCGGGTTCGACGCGGTATCGACCGCGGCGGAGGAGACCCGTAAGCCACAACGCGACTTGCCTATCGCCATGATCGCAAGCCTCATCGTTTGCACGATCCTATACGTGCTGATGGCGGCTGTGCTCACGGGGATGAAGAAATATACCGTTTACCTCAATGATTCCGCCGCCTTGGCGACTGCCTTCGATGGCAAACCTTGGGCACAAGCGATCATCAGTGCGGGGGCACTAGCAGGTATGACCAGCGTGTTGCTGGTGTTCCAGCTCGGCCAACCCCGTATCTTTATGTCGATGGCGCGTGACGGTCTCTTGCCAAACTACTTTGCACGCATTCACCCGAAGTTCCGCACGCCTCATATCACGACGATCTGGACGGGGATCTTCGTCGGCGGTGTAGCGATGTTTACCGATATGAATTCTCTGGCCGATCTTACGAGCATCGGCACTCTTTTCGCGTTTGTCCTTGTGTGTATCGGAGTGTGCACCCTGCGACGTAGCGCGCCGGAACGTGAACGGCCCTTCCGTGTACCGTTGGTTCCATTTGTGCCGATCACCGGCGTATTACTCTGCTTTGCTTTGATGCTCAGTCTGCCGTTGATGACGTGGGCGCGCTTCGTGGGCTGGCTGATAATCGGGCTGGTGATCTACTTCCTGTATGGCATCCATCACAGCCGGTTGCGGCGCGAAGATCAAAGCGGTACTTGATGGTGTCGTTGGAGGAAGACGCAGTCCGGTGAAACTGCGGGTGGCCGGCCAGCGAATCAGTGGAAACATCCACTTTCTCGTTTCTCGATCATGCCTTCCGCTCTCACCATCGTTGAAAACCAGCCGCGCCCGCGTGTCGATGGGCCGCTCAAAGTCACCGGGCAGGCCCGCTATGCCGCGGAGTTCAAGCTGCCGGGTCTGACCTACGCTTCCCTCGTCCAGAGCACCATCCCAGCCGGGCGGGTGCTGGACATCGACACTGCCGAAGCCGAGAGCATCCCCGGCGTGCTGGGAGTCCTGACTTCACGCAACATGCCACGGCTCTCAACGCCGCCCGCCGATCTAATCGGTAAAGGGCAGCCGGGCGAGCCCTACGCGCCTTTGCAGGACGACGTGGTGCATTGGAGCGGCCAGCATCTTGCCGTGGTGGTCGCCGAGACGCTGGAAACAGCCAAGTACGCCGCTTCCCTGGTGCACGTCCGGTACGAAGCCGCCGTGCCCGAACTCCAACTGAGCCGCGTCTTGCCCAAGGCCACCAAGCCGGCGTTTTGGGCGGGACGCGAAAAACTCCAGGTCAGCCGGGGCGACGCCGATAAAGCCATGCTCGACGCGGACAGCGTGGTGGATGTCATCTACAACACGGCGGTAATGAACCACAACCCGATGGAGATGTTCAACACCACGGCGTACTGGGAAGGGCCCGACCGTCTTTTGCTGCACGACACCACGCGCTGGGTCAAAGGCATCCAGCGCATTCTGGCCAACGCTTTCGGCCTCGAGAAGGACAACGTCCATGTCGTTACTCCGTTTGTAGGTGGCGCGTTCGGCTCGAAAGGTTTCCAATGGCAGCACATCATGCTGGCCGCAGCGGCGGCGCGGATGGTCCAGCGTCCGGTGCGGCTGGAGTTTACCCGGCAGGAGATGTTCACCACGGCCGGACGGCGCGCCGCCACGGTGCAGAAGTACGCCCTCGGGGCCTCGCCCGAAGGACGCCTGAGCGCGATGCGCCACGAGACGATCACCAGCACCTCGCCCCTGGTCGATTACACCGAGCCATCGGGCAACCAGAGCCGCAACTTGTACTCGTGCCCGAACGTGGCCGTCTCGCACCAATTGGTCCATCTCAACCAGCCCAGCCCCTGCCCGATGCGCGGACCCGGCGAGGCCACCGGCAACTTCGCGATGGAGTGCGCCATGGACGAACTCGCCCACCGGTTAAAGCTCGATCCCATCGAGTTGCGGCTGCGCAACCACGCCGACACCGATGAGTACGAGGACAAGCCCTATTCGAGCAAGCACCTCAAGGAATGCTATGCGCTCGGTGCCGAGCGTTTCGGCTGGGCCAAGCGGAACCCGCTGCCGGGCTCGATGCGCAGCGAAGATGGCAAGCTGCTCGTTGGTTACGGGATGGCGACATCCGCCTACCCCGCCGTGCAGATGCCTTGCCAGGTGAAGGCGAGTTTGTACGCGGATGGCACCGCCATCGTGCGGTCGGCGACCCACGATGTCGGCACCGGCACCTACACCGGCATGAGCCAGATTGCCGCCACCGCCTTGGGCCTGCCGCTGGAGAAGGTGCGCTTCGAGCTTGGCGACTCCGAATTTCCGCTCGCGCCCATCAACGGCGGTTCCTGGCTGACTGCCAGCGTCGGCCCCGCGATTCTGGACGCTTGCGCCGCGTTGAAAGAACAACTCGCCCAACTGGCGGGCAGGGACGCGGATTCCCCGCTCGCCAAGGCAAAGGTGGATGACCTGGCGTTCCGTGACGGACGCCTCGTGCTGGATTCTGATCCGTCGCAGGGTGCGTCGATCAGCAGCATCCTCCAGGGCGCAAACATCGGGCAAATCGAGGCGGACGGATCGGCCAAACCCGGTGGGGGTGACGAGGAGAAGTACGCCCACCACTCTTTCGGTGCTGTGTTCGTGGAAGTCACGGTGGACCCCGATCTGGGCGAAGTGCGCCTACAACGGGTGGTCGGTGTGTACGATGCGGGGCGCATCCTCAACCCGCAGTTGGCCCACAGCCAGTTGCTCGGCGGGACGGTGTTCGGGTTGAGCATGGCTTTGCACGAGATGAGTGCTCCCGACCCTCAGACGGGACGCACGGTCAACGGCAACCTCGGCGAGTACCACATCCCGGTGTGCGCGGACATGCCGGCGGAAGGTTTCGACCTCACGTTCCTCGACCGGCCGGACCCTCATTTCGGTGGGGACTTGGGCGCGCACGGCATCGGCGAGTTGGGGATCGTCGGCAGTGTCGCGGCGGTGGCCAACGCGATCTACCATGCCACGGGAAAACGGGTGCGCGATCTGCCGATCACGCCCGATAAATTGCTCTGAAGTCATCGGCACCCAGGGCGCGGCCGAGCGACCATCCACCTCGAAATCCGAATGAATTGATGACCGTCACCGTTCACCGTTCACCGGCCAACCCGATCCTGCGCCCGGGCGACGTGAAGCCGTCGCTCGAAGGCCTCAAAGTCGAATGCCTGCTCAACCCCGGCGCCTTCCGCTTCCGAGGCCGCACCGGCCTGCTCCTGCGGGTCGCCGAGCGCCCGCCGCTGGAAGCGGACTTCGTCAGCACGCCGGTGCTCGATCCCGCTACACCAGGCGGGGTAAGAATTCTCCGGATTCCGGCCGATGATCCCGACCTCAAGCGGACCGAAGCCCGCCTCTTTTCCTATCGGGGCGCGACGTACTTGACCACGCTCTCGCACCTGCGGCTGGCGTGGAGCGACGACGGGACGCGTTTCGCGGTGGAGGAAAAATCCACGCTCATCGGCAGCGGGACGCACGAGAGTTACGGCGTGGAGGATTGCCGCGTCACCGAGATTAACGGCACGTTTTACCTCACCTACACCGCTGTGTCGCCCTTCGGGGTGGGGGTGGGAATGCGCAGCACGCGCGACTGGCAAACCTTTGAGCAACACGGTCTGGTGCTGCCTTGCCACAACAAGGATTGCGCCCTCTTCCCGGAGAAGATCGGCGGCGAGTACTTCATGCTGCACCGGCCGAGCGCGCTGGAGGGAATCGGTGGCAACTACATCTGGATCGCCCGTTCACCGGACCTCGTGCATTGGGGGGATCACCGCTGCCTGGCCACCACGCGGCCCGGTTCATGGGAAGCGGCCCGGGTAGGCGCGGGTGCGGCGCCGATCCGGACAGAAGCGGGCTGGCTGGAGATTTACCACGCGGCGGATGCGCAACATCGCTACGGCCTGGGGGTGCTTCTGCTTGATTTGGACGATCCGTGCCAGGTGCTCGCTCGCTCGTCCGAGCCGATCATGACGCCCGTGGCAGACTACGAACTGACCGGATTCTTCGGCAACGTCGTTTTCACGAACGGGCATGTTGTCGCCGGCGACAACCTGACGATCTACTATGGCGCTTCGGACGAGGTCATCTGCCGGGCGGATTTTTCCATTTCAGAGATCCTGGCTTCGCTCTGATGGTTTTTCTCCACCTCGGTTCACGGGGATGGGCTGTAAACAAAGAAACCCCCGCATGCGAACACGCGGGGTTTCCCATTGGAATACGATCTCTTCGGAACCGTTTAGAACTTGGTGGTCAAGTCCAGGAAGAAGGTCCGGGAAGAATTGAAGTTATCCACGCCTAAGTTCACGTTCTTCTCGTCGCCGAGGTTGGCGCTGGCGTAGAACGTTCCGGTGAGGGTCAGGAAGGGCCGGAACGCGTACGCCGCGGAGAGCTTGAAGCCACGAAAGCCGAGGCGGCTGCCGTTGAAGTTCGAGTCGTTGAGGTTGGGATCGGTGGAACCCAAACCAGCTTGGCGGTACTCGGCCAGGAACAGGTAGTCGCCCGTCTTCTTGAGCGCCACGTCCGAACCGATGGTGAAGCCGGCCGCGAAGCCGATCTTGTCCACCGTGCTGTCCAAACCGGGGAGGTTGTACTCCTCGGAATCACGCGCGCCGCCACGGAAGTTGTACACGGCATCCTCGTAGATTTTGATCTTGAAGTTGTTCGTCCCGAAGGTGATGTCGCTGTTGAGCGTACCCAGGAACAGGTTGCGGGTGCCGTTGGCCGAATTGAAGGCCGCGCCGCTTTGCAGCACGTTGCCCGCCTGGCCGTTGGCGTTGCCGCCACCGGCGAAGTTGGCACCGGTGACGGTGGGAGTGACGCCGACCGTTGTGGCCGTGGGCGAGCCCGTGCCGCCGTTGTCCGCGTAGGTCAGGAAGCCGCCGGCAATGCGGGCGCTCAGGTTGTTGCTCGGCTTGATGGTCGCCAGGACCTGACCGGTCAACAGATAAGCATCCGTGTTGTTGTTGCCACCTTTAGGACCGGCGATCTGTCCCGTCGGATTGGCGGCGGTGACGGTGCCGTTGAGGGTGTCGCGCTCGGCGTTCTCGTTGTTATCATAGAAAATGTACTCCGCCGTGTTGAGCGTGATGGTCAGGGTGGGCGAGATCGGCAGCTTGAACTGCTGGAACAGGCCGGTCGGGCTCACGTCAACGTCCTGCACCAACTCCGTGTTGGCGTAGAAATCGCTGGCCATCTTGCCGATGACCAGGGTGATATTGTCGTTGGGCTTCCAACCCACGAACACGCGCCACAGGTAGAGGCTGTAGTTGTCGAAGCCTTCGGAGAAGGTCGAGAAGGCGCCGTCCGCCCCGAGCGCGGTCTGGACCGCCACGCCGGCGTAAAGGTTGTCGCTGAGCTTGTAATCGGCGAACAAACGCAGGCGGAAGCGCTCGCGGCTGGTCTGGCCCTCGGTGTTCGCCGTGGCGGCCGTGTTGGTCTGGGCGGTGCTGTATTCGTAGCGGAAGACCGCTTCACCCGTGATGACGAGTTCGCGCACGCTCTTGTTGCCGGCTTTCAGGAAGGTGGGCACTTCCGTCTCTTCGACGTTTTTGCCCTTTTTGTCCCCTTCCATGATGTTGAGTTCGCGTTCCAAAGTTTCGACGCGGCGTTCGAGGTCCGTGTCGTACTTGTCGGCGGCGCGCGTGTTCACGGCGGGCAGCAGGGTCAGACCGCCGGCGAGCAGCGTGCTGGCCGCCGCGGTCAGCGTGGCGCGTTTGAGGGAGTATTTCATGCTAAGGTATCAGCTTCGGGGACAGGTTGGGTGAAGGTGAGCTTCGACAGTGACTTCGACGCCTTGAGCTTGTATATCGGAAAAATACGGGGCCGGCGTCAATCACGTTTTTCAACAATGTTCAATCTTGGACGAAAACTCCGAAGATTCACCAGGCTTTGTGCCTCCCGGTCTGGCATTTATAGAAGATTTGGTGGAGGGCGTACTCCAGCGACGCGCAGCGTGTCTTGACCGGACCGGGGATCAGGCATAAACCCTCTTCTATGCCCGCCGAAGAGCCAGCACCCCCGCCGATGGATCCTGCCGTCGCGTTGCCCGCGGCACCTGCTGCGGTCGTGTCCGGACGCCGCCGCCCGTGGAGGCTTCTCGCGGGCTTGGCCGTGCTGGCGGCGGTGCTCTTCCTGGGCGCGCCGATGTTTTTGCATGCGCTGCACACCGTTTCCACGGACGACGCCTACGTGAATAGCTACGTCACCTTTGTCGCTCCCCGCGTCACCGGCCAGGTCGCCCGCGTCCTCGTGGAGGACAACAACCGCGTCCGTAAAGGCGACGTGCTGGTGGAAATCGACCCGGAGCCTTACCGCGTGCAGGCCGCCATCCGCCAGGCGGCGGTGGACAGCGCGCGGGCGGAACTGGTCGTGGCCAACGCCAACGTGCGCGCGGCCATCGGCCAGGTGCGCAGCGCGCGCTTCAAGCTCGTGCGCGCCATCGAGGATGTCGATAACCAGGTGGCCGTGATCCGTTCCCGCGCCGCCGCCCTGGAACAAACCAAGGCGACGCTCGCGCTCGCGCAAGCCGAGTTCGACCGCGCGCAGCGGCTGCTGTCGGGCAAGGTGGTCAGCAGCGAGGAGTACGACCAGAAGCGCGAAACGCTGGATGTTTCCAAGGCCCAGGTGACGCAATCCCTCGAGAGCGTGGCCCAGGCGCGGGTGGCACTCGGCCTGCCCGGCATTCCGCCGGAGGGCAAGGGCCTGACGGAAGTGCCGCCCGATCTCGACCAGAATTTTTCCTCGGTGCGGCAGGCGCTGGCCGACCTGGTGCAAAGCGCCGCTCCGCTGGGTATCATCCCATCGTCCTACAACCTGACGCCCAAGGAACTGGTGGACGAATTCTACAAGCGCGACCCGAGCGGAGACGTGGATGTCATCTACGGCGAACTGATCAAAAATGCTCCCAGCCTCAAACAGGCCGAGGCGGGCGTTCTGAGCGCCCAGCGCGCCCTCGACCAGGCGAACCTCGACCTGCGCTATTGCACGATCACCGCCGAGATCGACGGCGTGGTCAGCCGCCGCAACGTCAATCCCGGCAACAACGTGCAGGTCGGCCAGAGCCTGATGTCGCTGCGTTCCCTGCGCGAGGTTTGGGTGGACGCCAACTTCAAGGAAACGCAGTTGCGCGACCTGCGCATCGGCCAGCACGTTGACTTGGAGCTGGACATGTACGGCGGCAAGCAGCGCTTCGAGGGCCGCATCACCGGGTTCACCATCGGCACGGGATCCACGCTCGCGCTGTTGCCTCCGCAGAACGCCACGGGCAACTTCGTCAAGGTGGTGCAGCGGCTGCCGGTCCGGATCGACCTGGTTAACTATGATCCCGACAAGCTGCCGCTCTTCGTCGGCTTGTCCGTCGAGCCCACCGTGGACCTTCGCAGCACGCCGCAGGGTTTGAACGCGGGCAAGTTCTTGCAGGAGCCGATCCAAGCCGCACCGTTCGTTCCCGCGGCCGCGGTGGGGGCCGGCAACCCTCTGCCGGGTGCTCCCGGAACCCCCGCGACCGCCCCGGCGGGTGCGACTCCTCCGGTGACCCGGCCATGAGCAGCGGCGTTCCGGCCATCGCGCGCGTCCGGACGATCAACCCCTGGTTCGTCGCCATGGCGGTCGTGATCCCGACCTTCATGGAGGTGCTGGACACGACCATTGCCAACGTGGCTCTGCGCTACATCGCCGGCGGCCTGTCGGCGGCGGTGACGGACAGCGAATGGGTGCTCACCAGTTACCTGGCCGCGAACGCGATCATCCTGCCGATCTCCGGCTTCCTGGCGTCGAAGCTCGGACGCCGGCGCTATTTCCTGCTTTCCATCGCGGTGTTTACCTTTGCTTCCGTCCTTTGCGGTCTTTCGACCAGCCTCGGGATGCTCATCGCGGCGCGCGTGCTCCAGGGACTGGCGGGGGGTGGGTTGCAGCCTTCCAGCCAAGGCATCCTGCTCGACACATTTCCGCCGGAAAAACAGGGCGCGGCCCAAACGGTCTTCAGATTGGCCGCCCTGATCGCGCCCGTGCTGGGTCCGACCCTGGGGGGCTACATCACCGACGAATATTCCTGGCGCTGGATCTTCTACATCAATCTTCCGGTCGGCGCGCTGGCATTTCTCTTCTGCTACCTGACGGTGCAGGACCCGAAGTACCTGACGGCGCAGCGCGCGGACGCGAAGAAGCATCCCGTCCGGTTCGATTCCATCGGCCTGGGCCTGTTGGTGTTGGCGCTGGTGTGCTGGGAGGTGCTCCTGAGCAAGGGGCAGGAATGGGATTGGCTGGGCGACCCATTCGGCCGGGTGCAAACGCTCCTGCTACTGCTCATCCTCGGTGGAGCGGGTTTGTACTTCTGGGAGTCGCGCCAGCGCAACCCGGTGGTTAACTTCAAACCGCTGGGAGAACGCAATTTTGCTCTGGCCTGCCTGATCATCTTCTGCGCGTACGGGGTGCTGTACGGATCGAGCACGCTGTTGCCGGCGATGCTGGAGTCGCTCTTCGGCTACGACGCGTTTCACGCCGGGCTGGTTTTGTCGCCGGCGGGCTTTTTCTCAATCACGGCGTTGATCATCGTCGGGCGTTTGCTGGGGCGCGGGATGGACGCGCGGTGGCTGATCGCCACAGGTCTCATCATTCTCGGGTTGGGCAACTACTGGCTCTCGCGTTTGAACCTGGACATCGCGCCGGGTCAGGTGGTCTGGCCGCGGGTCGTGCTGGTGGCCGGGCTGGGGCTGGTGTTCGCACCGTTGAACGTGGCGGCTTACCTGTACATGCCGCGCGAACTGCGCGGCGCGGCGGTGGGTTTGCTGGCGCTGCTGCGCAACGAGGGCGGCAGCGTGGGGGTGTCGATCAGCCAGACGATCACCGAGCGGCGCGAGCAGTTCCACGCATTGCGGCTCAACGAATCGCTGGACCGGCTCAACCCGGCTGTGAACTCCTACCTGGCGCAGGCGCAACCCACCTTTGTCCAGGCCACGGGGGATCCCGTCGCCGCGCAGCAGATGGCGCTGCAGTCGCTTGACAATCTGCGGCTGCAGCAAGCCTCGGCGCTGTCCTATTTCGATGCTTTTCTGATCTTCAGCGTGCTGGCGGTGGCGCTCGCTTTCCTGGTCCTGTTCATGAAGCGGTCCGTGGTCGAAAAGGGGACCCACATCGCGGCGGATTGACATGGACGAACGCAGACGCCTCCGCGCGGTGTTCGTGTCCGTTGTCGTCACCGTAGGTTTCTCGTTCGCGTGCTCACGCTCGCCGGGATCGGACGGGCGCACGGCCTTCATCCTGGACTTGCTCAACGGGCTTTTCCTCGGTTTTTGCGCCTGGCGGCAAGGCGGCACCGGTTTGCGGAAGGTCCTCGCCGCGGCAGCGGTTTTCGGGGTGGTCGAACTGGCGGCGGATTTCCTGTGCGTCCGCTGCACCCGGACGCTGGATTACTCGGTGGCGCGGTCCGCGATGGTGCTCGAATCACCCTGGTGGATGCCGTTTTCCTGGGCGGTGGTGGCGGTGCAGATGGCCGTGCCGGGTGCCGCGGTGATCCGGCGGTTCGGCCTCCTGCGCGGCGCGCTGTTGAGCGGTGTGCTCGGCTCGCTGTTGATCCCCTTTTATGAAGAAATGGCGTGGGGAGCGAACTGGTGGCGCTACCGTCATTGTTTCCGGCTCGGCCACACCCCGGTTTACATCATGGTCGCGGAAGCGGTGATTGGTGCGGGACTCGCTGTGATGGGACACCTCGTGTTAAGAAGATGTTCCATCCGTGCCGCGCTTCTGCTTGGAGCCGCCGCCGGCGTGGTGACCATCCTCGGAGGCACGGTGGGCTGGGGGCTGGTGGAATTTATCTGCCGCGGCGAGCGGCCGCACGGACTTTAAACCGAAGGCGGAAACACCCACAGAGCTGGGCGACCCGCGTTGCAATGCACGGCGCGCCCCAGCAACGTAAACGTCGCCCATGAGTAATACAGGTTGCTCCGGGCAAGGTTACCGGGAACGAAGCCGGCCGACAGGGGTCGTTCCAGTTGCGCCAGCCGTAACGCGGCAGACGGCACCGGGTAGAAAATTGTCTGCACGGCCGGGTTTGACCCGCCATCTTCGCCGACGATGTCGGGAAAATGAGCAATCCAAGGCCGCGGATCGTGTCCTGCCTGGATCGCGGCGAGGTCCGCGGCGAACACGGCCCGCCGGCTGAGTGCCGGCAGAACCAGCAACCCACCAAAGGCCCAGAGCGTCATCCAACAGGCGTGGCCGAAGAGCGCTTCCGCCGGTGGACGCGCGGCCAACCCGAACAGGAGTAAGCCGGCAGATGCTCCAAGGAGGTTCCAGAGCAAGAGGAGAAGAAAGCCGCGACCAGGCAGCCCTTGGGAGATCTGCCATTGCCGCCGGATCATCTCGACCGGCAACTCGTCCCCCGGCAAATCCCGCAGCCAGCCTGCTGGCAGCAAGCTGACGGCACGACGACCGAGGCCGACGATGCCGCCGGTAAAAGCAGGGTCGGCCGGTTCTGCCGCCAGGATGATCCCCTTCCCAGCGTGGACGGATTCTCCGGCGGAGACACCCGCGAGCAGGTGTAGAACCCACCGGCGGGACAGCGCCAATGTGGTCATGGCAAGGAACACCGCACCGCAGAACCCTCCGGTGAGCCGGAAGCTGGCGTAACCAAGCAACCCGACGATGGCAAGCACTAGAGTGTGTGCAGACGCTCCCCGGAACCATCGGCGCAGAAAAAGTGACGCCGGAGGGCGAGGTGCAGGCATCAGCAAAGCGCCACCCGCCACGTCAAAGAGCGCCTGTGCCGCCACGGCTGCCAATCCAACCAGAACGTAGCCGCCCGCGGTGACGGAGTGCTTGGAAGCTTGTTTCAGCCAGAACAACCCACCCGCCGCGATGAGCACCCAGAAACCGACGTTGGTGATGCCGAGCCACAGCCGCTGGCGGGCGAGCCGAGTGTGTTGTGGTGTCATGGTTCAAGGAATTAAGCAGCGGACAGGAACTACTTATAGCCATTTTCGCAAAGGTTGAACGTGGGTTGTGGGCGACTGAAGCCGTTTTCTTCAACGAGCAAGGGCGTGCGCCTTGGTGAACGCCAAGCCGGTTAGCCACGGTTCAGGCACGCCGTTGGCCTCACCCAGAAGTGCGCCGACGACCGCGCCGCGGTGGCAACTGTCGCCGCCGACCTGCGCGTTGGCGCAGATCCCGGCTCCGAAGTTATCCGCGTACTTCCACGCCAGATAGAGCGCCGCTGGAAACGCGTCCGGGATGTAGCACGCGGGACTGAGGCGGCGGCCGACGACGACCTCGTCGGGTTCCTTGCTCCAGGCCGTCACTTTGGCGGCGGAGATCCAGTCGGACGCGTGTCGCAGTATCGCTGCGCGCAACGGTTCTCCACCGCGCACCGCGACGAGGATTTTCAGCAAACAATCCGCCGCTTGCAGAACCCCTTTATCCTTGTGGGTCAGCCCCACGTGTTCCTTTACAACGGCTGGCAGGTCGGCACCGGTTCCCGCCAGAGTGGAGAACAACGCCGCGACCGGTACGAGACCGCCGATGTGAACATCATCCACGCCGCAGGCACGCGGCTTCCGCCCGCGGGCGTAGTTGGTGAAAAACTCGCGGTGATACTCCTCGACGTAGGTGTCGCGGTGTCGCCCGGGCGTCAGCATGAAGTCGATGTAGAGATCGAGCCATGCGTCCGCGTCGTAGTGGCCGAGCGAAAGGATTTGTTCGTGGAGACGGGCGGCGAGCTGATAGTTGAGTGTGTTTTCGCCCGCCGCTAGGAACTGGTGATAATGAACTCCGCGCTGGCCCCAATAGCGCGCCTGATCGTGCAGGATGTCGCCGCGCTCGTTGAGGGCCGTGTAGCTGGAACGCCACAGGATGCTGTCGGCGTGCGGATTTTTCGGTGCGAGATAAGTCGAAATCTGCCCGTAGTCCCGGGCGAGAGCGGCGCGGTCGTAGTACCAATGGACCGGCATGGCGACCGCGTCGGCGGCCAGAGCCCCGAGCAAGGGAGCGGAGGATTTGGTCATGGAGGACAATACGCCATCCAGATCGTCATGTCCCGGCGGCTTTGTCGCCCGTTCCGGCCGCGGCTTCCTCCGCTTCGCGCGCCAACTCGCCTGTCAGCGGAAAGCGCAGGTGGTAAACGCCGTCCCGCAAAGTGGACTGGAGCGTGCCGACCGCGCGATGGAAGATGCGCAGCATCGCGTGGTTGTCGCGCATCACGTCAGCCACCATCGCCGTGACGCCGTTCTCGTGGGCGATTTTGACGAGCTTGCGCAGCAGGAAGGCTCCGATGCCGCGGCCCTGGTAATCATCGTGGACGGTGAACGCCACCTCGGCGGCCGCGTTCTGCGTGGGCTCGGACGACTCCGGGTCATCGCCGAAGTAGCGGCCGACGGCGATCATGCGCTCGCGTCCTTCGTAAGGGATCAAACCGACCAGCGCCATGTCGCGGTGGTAGTCCAACGTGACGAAACGCTGGAGCTGCTCGTGCGGCAGCCGGCGCAGCAGGTTGAAGTACCGGTGCAGGATCGTCTCCTCGGAATGGGAGTAGAACAGTTCGCGCAGCAATCCCTCGTCGGTGGGCTTGATGGGCCGGAAGCGCACCGTGAGCGGCTCCTCGCCCACGCGTCGCGGCAGGAAAGTGTGTTCGCTCTCGTACTTCGAGGGGTAAGGCCGCAGGCCGCGCGGCAGGGCGATCTGGTTGGGATGAACGAGCCGCCGTTCCCGCGCGGCGCGCAGCAGCTCTTCCCGGTAATCAGGGTGCGCGATGTTGATCAGGGCCAGGGCGCGTTCGCGGACCGTCTTGCCGTGCAGATCAGCCACGCCGTACTCGGTGACAACGTAGTGGACATCGGCGCGCGTCGTGAGCACGCCGGCCCCGTTGGCTAGCGTCGGAACCAGGCGCGAGACGGTGCCGCCCTTGGCGGTGGACGGGAGGGCGATGATCGGTTTGCCGCCTTCCGAGCGCGCCGCGCCGCGCATGAAATCGAGCTGTCCCCCGAAGCCGCTGTAGAACTGCGTGCCGATACTTTCCGCGCAGACCTGCCCGGTCAGGTCCACTTCCAGGGCCGATGACACCGCGACCATCCGGGTGTTGCGCGCGATCAGGAAAGGGTCGTTGGTGAACTCCGTGGGTCGGAATTCGAAAGCCGGGTTGTCGTGGATGAAATCGTAGAGCCGGCGCGTGCCGAAGCAGAAGCTGGTCACGATCTTGCCCGGGCGCAGGGTTTTGCAACGGCCGTTGAGCACGCCGGCCTCGATGAGCGGGATGACGGCCTCGGTGAACATTTCCGTGTGCATCCCCAAGTCGCGCCGGTCGGTCAGGGCGGCGAGCACCGCGCTCGGGATTTCGCCGATGCCGGTCTGTAAGGTGGAGCCGTCCTCGACCATCGCGGCGATGGTGCGGCCGATGGCCTGCGCCACGGTGGACACTTCCGGGTTGGGGTATTCCAGGATGGGCAGGTCGCCGGCGACGAGCGCGTGCAATTGCGACACGTGAACGAAGCTGTCCCCCAGGGTCCGCGGCATGTGCGGGTTCACCTCGGCGACGACGTAATCGGCGTTTTCAATGGCGGCTTTGACCACGTCCACACTGACACCCAGGCTGCAAAAACCGTGCGGGTCCGGCGAGGACACCTGCACCAGGGCCGCGTCCAGGTGGACGCGCCGGCGGCGGAACAGGTCGGGCACCTGGCTCAGATGGATCGGGGTGTAATCCGCGATGCCGGCGTTGATGGCCGCGCGGACGTTGGGGCCGATGAAGAGGGCGTTGTGGCGGAAGTGCTCGAGCAGCCGGTGGCGGACGTAAGGAGCCACCCCGAAGGTCAGCAGGTGGAGAATTTCCACGTCGTAGAGGTTGCCGGCCTCACCGCGGGCTACGAGGGCAGCGATGAGATTTTGCGGGGCCGCGCAGCCGGAGCCGATGAGGATGCGCGCGCCGTGGCGGATGGAGGCAAGGGCCGCTTCCGGGCTGGTCCATTTGAGTTCGGCGGCAGGCGGCATGACGCGGGAAAGGTCAACGCGACCGCCCGGACAAGCAAATCGGGCGATGCGGGTGGTAGTTGACGATCCAACGCCTCCTGTCGCGTCTGGAACGCTCGTGCACCTTTGTTCCCGGGGGGTGGAGGTTGCCGTGACTTGTCTGGAGTCAACCATCGGCAACCGAAAAACCTCTGCCAAAGCGGCCTCCGGGGGAAGGGCAGTGATCGAACCGGTCTGACCCGAAAAGCTGGCAGTGGAGCAGACAAGACCTCGCAAATAAACCAAATCACCAGCGGGTAAATGAGTGTAGAAGCTACTGAAGCAAAGCTCGACTCCGCCGCGGTTCCAGATACAATTGATGACCGAAAGGACTGGCCAGTCTCCCATCATGAACGCACGCGAGAAAGAGGTGACCGCCCGCCACTACCTGCTTCGCCTCGACGAGATCCCGGCCCTTTGGAAAAGGAAGGAATGGGACAAGCTCGCGGCGGTGGTGGAGTACGCCCGCAACGGCGTGCCGGCAGACCTCTCCAGGACGGATCCCTATATGTACCGAGGGTTGTGCCTGGCCCTGTGCGAGTACCACATCCGGGGCTACGACGGTTTCAACCTGGAACGCCTGCGGCAGTGGGCGGCGGCGATGGAAAAACCGGGTGCCGAAAAGAAGCGATCGACATGAGTGAGAGCGAAGGCATCGGATTGACCCGCGACGAGTGGAGCGCCCGGCTGCTCGCGGTCGGTGATCATCTCGCCGCGAGCGGCAGCAAGGCGCAAATCAGCCTGCTTGGCAGTGTGCCAAACATCCTGGCGGGCCAGCCGGACCGGCTGACGATGGATTTGGATGTTTGGAAGGCAGGTTCTTCCTTTTCGGCTCCGCACTTCAGACGGGCGGTCGAGAGTGCGGGGTTGCTTTACAACCCCACCGGTGCGGTCGATCCCGATCTGGCGTACGTGCAGATCGTAAATCCCGGGATCGTGCAGATGGGTGAGTTCGAAGCGTTGGAGATCGAGCAATTCGGCGCTCTGCAGGTTTGCCAGCCGCCCGCCGAAAACCTGATCGCGAGCAAGCTCTGCCGTGCCAGCGCCAGCGATCTTCACGACATCGCGTGGATGATGGCCGCGTACAAAGCCGACGCCGAACAAGTCAGACGAATCATCGCCACTTTTCCGCGCGTCCAGCGTGGCACCGCCACGGAAAATTTGATCTATCTCGATGCTCTGGTTCCCTCCGACGAAGTACCCGGAGACACTCCGGGCGGTAAGCACGAAGATGCAGGCCTCAAGGAGCAACCTCCCCGACCTTCGCCCCGGCGCTCCAAGGGACGGCGCTGACATAACCACTCCCTTGAGTAGGTAGCTCGCGAGACGAGGTCTGTTGATCTTATCACCACCTCCCATTGGTTTCCGCCATCACCGCGTCCGGCGGGCGCGGGCGCGGCGGGTGGCCGGATCCGGCCTTGGATACTCCACGTTCGCAACCATGCCGCTCGTAAACTCCGGACCGACCGACGGACTGGCGTCGTCTTCGGTTCCATCGGTGATCAACAGCCGGTCTTCGAGGGACGTTTTCGCCGGTTGCAAAAAGCGCAGCCGCGGCAAGCCTGCCAGCCTCTCCGCAAACTGGCCGTTCGGAGGCATCAGCAGGTGTTCCAGCTCCCGGCAGGAGGCAAGAGGGCGCAAGTCCCGGGCTCGGGCGCAGCCCGTGAGGACCACCACCCGCAAGGGCATCCCACTCAGAGGAGCAAGGTCGCGCACCCGCGTCGCGGCAAGGTACAACTCCTGCAGTTGACTGCCCTTCAGCGGTGCCAGGTCGGACACCAGGGTCGCATCGAGAGCCAATATTTCCAGGGGCAGGTGGCTCAGCGGCCGCAGATCACTGACCCGGGTGCGCGACGCGTGAAGTTCCACCAGCGGCAAGGCCGCGAGATGCCGCAGATCGTTGATCGGGGTGTCGGAGGCCCACAGCCTCGTCAGCGGCAGGCGCGCGAGGGGGGCAAGATCAAAGGTTCGGGTGCCCGATATGTCGAGTTCCCGCAGCGGGCAGCCCGCCAGCGGCGCGAGGTTTACCACGCCCGTCCGGGCAATGCGGAGCACCTGCAAGGGCATGCCGCGCAAGGGGGATAAATCGTCCACCACCGTCTGGGTCAGGTCGAGCTTCCGCAACGGCAATCCCCGGAGCTGGCGGACGTTCGCCAGGCCGGTGTGCGAAAGGTTGAGGCTGGTGACGGGGAACTCACGGATCAGCGACAGGTCGGGCTGCCGGCTGCCGGTCAGGTCCAGCCCCATCGCGCCGTCGGCGTCCACGGTGATGGTGCCTTGTAAGCCCGTCCGGTCGAGGGCCGCCTGCCAGGCCGTTTGCCACAGGTTGCGGTCCGAATCCAACCGCCGTCCGATGGCGAGATCCTCGCTGGTCCGCCCCTGGTCGAGCATCACGCGGTGTAGTCCGTACAGGGTGGAGGGATGCAGGGCACCGTCCTGCTGGTAGCGGTTGATGCGCTGGCAGAACACCAGGTTCTGCCTGGCGTTCGCGTTGTTCGCGTCCACCCGCAACACATGTTCATAGGCCTCCTGCGCCTCTGGAAACCGGAACATTGATTCCAGCATGTTCCCTTTGAAGTTCAGCATCGCGGCATCATCCGGGTCACACGCGAGCGCGTACTCGGCCGTGATCAGCGCCATCCGGAAACTTCCCGTGGCCGCGCGCGCCTGGGCCTGTTGGAACCATTCCCGGGCTGTCTGCAACTGCCAGGCCGGCACCGTAGGCAGCGGCTCGCGCCAGCGTCCGGTCCGGTACCAAGTGGCGGGCGAAATGCCATCGTACCGCGCCACCAGACACAAGGCGGCCACCGCTCCGAAGAGCGCCACGATCCGCCGGCGGGTGACGTGATCGAAAAGGGAAGGACGCGGGGAAATCATTGGCTCCCGGGTGTTGCCACCTCAGTTTGTGATTTCCTTCCAACTGGCGATCTCGAAACGCAGCAGAGGTCCGACGCTGGCCGCCAGGACTTCGTCGTAGTGGACGCGTACCGCATTCGCCGCCTGGAAAGCATTGCAGACCAATGAGCCGGAATAATCACTGATTCCGTTGAGAGTGACATCGTGGGCGGGCGCGTAGATCGCCGCGGCGAGGTTCGAGTTCATGTTGATCTTGATGGATTGCGAGGTGCTCGAAGCATTGGGCACGCCGTAAATCTGAAAGTTCGACGCTTGCAGGCTGTCGTTTTTGAGCTGCGAAGCATTGGTGTTGATGGAACCCGAAACATAGATCTTCGCCGTGATCCCAGGGTCGATCTCAATGCTCCCGGTAATGTCGCCGTTGATGTAGATCTCGACAGCCCCAAGGTTCAGGGCTCCCTGGGTGAGGCTCAAGGCTCCCTGGGTGATGTGCAGGCTGCCGCTGATCCCGTTGAACTTGTATTGCAGCGGTGCCAGAACGCCGGCCGGCAAGGTGATACTGCCGGTCACCGAAGTCACCAGGACGGGCGCGAGGCCAAAAATGTTCGTATAGACGGGAACGCCGTTCCAGGTCGGGGCGTTGACCAGGGGCAGGGGAGTGTAGGCCGCATTGTTCACCGTCCCGGTCAGTTGGCCGTTCTGGGGGACGTTGCCGCCGTTGGTATCGATGTTGCCGTACACCAAGCCCTTGATCGCCATGTTCGCAGCGTTCGAGCGGATGGTGCCGTTGGTCAGGCACTTCTTAGAGTCGTACTGCTTGTTGGTGGAACTGGCATCCTGCGTGGAGTTGAAGCTGTCGAAAACCGCGCCAGGGTCGGTGGACGAGAAATTACCGTTGCTGACGACAGCCGACTCGAAGGGATAGACCGGCCGCAGGATCGCCTCGACCTGCCGTGAAACACTCGGCCCGTTGACGACGGCCTGCTTGGTGTTCCGATCGGTGACCAGGGACGGGCGCCAGAGTTCGTTGTCCAAACGCGACGGTCCGGCGATCGTACCCCCAGGCAGTGAGACGGTCCCCGTCGAGCGGATGCGCAGGAGGTTAATGGTATTACCGTTGAGTGCGCTGCTAACACTGTTCAGCAAACCGGTTGGTCCGCCACTGAGCAGATCATTAAGTGGAACGACCTGCAGCGAGATATTGGCTTGCTGGTCGGTGCCGGGTAAGGTCGGTGCGGCGAAATTCAACGCGAGAGCTTTGGGGTCGTACACAAGCCCGGAGGCTGAAAACTGCAAGCCCTTGATCAGATTTGTCTCCAGATCTAACGATGGTTGCGAGTAACCGACGCCGAGGCCTTGCGTGGGCGACATGCTCACGTTGGGAACGAGCCGGAACACTTCCGATAAGGTGATATCGACGCCGGATTCGGCGGCGAGCAGCGCCTCGTTCCAGCCGGCGGAGCGGTAGGCCGAGTTGTAGCGCGAACTGATGCTCGTGAGCACGTTGGCGGCGATGAGCGACAGAACCAACACGGTCAGCACCGCCGCGACTAGCGTGCTGCCGCTCCGCGTGGACCGGATCGGAGCGTGGAAGCAGGGAATGGGAGCCGTGTTTTTCATGAGGCTGGATCGGGACGTTCGAGGAAAGGTTCAGTTCGTCGGCGTGGCGTTCCGCAGAAAGGTGCAGTTGCTGGCATGGATGTTGGGCTGCGAGGCGGTCGTCGGAGAACTGGAGAACCGCGACGTGAACACGACGTCCGTCGTCACGTAGGAGCCGCTGGGGGTGAACTGCACGTTATCCACCGTATCGGCAATCACGTTCTGGACTTTATTGACCTCGCGGATGAGCTGTCCGCCTTCCACATAGTAGGCCACCGTAGTCATGGGAACCGCGCTCGCGGCCGTGCTCAGCAGGGGATCCAGCAGCGGTCCAAGTTTCAGGCCCAGCGTGCTGGTGTTGTCCGTCGGCAGCGTGACCGTGACCTTGCCGTTGCCGCTCGAGACAGTCACCGTGGCCGCGGTGCGCAGATCGCGCGAGATGTAATCGAGCACGCGCAACTGGTCGTTTTGCGCGGTCATCTGGTAGTTGGCCGCCTCGAAGCTGCGCTGCAGCGCCATGAAGGCCAGACCGACCCAACCCATCAGCATGGAGCCGAGCGCGACGGCCACCATCAATTCCACCAGGGTCATGCCCGACCGGCGGCGGGTAACGATGGAGGTATTCAATGGAGCAGCCCTCCCAGAGCAATCACGGTGGTTGTGGAGCGGGTGCGGGGACGCCGGCCCTGGGCCGAGGTCCAGGACTCCAGGAAGTCGATCCGCACCGCCGCCGAAGCGCGCAGGTTGAAAGTCAAATCCGGCTGCGAGACGATGGTCGAGACGCCGGTGGCGTCCCGGGTGATGACCAGCGGGATCACCGTTGGCGGGGTGACGGCTGGGTACGGAGTGATCGTAATCGTCTCGGATTGATCCTGTAAGGCCGAGTAGTTGGCGGAAGCGGGCGGGTTCTGCGACAGGGCCAGTGCGCTGTTCGGGTCGGTGACCTGCCGCCAGTTCGCCGCGCGGTATTGTTCGGCGCGTTGTTGCAGGCATTGGTTGACGATGAGAACTTCGCGGTGTGACCGGGCGATGCTCAGGCAATTGGCGTTGGCCACGCACAAACCGGTGATGCCGAGCGTGGCGATGGCCCCGCCAACCAGTGTTTCCACCAAGCCGCTTCCACTCACCGCTTTCGGCGCGAGGCGGCCGAAGCGTGGAGAGTTGGCGGCGAGGGAATCATTCATGCGTTACCCTTTATCTTTGAGCAGCGAAGGTGCCGAGCGGAGGCTAAACAACCTTCCCGGAAGGTAAATACAGGGAAGTCCCCAGATGCTGGGTCATGCCGGCTCCCTCTTACTCCCTCGAAGTGGCGCTTCCGGCGGGCGGCAGACTCGCAGAATTGCGAGATAACCGGATCGATGCTTGACGCGAGGAACACGCTCGGTTGACCTCGGTTCCGATGACCATCCTGGAAACCGAGCGTTTGCGCCTGCGCCTGCTGGAGGTGGCCGATGCGGACTTTCTTCTCAAATTGCTCAACGAGCCTGCCTTTTTGGAGCACGTTGGCGACCGCAACCTGCGGACCATCGCCGCCGTGCAGGAGCATATTCGCACGGGGCCGGCAGCCAGTTACGCGCACAACGGCTTCGGCCTCATGCTGGTAGGACTCAAAGAGTCGGGCTCGCCGATCGGTATCTGCGGATTGATCCGGCGGGACTGGTTGGAAGACGTCGATCTCGGCTATACCTACCTTGAGAGGTACTGGGGGAAGGGCTACGCTTACGAAGCTGCCGCCGCAACGCTGGCATACGGGCGGCAAGTGCTCGGGCTCAGCCGCATGGTGGCCATCACCTCTCCCGGCAACGGCCGTTCGATGCGCCTATTGGAGAAACTAGGCATGCATTTTGAGCGGATCGTCACCGGACCAACCGGGGCGGAAAGCCGCTTGTTCACGACCGGCCCGGCGTAGGAGTTGGGACTAGTATTTGCATCACGCCACCAAGTCCAGCACGGCCCGCACGACTTCTTCCGGCGTCACCACCGCCATACACCGGAGGTCTAGTGGACACTCGCGCAGGAAACACGGACTGCACTCCACTTGATGACGCACAATGCGCACGCGCGAGGGAGGTGCCAGTGGTCCGGTCAATACCGGGTCTGTCGATCCAAAGATGGCGACCGTTGGCACGCCCAGGTAAGCGGCGAGGTGCATGGTGCCAGTGTCGTTGGTCAACAGGACATGGCAGCTCCGCAACGTCGCGATCAGTTCGGCGAGGCTCGTTTTGCCCAGCAGGTTCTCGCACGGTCCCTCGAGCGCTTTTTCGATGATTTCGCCGACCGTGCGGTCCTTCTCCGCGCCCAGCAGGACCCAGGTGCACGCTCGTTCGGCGGCAACGAGACGCGCGGTTTCAGCAAAGCGCTCGGGGAACCAGCGTTTGGTCGGGCCGTACTCCGCCCCGGGGCAAAGTCCCAATCTGAGCCAGCCGCCCCGTTCCTGAGCCGCCGGAGTTCCGCTTCCCGCCTCGACGGGCGGTGGCTCGGCGGGCAGCATCTCGCCCGCGCCGACTTCACGAGCGATGTGTGCGTACCGGCCCGCCTGGTGAGCGCGGCGGCCGAGCTGTTCTTCGGGTGCGGCGGCTGGTTCACTGACGATGTGGTTGAGCAACCAGCGCCGGCGATGACCGGCGTAGCCGACCCGGCGCGGGATGCCGGCCAGCCAGACTTCGAGCGCGGACCGCAAGGAGTTCGGCAGCACGACGGCGACATCGCACGGTTTGGCCTTCCGCAGCAGGCGCGCCGTGGCGAAGACCCCCGCGTCCGCCGGGGCCGGCAGCACCTCGGTCACTCCCGGCACGACGCGCCAGAGGTCCGCCAGTTTCGCCGGACAGAGGACCACGATCTGCGCATCGGGCCGGCCGCGGCCGATTGCCTGCACGGCGGCGATGGTCATCACGGCGTCGCCCAGCCAGTTCGTGGAGCGAACGAGGATGCGAAAGGGCTTCAAGCGCGCACCCGCTTCGGCGGCCGGTAAGGCGATCCCGCGTTTGTAGTGGTTGAGCAGGAAGCGCGGACCCGGCGTCTTCCAGCGGTTGTGCACCCAGAACCAATCTGCCGGGGAAAGGTCGATCTGCTTTTCCAGCACCCGGTTCACCCCGGAAGTGACCGTGTTGACGTCCGCGCCCGGTGAAGCTTCCAGACGAGGCGAGATCACGACCCGCCACCGGGCCGGGCCGGCGGTGTAAACCGCCATCGGCACCATATCGGCGTCCGTGCGCGCCGCCAGCAGTGCCGCCAGCGTGGAGGTGGAAGCGAGCCGCCCGAAAAAAGGCGTCCACACGCCCCGGTCGCCGGCGTGTTGATCCACGAGCACCCCCACGGCCCCGCCGCCGCGCAGGAAGGCCATCGGAGCGTTGAACCCTTTTTTCCGGTTGAACAGCTCGACTCCCCGGCTGGTCCGGGTCCGCTGGACGTGCCCCTCGATGTAACGGTTGCCCAGAGGCTGGTACACCGTGCTCCATTCGTACTCCGGCAGAAACTGGCACAACTGCGCGAACAGTTCCCAGTTGCCGATGTGGCTGATGATCAAGACCACTCCCTTGCCGCGCCCGAAGGCGGCGCGGATGTGCTCCATCCCTTCCACGTGCACGACCCGGCGCAGCTCGTCCGCGTCGAAGGCCGCCGCCTTGATGCTGCACAGCAGATTGGCTCCGAGCTGGATAAAATGCCGGCGCGCCAGCGTCCGGATTTCTGCGGCGGACTTCGTGTTGCCGTACGCAATGGTCAGATTGTTTTCCGCCAGCCGCCGGTAGTGGCCGGACGCCGCGTGACCAATCCATCCTAGCATGGCACCCAGCCGATAAACCATCCCGAGCGGGAGAACGCCGACGGCACCGATGAAGGCCCGGTAAAGAAGATAGACAAAATAATCCATGCCTGCCGCGAAGAAGCGTGCTCGCACTCTACTTCTTCAAATACATCGCCTTGAGCGCGTGCTCGTCCAGGACGTTGGCCTGGATGCCACCGATCTTCTTGTCGTCGTAGAGCGTGATACCCATGTAATAGTAGAGGGGGCAAATCGCGGCCTGCTCGCTGATGAGCATTGCTTCCGCCCGGCGGAACAGGTCGAAGCGCTTTCCCTTGTCGAACTCGCGGGCGGCCCGTGCGATCAGGTCATCATAGACGGGGCTGCTCCAGCCCGTGCGGTTGTTGCCGCCGCCGGTGACCCACATATCCATGAAAGTATTCGGATCGTTGTAGTCGCCGACCCAACTGGAGCGGGCCAGATCGTAGTCCAGGTTGCTCATGGTGTTGAGATACACCTTGTTCTCCTGCGGCCGCAGGGACATGGACACGCCCAGTTGCTGCTCGAACATGCTCTTCAACTCGATGCCGATGAACTTGTTCGCGTCGCCCTCGTTGTACAGAAAGGCAAAGGGGGGGAAGCCGCGCCCGCCTGGATAGCCCGCCTCCGCCAGCAGCTTGCGCGCGCGATCCGGGCCGTATCCCAGACCGGGCGGCGGCTGGTAGCCCGCGGTGCCGGGCGGCACGAGGGAGAACGCCGGGATCTCGCCCGCCTTGGTGATCTTTTCCACGATCAGCTGCTTGTCCACCACCAGCGAGAACGCCTGGCGCACGCGCGGATCGTCCCAGGGTTTGCGGCTGCAATTGAAGCGCACAAAGAAGTTTCCCAGGAAAGGAGCGGTGTGGAAATAGGGCTTCTTGCGGAGTTCGCCGATCAGGGTGACGGGTGTCAGCCCTTTGTCGAGGATGACATCCACCACCCCGCTGGCAAAGAAGTTCAGCGCCACGTTGGCCTGGCTGATCGGCAAAGCATCCACGGTGTTGAGGCGGACGGCGTCATGGTTCCAGTAGCGCGGATTCTTGCGCAGGCGGATTTTGTCGTTGAGACGCCAGCTTTCCAGCAGGAACGCGCCGTTGGTGACGATGTGCTCGGGCTTCACCCAGGCGTCGCCCCAACGCTCGATCACCGGGATCGGCACGAGCATGAGCGGTGGGGTGGAAATGACGTCCAGGAAGAACGGGGTGGCGTTTTCAAGGACCACCTCCAGCGTGTGGTCGTCCAGCGCGTGGACGCCGACCTGCGAGAAGTCGGTGAAGTGCGAGTCGGGATCGTTGAAGCGCTTGGCGTTCCTGATGTAATAGAGCTGGTAGGCGTACTCCGCCGCCGTGGCGGGATCGAGCGCGCGCCGCCACGAAACAACGAAGTCCCGGGCGGTGATCGGTGTGCCGTCGCTCCAGACGAGACCGTCGCGCAGGTGAAAGGTGTAGGTAATCCCGTCCGGCGACACGTCCCAACGCTCGGCCATCCCGGGCTGGGGTTCACCGGCGGGATCGAAGCTGGTCAGCCCCTCAAACAGAGCGTAAGCCAGCCGCCCATCGAGCTGACCCGTCAGGATCGCCGGGTCGAGTGTTTCCGGCTCCGCACCGTTGGCGAAGACCAGATCCGCCCGCGTGAATTCCTTTCCACAACCAACCGTGAGCAGCGGCAGGACGATGGAAGCAACGAACACGCGCACCCAGCCGGTGACGGTGAGTGCGGGCTTGCATTCCATGGCTCCGGTCACAAGGAGGTGAAGAGGCCGGATGATGCTGCAACCGGGCTGGTCCTCAAGGCGTCGGCGTTGCCACAGGAGCGGGAACAACTTCGGGAACAACCGGTTGCACGGGGATCGTCACCGGAGTGGCCGCTGCTTCGGGCGCGGGAGTGGGTGTGGCGACCGGTGCGCTCATCTCGGGCGTCAACGGTGTCACGGGGACGGAAGAGACGGCTGGCTCCGGCGTCACCACGATCACGGTCGGGGAAGAGGCAGGTATCGGCGTGGGGGCTGCCGGAGTGGGGGTTAATTCCGGGGTGGCGATCACTTCCGGCCTCGAAGCCGGCACGATCATTGCCGGTGTGCTGGCAACCGTCGGCTCAGGCGTTGCCGTGGGTTCCGGCGTCGGCGTTGGGGTGGGTACTGGCACAACGGTAGGTTCGGGTGTCGCCGGAACGATGATCGCCGCCGGAGCGGGGATGACCACCGGTGTCGGCAGTCCGACAGGCGCTTGCGCCGCCGTGGGCAGAGGGGCCACCGCCGGCAACTCGGCTGCCGGAGCAGGGGAAGTTGCCGGGGACCCAGCGGCCTCGGGCACGATCACCGGGGAAGCGGAAGCCGCGGGAGAAGCCGCCGGAGCCGCGACGATGGCAGGCGCACCCGCTGTGACGCTGGGCGGAGGCGTGGGAGTGGCCTTGACCACCGGAACCGGCACGCTGCGCAGTTGTTTGCCGATGCGTGACTGCCCCTTGTATTGGTGCGCGTAAAGGAACGCCAGCAGGACGGTCAGGAAGAAAAAAGACCCACCCAACCAAGTGGTGATCCGCACGAGCACATCGGTGGCGCGGGCTCCGGCGATGTGCTCGACCATGCCGCCGGCGAAGGCGGTCCCCAACCCCTCACTGCGAGGCCGCTGCAGCAGCACAATGAGAATGAGCAGCAGGGCATTTGCAACGAGAACAAACAGGAGGAAACCGATCAGCACATTCATAGAGCCGGCCACCTTCGTGCAAGTGGTTGCCGTTGTAAAGCAATCGCCGATGCTCGCCGGGATGACCTATTTTCAGAGTCAACCACGGCGTTTTATCAGCGCGCTTCCGCCTGTGAAACCCGGAATTCGATCAGGTTGCCCGTAGCCGGCAGAGTCGAACGCTGGTTCTCCAGGTAGGCGATGGCTTTGCGCGCGGAGGCTCCCAGTTCGGTCGCCGCGCCGAACTCGCTTACCAACTGCTGCAGGACGCTGATCGCTTCGGGCCGATGAGTTTCCGCCATCGCCTGAATCGCGGAAGCCCGCAGGAGCGGACTCAACTGCTGCGCCCGGGCCCAGGTTGGCAGCATTTGCAGCGCGACCTCCGGGAAGTACCGGCCGATGCCGTAAAGGGCGTAGTGCCGGGTGCTGATGTCGCCGTTTTGCAGTTCGTCGCGCCAGTACGACCATTCCTGTTCGGAGCCGATCCGGTAGTAATGGAGCGCTGCGGCGTGCGAAAGTGGATCGATCATCGCTTCGATCTTCAATTGCGGGTCCTGCGCCGACGCCAGGTTCAGGCGCGGGTAGCCCGCTTCCTTGAGCAGTTCAAAAGCCGCAAGGATCTCGTTGTTGTTGACCTGGTAGGCAGCGGAAAACTTGCGCGGGGCGGCTGGGTCTTCGGTCAGCAGGCTGAACTTGGCGAACATCCCCAGGGGCGCGTTCTCCGTGAGCAGCAACACACCCGTCTGGACAGCCTCCCGGCTCACTTCCGGGCTTTTATCGACCTGGGTGAAAAGGGCCTTCAACTCCTGGAGGTTGTCCGGGCAAAGCTGGTAAGGCAGGTCGGTGAGCGGATTGCTGGAGTGCGTGGCCGCCGCCGCCAGTCGCACCAGGCGTTTCTCGCCCGCGGCGAGGTAAATCGTCTCGCCGTGTGTGAGAACCATTTGGTGTTTGAAATCCGGTGTTTCGAAGATGAGCCCGCTTTCCGTGGTGAGATTCAAGGCCTTGTCGCGACGATTGGTCAAGATCGCCCGGACCTCGTTGTGGCCATTGCCACGGTATTGCGCCTGGAGCCAGTTGCGCCCCAGCGCATCGCGCAGCGTGGCTTCCGTGCCAACAGGTTGCGCCGCAACCGGCCGGGCGGCCGAGTAATACTCGGAGGCGGTGGCTGCCACGCCGGACGCGCCCACGTGGTGGGTGACGAAGGCCAGTGCCAGGGGCAAGCCGACGACCGTTAAAGCGCAGATCAAGGGGAGTTTCCAGGAGTTGAGCGGACGCATGCTCCCCTCCCAAGCAGGAAGCTTGCCGGGAGCTGCACGCCCTCGCATCGAACTTGTCTGGTTGCCCTTCCGTCGCGGCGCGGCCTGAGGTATAATGCGGGGCATGAACAACCGCTACCCGGATTTCATCCAACGCATGCTTCTGCACGAGCGCACCCTCGACGAACCGTTGCCCTCCGAGCCGACCGACTACGAACGGGTCATCCGCATCCGCGAAGCCGGCGACGAAGCGTTGCTCGGCGGGACGGAACCTTTGCCGCAAGCCCCGTTGCCCTTGTTGCGCGCCGGCCTGTTCTACTATCACAACGCGCTCGAAGACAGTCACAAGGAAGTGACAAAGACCGAGAGCACCGCGGCTTCCTATTGGCACGGCATGATCCATCGTCGCGAGGGCGATTTCGAAAATGCCCGTTACTGGATGCGCCGGACCGGCGAACACCCGACCTTCCAGGAGATGCAGAGCCGCGCGTGCGACGCCTCCCCGCACATGGCCAAGCAGATGGGCTGGGACCCGTATCTGTTTATCCATCTGTGCGAGCAGTACAAGTACGGCGAGATCTCGTATAAAAAGGAAATCGGCCACCTCCAGAAAGTCGAGTTCAGCGTGATCTTCGACTACGTCTGGCGTCAATGTGTGCCAGCACTTGGTGAGCGGGGACGACAAGGCACGGGATCCGCTTGACTTCCCGCAGCGGACTGGCGTGGGCCGCCGCCGCGTGGTAGGATCACTCCCGTCGCTTCCCGCCGACCCTTTTGCTTTTCTTCGTTCAGATTATCCCGCCATGAGCCTTGCCCCTGCCGCCCCAGCTTCCAGCGAAGTCAAATACAAGATCGGCAACGAGCGATTGGTGAAGATCACTGATCCCGCCAGCGGAAAGCTGCGCTCGATCCTCTCCAAGCAGGGTCGCCCCCAGGGCGCTCTAAGGGTGGCGGTGATCGGTGGCGGCTGCTCCGGGCTGCAATACAAGATGGATCTGGTGGACGGACCGGCCAACCGCGACATCATGGTGGAAAGCGCCGGTGTCCGAGTGGTGATCGACCCGAAAAGCGCCCTGTTCGTCAGCGGCTCGCTGCTCGACTACAGCGACGATTTGCAGAAGGGCGGCTTCAAGGTCACCAATCCGAACGCCGTCGCCCATTGCTCCTGCGGCGAAAGCTTCTCCGCCTGAGCCCGCCGGAACGCGACCCAATGCTCGATTATTTCGCTCTGCTGGAGGAAGAGCGCCGTCCCTGGATCGATCCCGGAAGGGTCAAGGAGACTTTCCATCGTCTCAGCCGCAACCAGCACCCCGACCAGCGGACCTCCGGTGGTTCGGTGGAGCAAGTGTCGAGCGACAACGCGGATTTCGCGGCGCTCAACGTGGCGCAACAAACCCTGCGCGATCCCCGCAGCCGTTTGCGCCATCTTCTCAGTCTGGAGTACCCGCAAGTCAGCGTGTCGGGACCCAGCGCCGTGCCGTCCGGGCTGGCCGATTTGATGTTCCCGGTCCAATCGCTCCTCGGACAAGCGGACGCGTTTCTCGCCCGCAAGGCGGCAGCTTCCAGCGCCTTGTCGTTGGCCATGCTCGCGGGCGAAGGTTTCCTCCTGCAAGAGCGGGCCGAGAAAAAATTGGCCGCTCTGGAGGCAAAACTCTCCGAGTTGACCGATGAGCTGCAACAGTTCGACTCGCAACGCTGGTACACCCGCCCGGCGGACACCGCTTCCGTGTTGCTCGGGTTCTACCACGGCTTTGCCTACCTGGGCCGCTGGACGGAACAATTCCGCGAGCGTCTTTTCCAGCTTGCCGTCTGATGGATGGCAGTTTCCCGTTTTTGCCATGACAAACTTGATCGTCGGTATCGACCTGGGGACCACCAACTCATTGATCGGCGCGATGGACTCCGGCTTCCCGGTCCTTCTCGCGGACGCCGACGGCAAACGGCTGACCCCTTCCGTGGTCTCGTTCCCTGCCGATGCCGAGCCCGTGGTCGGACGGCCCGCCGCCCGTCAGCGCGCGCTTCGTCCCCGCCAAACCGTTTTTTCCGTCAAGCGGCTGATGGGCGCGAGGATGGGGGAGTCGCCGCGGGATCTGCCGTATCCGTTGACCGGCGCACCCGGCGCGCCGGTGCGGGTGCAGCCCGACGAGGCCACGAAAAAAGCCTGGTCGCCGGAGGAAATCTCGTCCTTGATCCTCAAGAAACTCAAAGCCGACGCCGAAGCCGCCCTCGGGCAGGAAGTTTCCCGCGCGGTGATCACGGTGCCCGCCTACTTCAACGACGCGCAACGCGCCGCCACGGTGGCCGCCGGAGAAATGGCCGGCTTCCACGTCGAACGCATCCTCAACGAACCCACCGCCGCAGCGCTCGCCTACGGCCTGGATCGCCTGACCGAACGCGCGAAGGTAGCGGTGTACGACCTGGGCGGTGGCACTTTCGATCTCTCGATCCTCGAATTGAACGCCGGCGTGTTCCAGGTGCTCGCCACCAACGGCAACACGCGCCTGGGTGGCGACGACATCGACGATGCGCTTGTGGCGATGCTGGCGGGGAGATTCGGCGTCGTTGGCGGCAGCGATGCGTATTTGCGCCTGGGTGAATTGGCGCGCAACGCCAAGGAGCAACTTTCCACCGACCAGGAGGCAACCGTCTATCTGCCTTTCGCGGCGAAGCAAACGCCGGCCTTCGTCACCTTGACCCGCGACGAACTGGAAGCCGTGGCGCGGCCCATCGTGGAACGGACCCGCACCCACTGCCTGCGCGCCTTGGCGGATGCGCAGTTGGGCGCCGCCGATCTTCAGGCCGTGATCCTGGTCGGCGGGGCGACGCGGATGCCGCTGGTAAGACAGTTGGCGGGCGAAATATTCGGCCGCGACCCGGACACGACCCAGCACCCGGACGAGGCTATTGCCATCGGCGCGACCATCCAGGCTGGCATCCTGTCGGGCGCGGTCCGTGAAGTGGTGCTCCTGGACGTGACGCCGCTTTCCCTTGGCATCGAGACGTTCGGCGGCTTGACCAACGTGATCATCCCGCGCAACACCACCATCCCGACGAAGGCGGGCGAGATGTTCACCAACGCAGTCGCCGGGCAGAGCGCCGTGCGCATCCACGTCGTGCAGGGCGAGCGCGAACGCGCCGCCGACAACTGGACCCTCGGCAGTTTCGATCTCACCTTCGGCGAGGGGGGGCCGCGCGGCTCGGCGCGGGTGGGCGTACAGTTCGAGATCGACGCCAACGGCATCCTCCACGTCCTCGCCCGCGACACGAAATCCGGCAGGGAGCAGATCGTGGAGATGCGCAGCGCGGTGGACGTCAGCGACGATGCGGTGGAACAGATGATCGCGGAATCTGTCGAACACGCGTTCGACGACTACCATGCCCGCCTGTTCGTGGAAACCCGCCTGAAAAGCGAGGAAATACTGCCCGCGGTACGGCGGGCGCTGGGCATGTTCCCGGCGGGCGACGAACGCTTGCCCGCCGGCGAACGCGCTGGCATCGAAGGATTGATCGCCGGAGTGGAAACGGCGTTGCGGGGCGACGACTACGAGGCCCTCAAACAGGCCAACGGCGCACTGGACGCCGGCACCCAGCAGTTGGCTACGCTGTTGATGGAGCAGGCAATGGACGACGCCCTGCGCCGCCGCGGCCTGGTCTAATCCGATGGCGCGATGAACGTTTCTCCGGTAACATGTGTCGCAACCAACGCATATGGCGAGGCAAGCTACTTTACAACCTATCCCGCAACGTCCGCGCTCGGTCTGGCGGGTCGGGCCGGTTGAGCGTTGGTTTTTGCCGGCGCTGCTGCTCACGGCGACGCTGCACTTCGGCATCTACCAGTATCTCCACATCGCCAAGTTCAGCGGCTTTATGCCGGTAAACTTGAAGCCGACGACCAAACGGGCGTTCAAGGTGACCCAGGCCCAGGTGGACCCCCGGGTGCTGGACAACAGCAAGGAGCCGACGAACAAGGTGCCCACCAAGCCGATCCCGGACGTCACCGCTTTGCAGATCCCCGGGGACGTCAAGCCGAGCTACGAGCAGATGATGGCCCAGGCCGAGACCGTCATTGCCGCGCCCGAAGGACCCAAGACGATCAGCCAGGATAAACCGCGCGTGGACGAAACCAAGGCGCTCGACAAACTGCTGGCCGACAACAATCCACAGCAACTCCCCAGCGACATCGAGGCGCTGACCAAGCAGTTGCTCAACGGCAAACCCGTCGTCACCGGCAGTCATCCGTCGTTCGACGTCAACGGCGCGGAAACCACCAGCCGGCCCAACGCCGGGCCGAGCACCGGGATGCCGAACTTCAGCAACCTCGAAAGCCTGTTGTCCAGCAAGGGGCCGCTGACTTCGAAAACCGCGCCCATCCTGCTGCCCACCGACTTGCTCTTCGATTATGATTCCGCCACCCTTCGCGCCGCGGCGGTCGGTAGTCTGGAGAAGCTGGCCGAGTTGATCCAGCGCAACCCGAATTCAGATTTCGTCATCGAAGGGCACACCGATAATTTTGGCGCGCCGGAGTACAACCAGGCGTTGAGTCTGGCCCGCGCCGTGTCCGTGAAAGCCTGGCTGGTGGAATCCGCCGGGATCGAAGCTGGCCGCATCCAGACGCGAGGCATGGGCATGAGCCGCCTGTTGGTAGCCGGCGGCAGTGTGGAAGCCCAGCAACTCAACCGGCGCGTGGAAATCGTCATCCACAATCACCGGGGCAGGTAGCCGTCAGAAGAGCGCGTGATCGCGTTGGATCATCCCATCTGCTTTTCCGCTGGCTCATCACGGTCGTCGGGTGACCCGCTGTGCCGGCCCGCTCGAAGAAGGCGTCAATCCACGAACTTGCTCCGCAGGCTCTCGATGTAGTAATCCGCGCGGGTCGTCTCGCCGGTGGCGGCTTCCATCAACGCCGGGGATGGCAGCCGCTGGCCCTGGCGATGAATTTTCTCGCGCAGCCAGCCGAGCAATCCACCGTACCGCCCAGCCGCCAGTTCCGTGCCCAGCGAGGGAAGCTCCGAGGTCGCCCGGCGATAAAGCTGCGCCGCGTTGAGATTTCCAAGGGTGTACGTCGGGAAATACCCGATCAATCCTTCGCTCCAATGGACGTCCTGCAAACAGCCCCGGGCATCGCTCGGCACACGGAGCCCGAGCGTCTTCTGGAACTCTTCGTTCCACACGGCGGGAACGTCTTCGACCCGCAGGCTTCCGTCCAACAACCGGCGCTCGATCCCGAAGCGCAGCAGGATATGCAGATCATAGGTGACCTGATCGGCCTCCACCCGGATGAACGTCGGCGACACCCGGTTGACCGCCGCAAACATCTCTTCCGGCGTGCGTTTGGCCAGGGCGGGGAAATGCACCGCCGCGCGGGGAAGCCAGTGTCCCCAAAATTCCCGCGCCCGGCCAACCTGGTTTTCCCACAGCCGACTCTGCGACTCGTGGATGCCCAGCGACGCCGCCGTACCCGCCGGTGTGCCGAAGTCTGCCGTGGCAAGTCCTTGTTCATACATGCCGTGGCCGGCTTCGTGCATGACGCCATACAGAGACACGAGAAAATTCCCCTCGTCGTACCGGGTGGTCAGACGGCAATCTCCCGGCCCGACGCCGCTACAGAAAGGGGGCGTCGTTGTGGCGATGTTGCCCGCCTGGAAATCGAACCCCATGGCCTCGGCAACCTCCCGGTTAAAAATCTGCTGGCGATCCGCCGGGTAATGCCCGGCCAGCAGGCCGGCGGGCGTCCGCTCGGAGCGTTCGCGCGCCGGGTCGAGCAAGGCCATCAGGGCGGGCCGCAGGCTGTCGAACAACGCTCCCAGCTCCGCGGCGCGCGCGCCGGGTTCGTAGCCTTCGATCAGGGCGTCGTAAGGAGTGGCCTCATAACCCCATTGTTCGGCCATCTCGCGGCTCAGGTTCAGGATTTTCTCGAGGTGCGGCGCGAAGAGCGGAAAATCGTTGCGCCGGCGCGCTTCCTGCCAGGCTTCGTTCCCGTGCGCCCGAGCCCGCTGAAAATTCTCCACCAACTCCACCGGCAGCCGAGTGGCCCGCTCGTACTCGCGCCGCCACTGGCGCACGTTGGCTGCCGCGCCGCCGTCGTTGTCCGTGTTTGTGTCCGGGCCGGCCTCCTCGCAGGCCTGAATCCACCCGCCGACCTCCGGCGCAGTGAATAGGCGGTGCGCCTGTCCGCTGAAGTACCCCATCTGATCCGCGCGGAAAGCGATGGCTTTGGGCGGCATGTAGGTCTGCTGGTCCCAGGAGAGCAGAGCGGCGGCCCCTTGCAACAGGGCAATCTCGCGGGTGCGTTCCAGCAGTTGCTGGTAAGGAGCGGAGGAGAAGGCCATCGAGGGCAACCAATCGGGCTTCACCGGCGCTGGAGCAACGAATAAGATGGACGACCGCGTTGATCCTGAGCCATCTTTCCATCCAAAATCATCCTATGAAAATTGCCATCGGTTCGGATCACGCGGGGTTCCAGTACAAGGAAGAAATTATCAAGTACCTCCAGACGGCTGGCCACGAGGTGATCGACAAGGGCACGTACGCCGCCGAACCGGCCAGCGACTACCCGATTTTCTGCGGTGCCGCCGCCCGCGCCATCCCGGCGGGCGAGGCCGAGCGGGCGATCGTGATCGGTGGGTCCGGCAACGGCGAGGCCATCGTCGCCAACCGCGTCAAAGGGGTGCGTTGCGCCCTCTGCTGGACGGTGGAGATCGCGCAATTGGGTCGTCACCACAACGACGCCAATTGCCTCTCGATCGGCCAGCGCACCGTGGACCTGGCGCTGGCCCTAGCGATGGTGCAAGCCTGGCTCGAAACACCTTTCGATGGAGGCCGGCACGCCCGACGCATCGCCGAGATCGACGCCTGAGTTTGTGCGTGGGGATGCGTCCTCTGAGGGGTCCGAGGACGAATAAATACCGGGGTGCGTTTACTCCCGAAGCAGCCCGAGAAACTATTTACCCACAATTTATGCACGACACGAACAAAGAAATCACTTCCGCGCGCAGCAAGGAAGCTCCCGACCTGCAAAAGTCCATCAGCAAGAACCCGTACCACATCGACACCGGCATCAAAGACGATGACCGCGTTGCCGTGGCGGATCTTCTTCAAAAGGTCTTGGCCAACGTCAACGTCCTGTACATCAAGACCCGGAACTTCCATTGGAACCTAACCGGACCGCGGTTTCACACACTGCATGCTTTCCTCGAAGAACAGTACGAGAAGCTAGCGCAAACTGCTGATGAAGTGGCGGAGCGCATCCGTACCATCGGCGCCTTCCCGATCGGTACGATGGCAGAGTTCCTGAAGACGAGTGACCTCGTCGAAGATCCCGGCGTGCGGCCTCCCACGGACCTCATGCTCGCTCTTCTGCTCAAAGATCATGAGACGATCATCAAGGGTCTGCGCGATGACGTAGATACATGCGACGACGAACACCATGATACCGGCACGGCTGATTTCTTGACCGGCCTGATGGAGGCTCACGAGAAGCTCGCTTGGATGATTCGCGCGCATCTCGAAGACCATACCGTGCGCAACGACGCCTAATAGCCTCTTTTCAGAGACAGTCGACGACGGCCGGGTCAACACCCTGCCGTTTTTGTTTGCCGTGGTGCGTGGCGCACGAAAAATCCCGCTACATCCAAGAATTTTGATGGCATTCCGTCTAGGGTTTGCTCATTTCCCTGACAGCGTTTTCCATCTCGCCATGCTTTTTCGCTCATCCTATCTCTTCCTCGGCTTGGGGTTCCTGCTCTATGGAGCTACCGCTTCTATCCAGGCGCAAGCTCCGGTTGCCGGCGAACCGGTGATCGAGCCCGGTCACACGTATGTTCCACCCAAGGTGCTCACCCGCCAGCCCGTGAGTTACCCAGAAATGGCACATTTGAACCGCGTGGAGGGTGTGGCGCGGGTGAAATTCACGGTGGACGAAACCGGACACGTGGAAAGTGTCTTTGCGGACAAGTCCAGTGGCAGCGTGATGCTGGATCAGGTCGTGCTCGATCCGCGGCTCAAGGAATGGACTTTTCAGCCGGCAACGTTGGACGGAAAGCCGATCTCTGCCGCTTTGTACCAGGAATTCGAATTCCGTCTCGATCCAGCCGAGGAAAGGGCCATCGCTCTTCGCCGGCTGGCTCTGCCCTACGGCATCCCCGACCCGCCTTACCCGCCCCAAGCCGCTGCGCGTGGACTGAAGGGAAAAACAACTCTTGCGGTGTTCTGGCAAAAGGAAAACGGGTTGGTTGACAAGATTTACCTGATCAAAAGCAGCGACTCGGGCTTGCTGGACAGCAGCGCCTTGCGCTTCGCCTACGAGCATTGGCGGATGGACCCCGCACTAGCGACGACCGAGCGTTACGTGAAGACGGTGGAGTTTAGTGGACCTTAGCGCCTGCCCGAACGGGCACCGTTTTCCAAGTGGAGCCAATCGGGGCTGGCTCTAATTAGAGTCTGACCCACTTTTTCCTTCTCACACCAGTCGATGAGCTTAGGATGGGCGGCCTATGAGCTTCCCCCCTGATCAAGATTCCAGACCAACCACGCTGCCGGCCTCGCGCTCGGTGCTGCCGTTCATCCTTTCGGGGGTGATGATTCTCATCTATTTCGGCTTTATTCTGCTGGTCGCTTTTTACAAGCCGCTGCTGGCGCAAACCGTGGTGCCCGGACTCAGCTGGGGCATCCTCCTCGGGGCCTTGGTGATCGTTTCCGCCTGGCTGCTCACCCTGGTTTACGTGATGTCTTTCAACAAGACGAAGGGGGGCAACTAAAATGAGCGCCGCCTTTTCTCTTCATCCCTGGCTCCTGGCGGCAACGGCGGAAGCCGTCAAGCAGGACCTGGGCAAGATCAGCCCCACGGCGATCATCTTCTTTTTCGTCTTCATCGTCCTGAGTCTGGGCATCACCTTTTGGGCCGCCCGGCGCACGCACACGACCTCGGACTTCTACGCGGCCGGCCATAACGTCACCGGTGTGCAGAACGGCTTCGCGCTCGCCGGCGATTTCATGAGCGCGGCGAGTTTCCTGGGCATCGCCGGGTTGGTCGCCAAAAGCGGCTTTGATGGCCTGCTCTACTCGACCGGCTTTCTGGTCGGCTGGCCACTGGTGCTCTTCCTGATCGCGGAATCCCTGCGCTCCATTGGCAAGTACACCTTTGCCGACGTGGTTGCTTTCCGTCTGAACCAGAAACCGGTGCGCGTCGCGGCGGCGTTCGGCACCATCGCGGTGGTGCTCTTCTACCTCATCGCGCAGATGGTGGGCGCGGGGAAGTTGATCGCGCTCCTCTTTGGTTTGCAGTACGAACTGGCCATCGCCATCGTCGGTGTGGTCATGATGATCTACGTGCTTTTCGGCGGCATGATCGCCACGACCTGGGTGCAGATCATCAAGGCCGGCTTGCTGCTCATCGGCGCGACGCTGATGGCGGTGCTGGTGCTGTCAAGGTTCGGCTTCAACCCTCTGGCGCTCTTCTCTGCCGCGGCCGAGAAGTACAACCACGCCGCCGTACCCGCGCTCGGGGCGGTCGCAGCCAAGCCCGCGGTGAACGTGCTCGGGCCCGGACCGCTGGTTTCCAATCCCTGGGACGCCATTTCGTTGGGTTTGTCGCTGATGATCGGCACCGCCGGACTGCCGCACATCCTGATGCGCTTCTACACGGTGCCAGACCCCGTTCAGGCGCGCAAGAGCGCCTTCTACGCGACGGGTTTGATCGCGTTCTTCTACCTGCTGACCTTTATCCTGGGTTTCGGCGCGATGACGCTGGTCGGCCAGAAGGACATCGCGGCGGTGGATCCCGGCTTCAACATGGCCGCTCCCATGCTGGCGGGCGTGATCGGCGGCGAGCCGATGCTGGGCTTCATTGCGGCGGTGGCTTTTGCGACGATTCTCGCGGTGGTCGCCGGTCTGACGCTCTCGGGTGCAAGCGCCTTGTCGCATGACCTGTGGGTGAACGTGGTCCGCCACGGCGAGGCTCCGGAAAAGGAACAACTCCGGGTGGCCCGCGGCGCGACCTTGCTCTTCGGCTTGGCGGCGGTGCTCCTGGGCATCGTGTTCAAGACGACCAACGTCGCGTACATGGTCGGGCTGGCCTTCGCCATCGCGGCCAGCGCCAATTTCCCGGCTCTCTTCCTGTCGATCTTCTGGCGCAGGTTCACCACGGCCGGCGCTTGCGCCAGCATGTGGGTGGGGGCACTCTCGGCGGTTGGGTTGATCGTACTCTCCCCGGTCATTTGGGTGGACATCCTCAAGTACCCGGCACCTATTTTCCCGCTGAAAAGTCCCGGTCTGGTGACCATTCCGCTGTCCTTCCTGGTGGGCATCATCGTCTCGCTGCTGAGCCGCGAACCCGCCGCGGAAGCGAAGTACGAAGAGGTGCGCGAGCGCATCCTCGCCGGCAGCACGGTGCAATAATCTGAAACGATGGAAGGGCGCGAGGTCTGCCCTCGCGCCCTTGAACGTGGCCGGCGTCGGTTCTAAGGTAGCGCACGATGACGAGCGAGCGCACCTTTGATCCTGTGGTGCCGGCGGAAGGCTGGCACGTCCTGCACCTTTTCTACCGGATTGAGTACGGCCAGTGGGGAATCCTCGGTCCGGACGAACAGCGCCAGGCCAAGACCGACCTGGCGTTGTTGGTGCAAGAAATCCGGGCTGTGGAAGACACGCAGCTACTGACCTTCAGCATCGTCACGCCCAAGGCCGATTTGGGTTTCATGCTCCTCACGCCGGACCTGCAAACGGCCAACGCGTACGAGAAGCGGCTGAGCCTTTCCCTCGGGCCGGACATGCTCACGCCCGTGTACAGCTATCTTTCGATGACCGAGCGCAGCGAGTACACGCTGAGCGAGGCGGAGTACATCGCCGAGACGCTGGAAAAGGAGCGGGGATTGACGCAGGGCACCCCGGAGTTCGAGAGCGCCATGGTCGATTTTCGTTCCCGGATGGACAAATACGGGAAGGATCGCCTTTACCCAAAGTTGGGCAACCGACCGGTGATCTGCTTCTACAACATGCTCAAACGCCGCGGCCAGGAACAGAACTGGTACCGGCTGTCGCACGAGGAACGCAAGGGCTTGATGGGCGGCCACGCCCGCATCGGGCGGCAATGGGCGGGCAAGATTCGCCAGTTGGTGACCGGGTCCACCGGACTGGACGACGCAGAGTGGGGAGTGACCCTCTTCGCCAACGACACGATGGACGTGAAGGGCATCGTTTACGAGATGAGGTTCGATGCGGTGAGTGCCGAATACGCGGAGTTCGGCGAGTTTTACATCGGCTTGCAGTTGCCACTGGACGAACTCTTCCGCCGTCTGTTGCTCTGAAGAGGGTGGCCAATCTTCTTTCCGCGCGATGAACCCAAAGATCCTTGAACTCAACGCGATTTTCCACCGGCATGCGCCGATGCTCATCGCCTATTCCGGGGGCGTGGACAGTGCGTACCTCCTCGCGGCCGCCACGCGTGAGCTGGGCGCAGCGGCGGTTGGCGTCATCGCCGACAGTCCCAGTCTGCCGCGACAGGCTCTGACGGACGCACTGGCTTTGGCCGCACAACTCGGGGCCAGGGTCGAAGTGGTGGGCACGGACGAGATGTCCAACCCACAATACGTCTCGAACCCGCTCAACCGCTGCTATTTTTGCAAGGGGGAACTTTTCAGCCGCTTGGACCGCATGGCGCGGGCGCGGGGCTTCGCTTCCATCGCCTATGGCGAAAACGCGGACGACGCCCAGCACGTGCGTCCGGGCGTGCGGGCGGCTGCCGAATTCAGCGTCGTGGCTCCGTTGAAACAGGCCGGCCTGACGAAAGCCGAGATCCGCCAGATGTCCCGTGAGCTGGGCCTGCCGACAGCCAATAAACCGGCCCAGCCCTGTTTGAGTTCTCGCATCCCGCATGGGACACCGGTGACCTTGGAAGCCTTGGGGATGATCGAACGTGGCGAAGCCTGGGTTCGCAGCCTGGGATTCCATATTTTCCGGGTGCGCCATCTCGGTGGCAGCGACTTGCAGGGACCGCGGGCAAAGGTGCAGATTGCGCCCGGAGAAATGGCTGATCTGCCCGAGAAGCAGGATACGTTGTGTGCCGGGCTGGAAGCCATCGGTTACCGGGCGGTGGAGATCGATCCAGCGGGGTATCGTTCGAGCTAGCTTACGCCGTGACAAGGGTCTTCAGCGACGAACAGATTCGCTGGTTCCGGCTGCGTCGGTCCGGCCTGGCGCGGGACCAATCGACCTACGCCACGCCCGAACTGGCAGCCTCGGCGCTGGCGGGAATCCAGGCGCAGATTCTTCCGGCGGCGGCGCTGGCGTTCTGGAACCGATCGTCCTCCGGCGCGGCGACATACGAGGAATTCCGCGCACGGCTACACGACGACCGCTCCCTGGTGAAACTTTGGGGACAGCGCCACACGCTGCACATCTACGCCACGGCGGATTGGCCGATGGCGCAAGCGGCACTCTCGGGGCGGCTGTCGTGGTGGGAGAAGGAGGCCGCAAAGATCGGACCGCCGGGCATGGTGGAGGAATACCAGCAGGCTATTGCCCGGATCGCGGGGATGTTACTGGAACGCGGCACAATGGGTCGCCGCGACTTGCGTGCACTAAAGGAATCTCTTCCTCAGCCACTACTTTCTCCGTGGGGTGGGATATTCTCGGCGCTCGTGCGCGAGGGGCATGCTTGCCACGCACGCTGGGAAGGTGGTGAAGCTCGCTACGCGCATCGCACGCACTGGCTGCCGGAACTGACCTGGGAACCGCCGACACCGCACAAGGCCAACGTCGCATTGGCCAGTCGGTACTTTGAGGCCTACGGTCCGGCGACCTTGCAGGATTTCGCCTACTGGCGCGGCATCAGCGTCGCCGAAGCGCGGTCTTATGTTCATGCGTTGGGTGACCCATTGGTTGAGGTCCACGATGCGCAGGGCAACCGCTTGCTCGCTGCAGTCGAGGACTTACCCGAGCTTGTTCAAACCCCGCCGCCTCGCGTCGGATGGCCGATCCGGCTGCTCGGACGCTTCGACCCGCTGCTGCTGGCGCACAAGGAAAAGGACTGGGTGGTGCCGGCAGCGTGTTACTCGCGGGTGTGGCGGCCCGCCGGCCACATCGAAGGGGTGGTGCTGGAGTATGGGCGGGCAGTCGGAACTTGGCGCTACGACCGGTTGGGTACAAAGAACGTCTCGGTCAGCGTGTTTCCGTTCGGCCGGTGGTCGAACCGGGTGACGAAAGCCGTCGGACGGGAAGCCACAAAAGTGGCGCGCTTTTTCGGCTTGCAGTTGAACGGAGTGAAAATCACCGGGTGAGTTGTCGGCGAGCTCCCCTGCCGCTGGCACTTAATTCGAAGCCCGCCCGCTCGTAGAGTCTGCGGGCGTTGTCGCGCCATTCCGTGACGCACAGAGCCGCCTGCGGCAGCTCCTTTTCCAGGAAGATCCAGCGCAACGTTTGGTCCAGCAGCCAACGGCCAACACCGCGCCCTCGTGCCGCGGGTTTGACCGCAAGGTATTCGATGAATCCTTCGTGCGGAGTATGGTTCACCGAGACGCAAGCGTACCCGAGCAGGCGCAACCCGTCCGTCGCGGCCAGGATGACGTGGTCTTCGTCCCTGGCAGCCAGCATTTCCTGTCCGGTGTGCGTGGAAGCCGGGAAAGAGGAGGCATGCAGAGCAGTGAAAGCGACTTCGTGCATCGTCCGCAGATACGGCAATCCTTCCTTCGCCGAGGGAACGAGGACAGATGGACGCGGTGCCGTGTACAGGTGGGTGACCTGCCGCAGCCCGAATCCGGCTGACCGGAGAAACTTCGATCCGGCCTGGTTGTCCACGTGCAGGAAGGCATCCACGTGCCGCATGGAAGCCGGCAGCCGACGGAAGGTTTCTTCGAGCAAACCCGTCAGCGCGTCGGATGCCTGGTAGGCCGGCGACCACCACGGTCCCCACATCCAGCCTTGAGTCTGATCGCAGTCAGGCTGGCATCCTAGCAGGGCAACGATCTCGCCGTCGGCGTCCACGGTCTTGAAGAACCAACGAGTCCAGCCGCCGGGAAAATTGTCTTCCCGGCGCAGGGAAGCGTTGACAGCGCCCGCAGACGTTGCCGGGCAGTGCAGACACTGGGTTGCCGTTTGCGCATTGCGTGCCGTGATGAAGCGGGCAGCCGCCGGCAGGTCCGCGGCGTCCACCGGTAGAAAACGGAGTTCAGGTCGTGGCTTGAAACGGATGATGGCTAACATCCGCCAACACCCTGTTCCCGGCAAACTATCGTGGTGCGGGAGCCGCCAAGGAGTTGGAGTGCGATGAAGTTATACGCATCATGGAAGAGTCACTGCCGACCCACGCCCCCGAACTGCCGCCGGAGTTTTTGCAGGCTGCCCGCGATCGATTTGCCCGTTTCCTCGCGGACAACAAGGGGGACTTTGCGGTGCTCTGCCACAGCGACGCGGATGGACTCGCCTCTGGCGCCATCATCACGCGTGCGTTGCTCACCCACGGGCGCAAGGTGGTCCCGCTCACGACCGGAAAGGGCGGCAGCGCGTGGTCCGAAGAATCGCGAGCGACTCTGACCCAGGCCGGTACCGGTGCCATTATCGTTTGCGATCTGGGGCTGCGCGGAGACCCAATCGTCCCGGGCCGCCCCACTTTCTTCATTGACCACCACCGGCCCGCCAGCCAACCCGCCGATGCCGTGACGAGTGTCGTCACGGGCTATGGGCTGGAACCCACACCGACCACGGGCTTGCTCGCATTGGAATGTGCCGCCGCACTGACGCCGGACCTCCTCTCCGACCTCGATTGGATCGCTGCCATCAGCATCCTCAGCGATATCGGCGACAAGTCGGCCTTCGGCATGGTCGCTGCGGCGAAAAAGAAGTACGGCGCAGGCGTGCTCCGCGAAGCTACTTCGATGCTCAATGCGCCCCGCCGCACTGCTTCCGGGGATGCGTCGGGAGCCCTGGCGCTGCTCGTCTCCGCCGCCGGACCCAAGGAAATTTCCGCCGGCACCTCCGATGCCAGCCTGGCCCTGCAACGCGCGCGTGAGGAAGTGAAGGTCGCCTACGACGAAGCCAAGAAAGCCTCGCCGCGCTTCGCCGGCCCGGTGGCTGCCATTCGCATCCACACGCCCTGCCAGGTGCATCCGTTAATCGCGCAAATCTGGCGCACCCGGCTGCCCAAGCTCATCGTGATGGGGGTCAACACGGGTTTTCGCCCCGGCTGGGTGCATTTCAGTTGCCGTTGCGGTAAGGGTACCAACCTGCTGGATTTTCTCCGGGCCAACCGGCCCGATGGTGCCGACGACCAGAGCTACGGCCAGGGTCACGACCAGGCGGGCGGGGGCGCGCTGCCCGTCGCCGTGTGGAACGAGTTTGCCCGCAAGATCGGGTTCGGCGACGACATGCAGGTCACCGACGATCCCGCCGCCGTTGCTCCCGCGGCTGCCGGAGACCAGCAACTGGATTTCATCCCTTCATGATTACCGATCCTCCTTCCGCGCCGCTTTCCCGTCTGGGTTTCGCGGTGAAAGTCCTGGGCCAGCCCGGCCTCAAGAGCAGCGACACCCGGCGCTGGCAGCAAAACCCGCACTTGCACAAGTCCATCGAGTACCTGGATGCTATTTTCAGCTATCTGGCCAAGCAGCGCATCGCCATGTACCGGATGTCGTCGGACGTGGCACCATACGTCACCCATCCGGAAATGCCGCAGTTCCACAAGCAAGTGCAAGAGGCCGAGCCGGAACTGCGGGCCCTGGGCAAGCGGGCGAGCGAAATGGGTTTGCGGCTTTCCTTTCATCCTTCGCAGTACACCATCCTCAACAGCCCTGACCCGGAACTGAACCGCAAGAGCATCCTGGACATCGAGAGCCAGGCCACCATCCTGGACCTCATGGGAGCAGGACCGGAGGGGGTGATCATCGTCCACGCCGGCGGCGTTTACGGTGACAAGCCGGCGGCCAAAGACCGCTGGGTGGAAACGTACAAAACGCTGCCCGACGCCTCCCGGCGTCGGCTGGTCCTGGAGAACGACGATATTTCGTACAGTGCGGCGGACGTCCTTTCCCTGCACGAGCGAACGGGCGTGCCGTTGGTCTTCGACTTCCACCATTTCTGCTGCAACAATCCGGAAGGCTTGGCGATGCCGGAGACCGCGGTCAAGTTCCTGCGCAGTTGGCCCGCCAAGGTTCGTCCCAAGTTCCACTTTTCCTCGCCCCGCACCGAGTTGCGGGAGGTGAAGCGCCGCGACCGCAAAACCAAAAAGCTCCAGACGGTGCTCGTTGCCCCCTTGTGGACCGGGCACGCGGATTACAACGACCCGTTCGGCTTCATCGACACCATCCGCAAACTGCCGGTGGACGCGGAGTTCGACGTGATGCTGGAGGCAAAGGCAAAGGACCTGGCTCTGCACCGGCTGCGGACGGATTTGCAGCGTTACGCGCCAGACGTGGCGGCCCGGTTTGGCCTGGTCACCGAGCCGATGCCGGAAGAACCGGATGAGATCGTGCTGGTTGAGCCTGTTGCTCCGCAAGAAGAGCCAGCTTTGCCATAGCGTTCTCATCCATTGAGGCCGTTGCGCCAGGGAATAAAATGGTAGGGCGGGCGCCCAGCCTGCCGTGGGTTGACCGGATGGCAGACGAGGCACCCGCCCTACCATTTCATCCCCTGGTCAAGAAATTTAGATGCAGAGGGCTTCAAGCCAGCGTCGGAACCTCGAAGGTCTCACCGATTTGCCGCAACGCGATCCGCTCGGGTGTACCCGCGAAGGCGCGTTCAAAACGCCGGATCGGCTCCTCCATCGGTTCGCTGCTCAAGCGAAAGGTCTGTTGATGGATCGGCAGGATAAAACGGCAGCCCGCCTCGTCCGCCATGCGGACCGCTTGCTCGGGGGTGCAATGGCTGGTAATCCAGGGGTCATAGGCACCGATTGGCATCAGCGCCAGATCGTACACCCCGCCGCGTCCGGCAGCGCCGCGGCCCCGCACCTTGCGCAGCAACGGCGTGTTGGCCGTGTCACCTGCGAACAGAATGGCCGCACCACCGCGCCGGATGAGGTAGCCGTTGTAGCCGCGATAATCGTCCGTGCGCAGCCGCGCCCCCCAATGGTTCACCTGAAAAGCTTCGACCTCGATGGTGTCGTCCCCGGTTCCTGCCAACCGCTCGAAAGACAAAGCGGTCTTCTCGCCCCAGGCAAGTTCGGTCGCCCGGTGGCGGAGCCGCGTTCCCTGCAGCAGATCCGCCGTCGCGTGCGCGGTGATCACCGCCGGCCCCTTCTTGAAGCGGCGCAGGGTGGTGAGATCAAAATGATCCATGTGCGCGTGGCTCAGAAGAATCAGGTCGATGGGCGGCAGTTGGGAGACGGTCAACGCAGGTGCGACGTAGCGTTTCGGGCCGATGATCAGCGGCCACACACCCAGCCCGACCCGGGAGAACAAAGCCGGGTCTGTCAGGACGGTGACACCGAAGAAGTTAATCAGCACCGTGGAGTGCCCCAGCCAGGCTGCCGTGATCCGATCCGACGGCCATCGCGCCGGAGTGGGTCGCAGAGGAGCAGGGGCGATGGGACGTTTGTAGTCGTTCAGGAGCATCCGCAAGTAGCGGAAATCTCGCGAGGAGAGGGCGCGCAGGGCTGGCCACTTCGGCAGTGACGGCCAACGGCGGCCGACACGTTGTGCCGGACCGGCAGGCGGGGAAATGGTCATCGAAGTTTCTTTCGTTTGTGGGTTTGATCTGGTTGCGTCATGTGGCGGTGGAACGATCGAAGGAGGATGGAGAACGGACAGCTACCTATGGCCAAATATCAACCACTGCACGACTGGAACCTTTCGCCTAAAGAAGCCGTGGCCCTCCAACGCGACCTCCGGCAGCAAATCCAACTGACGCTGCTGGAAAAGCCGGTGTCGCTCGTGGCAGGGGCTGACCTCTCTTTCAATCGCTTTGAGGAAACGGTTTATGCCGGCATCGTGGTCGTCGCGTTGCCCTCGCTGGAAACGGTGGAAGCAATGAGCATCACCACGACCGCCAAGTTTCCCTATATTCCTGGATTGCTGTCCTTCCGCGAGATGCCGGCGCTGCTGGATGTCTGGGAAAAGCTGCGTTGCCGGCCCGACGCCGTGATGCTGGACGGCCAGGGAATCGCCCATCCGCGCCGGATCGGCATCGCGTCGCACTTCGGTCTGTTTGTCAATGTGCCCGCGCTGGGCTGCGCCAAAAGTGTGTTGGTGGGGCGCTACGAAGAACCTGCCGCCGGTCGCGGTTCCTCGTCGCCGATGTTCGATCGCGGGGAAGTGGTGGGAGCGGCTTTGCGTACCAAGGACAGGGTCAGCCCGGTGTACATCTCGCCCGGCAACCGGATCGATCTTGCGGGCGCAATTGACATCGCTTTGCGATGTGACGGCGGCTACCGAATCCCCGAGCCCACCCGACGCGCCCATCTGCTGGTGAACGCCCGCCGACGGGGTGAGATTAACTAGCAGCGGGTTGTTTTTCAAGGGCGACCGCCAACACCTCATCGACGTTTTCCGCGAAGGTGAAGTGGATCTTCTCCTTGGCTTCGGCTGGTACGTCGGCCACATCCTTCTCGTTCAGCCTCGGGACGATGACATTGGTGATCCCCGCGCGAAGCGCAGCGAGACTTTTTTCCTTGAGGCCGCCAATCGGCAGCACCAGCCCGCGCAACGTGATTTCGCCCGTCATCGCCACATCGGCGCGGACGGAGCGGTTGCTGAATAGGCTGGCGATGGCCGTGAACATGGCTGCGCCGGCCGAGGGACCGTCCTTGGGGACCGCACCACTCGGGACGTGGACGTGCAGATCGTTCTCCTGGAACATCCGCGGATCGATCTGCAAGTGTTCGGCCCGGCTGCGCACCAAGCTGTACGCCGCCTGCATCGACTCGCGCATCACATCGCCGATCTGACCGGTGAGCATGGTGCCGCCCTTGCCGGGGTACTTGGTCGCTTCGATGAAAAGGATTTCCCCGCCCATCGGTGTGTAAGCCAGTCCGGTCACCACTCCCGGTGCGCTCACCTTGAGACGTTCCTCCCGCACCGCGCGGGAAGTCGCCCCGAGGATACCGCGCGCGAAGTCCGGCGTGATGGCGACTTCACCGTTCACGCCTCGCGCCACCTCGGCGGCCACTGAGCGGCAAACCGCGCCGATCCGCCGTTCCAGGTCGCGCACACCCGCTTCGTGGGTGTACTCCGAGATGATGGTCCGCAGGCCGCTTTCCTCGAATTTGCACTGCTCGGGCTTGAGGCCGTTTTCTTCCAGTTGTCGGCCCACCAAATAGTTCTGGGCGATGTGCAGCTTCTCGCCTTCCGTGTAGCCGGGCAGGCTGATGATTTCCATGCGGTCGCGCAACGGGGCAGGCACGCCTTCGATGTAATTGGCCGTCGCGATGAAAATCACTTGGCTCAAGTCGAAGGGAACGTCGAGGTAGCGATCCACAAAAGCGTTGTTCTGCCGCGGATCGAGCACTTCGAGCAAGGCGCTGGCGGGATCCCCGCGCATGTCCGACCCGAGCTTGTCCACCTCGTCGAACATGAGAACGGGGTTTCGCGTCCCCAGGCGGCGCAGTTCCTGGATGATCCTGCCCGGCATCGAGCCGATGTAGGTCCGGCGATGGCCCCGGATTTCTGCTTCGTCGCGGATGCCACCCAGGCTGATGCGGGCGAACTTTCGTCCCAGTGCATCGGCGATGCTTTGCCCCAAACTCGTCTTGCCGACGCCCGGAGGCCCGAGGAAGCAGAGGATCGGACCGCGGCCCGTCGGGTTGAGTTTTCGGACGGCCAGATACTCGATCAGGCGACGCTTGATCTTATCCAATCCGAAATGGTCGCGGTCCAGCACCCGCTGTGCCTCGTTGAGGTCCAGCACGTGCTCGTCCATTTTGTTCCAGGGCAAATCGGCCAGCATTTCGGCGTAACTGACGATCACCGAGTACTCTGGGCTGGCGGAGGGAACGTGCGCCAAGCGCTTCAACTCCTTTTCCGCTTGGGTCATCACGTTCTCGGGGGCTTGCGCATCCTTGAGTCGCTGGCGGATCTGTTCCACCTGGCCTTCGGTGTCTTCGGCGTCCTCGCCGAGTTCGCGCTGGATGGCGCGGATTTGCTCGCGCAGGTACGCTCTGCGCTGGCTGTCGGAGAACTGCGATTCAACGTCCTTACGCAGTTTTTGCTGCAACTCGGCCACCTCGGTCTGGCGCGTGACGGTTTCCTGCACGGCCTGGACGCGTTTGAGCACATCGCGCTCTTCCAGGAGGCCCTGTTTGTGGGCAAGATCCAGGCTGAGGTTGCCCGAAAGAAGGTCGGTAAGCTGGCCGGCGTCCTCGATGTTCAGAAGAACCAGGCGCGCCTGCTCGGGGATCTCCGGGAGCATACCCAGCAGGTTGACGGCCGACTCGCGCAGATTGTTGAAAGCCGCCTGCGCTTCCTTGTCTCGCGCGACGGGGTGAGTGCTTGGCCGCGGTTCGATCTCGGCACGGAGGTACGGCTCCGTCTGGATGATTTGCTTGATGGTGAACCGGCGTAACGCCTGCACGAGCAGGACGACCGTGCCGTCGGGGTGGCGCATCAATTTTAACACCTGGCAGGCCACACCTACCTCGAAGATGTCTGCCGCCGTCGGGCGGTCCACGTCTTCCCGGCGTTGCGACACCAGTCCGATGATCTTGCTTTGGGGTAGTTGCTCATCCACGAGCTTGAGCGCCGACGGGCGGCCCAGCGTCAAAGGCACCACGGTTCCCGGGAACACCACCAAGCCGCGAATGGGTAAAATGGCGAGGGTGTCCGGCATCGACGGAGCGTTGGGATCGTCCTCCTTGCCGCTCAAGGTCACGATGGGAGAAGACGCGGTGTCCGCCGTATCCATATCTTCGGGATTGGAAGCACCGGGCTCTTCGTTTGATCTGGTCTGCATAAAAGAAAGTAGGGAGTGCAGACAGGCTCAAGCTTGTGCGCGCAAGGGAAGGTGAACCCAGAGCATCCCGTTGCGCTGCTCGGCGGTCACGCGTTCGCGTTCCACGCTGAGCGGAAGCTCGATTTCGCGCTCGAACGTGCCGTGGTCGATCTCCATGGCCAACACGGTCATGGAAGAATCATCGGTGTAATCAGGTTCGGGCAGGTCGCGTTGTCCGTGGATGGTCAGCCGTCCCGGTTCCAGGCGGATGTCAATGGCGGAACGATCCACCCCGGCAAGGTCCACGCAAATGCGAATGCAGCGCTCGCAAAGGTAGGCGTTGATCGGTGGCTTCCAGGCATCGTGCGGTTGAAAGCGGGAGAAATGGACTTTGATCAGTTCGTAAGCAACATCTCCAATTTGTCCTTGTAAGCGATGTAAGTGGATGGCGGCCTTCTTGCGGGGCATGAGGTAAAATCCTACCCGCCGTCAACTGCGTCAAGCGGCGGGCCTATAATTGCGGGGAGCTGGGTATTTCCCCCGTTACGTGAGGCTGGCCGGGGCGCCGCCGCGGAAAAGATCCAGCTTTCCCGGGTCGCCTCCGCCCGGCGTATTGATTTTGACGACTTTGCCCGCGTCCGCCGCTTCGTAGATGGCTGCCATGATGCGCTGATCCTGTACACCCTCCTCACCGGGTGTGTACGGCTTCTTGTCCTCCAGGACGCACTCGGACATGTGGTCCATCTCCAGCGCGAATTGATCCTTCGGAGCGATGCCCAGATGATCTTTGTGTTCGATTTTGCCCTCGGCGTGCGATTCTTCGGCCTGAAGATTGTGGTAGGAGAAAGCCGGGTCCATGCCGAACCAGCCCGTCTGGGCGAGCACGCGGTAGCGGCGGCTTTCGTGGAAGTCGTACCCGGTGGAACAATTGGCCAGAGTGCCGCTGGGGAAACGCATCTGGAAGATCACGTTTTCCTCCACTTCCTTGAAACGGGGGTCGCCCGGCGTGCTGTAGATCATCGCGGACACTTCGGTCGGTTCCTCACCGAGCAGGAAGCGGGTCGTGTTCAGGCAGTACAGGCCAACGTCCGGCAGACAGCCGCCTCCAGCCAGGGCCTTGTTTTGCCTCCACTGATTGGGGTCTCCCTGCGCCTGGCCGTTAACGGCTTCGATGACTTTGACCTTCCCGTACTTCCTGTCCCGCACCATTTTCTGCATGAGCCGGTTATTGGGCTCGTACTGGATGCGGTAGGCAATCATCAACTTGCGTTTCGCCTTTTCACAGGCGGCGACCATCTGCTCGGCCTCTGTGACCGTGTTGGCCATCGGCTTCTCGCAGAGGACGTGTTTGCCGGCCTGCGCCCCGCGGACCGTGAACTCAGCGTGCATCCCGTTGGGAAGAACGATGTACACGACCTGTACTTCGGGGTTGTCCTTGATCTGGTCGAACATTTCGTAGCTGTAGATGCTCTTGCTGTCCACGCCGTACTGGCGGGCAACCTTGGCTGCCTTTTCCGGCGAACCACTCACCAGCGCGACCAGTTTAGACTTCTTGCACTCGCCGAAGGCAGGCAGGATGTTTTCCAGCGACAGGCGCCCCAATCCCACCACCGCGTAGCCGATCCTCTCGGAAGGGGGTAGGGGCGTGGGAGCTTCCCCGGTTTGCTGCTCGGTCTTCGCGTTGAAGGACGGCAGTTCCACCGGCTTTTCCGGGCTCGCTACGGCCGAAGCGCTGCTGCCGCCAACCAGTGGCAGCAACTCGCCGGCCAACGCGGCGGCAACAAAACCGCGGCTCGTGTTGGTGAGGAAAGAACGGCGGGTGAACTTCTCGGGGCGGAAGGGATCAGGCATGGAATTAGTTGTCTTCGGGGGTAGAAGTCTTGCTGGTGCCGCTTTCGTTGGTGGACGCGGCCTTCTTCTCTTTTACCTCGTCTTTCCGCATGGGCATGGCATCGATCTTGGCGTAGATGACCTTTGCTTCGACAGGCTCAGCGGTCTGGTACGCGTCATTTCCATCCTTACCCACCAAGACAAGGGCGAAGGAGGGTCTGCCGCCGTTGAACTTGGTTTGGAGGTAGGGCAGCGATTTGCCGGCCGCTTTGTCGTCAGCCGGCACCGGGAGAACAATCAGGTCGCGCTCTTTGAGTTCGGCCTTGTTCTGCAACTCGGACAGTTGCTTGACCAGCAGAGGATCATCCTGGGTCGGAGCGAAAACCAGCAACACCCGGTTCTTTCCCAAATAGGTGGTCAAAGGATCGTTCTCCTTTGCGGTGGCTTCGGTTTGAGCGTTGCTGAAGGATGGCATGGTGGATACACCCGCCGCGAGCAGGAGCGAGGCTGCCACGGAGACCACAACGGATGAGAGAGAGGTTCGGAAAGGCATGTCTGGAGCGAGAGAGAACTTCGCTTGTTCCTATACTTCGTCCGGGAACCGCTTTCGGACGGGCTTTCCTGGAGCTACTATAGCGACATCGGTCCCGGCTGATCCGTTCAGCGACCCCTATGTTTATCGTCCTACAAGGCATTCTCGGAGCTGTTCTGGTGGTACTCGTGCTGTGGGACGCCTTCGAATCCATCGTCCTGCCGCGTACGGTGACGCGTTCCTTCCGGTTGACTAGATTTTTCTACCGCTCCACGTGGCCGCCCTGGGCAGCCTTGGGCCGCCGCATCAGTGACCCGGCGGCCCGGGACCGGTTCCTAAGTTTCTTTGGTCCTTTGTCCCTGCTGCTCCTGCTTTCTTTTTGGGCGGTCGGCCTGATTGTGGGATTCGGGTTATTCGACTCCGCCGTGGAGCCGGGACCGCACGGTCTGCGCCAGAGCGGGACCGGCCTTTACTTCAGCGGAACCACCTTCTTCACGCTTGGCCTGGGTGACGTGAAGCCCGTTTCGGCGCTGGCACGCTTGGGGGCGGTCGTGGAGGCAGGAATCGGCTTCGGGTTTCTGGCTCTGGTCATCAGCTACCTGCCGGTGGTTTATGCGGCTTTCTCACGGCGGGAAGTCGCCATTTCGCGACTCGACGTGCGGGCGGGGGCACCCCCTTCGGCTGGTGAACTGCTGCGGCAACGCGGCGAGCGCATCCAGCCCCAGGAACTGGACATCCTCCTGCGCGACTTCGAAATCTGGAGCGCCGAGGTCCTGGAGGCCCATCTGTCCTACCCCGTCCTTTGTCAGTATCGTTCCCAGCACCGGGATCAATCCTGGCTGGCGACGCTGACCGCCGTGCTGGATACCTGTGCTTTGCTGATCGTGGGGATCGATGACATCAACTGCAACCAAGCGGCGGCCACCTTCGCGATGGCTCGCCGCGCCGCGGTGGATCAAGCGCATTTGTTTCTGCTGTCGGGCAGTCCGTCGATCGATCCTGCGAAAAGCTCCGATCGTTTGCCAGCCGAGGAATTCGGTCGTCTGCGCGAGATGCTTTGTCATGCCGGGGCCAAGTTTGCCGACGGTGAAGACGACGGCGAAGAAAAGCTGGCCCGTTTGCGCTCGACCTACGAACCCGCGGTGCAGGCTCTCTCCGATTATCTGCTGATGCCGCTGCCTCCGTGGATGCCGAGCGCCGACTTGGACGGGCGTCCGGCCAGCGCTTCCGAGCAGCTATCCGTTGAGCAAGGAGCCACCGATGTCTCCATCGTCTGAAGCGGCGAAACACAAAAGCGCCCTGCCGTTGCTGGCAGGGCGCGAATCGGTTGCCGGTTCGGTCGAAGGGACAGGCCTAGTAGCGGGAACGTCCGCCTCCGCCACCACCTCCGCCGCGACGATCGTCACTGCGCCCGCCCCCGCCTCCGCGGCTACCCCCCCCCCCGCTGTAGCCGCCCCCGCCGCCCCCGCTGTAGCCGCCGCCACCCCCGCCGCCATAGCCGCCACTGCGACTCCCACCCCCACCGCCGCCGTAGCCACCCCCGCCGGAGCGTTCCTCGCGCGGGCGAGCCTCATTGACGGTCAACGGACGGCCGCCATAAGGCTTGCCGTGGAACTGCTGGACGGCCGCTGCGGCGTCCTCAGCGGCAGACATCGTCACAAAGGCGAAGCCGCGCGATTTACCAGTCATCCGATCTTGCATTAGGAGCACTTCCTGCACCGGGCCGACTTGGGCGAATAAATCCTGAAGTTCGGTCTCGGTGGTCTCGAAGGAAAGATTTCCAACGTAGAGCTTACTGTTTGCCATGCTGTTTTTCTTCTAAGAGCGAGAAGCTTCGGCTGCTGTTCCCGGGCATCGGGTTTCGTACTGTCACTGAAGAACTCAACTGACAATCCACCAATCGTCGAAGGCTCTTTCTGTCTCAATAGCAGTATGCCTAAAATCCATTTCGCCGCAACCCATTTACAGAGCTCGCGACAGCGCCCTTCCACCCCGAAAACTTAGAGATCCGTCAGCCAAATCTCAGCTACACGCTGCTTTCCTGGCTGCTCGTCCGCAGGGAGAATTTTCACGTGCTGAATGAGGACCTGGATGGCCGCCCGTGCATCGCACCTGTCCCGCAACAGGTCGGCCAGGATCTGCGCGCGGCGGAAGGCGAGCTGGCGCTTTTCCTGCCCCTCCGCCGCATCGTCAATGTAGCCTACCGCCACCAGAGTCGCAGCCGGGTTGCGGAGCGCCGCTTGGAAATCTGCGTCCAAGGTGCGCTTCCGGATCGCCGCTTCCTCCGCGGGGTTCAACCGGGGGCGACCCTCGTCGAATTGGAAGGTGAGCAACCTTGTCATTCTGCGTGAATCCAGCGGGGATTCCTGGCACGTGTTCGTCGCGGGTTTGTCCTGCAAATAAGCGGCAGGCAGCCATTCTGCCGCGGGGATGGTCATGACCAAGCAGGTTGATCCCGCCGCCAGCCCGAGTCCGCGAAACTTCCGCCCGCGCAACGTGAATGGAACGCTCGAACACCTGCTCAGGAAGGCGGTGAAGGCTTGCATGAAGCTTATTCGCGCGCTGCTTTGATCAAGTCCGCGTAGGTCTGCGCCGCTGGGTCACCGGCGCAATCCAGCGGCAGGCGCTCGCGGCTGCGCCGGTAGTCCAGCGAGAACAACCCGAAGCGCGGGGTGAAACTACCCCACTCGTAGTTGTCGAACAACGACCAGTGCAAATAGCCGAAGACCGGCACACCGGCGTCCACCATGCGCCTGACTTCGGCAACGTGCTGCCGCAGGAACTCACTGCGGCTGACCCCGTCGCGGCGCGGGTGCCAGGTGTGATCGACCCGGCGGCGCAAGGCCAGGCCGTTTTCGGCGATGAGGACCGGCAGGTTACCCGCATCTTCGGAGTAGTAGCGGCAAAAAAATTCCAGGCCGCGCGGGAGAACGCGCCAGTCCCACCACTTGCTCGTCACCGTCGCCATCAGCCAGGCCTGCCGGCTTTTGCTCTTGAATTCCAGGTCACCCCAGTGCGGCAGCCGGGCCAGGTGCGCGAAAAACGGGTCGTAGTAGTCCAACGCCAGGTAGTCGAGGCAACGCTCGCGCGGGGAATCGCGGATGGCAGCGAGAGCGAGCGGCAAATGCACCTCGCGGAAAAACTGCCGGCCCATGCGGTGGATCACTTTCTTGGCCAAGGCGCCAATCAGGTGCGGGAGTTTGCGCGGCAGCACGATGGCTGCCTGCTTGAGTGCGTCTTCGAAGGCGGCCGCTTTTTCCTGGAGGTATGGTCCTTCGTTGCCCGGGCGGGTCACCCGATCGCGGAGCAGCAGCAGATCCAGCAAAAATTTGTCCAGCCAGTACACATCGCTGCAATACGTGTTGAAGGAAACCCGGGCCGGCTCCCAGCCATGTGCCCCGTGCAGATTGTGAATCCGGTTGTAGGCGGCGACGTGCGCGGCCAGGATGGTGTCGTAAGCCCGCAGCATCGCTTCCAGTGGCGGCGAGGTATCGGGTCCGACGGGGAACTGGTGTGCCACGTAGCTGTTGATCACGAGCATATTCGGCTCGTTGATGGTGAGATAGTACCGGATCGGCTCCGTCCGATGGACTTCCACAAGACGGGTGTTGAGGTGTTCCACCGTCTTGCCGACGAACCGGGCGAAGTGCTCGACGGTGGCCGCTCCTTGCAGCCAGGGATCGCCACCCAGCCAGGCGGGATGCACGAAATGGTGCAGCGTCACCACCGGCTCCAGGCGATGCCGCCGAGCCGCGGCGAGCATGGCGGCATAGTGATCGAGCGCGGCTTCGTCAAAGGGGGGCGGTGCGGAGGTCTCGCCGTTGCTGGTGGTGGGCTGGACCCGGCTCCATTCGATGCCCATTCGAAAACTGGTCAATCCAAGGCCTTCGCACGCCGCAAAATCTTCCTCGTAGCGCGTCCAGAACTCCGCGGCAGGCCCCGAGACGGCCACGTCGTCCGCGCGCTCGGCGCCTGCCCAGTTGGTTTGAGGCTGGCCGGTGCCGTTGTAGCCACCCTCGGATTGGTAGGCCGAGGTGGCGACACCCCATAGGAAATCTCGGTGGCTCATGCCGGGCGGTTTTGGAAGTCGGGTAGAGCGCGTAGGCTCGCCCTAACCCGGTGTAAGTCAACCATCCCTTGCGACGACGGAAGCCGGGGGTTGCCCAGCCCGGCGGAGAAGGTAGGGTGGGCATCATGCGAAAATTCGGCCAAAGCGCTATGACTTGATGAGAACGGTGCTGGCCTGGTTGGTTCTCTGTACCATCTGGAGTTCCACCTGGATGGTGATCAAAGTGGGTTTGCAGGATCTGCCCCCGCTGCTGTTTGCCGGGTTGCGTTTCGTGGTGGCGTTCCTGTTGCTCGCGGTCATCGTCCTGGCACGCAGGACCCCGCTCCCGGCGCGCAAAGATTGGGGGTTGATTGGGCTCACGGGCTTCCTGACCTTTGGCGTGAACTACGGCTGTCTCTTTTGGGGCGAGGAACATGTTGCCTCGGGTCTGGCCGCCATTTTGCAATCCACGATCCCGGCCTTCGGCATCCTGTTCGCCCACCATTACGTTCCAAGCGAGCGTCTGACCGTCCCGAAAGCGGCCGGTGTCCTGCTCGGATTGGCTGGTGTCGCCGTCGTTTTTTCCAATCGCACGCACTCCGACGGTGGGTCCGGCTTCTGGGGTTGCGCCGCCATCGTCCTGGGTGCCCTGAGCGTGGCTTACGCCAACGTTTTGATCAAAGCGCGCGGCGGACACCTGGACCCCATGACGCTGGCGGCCGGGCAGATGGTCTGCGGGTTGATCCCCTTGCTGCTGGCAAGTCTCTGGCTGGAACGCGGGCTGGCCGCGCCGCATTGGGGACCCCGGGCGATCGCCTCGCTGCTCTACCTGTCGGTGGCAGGTTCCGCCCTCGCTTTCTACCTGATGTACTGGTTGCTCCGGCACACGGACGTCACCCGGATCATGATGATTTCACTGATCACTCCCGTGGCGGCCGTCGCGTTGGGGATCTTACTGCTGCACGAGCATTTTACCTGGCGGGCCGGGGCAGGGGGAGGCTGCGTGTTGCTGGGCATCGGCCTGGTTATCGATCCGTTTCGCCGCAGGACACCGGTAACGGTGCCGGTGCCAGTTGAAGAAGGAATTGCCTGACTTCAGTGGCACACTTCAGGGCTTCAAAGCGCGTTCGATCTCGTCCTCCGCCCCTCCGCAGGCGTTCAAGGCGGTCAGCTTGCCTCCTCGATCCAACACGAACACCGTCGGGAGCGCATTGATGCCCAATGATTTCACGATCCCTCCCTTCCATCCAAGACCGTCGCAATGTACGGGCCAACGTAGATCGGCTGCCTTGATCGTGTTAGCGAGTGCAGTGCGGTCTTCATCCAGACTCACGGCGAAAAATTCCACCGGCCGGCCAGAGTAACGACGCGCCGTTTCCAGCAGGGTGGCGAGTTCACGCAAGGCCGGACCGGACCACGACGCCCAGAACAGCAAGACCACCACATGTCCGCGCCGGCTGGCCAGCTCGACCGGCGTGCCACTCTGCCAGAATTGGAGTTGCAGTTCCAGTGGCTTGCCGAGCAGATCCAAACGCTTCAAGTCGTCGGCGATGCGGAGGCGCAACGTCCCGTCGGTTGCTTGGGACTGCGCTTCGTTGAGGAGCAGGCGCTTCTGCTGGGGTTCGGAGTCGTACAACGTGGCAACTTCGGCCAGCAGCCCGGGCGTGCGGCGGTCGTGTGGAAAGGAGGCGTCAAAACGCCGGACGCACTGCATCAAGGCATCGCGCGTTGGTTTGTCGCCGTAGCCGGAGGCATCTTCCATCTGCTGCGAGACCTGCGCGAATCCTGCGTCGCTCTTCACCGGAGCAGGAATCGCTGGGTCATCCGAAAGGTTGCTGAGGATCTTTTCTGCTTCCTCCCGCAGCTTGGGCTGAGCGGTCAGCTTCGCTTTTGCCCTCAAGACGCCGCTCAGACGAATCTGGGCGCTGTAGCGGTGCCCATCGCTGGAGAAACGAGCGACAAAGTCCCGCAGGGCGGCTTCTTGCTTGTCCAGATGTTGCCGGGCGGATGCCAGCGCTTCGGTCTGGCTGCGAAATTGTGTTCCGGGACCCCCGGCCTGCTCCAAGATGGTTTGCCAAGCCTGATCAGCCTCCGGCGGGGAGCCGAGGGCATCGGCAACGGCACCAAATTGGTAAATCGCCAAGGCAACACAAAACGCTGTGGCGAACCGTGAGCCGGCCATGAACGCAAACCGCCGCCAGAAATGGCGGCGGCATCTACCAAATCAATTCTCGAAAAAACGGACTAGGCTGGCGGAACCGGGCGAGCCGCGACTTCGTGGCTCTCGATTTCGACGTGAGAAGGAGCCGGCTCCAGCAATTGGGGAGCGGCTTTCTGCTGCTGCACCGCGCGCAACGCTTCCTGCGCTTCCTGAAGTTGGCGGCGAAGATCCTGCTCGCTGGCGGAACCGGAGGTTACCGCGTTTAAAGGCTGGCCATTCTGCGCGGGGCGTGGTGTCACCGGAGCCGCACCGGAGTGCAGTTCATGCTCAAAGTCTTCCCGTGCTTTCTTGAACTCGTTGAGACTCTGGCCGAGGCCGCGGGCGAGTTCCGGCAACTTTTTGGCTCCGAAAAGCAGGAGCATGATCAAAAAGACCACGATCATGTCCGGCCCAAAAAGATTCCCGATCATGGCGAGGTGGGTCATCATGGATAGTAAATAGATCAAGACGGCCGGCGTTGCAAAGGGAATTCGACACCTCGGTGGGAAGCCGACAAGTCTTGCTCCGGAGTTCGGACCGAATCACGGCTCATCGCTCCGCTGAATTGCTCGGAAGCAGGGAAGGCTGAGGCAGTCCCCAAGCGGTCCACTTTTTTTCGTACTCGCTCCGCGGTAGCAGGGCGTATTCCGGGTGCTCGTCAATCCGGAGCCAACGGATAAGTTTGATCAAATTAGCTTCGGCCATCGAGGTACACCCGCTGGTCGGGCGGCTGATGCCGCGGCGGATGTGAAAGAAAATCGCGCTGCCGGCACCCGGCTCAACGGGAGCCGAGTTGTGCCTGATCTCGACCAGCCAGCGATAGGCAAAATCACCGTGGCGCATCTTCATCTTGTCGAACCATTCCGGCGGATGCTGCGGGTCGGGGATGGTGACATGCTGATTGTAGTTGGGCAGGGAGGGATCATCCACCCAGGCATCCGCGTCAGTAACCTGATGAAAGGGATATTTCGAACCTTCCGGCAGGGCGGGATCGTAGGTGTAGATCGTTCCGATGTTGAACAGCCCGGCTGGCGCGCGCCCATCGTGTTCCTCCTTGTGCAAGCCTCCCTCGGCGTTTCCGTGGATGCCCCGGCCCCAGGCCAGGCCATTCTTGCCGAACATGACGGGAAAAGGTCCCAAGGTCGGCTGCCACGCTCCGCTGGCGTCGCGTTCGAAGCCCTGGATGACGCCTTGTTTCGAGTTCCAATCCGAAGCAACGCCCACGATCAGTTGGCGCGGACCTTCGTCGGGTGCCGCCTGGAGGTTCTTCGCGAAGCCAAAGACAGACGCCGCCACGCACAGGGCGGTGAGACCAAAGCGTATCTTCATCGGTTGCCCTCCGGCGGGAGCTGCGAGGCGAAGGCGCCCAAAGCCTCGCGCAGATCATGCGAGACGCGGTGATGAACGTCGTCCTCAATCACAGGCTCCAACTGCAAATCCAGCGCGGCGGGGGGAAGCTGAATCCAAGAACGGCAGCCGCCGTAACCCGGCTTGTCCGGGAAAGTCCAGGCATGTTCCAGGCGGTACACGCGTCCGAAAGCGCACTGCAACCCGGGTTGATCGTCGTAAACGAAGCGTTCACGCGCTACTTCCTCGCGGTAGATGTGGAAGGGCTCAAGCCGCGCGAGAGTATCCCACTGATCTAGCCACAACGCCCATTCCATGCGGAAGAAATACCGGATCTCGACGCTGTCTGCCGGTGGCGGTGTCGGTACCTGGAGGCCGCCAAGTTCTGCCGGGCGCACTTTCTCCATTTGCTGATGGTACTGCGTGGGAAAAAGGTAGAATTCCTCGTGCTTGAAGCGGAATCCCTGGCGTCCTTCCGCGATGCCTCCTTTGCGCAGGATCAGGCTCTGACGTCCCTGCCCGAGAGCGGCGCATACCACCGCCCAATCCTTGAAGCCGATGCTTGTGGCGGCGGGAGACTCGATCAAACCAGGCGTTGTAGCGGAACTCGTCATCGTCTCAGCAAATAGCGCGAAATCGGCTTCGTGGCAAAGCGCAGCGGGTGGTTCTGTGCCGAATTCGTTGCTCCCGGGACCGATATTGGCGGTTGCCAATTTGCCGCCTGCTCATAAGCTCAACTGCCTGTGCCGTACCTCTTCGACCTGCATTGCCACTCCTTCTTCAGCGCGGACGGTGTCGCCAGCCCCGAATCGCTGATCGCCGCTGCCCGCAAACGCGGTCTGCACGGCTTCGCCATGACCGACCACAACACCTGTGAGGCGGTCGATTATATGATCGAGCGCGGCTTGATGCGCGAAGATGGCCAGCCCGTCAATGGGTTCTTAATTATTCCCGGCGTGGAGGTCACCACCAGCGATGGCCACCTCCTGTGTCTGGGAGCGAAGCTGCCCAACCTCAAGGGCCGGCCCGCCGCGGAGGTGGTCGAGCGCATTCACGAAGCGGGTGGCCTGGCGGTTCCGCCGCATCCGTACGATATTTTCCGAGCTGGCATCCGCCGATCGGTGATGGATACCTTGAAGATCGACGCGGTGGAAGCCTTCAATGCCGCGACGACGTTGCACCGCTACAACAAGAAAGCTTTCAAGTACGCCCAGGAGCGCGGCCTGCCGATGACAGCGTCCAGCGACGCCCACCACGAAGACGCCGTTGGAGCTGCTTACACCGTGCTCGCGACCGACGATTTCACCGTGCAGGGCGTCCTCAAACAAATCGTCCGTGCCAACGAGATGAACCAGACGTATCTCCGGGCCAAGGATAAGTTTAAAAAGACCTGGAATAACTGGTTGCGGCTCAAGCGTAAAAGCCTCAAGGATGTCGCGTTGTCGAAGTAGGACGACGCGGATCGGCTGTTAGACTGCGATGCGGACTGCTCGCCGCTTGTCCAGTTTTAAGACGCCGCCGGCTTTGTAATCCAGGACGGCTTTCACGTCTGATACCTTTTCGCCCTGCCACTGGATGCTGCCGCCTTCCACCAGACGCCTCGCATCGCCTCGTGATTTCGCCTGTTCGAACGCCTGCTGGTAGGCCAGGATCACCACGGTGAGAATGTCTGCGCTGACGTCGGGCAAGGTCACCGTCGGGAGATCTGCGTTGTCCAGATCCTTCTGGCTGAAACGCTGCTCGAACTCCGCGCGTGCAGCGGCTCCGGCCGCTTCCGAGTGGTACCGGGCGACGAGTCGCGCGGCGAGACTCTTCTTCGCTTCCATTGGGTGAACTGCCGTGGAAAGTTCCTCCCCCAAGAGCATCAGATAGTAGCGCTCCATCAGGGTGTCGGAAATGCTCATGATCTTGCCGAACATCTCGCCGGGTTCCTCGGTGACCCCGATATAGTTGCCCAGGCTTTTGCTCATCTTCTGGTGGCCGTCGAGCCCCTCCAACACCGGCAGGAGCATGGCTACTTGTGGCGGCTGTCCTTCCTCCTTTTGCAAGTCGCGCCCCACGAGGATATTGAAGAGTTGATCGGTGCCTCCGAGTTCCACGTCAGCCTGCACCATCACCGAATCCCACCCTTGCAGGAGTGGGTATTGCAGTTCGTGCATGCTGATCGGCGCGTGGCTGTTCAGGCGATCGCGGAAGTCTTCGCGCTGGAGCATCTGCTGCAGCGTCATGCGGCTATTGAGCCGCAAGACCTGCTCGTAATGCATTTTCTCGAACCACTCGCTGTTGAAAACGACTTGGGTCCGCGCCGGATCGAGCACCTTGAAAGCCTGTTGCCGATAGGTCTCGGCGTTTGCCATGACCACGTCATGTGCCAATTGGGGCCGGGTCACCGAACGGCCGCTGGGATCGCCGATCATCGTGGTAAAATCACCAATGATCAGGATGCCCTGGTGCCCGAGGTCCTGAAACTGCCGCAGTTTCTGGAAGATCACCGTGTGGCCGAGATGGATGTCCGGTGCCGTGGGGTCCACGCCCAACTTGACGCGGAGCGGGCGCTTGAGGCGCAGCTTTTCCAGCAGTTCGGCCTCGCTGGTGATCTGGGCGGTGCCGCGCCGCAACGCGGCGAGGGCTTCTTCGGGCGTGGGAGTGGCAGGCGAAATAGGAGAGGGAGCGCTTGAGCTGCTCATTTGTTCTTGTTCAACAAGTCGCGCACCTCTTCAATCGAAAGCTTCTTTCGTTTCAGCATCTCATCGTAAGTGTCCTGCCGTTTGCCACGAACGACGAAGGCGTCGGGCGTGCCGTACGAGTGGACGGCGAGAGTCTTGTTGGCATCGCGCGCGTCGCGGACATCCACGCTGCGGGTATCGAAGAGTTTGTTCATTTGGGCAAAGGTCATCGCACCGGGCGACGCCCCTTCCTTAAAGGCGAAATCCTTTGGTTTGTAGGCCGCACTCTCGAAGGAGTGTGTCCGGAAGACGCCGCCACCGGCGAGGTTGGCGGATTTGCCGAGAGCAAAGGAGCGGGTGGACGCTGCCTTGTCCTTGAAGGTGGCCGTTTTGCCGAAATTCTTGTTGGTGAGGGGAAAGGCGAGCGTCCTGTCGGGATGACCGATGCGGTCGAGCAAGCCGCTTTCCTGCCCTTGAGCCTTGGCCCCGCGAGGAGTGAGCGCGAGGATGATCACGATGGTGGTGAACAACGCTCCACGCGTTACGCCAGAACGATGCACGGGGAAGGTGAGGGGGAACATAAGTGGAGAGGGTCGCAGGATAGCCAACTCCCTGTAAAGCTATTATTCTCCCCATCCCGCTTCGTCCGGCCCATACTCAAAGGAACCGTGCTCCGATATGGCTGCCCGCAAAAAAGTGCGGAAACGCGGTTGACGAATTTTGGAAGCAGGTTAAACATCTCGTCCCCCCACATGAAAGTGTGACGGGCCGGGAGGAAATCAGCGACCGCTGACCCATCCGGACAACAGAAAAGCCTGCGATTTTTCTGTTGACGTTCTCAGGGATTGAGGCACCTTGTTCAATCTCTCGCCGACCTGCTCATCGCCTAGAAACGGTGACAACAATCGGCAACTCACATTCGGCGAAAGCCGGTGAGTGACTCACAGGAAAGTCAAAGTTTTTGGTTGACGGTCTTGAGAGTCGAGATAAGGTATTCGTCCCGCCCCACGGTGGCCTTAAGCTGAAGCTTAACGGTGGAAAATGGCAGGGTTGATCGGGTTCGTCCTGACAGCACTGAGCGGCTTCCAAATGTTTTTTGATGATTCGGCTCCGGTTGCTCAGAGCATTACGGAGAGTGGAAAATAAGCAAAGATTGAATTGTGCGTTAATCGTTGGTTTCTTTGATCTTAAACATTAATTGATCGAACCGAAAGTCCGTCTTTCAGCGATGGAGGGCGGCGTAAATTGG
>CAXTOP010000019.1:0-78624 GCA_964245965.1 uncultured Chthoniobacterales bacterium
GGTTCAAGCATTGTGGCTTTCCGCTCTCCTTTCAGTCGTTGTGAAAACCGCTGTAAGTACCCCGTAATCTAAACGATTACACGGTATGGATGCTTTCTACTGCGGCAGGCCTCCTGCCAAGAGCGGAGCAATCCATCAAACTTCCTTGTGAGCAAGCCGGGGCCCTTCCTCCATTCCGACTCTCCTGCGACCCTCTGCGCTGACACCCTTCCCCTTTTTTCTCACGTCCGTTTTCTATGCGTCGTGCCGGCAGACCTTTCGCTTTGCTCCGGCGCTCTCATTTGCCGCACTGGAGCGGTTTCCAAAATGATGGAGCATTTGGACGGGCACGCGCCGTCGTGCGCCACTTCGTCTGGGCAGAGGCAGAGAGTCAGGAGCACGACGGCGCGTGCCCCTCCAATGCTTGGCCAGTAGAAACAGCCCTGCTCAATCATCTTGAAAACGGCTGTAAAACACCGTTTGCCTACCCTCGAAACCTTTTGGACGAAGAACGGATTTGGATCTCGCGTTCCCCGTATGTGATGCAGCCGGGAGGGATTTGCAGAGAAGTCTGCTCAGTAACGCTGGATCAAAAACGCGCCTACCACGAAGAGCAACACCCCGGCGATCCGCGGCCAACTCGCCGGGTGACGGTCCAGGCCGAACGCTGCGAAATGATCCAGCGCGACCGCCACGGCTACCTGCACGGCGATGACCAGGGCCATCAGCGTGCCGGTACCGAGTTGGGGCGTGGCGATGATGGTGGCCGTCAAGTAAGCCGCTCCCAGCAAACCACCCGTCCACATCCACCACGGTAGTTGCAAAGTGGAGGACCATCCGCGGGGCAACACGTGGCGGCTACAGAGCAAATACAGACCGATTATCAATCCACTAATGATCCCGCTGGCAAAAGCCGAAAACATCGGGTTACCAACCTCTTTGCCCAAGCGGGAGTTGATGGCTGCCTGCAACGGCTGGAGAACTCCCGCGAGCAGGGCAAGGAAGATGGAGAGGATAGCCATGCCCGCAATCTACACGCGTCGCGGTCGCCCGTCAGGACGATCAGCGGCAGGCGAAGTGGTCGATTTGATCGATGGATGTCACCGGCGAGGTCAGTTGTTACTGCTGACAGCGGTGCCACCTCAAAGGCGTCGTGCAGTCCTTGGCGTGAAGTGATTTCGATACGATTTGAAAAGTGGAATTTCACCAGAGAAGCCGGAGCCTAAATCCACGAAATCGCTCGGTTACAGCGCCCCGGGTTCATTCGGGAAGCGTATATATACAGGAGGCAAAATGATGGCGTTTCTGTCCTCCCTACTACCATGATAACCACCGAAGACGCGCCCCTTCTGCTCCAGGAACTGACCGAGCCTAAAGCCCTTGGATCTGCCCCTTTGGCTCCTCCGACAAGTTCCGAGCGCCGCTGGATGCCGCGCCGGGTGGTCTTCACACCCGCCGCGCTCGCGGAAGCCCACGGTCGCGAGATCCGCGACCGGGTAGAATCTCTTGGTTTACCCGTGGAAGAACTGCCCGCCAACCGCCTCACCGGCGTGCGCGGGGCGGATGAACGCGAGACCTACCGGCTGGGAAAATCGACCCTCGCCGTGGTCACCGCGCCGCCGAGCGCGTTCAAGCTCCAACCTATCCCTCCGTCGGCGGACTGGCAGTTCCACCTCGCGGAAGGCTGCCCGGCCCATTGTCAGTATTGCTACCTGGCCGGCAGTCTCAGCGGTCCGCCAGTGGTGCGGGTGTTCGCCAACCTGCCTTCCATCCTGGATAACCTCGCCAGGTACGTCAGCACGGAACGCGTGGAAACCAGCTACGAAGTATCGTGCTACACCGATCCGCTGGGCATCGAACACTTGACCGGCAGTTTGGCCACCTGCATCCGCTGGTTCGGCGCACGCCCGGCGGACGACGGCGCCCGGTTGCGCTGGGTGAGCAAATTCGACGCTTCCGAGCCGCTGATCGCCCTGCCACACGGCGGGCGCACCCGCTGCCGGGCGAGCGTCAACGCCCTGCCCATCTCGCGCAAGCTGGAAGGCGGCACGTCACCCGTGCCGGCCCGGCTGGCGAGCTTGGGTCGGCTGGCCCGGGAAGGCGGCTACCCGGTCGGATTGGTCATCGCACCCATCATGCCTATCGAAGATTGGGAGACCCACTACGGTGCCTTGTTGGATCAAGCCGCCGAAGCCCTCGAAGGAGCACAGGACATCACCATCGAATTAATCACCCACCGCTTCACCCCGGGCAGCAAAGAGGTGCTCCAGGGTTGGTATCCGAATACGACGCTGGACTTGGACGAGGCGAACCGTTCGCGCAAGTTCAACAAGTTCGGCGGCATCAAGTTCGTCTATCCTCGCGACACGATGGGAGCGTTGCGCGGCTTCTTCGAGCGGGAGATCGCCGTCAAACTGCCGGCGGCGCGCATCCTTTACTGGACGTGAACAAAAAGGCGTCAGAACTGGCTGAGGCGGCGGAACTCGGCGAAACGCCCCTCAATTTGTTCAGAGGTGAGACTGCGCAGGCGCTCCAGGCTGAATGCCTCCACGTTGAAGCTTGCCACTACGCTGCCGTAAACCACGGCTTGCTTCAACGCGTCGAAAGTCACCTTCGGTTCGTCGGCCTTCGCCAGACAACCGATCAGGCCACCCGCGAAGCAGTCCCCCGCACCGGTCGGATCGAGCAGGTTGGCCAACGGGTACGCCGGGCAGCTGAAGAACTCGCCTTTGTCCGGGTCACCGAAAAGCAGGCAGCCATGCTCGCCTTTTTTGATGGCCACGTAGGCTGGTCCGGCGCTGCGGATCATCGCGGCAGCTTTGATGAGATTGGATTCGCCGGTGAACAGACGCGCTTCCGAGTCGTTGAGAATCAGGAGGTCCACGCGCGGCAGCAACGCCTGCAAATCTGCCCTGGCGATGTTGATCCAGAGATCCATCGTGTCGGCCACGATGAAGCGTGGGCGGCTCATCTGGTCGAGGACGTGGCTCTGCAAGGACGGCGCGATGTTGGCCAACAGCAGGTACGGCGTCTGCCGGTAGGTCTCGGGCAGGTGCGGGGTGAAGTGTTCAAACACGTTGAGCGCGACCGAGCGGGTCTCGCGGGTGTTCATGTCCACCATGTACTCGCCGGACCAGCGGAAGCTCTCGCCTTCGACTTGCTGCAACCCTGCCAGATCGATCCCGCGCGACTTGAAATAAGCGACGTGGGCCACCGGAAAATCGTCACCGACGATGCCGACCAGTTGAGATTTGGTGAAGAAGCTCGCGCTGACCGCCGAATACGAAGCCGAGCCGCCCAGCAGATCGGTGTGCTCTTCCACGGGGGTTTTAACGGTATCGAGGGCGATTGAACCAACGGTGAGGACGGACATAGGGAATGGATGAGAGAGATGCGCAGCAGCAGCAGGACGCCGGAGCGGTCTGCCCCGGTCGAGGACGAGAAGAAGACGGAGCTACCGGGTTTTGGCAAGCGCCTTTTCTGCACGTCACATCACCCGCCGGCCGGTGTGGAGCAAACGGAGGCGATAACGTCCTTCCGGGTCGCGCCGCAGTCGGGCGACCGCCCCGAAGGCATCGGTGAGATATTTCGAAGTGAGCGCATCAGTCAACGGACCGCTGGCCAGGATCCGGCCACCGCGCAGGATCATCGCGTGGGTAAATACCGGGGTGATCTCCTCGACATGGTGCGTCACGAGCACCAGCGCGGGCGCGCCGCGACGGCGGCCCAGGCGCTCGACGAACTGAACGAAATGCTCCCGCGCCAGCGGGTCCAGGCCGGCGCAGGGCTCATCGAGGATAAGCAACTGAGGGGCGGCCATCAGCGCGCGGCCGATGAGCACCCGTTGGCGTTCTCCTTGGGAGAGCACCTGCCACGGACGATCCGCCAAGTGGGTGCCTTCGACCTGCCGGAGGATTTGCAACGCGCATTTCCGGTCCGGCGCGCTGATGCGCCCCCAATGATTGATGGTTGCTTCCTTGCCGCTAACGACCACTTCCAGCCCGGTGGCATCGTCGCCGATCATTTGCCGCACAGAAGAACTGACGATCCCGACACTTTTTCGCAGTTCGCGCCAATCGCTGCGCCCGTAGGTCACCCCCAACACTTCCACCGTGCCCGTGGTGGGAGAAAGGTAGGCGGTCAGCGCACTCAGGAGCGAAGTTTTGCCCGAGCCGTTCGCGCCCAGGATCACCCAGTGTTCCCCGCGTTCGACACGCCAGTGGATGTCTTTGAGGATGATATTCTCGCCACGCCGGATGCTCAGGTCCTTCACCACCAGAGTCGGCCGGGAGGCAGCCGCCGTCCGCAAGGAACCGGCTTTCACGATGCCGGGAGAATGCGGTTGTTTGCCGCCGGGACCGGCTTTCCGGGCTCAGCCATGTAAACGAGGATGTCCATGTCCCACTTGACCGTGGTTTTGCGCAGGCGCATCCCGTTCTTCTCGGCGACGCGGATCGACGCGAAGTTGTCCGGAGTAACCAGCGAGATCAATCTGGTCATCTTGAGCTGCTGGAACGCGTAGTCCCGCGTCGCCTGTGCCGCCTCGGTCGCGAGACCCTTGCCCCAGTAATTGCGCGCGAGACGGTAGCCGATCTCGACCTCACGCCTGCCGTCCACGTCCTGAGCCACGAGGCCGCAGTAGCCGATCATCAACCCCGAACGATGTTCTACCGCCCACAGGCCGAAGCCATTTTCGCGGTACGATTGCTCGACCCGCTCCAGCATGGTGGCCACCTCATCGCGGGTCATGGGCCCGGCCACGGAGAAGCGCATCACTTCCGGATCGGAAAGGATCGCAGCCAACACGCCAAGATCTCCCGGTTGGAACTGGCGCAGCATCAAGCGCGGAGTGGTGACAATGATCATGTGGGAAGGGAGGGACGCTTTAGCATGGTGACGCTCGAAAGGGCACTTCGGAGTTTCGGCTCCAAGCTTGGATCATGCGGCCGCCCGGAGTAAATCCGCCGCGCGCCGGGTGTACGCCGCGACATCCTCGGCAAGCAGGATCCCCGACACGATCACCGCCCGTCGTGCCCCGGCGGCGATCACGGCCGGCAGGTTCTCCAGCTTGATGCCGCCGATGCAGAAGATGGGCCGGTCCGTCACCTCCTCGTGGACGCGTGCAATGTCTTCCAGACCGATAGGCGCATAGTCCGGCTTGGTCGGAGTAGCGAACAAAGGCCCGAACCCGAGGTAATCCGCGCCTTCGTCCCGGGCCGCGCGTGCCTGGGCGAGGCTGTGGGTGGAACGGCCGACGGTCCTCCCCTCGCCTGCTTTGGCCCGCGCGCTGGAGAGAGGCCCATCATCCTGGCCGATGTGCGTACCTTCCGCCCCGCAACGAGGCACCAAAAAAGGGAAATCATTGATGATCAAAGGCACGCCTGCGGGCGAGGTGGTGGGATGGACCGCCTCCGCGAGTGCAAGGATGTCCGGGGCCAGCAAGCCTTTGGCGCGGATTTGCAGGATGTCCACACCGCCGGCCACCATCTGCCGCGCGACTTCGACCGCGCGGTTTGCCGTGACGTAGCCCAGGTCGAGGATGCCGTAGAGCCGGCAGTCCGCCAGCGGTTTCATGACGGCATGCGTTTCGATCGCGGTATGCACGAGGTCAACGGTTTACTTCTGCATTCCGGCCACCAACCCGGTGTGGTAAACCCCACGCTGGAAGTCGGCGTTGCGCATGATCTCCTGTTGGAACGGGATGGTCGTCTTGATGCCGTTGATCATGTACTCGCTGAGCGCCCGGCTCATCCGGGCGATGGCGGAAGCACGCGTCGAGGCGGACACGATGAGCTTACCCACCAGCGAATCATAGTACGGCGGGATCGTGTACCCGGCGTAGGCGTGGCTGTCCACCCGCACCCCGCGTCCACCGGGCGCATAGTAGGACTCGATCTTGCCCGGCGAGGACTGGAAGTTGCGCGCTGGGTCCTCGGCGTTGATGCGGCACTCGATGGCGTGCAGGCGCGGTTTGGCGTCGAGCATGTGCGGCGACAAATGCTCGCCCGCGGCGATGCGGATTTGCTCCTTGACCAGATCGCAGCCGTACACCTCTTCCGTCACGCAGTGCTCCACCTGGATGCGCGTGTTCATCTCCATGAAGTAGAACTCGCCCTTTTCGTCCACGAGGAACTCCATCGTGCCGACGTTCTGGTAGCCGACCGCCTCCGCCAGCTTGATCGACGCCCGGCCCATCTGCTTGCGCTGCGAATCGCTCAGGAAGGGCGAGGGACTTTCCTCGACGATCTTCTGGTTGCGGCGCTGGATCGAGCAGTCGCGTTCGCCCAGGTGAATCACCTTGCCGTGACTGTCCGCGACGACCTGGAACTCGATGTGGCGGGGGTTTTCGACCAGTTTCTCGAAGTACACGTCGGCCTTGCCGAAAGCCTTGTCGGCTTCGGCCCGCGCGGCGTGGAACCCCTGGACCAAGCTGATGTCGTTGTGCGCGGCGCGCATGCCGCGCCCCCCGCCGCCCGCGCTGGCCTTGATCATGATCGGGTAGCCGATGCGCTTGGCGACCCGCAGGGCGTCCGCTTCGGTCTCGACCACCCCGTCGCTGCCCGGGGTGATGGGCACTCCGGCCTTGCGCGCGGCCTCGCGGGCGGCGTTCTTGTCGCCCATCGTGCGGATGGCGCTCGCGGGCGGGCCGATGAAGCGGATGTTGCAGCTTTCGCACACTTCCGCGAAATGAGCGTTCTCGGCCAGGAAGCCGTAGCCGGGATGGATCGCGTCCACATCGGCGATCTCGGCGGCGCTGATGATGCGGTCAATCTTGAGGTAGCTCTCGCTGCTGGCGGCGCGGCCGATGCAGATGGCCTCGTCGGCGAGCTGGACGTGGAGACTTTCGATATCCGGTTCGGAATAGATGGCGACGGTCTTGATGTCCATCTCGCGGCAGGCGCGCACGACGCGCAGGGCAATTTCGCCGCGGTTGGCAATGAGGATTTTATCGAACATGAGGGGTTCTAACGAAGGGGTAGAAAAGGGGGATGGGGCAAAGAGCCCCGCGCTCACCAATGCCCGGCGGGGAGCGGCAGGTTACTTCACGCGAAACAGCGCCTGCCCGAACTGGACGGGCTTGCCGTTTTCGGCGGCGATCTCCGTGATCACGCCGGAAGTCTCCGCCTTGATCTCGTTCATCACCTTCATGGCCTCGATGATGCAGACCACGGTGTCCTCCGTGACCGTTTGGCCGACTTTGACGTACGGAGGAGCCTCGGGCGACATGGCCTGGTAAAACGTGCCGACCATCGGCGAGACGATCGGGCGTCCCTGGTCCGCGGGATCGGTCTCCCCGGCGGTCGGCGCGGTGGCCGGGGAAATTGCCGTTGGTGCGGGCAGCGGCGAGATCGCCGGTTGTGCGACAACTTGAGACGGCCCGGACATGGCGTAACCACCGGGCGCAGTCAGGTTCTTCTTGAGCAAAATCTTGAACCCCTCTTTTTCCATCTGGAAGACGGAGAGGTCGTTTTTCTTCATCAGGTCGATGATGAGTTTGATGTCTTTGAGTTCCAAGGGCGGTATCTCCTCAAGGTTGAAAAATCGTCGGTAGAGGGTGAAAGGCCGATGCTGACGCGGATGGTTTTGCTGGTCAAGGCCTTGCACGGTCTGGCAACCTCCCCCGCGCGGGAGGTAATTCGTGAGGGTGAGCAATTAAGCGAGCGCTACGGGAAACACAAGCGCGCTTCTTTTCCGATGACATGAACCATCCACCCTCTTCCATCTACCTGGTCGCCGGCGAGGTCAGCGGTGATGCGCACGGCGCGGCGCTGCTGGCGGCCCTGCGTGATCGGCGGCCTCGCCTGTCCTTTCACGGACGAGGCGGCGCGAAGATGCGGGCACTGGCCGGTGAGACGATGGAGGACTGGTGCGACCAGGCGGCGGTCGTCGGGTTGTGGGAAGTGCTGAAACGCTACGGCTACTTCCGGGCGCAGTTCGCGGGTGTTCTGGCGGAGATCGAGCGACTGCAACCCGCTGCGGTGGTCCTGATCGATTATCCAGGCTTCAACCTGCGGCTGGCGGCGGAATTGCGGCGCCGCCGGTTGCCGCTCAAGATCATCTATTACATCAGCCCCCAGGTCTGGGCCTGGAACCGCGGCCGCATCCCCCGCATGGCCCGGCTGCTGGACCTGATGCTCTGCATCTTCCCGTTCGAACCGCCGCTGTACGAACCGGCTGGCCTGAAGTCGATCTTCGTGGGCCATCCGTTGCTCGACGCGCTGGCAGCGGAGCAGCGGCGGCAGGGAAGTTCGCGCGAGCGGGTCAGCGGGTTGGTCGGTCTCTTCCCCGGAAGCCGACAGCGCGAGGTCCGGAAGATCTTTCCGATCATGCTCAATGCCGCCCGGGAGTTGCAGCAACGTCATCCCGCCTTGCACTTCGCCGGCGCCGCCCCTTCCACCCGGATCGCGGCGGAACTGCGAACCCTGCGTTCGTCCGCGGACGGAGGGTGGACCGAGGAAAATTGTTCGATCGGCGTAGGCAACTCCCGCAAGCTGATGCAGGAAGCAGCCGCCGGCATGGTGGCGTCGGGGACGGCCACCGTCGAGGCGGCGAGCCTCGGGATGCCGCTGGTGATCGTCTATAAAGTGGCGCCTCTCACCTACTGGGTGGGACGTGCCGTGGTACGGGTGCCTTTTCTAGGCATGGTCAATCTGCTGGCGGAGAAAGAAATCGCCCGCGAGTTTTTGCAGGGAGCGGCGCGCCCCGGCAACATTGCCGCGGAGATGGAGCGGCTGCTGCACGATCCTGAGATCCGCGCGGCCCAATTGACGGCACTCGCCGGGGTCGTCGAAAAGCTCGGCGGCGGCGGCGCGGACCGGCGCGCGGCGGAAGCCATCCTGGCCCTGCTACCGGCCGGGTGAAGGCAGGACGGCAGCGGCCAGGTGGTTATCGCCACCGAAGCGTGACAATCTCTTCGTCTTCAGAGGTGTTCGTGAAAGTGGCGCGCGATGCGCTCTTCCAGCCGGGCGCGGACCACGGGGTCCGGGACCATGTGGGTGAAGCTGCTCAGAGGCAGGAAGTCAAAGGGCCTGCCGGCCCGAAACAACTCCTGGGTCAGGCGCAGGCTGTGCCGGAAATAGACGTTGTCGTCCGCCGTCCCGTGGATGAGCAGCAGCGGGCGCTTCAGATCGTCGGCGTAGGTGAGCAGCGAGCCTTCCTGGTAGGCGTCGGGCCAGCGCCCGAAGCCGGGCACACCCAAATAGCGCTCGGTGTAACAAGTATCGTAGTCCATCCAGTCCACGACGGGCGCACCCGCCACCGCCGCCTTGAACACGTCGGGCCGGCGCAACACCGCCAGCGCGGACAGGTAGCCGCCGAAACTCCAACCGGTGATGCCGACGCGGTTCAGGTCCATTTCGGGGTGTTTGGAGCCGAGCAGTTTCAAGGCTGCCACCTGATCGTCGAGCGGCACGCTGCCGAAGTGCCCGGCGATGGCGCGCTCCCAATCTCGACCCCGGCCGGGCGTGCCGCGTCCGTCGATGGCAACGACGATGAAACCCTGGTCGGCCAGCCACTGGTCGAGCAGGTAGCTGCGCATGGAACACAGCACCTGCTGATGGTGCGGACCGCCGTACACGTCCACGATCACCGGGTACTTGCGCCCGGCAGCCGGATCGAAGCCCGACGGGCGGATCGTCATGGCGTAGTAGGTATCTTCCTCGTGGTCGGGGATGGGCTCCGCCGCCTGGAGTACATCCAGGGAAGCGTTGGGCGTGAAGGGGGGGTCGAGCGCAATGGATGGCAGCTCGCCGAGCAGCGTCCCATCGCTGGCACGCCGGACCAGAGCCTGGGGCATGTTGTGCGGTGTCTGCACCTGCTCGACGTAAATGGATTCGCCTTCCCCAAGGGTCGTAAAGGAAAGGCCGGGCTCCGCAGGGGGCTGGGTATGGCCGCCGGAGTGCGCAGAACCATCCAGCGGGAGGAAATCCGAAAAATCCGCCACGGGCGAGTGATTGCTGAACATCCCGTAGGCACGTCCTCCGGCAACTCCACTCAGCGACACGAAATTGTTTTCCCACTTCGCTTCCAGGTTGCCGCCCGGGGAGCCATCGGCTTTGCGGCGGATTAGCACCCGCCGGCCGTGAGGCTCGTCACTCACCCACAAAAAGCCTCCACCGTTCGCCTCGGAGAGCCAGACGGGCACATCCTGTTCGAGGTTGACCCAGGCGGGATCATGTTCCTCAAGAAGCACTTGGGTTTTCCCCGAATCGATTTCCGCCCGCAACAGGGTGAGATTCGTCTGGTCCCGCGACAGGACCGTCAGGGTCAGCGGGCCATGTTCTTCCCAGGTCACTTTGCCCAGGTAAGGGAAGCGTGCATGATCCCAGTCGAGCCATGTCGTCGGGGCACCATCGCCCGCTGCGGAAACCACCCCGAGCCGAACCGCGACGTTCTCCTTACCCGGACGCGGGTAAAACGACTTCTCGGGCGGGTTGCCGGGCTGCGCGGGATCGGCGGCATACCACGTTTCCACCTTCGATGCGTCGTTCTCCTGGTAGGCGATCCGGGTCGAATCGGGTGACCACCAGTAACCCGAGAATCGATCCATTTCTTCCTGCGCGACGAACTCCGCCAGACCATGCGCGATCGTCTCGGTGCCGCCGGTGGTCAGGGCGCGTTCCTTGCCGCTCGCCAGATCGTACACGCAGACATCCTGATTGCGCACGTAGGCCACGCTCCGGCTGTCGGGCGAGAACTTCGGATCCACGATGGTCCCCGCCCCCGTAGCCAGTTGGGTAACCTTGCCGTCCGCGCGGTGCAGCACGTAGAGCTTGCCGGAAAGACTCAGGAGCACCAGCGCGCTGTCCCGCGAGATGCTAAAGGCGGTAAATCCTCCGACGCTAATGCGTTGACGCTCACGGCGGGCTTTTTCCTCCGCCGAAAGCTGCTCGGCCACCCCTTTGAGCGCATCTTCTGGCGACAGCAAGCGGCGCGTCTGGCCGGTGGCAACCTCGAATTCGTAAAGTTCCTGGCTGGGTGCCCTCGCGCCGTGAGCGCGCAGGAAGAGGACCGCGCTGCCGTCCGACGTAGGAACGGAACCGGCCGGCCGGCCGAGCATGTAACCGCGCGTCTCGGCGTAGTCACGCAGGAAAGTGTCGCCAGCTTCCGCCGGCTGAGCCTTGGCCAAGGGCAGTAACGACACTGCCACCAGGAGCACAAGCGGGTACCGGGAAAATTTGCGGACAGACAAACGCATGATTCGATTGATAGATCAGGATTGGTTGAATATCACCGGCACTTCCTGCACGGTAACGCGTCCGCAAACACCGCCACAAAAATCTGGCAGGGAATCACGGTCCCAATTATCTGGAATAAGAAAGCGGTTGCCGGAGCGGAGGCGTGGAAACGCCTGGCTGGAAGATCGCCATCATGGCCACTACGCACCGCCAAACCATCGGCCCAGGAATCCTTTCTCCATGTGCTGGCGGATCCGTCTGCGTTTCTTTTTCTTGATTCTTGAGGGGTCAGGACTCTCGACGGTCGTATTTTGCTCCGCCTGACGCATCGCCTCGCCGACGGTGCCCGGTTCCACACTCACCTGCCTCGGGGCCGACCCGACGATGAGCGGCACCGAGACGTCCGGGGTGCCATGCTCCACCGCATCCAGACGCGCCCGCGGGTTGGCGCGGGGCCGGATCTTGGCCAGGTCGCGCACCGGACGATTTTGCTGACGCTCATCCCGGCTGAGTTTCGGCGGCTGGAGCCCGTCCGATGCCCGCCGCCAGTAAATGGTGTTGTAAAACACCATGCCGTAGCACAGCCGGTAAACCCGTGACCAGAAAGTTTCTTTTAGTGGCTTCGACAAAACAATACTCTTTCTTATCTCACACTTAGAACCCGTCGTCCTCCGGTGGAAGAAACTTTTTGAAGCGGTTTTTATCGATCGCTTTCATGTAAGCCTCACGCGGACTGACGATCCCCTGCTGCATCACGTGCCAGATCGCATCGTCCATGAACTGCATGCCCTGGCTCTTGCCGCCAACGATCACGTCTTCCAGCTTCTGGGTGGCTCCTTCACGGATGATCGCGCTCACGGCGTGGTTGACTACCAGGATTTCGTTGACAGCCACTCGTCCGCTCCCGTCCTGTTTTTTGAGCAGAAGCTGGGCCACGACACCGCGCAGACTGGCCGAGAGCATCGTGCGCACCTGTGACTGTTGGTCCGCCGGAAAGGCGTCGATCATGCGGTCAACCGTCTTACGAGAATTATTGGTGTGCAGCGTCCCGAAAACCAGCAACCCCGTTTCGGCGGCGGTCAGCGCGAGAGCGATGGTTTCCAGATCCCGCATCTCGCCGACCAGAACGATGTCGGCGTCCTCGCGCAACGCCGCCTTCAAGCCTACCGGGAAGGTGGACGCGTGCTCCGGCACCTCGCGCTGGGTGATGATGCTCTTCTTGTTCTGATGCACGAACTCGATCGGCTCCTCGATGGTGACGATGTGCCGCTGGTAGTTCGTGTTGATGAAATCGATCAGGGCCGCGAGCGTCGTGCTCTTGCCCGAACCGGTCGGACCGGTGACCAACACCAGGCCACTGCGCATCTGGCCGAACTCCTTGATGACCGGCGGGACCTTCAATTCTTCCAGCGTGGCGATCTTCGTGGGGATCAACCGGAAGACACACCCGTAGCCGTTGATCTGCTTGAGGTAGTTGCAGCGAAAACGCGAGTCCCCGTTCATCTCGTAGGCGAAATCGAAATCGCCCCGTTCCTCGAAAGCCGCCCAGCCTTTGGGGCCGCTGATTTCGCTCATCATGTAGATGGCTTCCTCGTTGGTGATCGGCTCGGGCCGGATGGGCGTCATTTCGCCGTGCAGGCGGATGTGCGGCGGCTCGCCCTCGCGGATGTGCAGGTCGGAAGCCCTGGCTTCGACGAGCACCTGAAAGAATTGATCGATGTAAGCCATCCGAAGGAAATATGATGCGCTACATACCGAGAGCCAGCTTCATCACCTGCTTTTGCTCGGAACGCGCGAAAGCTTCTTCCCTGGTGATCAAACCGGCAACACCGAGTTCCCGCAGGCTCTCGTCCATAAGCTTCATGCCCTGCTTGCGGCCCGTCTGGATGATGCCAGGGAGCATGTAGGTCTTGGCCTCGCGGATGGTGTTGGCAACAGCGGGTTGGTTAACCAACACCTCCAAAGCCAGGACGCGCCCCTTGCCATCTGCCCGGGGAACGAGTTGCTGGCTGACGATGCCACGCAAACTCTCACTGACCATAACGCGAATCTGGTCCCGCTGATCCACCGGGAACACATCCAGTACCCGATCGAGGGTCCGGGCCGCGCTGCTCGTGTGCAGGGTGCCCAACACCAGATGTCCGGTTTCGCTTGCCGTGATGGCCAACGAGATCGTTTCCAGATCGCGCATCTCACCTACCATGATGACATCCGGGTCTTCACGGAGCGCACCGCGCAACGCCGCCGCGAAACTACGCGTATGGGTATGCACCTCGCGCTGGGTGACCTGGCAGCCCTTCGGAGCGATGATGTACTCCACCGGATCCTCAAGGGTGATGATATGTTCGCGCCGGGTCGCGTTGATCTGGTCCACCATCGCGGCGAGCGTGGTGGATTTTCCGCTGCCGACAGGGCCGGTCACCAACACGAGACCATTGTGATACTCGGTCAGCTTCTTGAGACTCTGGGGAAGCCCCAGATCGTCCATGGTCCGAAGTTTGGTGGAAATGATCCGAAAGACCAAATCCACTCCCAACCGTTGCCGCACAACGCTGGTACGAAAGCGGCCGAGAGGAGTGGAGTAAGCGAAATCCACATCCCCCTGCGTTTCCAGACGGGCCAATTGGGCCTCGTCGAGAAACCCATGCGCCAGCGCCAGCGTCTGCCCGGCAGTGAGCCGGGGGGCTTGAGGAAAAATGGGTTCCAGGTTACCGCTGCGCCGCCAGGTAGGTTGCGTATTGACGCCGAGATGGATGTCCGAAGCTCCGGACTCCTGACCCAATTGAAGATACTGATCGACGTGACCGTAGATCCCTTGCTCTTCCAGGGCCAGCGTGAACATGAGTCAAAGTGGCCTTCTGGCTCACGCAAAGTCAACTATTCCCCGAGTGGAATACAACAGCTAGGTCCGGGCGGACTCGCTTGCTAAGCCGGCGTACCTTCCGGACCCTGGTCACCTGATGATGAGGCCCCCTTGGCACCGCCCATCATGGTCTCGATCTGCTTCGTGACGAAGGCTGCTGCCATTGGCTTGAAGATTGGCACCATCGCCTTGATCAAGGATATTGAGTAGGGCTGCTGCGGCTGAGGAGGGTTTTCAACCTTGCCTTTGGCGTTCTTCGACAAGGGGTTGATGTACACGTTCTTCTTCCGAGCTGGAAGCAGCGAGATCAACCCGCCAGTAAGTACCGCGCCCGTCAGCCACGAACCGATGTGACCGCGGAAAGATGACTTGAGCCGACGGCTCACATCCGCCTGGTAGCTGACTTGCCCGCCGTGCAAGGACATGCCTGAGCGCGCACGCGCCAGCTCGGCGCTCAACTCGTCCTTGCGACGCTGAGACTCTGACTGCGGGCGCTTGGTTTTGTTTGACTCAGCCATTCCTTGTCCTTTTTAAATTCTGCGATTGTTTCGGGGAAACTCGCCGTGCTGAAGTGAGATTTTGCCAGTAGCAGGCAGATCACCGTGACCGCAAGATGAGCGACGCCGAAACCCAAGATAACCCACCCCCAGTTCCAACTGAAGAGGTAATGGACCAGGTAGGCAGCTGCGATCACGAAAAAGACATAGCCAAAAACCATGAAGATCACCGCGGTGATCAACAGCAGGATGATTTTGACGTAGGAGAGCGCCACATCCTTGGCCTCCAGACCGGCCAGTTGGAAGCGCGCGCTCAGGTAGCCGGCAGCGGAGGCCAGCAAGAGCCGAATGCTTTCGGGCAACCCCGGGACATCGGATCCCGGAGTTGTTTGTGAATAGGAATTTGCCATCTTGGTTTGCCGGGTCTGAACCCGCCAGACGTTGCCACTAGCTACTTGCGGAGCAGCAGTCCGAGGAAGAAGCCCGCCGCCACCGCACCCAAGATAGCACGCGTCGGATTCTGGCGGACATATTCCTCGCCCTCCTCATGATAGTTCTGCGCCTTGCCCCGGGCATCGGAGTAAGCGGCCTCGGCTTTGCCGCGGTATTCTTCTGCCTTCAAGGAAGCAGCAGCCTGGAAATCGGCAGCCTTCGCCGAGGCGGCAGCCTTGAACTCGTCGGCCTTGGCGGATGCCGCTGACTTCAGGTCTTCCACTTTCGCCGAAGCGGCGGCCTTGAGATCATCCACCTTCGAAGAGGCGGCACCGGTTAGCTCATTAGCCTTGGAAGTGGCGGCCGCCTTGAGATCGCCTGCGGCGTCCTTGGCCTGCCCCTGCGCACCCTGAAGCTTTTCGGCGGCATCCTGGACGTGTTGTTCCGGGGTTGCGCCCGTATCATGTGTAAATTCGTCAGCCATAGTAGTAAGAATCGATTGCTGCCAACAGATTCGTCAGGACCCGGGCAAATGTGCGTATGCCGATCGCAAAATCTGCGAAGACCGCTCCGACTACTTCTCGCGGAACGTGATTCTCGCTTTGCCCAGGTCGTAGGGCGATAGTTCGACGGCGACCTTGTCTCCAGGCACGATGCGGATGAAGTGCTTGCGCATCTTGCCGGAAATGTGAGCCAACACGTTGGTTCCGTTGGGCAGATCCACCCGGAACATCGTGCCGGGAAGCACCTCGGTGACCGTTCCTTCACTGATGATTTGGTCCTGCTTAGACATCAACCGCGGATGATGCCTGAAATGGTCGCACAAGGCAACGGGAGTTTCGATGACTCCCGCCATGTTACCCGGATAACCCGCTGCCTTTTACTCACTGCCGCCGTTTGTTACTGATTTGGTGGCGGTTCCAAAGGTTGCTCAACGGCTCCCGGTTGGTTCCTGGCCCGCCTGCTTTCAACATCGGCGAGGGATTTATTCAGTTCTTCAAACGCTGGCAGCTCGCTGATTTGTTTCAGCCCGAAATGCTCCATGAAGAATTGGGTGGTTGCGTACAAAAGTGGCCTTCCAGCTGCCTCCGAGCGGCCGGCGATCCGCACCAATCCCCGGTCCAGCAACGTTTGCACGACGCCGCCGGCGTCCACCCCCCGGACGGATTCCACCTCGGCCCGGGCGACCGGTTGCCGGTAGGCGATAATCGCCAGGGTCTCCAACGCCGGCGCGCTCAAGCGCGTGGGGCGGTTCCCGGGGTAAAGCTGACGTACCCACGGCGCGCAGGTTGCGACCGTGGTCAACTGCCACCCGGACGCTCCTTCGCTCAACTCCATGGCACGTTCCTGCTGCCGGTAACCGGCGGCGAGCGCGGCCAGGGCGTCGAGCACGTCCTGCTCCTTGCTGCGGGCCAAATCGGCGGCTCGGCGCTCCTCGGTAAATTCCGCCGCCGCCTTGAGCACCGCGCGCAGTTCCCCCACAGTCATCGGCTTGGGAGAGGCGAAAAGCAGTGCTTCGAGCACCTGCGGCAACGTCATGGTCGGAAACACGGTCGTCCTTCTGGGATCAGTGGCAACCCCGCAACTTACCATGCCCGGCCAGCCGGAGGGAAGCGGGCATCAACCGGACTTTGAGGGCGGCGGCTCCCCCAGCCCGTGCGGTGTTTCCTGCCGGGTCACGACGACCTCCGCGAAAGCGGCAGACTGAGCGATGCGCAGGTGCTTCAAACGGACCAGTTCGAGCAGCGCGAGAAACGTCACGACCATCTCGAGGCGCGAAGACCGCTCGTCGAACAGGTCGAAAAACAGGACCGGACTCCCCCGGGCCGCGTCGATGAGCGCGCGCAGGCGCTCGATCTTGTCGGCCACCGTGTAGTTTTCCTCGAAGATCGTCCGCGCTTCCGGCTGCTTTTCCTCCAGCCGGCGCAGCAGGCGCTGGAACGCGTTGAGCAGGTCGAGCAGGCCCAAGTCGGCCATCGCGAGGACCCCGGCGGCAGCTTCGTCCTCGCCCGACGGCTCGGGCGGCCTGGTGGACGGGCGGGTGAACAAGTCGCGCCGCGCGGTCTCCACCGCTTGCAGGTAGCCGGCGGCATCCTTGAACTTCTTGTACTCAACCAACTGCCGGATCAGCTCCCAACGCGGGTCGTCGTCCTCGGGTTCTTCCGCGCCCTCGGGCTGTTGCTCGGGCGGGAGGAGACGCCGGCTCTTGAGGTAGATCAAGTGGGCCGCCATGGCCACGAAGTCCCCCGCCAGGTCCAGGTCCGGCTGGGCGACGTTGCCCAGGTAGTCGAGGTACTGGCGGGTGAGCCGTTCGAGGGAAAGATCGTAGAGTTCCACTTCTTCCTGGCGGACGAGGTAGAGCAGGAGGTCGAGTGGTCCCTCGAAGATGTCGAGTTTGACCTGGTAGGTTTCGGCGGCGGGCATCGGCAGCGGCCATCGTGTCGCCGATTCCCGTCTGGAGCAAGCTCGGGGTGCAGCCTGAGGAGATTGCGTTTATGGTGCCAGCCGCATGGACACTCACGCCAACCGGCTGGCCCAGGAAAAATCACCCTACCTTCTCCAGCACGCGCGCAACCCGGTGGAATGGTACCCGTGGGGCAAGGAGGCTTTCGCGAAGGCACGCGCCGAGGACAAGCCCATTTTCCTGTCGGTCGGCTACTCGACCTGCCACTGGTGCCACGTCATGGCGCGGGAGTCCTTCGAGAACCCGGCGATCGCCGCCGTGATGAACGAGCTTTTCGTCAACGTCAAGGTGGACCGCGAGGAGCGTCCCGACGTGGACCGCGTGTACATGACTTTTGTCCAGGCCACGGTCGGCAGCGGCGGCTGGCCCATGAGCGTGTGGCTCCAGCCCGACTTGAAACCGATCTTCGGCGGCACCTACTTTCCCCCGGACGACCGTTACGGACGGCGCGGCTTTGCGGCGGTGTGCCGGGCGCTCGCCGACGCCTGGACCGGCAGCCGGGACCAGGTCCTCGCCCAAAGCAACCGCATCGTCGCCGCCCTGCAAGACTACGCCCAATCGGCAGACCTGAACGACGGTGTCACCTCGCCGCTGCGGATGGATGAGAAGGCTGCCCTGGAGGCGCTGGACCCTTACACCTCCGGGTTTGATCGGGCGTGGGGTGGCTTCGGCCACGCACCCAAGTTCCCGCGGCCGGTGATCCTGAACCTGCTCGCACGCATCCAGGCCAGGCTCGGCGCTCACCCGGCCGCCGCCGATGCCCGGCGGATGATGCTCGCCACCCTTGATAAAATGGCGGCTGGCGGGATGCACGACCACCTCGGCGGGGGATTTCACCGGTATTCGGTGGATCGTTTCTGGCACGTGCCGCATTTCGAGAAGATGCTTTACGATCAGGCCCAGCTTGCCGTGGCCTACCTGGAGGCTTTTCAGATCACCGGTGATGAGCGGCATGTCCACGTCGTGCGCGATATTCTTGACTACGTGAGGCGGGATCTCACCTCGGAGGCCGGTGGGTTCTACAGCGCCGAGGACGCGGACAGCTCCCTCTCCTTCGAACATCCCGAGGAACACGCCGAAGGGGCGTTCTACGTCTGGACCAGGGATGAAATCGGACGGAGTCTGACCGCGGAAGAAGCCAGGGTTTTCTGCCTGCACTACGGAGTCGAGGAGGAGGGTAACGCGCCCGATGGCAGCGACCCGCAGGGCGAGTTCACCGGCAAAAACATCCTCATCGAGCGTCAGCCAGTGGCCGAAACCGCCGGGCTGGCCGGGGTGGACGCGGCGACCGCCGGCACCTTGCTGAAGTCCGCCCGGTCAAAGTTGTTCGTCCTGCGCGATGCCCGCCCCCGCCCCCACCGCGACGACAAGATTTTGACCGCGTGGAACGGCTTGATGATCTCCGCCTTCGCCCGGGCTTATCAGGTGCTCGGCGATCCGGCGATCCTCCAAGCGGCTCGCCGGGCAGCCGATTTCATCCGGCAGGAGATGTACTCGGCGGAAACCGGCACCTTGCGGCGCTCGTTTCGGGAAGGACCGGCCGCCGTGGACGGTTTCGCGGACGACTACGCGTTTCTGATCCAGGGTTTGCTGGATTTGTACGAGGCGGGGTTCGAGATACGCGATCTGCTCTGGGCGCAGGCTTTGCAGAAGAAACAGGACGAACTTTTCCTTGACCCGGCAGCGGGCGGGTACTTCGGCGCGACGGATGACGGGAAGAATCTTTCGGCGGAGGAGCCGGCGTTGCCGTTGCGCATCAAGGAGGATCACGACGGCGCGGAACCGAGTGCCAGTTCCATCTCGGCACTCAATCTGGGCCGGTTGGCGGCGATGCTTGGCAATTCGTCGGACCACAGGCGCGGCCTGCAAACGGTCGCGGCGTTCACCCGCTCGACGCGCGACGGACAGGAGCAGACTTTCACGCGGCTGGCGCAGGTCATGCCGGCCCTGCTGAGCGCGATGGACTTCCTCTCGCAGGAACCGCAACACCTCGTGCTGGCCGGCGCACCCGGAGCCGATAATACCCGGGCCCTGGCACGTGCCATCGGCAAGGTTTACGGACCGAACCGGATCGTGCTGCATGCGGATGGCGGCGACGGCCAGAAGGTGCTCGTGCAGGGAGCGCCCTACCTGGAAGGAGTCGGTCCGGTGGATGGTCGGGCAGCCATCTATCCTTGCCAGAACGGCGCGTGCCAGTTGCCGATCACCGATCCGGCTGCTGTGCGTGGGGACTTATAAATCACCCCCCCCTTACTAAGTTTGTCGTCTGGAATTGTAGGGTGGGCGCTTAGCCTGCCGTGATTGTACGACCTGACGGCAGGCAAAGCGCCCACCCTACAATTCCAGACGATGCGGTGGATCACACCGGTTCGGCGGCAGGCAACCTCGTACCGCCCCGCCGCAGATTGTTGATCCAAAACGGAGCGTAGAAAATCCCGTAGAACACCAGCGACATCACCTCCAATACGAGGATGTACCAGGGCCACGGTCCGAACAGATCCAGCAGGGAGGCATGTTGGGGTTTGGCGGCAAGGTAGCCGAAATTCGTCCTGCCCAGCCAGTTCACCGTGCCCGCGCATAGCAGGTACACCTGACCCCAAAGTACCGCCCGCCACACCGCACCCGGTTGGGGCCGCTTGCCGATGCCCCACGTCATGAACAAGACCGACACGACGATGCCGCAGTGCGACACGAAAAAGCTGATGAAATAAGGATTCGGGAAGTTCTCCGATACGTCCGGCGTCAGGATCGCCTGCACTGTGCCGCTCAGCCCCCAGAAATAGGCCAACTCGTAAGCGAGCTGCCCCCGCCAGATCAGCGCGGCGATGACCGTAATGGTCGCCCAATCGCAAAGGTGCATCGGCAGCGCCTCGGGCCAGTGGATGATGCGCCCGTCGTGCCACGCGAGGCTCAGGATGAACACCCGGTCCAGCACGAGGATAGACGCCATGACGCCGGCAAGCACTCGCGTGAGACGCGCACGTTCCGCGCGCCGCGTCAGCAGACTCATCGCCGCGGGCAGCGCGAGGGTCAGGAAGATGATCGCCACGTGAAGCGCCCCGAAGAGCACGAATTTTCCGATAGCCGGCGAGGTTGTGGCGGCATCTGCGAGGTTCAGCAGCATGGTCGTTAATATTTCAGCACTTTAGCGAAGAACGCACGGCTGACCTCCTCCCGGGGCGCGTCGAACACCTGGGCCGACGGACCGAACTCGACGATCCGCCCCTCGGCCAGCAGTGCCACCTGATCAGCCACCCGGCGCGCGAAACTCATCTCGTGCGTGACCAGCACGAAGTCCCTCCCCTCGTCGCGCAATTCCTCGATGATTTCCAGCACGCCCCCGGTCATCTCGGGGTCCAAGGCGCTCGTGGGCTCGTCGAAGAACAACAGCTTCGGCTTGATGGCAATCGCCCGCGCGATGGCCACCCTCTGCCGCTGCCCGCCGGAAAGTTCGGCGGGCCGCTTGCCGGCGTGTTCGGCGAGCCGAAAACGGGTCAGCGTCTGCATCGCGGTGTCGCGTGCGTCCGTTCGGGACATGCCGTGTACTTTCTCCAGCGGCAGCGTCACGTTTTCCAGGGCGGTATAATGCGGGAAAAGATTGTACGCCTGGAAGACCGTGCCGACGCTGCGGCGGTGCTTGGCCAGGGCATCCTCGCGGTAGATGACCGGCTCACCGTCGATCACCACCTCCGACCCGTTGTTGTCCGGGTATTCCAACCCGGCGAGGATGCGCAGAAAGGTCGATTTTCCCCCACCCGACGGTCCAATGAGCACCAGGGTTTGCACCTCGTCGAAGGCCAGCGAGATGCCATCGAGCACGCGCTGCCGGCCGAACGTCTTGGTTACTCCCGCCACCTTGAGTTGCATGGGATCAGGTCTCGAAGCGGTTGCGCTTTTCGAGGGAACGGGTCAACTGCGTGATGGGGATGGTGAGGATCAGATATCCTACGGCCAGTGGAATATAGCACTCCAGGGAGCTGAAGGTAATGTCGCTCGTTTCCCGGGCGTTGCGGGTGAACTCGCCCACGGAGATCACCGACAACAAGGAGGTGTCCTTGATTAGAGAAACGAACTGGCCCGCCAGCGAAGGCAGCATCTGCCGGATCGCCTGCGGAAAGATCACGTAGCGGTAAGTCTGCGACCGGTTCAGCCCGATGGCTTTTGCCGATTCGAGCTGGGTCTTGCCGACGCTCTCGATGCCGCCGCGGATCACCTCGCTGATGTACGCGCCGTAAGAGATCGAGAGGATCAACGCGCCGGCGACGAACCGGTTGTCGATCCCCAACGCGTTGGCGGTCACGTAGTAGAGGATGAGGATCTGCACCAGCAACGGGGTGCCGCGCACCAAATCGACGTAGATGCGGTTGACGTAGCGCAACGGCAGGAAACGAGTGTTGCTGACAAGCGCCGAGCACAACCCGATGAGCGTGCTGACGACCAACGCCCCCAAGGCGAGGCCGATGGTGACCACGTAGCCCTGGATGAACTTGATGCGGTACTTATAAACGCCGCCCCAGTTCCAGGTCGTCGTGATCGACAGGAACGGCAAGACGATCACTGCGGCGATGATGAGCACCGCCGCCAGGATGTTCACCGCGCGGACGCGCCGCGGCAGCAAGTTCATGGAACCTTCCGGCGGGTGGAAAAACCAGGTGGTCCATTCCGTCCAGACCGGTGCCGCTGTGTTGTTCAAATTGTCTGCCATGCAATACCCGCCGCCATGCTAACCGAAGGGCCGGCTTTGCCAAGCGCCGACATGCGGGATGGGTGCTGACCATTCCAAGGTTGCTCGTCCGCAAGACGGAAGGCAACTCCGGGTTCATCACTCTCCGCGTTTTGCGTGCTTACTTCGGGAGGATGGTCTTCACGCCCCGGATCAAGCTCTTTTGCGTGAAGGAAAACAAGACAACGATCGGCAGCATGAGCACTACGCTCATGGCCATCAGCTCGCCGTAACGGGTGGAAGCTTGTCCCTGGAACTTTGCCAGACCGAGAGAGAGCGTGTACCTGGCGGCATCGGCGAGGTAGATGAGCGGTGTCAGAAAATCATTCCACCGCGCAAAGAAGGCGAATAATGCCACCATCGCCAAGGCGGGCAGCGAAAGCGGCAGGATCACCTGACCGAAAATGCGCCACTCGGGACACCCATCCACGCGCGCCGCCTCGACCAGATCACGCGGGATGGTCAGGAAAAACTGGCGCAGCAGGAAGATGCAGAACGCGTTGCCGAAGAACGAGCCGATCACCAGCGGCCCATAGGTGTTCATCCATCCCAGGTGGCGGTAGATCTGAAAGACGGGCACCATCGTCATCTGCGCAGGCACTATCATCGTTCCGAGCACGAGGTAGAAAACGAGGTCGCGTCCGGGCCAACGCAATACCGAAAACGCGTAGGCTACGAGCGCGCTGGTCAGCGTGGTCGCCGCGACCGAAAGCAGACAGACGAAGACGGTGTTCCGCAGATACAAGGCAAAGCCGAATGCCGTCAGGCCACGCAGGTAGTGCCGCACGATGGGCACCCTGCGGGTGCGCAGTTTATCGGCATCCACGACGACGGATTTATCGACTGCGCCGCTCCAATCGGTGATCTGCGCGCGCAGCTTGCCGGGCTGACCCTGCCGGGTAAGATCCTCGGTTTGCAGAACCTCGCGCCACGCGCCACTAGGACGCTTGATGTACTGCGCACCCGGAGTCCGCCCGTTCGGTTGAGTTAGCGGGAGCGAATCACTTTGGAAGCTGGTCATCACCATCCAGACGAACGGCAGAAGGAACAGCGCGACGAGGGCAAGCATCAGCGCGTGGAGCGCGATGGTTTTGTAGAGTTTGGCGCGGGCGAGAGTCATCGGCTGGTTCACTCGTGATGCACGAAACGCCGGCTGCCTCGGAAGAGCAGCGCGACGCAGACCAGGATGACGATGAACATGACCCAGGCCATGGCCGAAGCATACCCCATTTTGAAGGACTGGAACCCGTTGTCAAAGAGGTACACCGCGTAGAACAGCACCGAGTTGGCGGGTCCGCCCGGAGGGTTGCCGACGTGATCCGAAGTCATGACGTAAGGCGGCGTGAAGTACTGGAAGCTGCTGATCATCCCCACCAGCAGCGTGAAAAACAGCACCGGGCTGATGGTCGGGAGCGTGATGTGCCGGGTGCGCTGCCAAGCGGTGGCCCCGTCGATCTCGGCGGCTTCGTATTGTTCCCGGGGCACCTCTTGAAGCGCGGCGAGGTAGATGATCATGTTCGCGCCCGCGCCCCACACGCTCATGAGGATCAGCGCGGGCTTGGACCAACCGGGGTCAGTCAGCCAGCCGGGCACAGGCAGGACATAAATGTGATCGGTAAAGCCTTTGATCCAGCGGATGAAAACGTCCAGGATGCCATATCGCGGATCGTACACCCCGCGCCACAGGACCGCCGAGGCCACCAGCGGCACGACGGAAGGCAGGAAGAACACCGCGCGGTAGAAGGCCTGGCCACGCAGCTTCAGGTTGACCAGCATGGCCAGCCCCAGCGCGACCAGCATCGTCACCGGCACGGTGAAGAGAGTGAAGTAGAGCGTGTTCCAAACCGCCTGGCGGAACAGGCCGTCGTGCAACATCGCGGCGTAGTTCTTCACCCCGCGGAACACGGGTGCATCGGCGCTGTTGTAGTCGCAAAAAGAGAAGTAAAAACTCGCCAGCACCGGGTACAGGGTGAAGACGAAGAAACCGATGAGGAAGGGACTGGCGAAGAGCAGCCCCAGGGTGAGTTTCTGGCGGGTGACGCGGCTTTCGATGATCATCAGCGTTCGGTTGGGAGGTGCCTCGTCCAGATTCTTGGAAACCGTCCCGGGCCGTTAACGGCAACCGGGCCACGCAAGTTTGCGCTCGGATGCGGGAAGTCAATACCTAATAGATCGGCGTTTCCCGTCGGCGGGAAAATGAATTTGGCCACGGATGAAACGCGGATAAAGTAGGCACAAAAGCCTCGTGCGTTCTTTCCTCTTCTCACTGTTTGCTTGTCTTCGAATCACCAAAACATGAACACCGCCCTGCCCTCCCCGCCTGCCGACCTGCCGCACCGCGACGCCGTCAACCCGACACCGGACCTCGAACGCTACACCCTGCGTGACGACGGCACGTTCCCCAACAACGCCCGGTTGTCTCTGCTGCTGTACCGGCAGGCCTTGCGCCGCCCGGCGAACGGTGAGGACCCTGCCGCCACGCTGGAGGCCATCTTTGCCCATTACGACTGGCGGGGAAGCTGGCGCAACGGCATCTACTCGTTCCACCATTATCACAGCACCAGCCACGAGGTCCTGGGCGTCTATCGCGGCGAAGCCAGCGTGCGCCTGGGCGGTCCCGGCGCGGCAGCCATCACGGCCACCCTGCACGCGGGTGACATCGTGATCATCCCGGCCGGCGTCGGGCACTGCGACCTGGGGAGCAGCAGCGACTTCGGGGTGGTCGGCGCTTATCCCGAAGGCCGCCGTTGGGACATCTGCCGCGGTGAACCCGGCGACCGGCCCGCCGCCGACACATACATTGCCGCCCTGCCCCGGCCGGTCAACGATCCGGTGGGCGGGCCGGATGGGCCGATGGTGCGTCTCTGGCGTGACGGGCGGCTGGATTGAGGGTAAGGTCAGGCAGTTGAACCCCCACAAAATCCCCGCTACAACTTAGAACATTATGGGACGCCAATGGCTCCAGGCAAAACGTGACGTGGCCAATCTCAAAAAAGGGATGGTCGTCAGCAAACTCGCAAAAGAGATCGCCGTCGCGGCCAAGCTGGGCGGCGGTGCCGACATCGACAGCAACGCCCGCCTCGCCGCCGCCGTGGAAAAAGCGAAACGCGCCAGCGTGACGCGCGACGCCATCGAGCGTGCCATCAACAAGGGCGCGGGCATCGGCAGCGAAAAACTGGTGATGGAACACGCGGTCTTCGAAGGCTACGCGCCGCACAAGGTTCCCGTGATCATCGAAGCGCTGACCGACAACCCCAACCGCACGGCACCCGAAATCCGGCTGAAGTTCAAGAGCGGCCAGCTCGGAGTCTCGGGCAGCAACAAATTTCTCTTCGACCACGTCGGGCTGGTCGAGGCGCATCACCCGGACAGCAAAGCGGACCCGGAGGCTGCCGCCATCGAAGCCGGGGCCAACGACTTCGAACCGCTGACCCACGCGCAGAACGACGATATTCCCGAGGGCAAGACGGGAGCGCGCTTCATCACCGAGCGGGCTGCCGTCCACGCGGTCTCGAAATGGCTCAAGGAAAACGGCTGGACGGTGGTGACCAGCGAGATCGGCTACGTCGCCAAGAGCTATCCCAAGCTCAGCGAGACCGAGCTGGAGGAGGTCGGCGAGTTCCTCCAGTCCCTGGATGAACACGACGACGTGAGCCGCGTCTGGGCGGCGATCAAATAAGCTTTGGACACTCCTTCCAGCGCGGCCCCGTTCGACACCATCGTCCTGGGAGCGGGTGCCGCCGGGTTGATGTGCGCCTTCACCGCGGGGCAGCGCGGTCGCCGGGTGCTGGTGCTGGAACGCGCCGAACGGGCCGGCAAAAAAATCCTGATCTCGGGCGGCGGGCGCTGCAATTTTACCAACGTCCACGCCACGCCGGAGGATTATCTTTGCGGCGCACCGGATTTCCCGCGTTCGGCGTTGGCGCGCTACACGCCGGACGATTTCGTCGCGCTGGTCGAGCGGCACGGCGTGGCCTACCACGAAAAGAAGCTGGGGCAGTTGTTCTGCGACGGTTCCTCGCGCCAGATTGTCGAATTGCTGCTGGCGGAGTGCGCTGATGCCAGGGTCGAAATCCGAACGGGGTGCGAGGTGGAGCACCATCTTACCCGCAGGGGAGACGGCACGTTTTCCGTGCGAGCAAACGGCATCACACACCTGGCACGTTCCCTGGTGGTCGCCACCGGCGGTTTGTCCTTCCCTAAGCTCGGAGGCAGCGACCTCGGCTACCGGGTGGCGCAACGTTTCGGGCTGAAGATGGTGCCCCCCCGCCCCGGGCTGGTGCCACTGACGTTCGAGGGCGGTTTGCAGCAGCTTTGCGCGGGCTTGAGCGGGGTCGCGGTGCCCTGCGTGGCGCAGACGGCCGGTGTACGGGGCCGGCGCGCTTTTCGTGAAAACGTGCTTTTTACCCATCGCGGGATGAGCGGACCGGCGATCCTGCAAATCAGTTCTTATCTGCCGGTGGAGAAGCCGCTGGTGACCGTCAACTTCCTGCCGGACGAAGACGCCGAAACGTGGATGCTCCAAAGCAGCCGGCGCGACGTGCAGATGCAAAACTTCCTGGCCGAGCGCCTGCCCACGCGTCTGGCGGAAGAACTTGCCACGCTGGGTGGCCAAGCGCGCGTCCCCTTGAATAAATTGTCGAAAGAAAAACTCGCCGCCGCGGGGCAGCTTCTCAACGCCTGGCCCTTCGAGCCTACGGGAACGGAAGGTTATCCCAAAGCCGAAGTCACCCTTGGCGGAGTGGACGTGCGCGAACTGCACTCCAAAACGATGGCCGCTCGCCAGGTGCCCGGTCTGTATTTCATCGGCGAGGCGGTGGACGTGACCGGCCATCTGGGCGGGTTCAACTTCCAGTGGGCTTGGGCCAGCGGGTTCGCCGCAGGCAGTGCGGTGTGATGCATCTCGCGCGCTTTGACAGGCAGCCATCGTTGCGGGAAGATCGCAGTGGTATTCCCTTTTCGTGTTTATGCGCATTGCCCGCTTCTGCCTGCTGGTGCTCGGTGCCTCCTTGCTCCTCCTAAACCTCACCGGGTGCGGCATGTCGCAGGAGGACAAGGATTTTTATCTCGGCGGCTGGATACGTCCCACCGACCTGGATAAACCGACTCCGGCGACGGTGCGCCGCCAGCAAGCGCTCAGTGACAGCAGCTCGATGGCGCAGTATGGCTCCGCCGAGCAGTTGCGTCCGGCATCAGCACCGACGCGCGAGGCAATCCCGACTCTGGACTTCCAATAACCAGCGGATGCCTGAAGAAATCGACCGCGATCTGGGTGAGCAGCCGATTGCCCGGCTTCTGGCGGAGCGGGGCTGGAAAGCGCATGATGTAGTGGCGGCGTCCACCGAGCAGATCACCCACAAGATGGTCGCGCGAGCCTGCAAGGGGCGGCGGTTGACCTCCAATGTCCAGTCGAAAATCCTGCGCGCGCTGAACACGCTGGCCGAGGCTCAGTTCCAGCGGGAAGAGTTGTTCAATTACTGATCTCTCCGCCGCACGGCGGAGTTGACGTACCTGAGAACATCTTATTTTCCCAGCACCCCCGCCAGAAACCGTCGCAACGCCGCTGGGTCCGCTACACGGCACTTGGCTCGCGTGGGTCCGTCACCGACCTTGATCGTCACCAGATTCTGGCCGCTGAGCGCGAACATGGTCTCGTCGGTCAGATCGTCGCCGACACAGAGCACCGCCTCGTAATCTTTCTCCGCCAGGATGCGGCTCACCGCCGCGCCCTTGCTCACGTGAACCGAGGAAAGCTCGACGATCTTCTTCCCGTGGCGGATCTCCACCTGCGAGTTGGCGGTGATCACCCCCAACTCTTCCGCCAACTGGCTCGCTTTCCACGTGCCGAATTCCTCGTCCGAATGCCGGTAGTGCCAGACCAGCGACGAAGGCTTCTCCTCCAGAAAGCTGCCCGGTGTGCTCCCCTCGTAGAGACGCAGCAGTTTGAGCAAATCCGCCTTCCAGGAATAGTCGATCTCCTTGTCCATTTGCTCCCACTTCGTCCCGCCCGGCGCGCGCAGACGCGCCCCATGCTCCGCGATCAACCTGAAGGGATAACTCCCCAACCACGCTTCCAGTTCGTCGCTCCGCCGTCCGCTGATAATGGTCACGTCCACGTTCGGCCGGTCGCGCAAGGTGTCCAGGGCGGAGAGCAGTTCGTCGCTCGGCTTCGCCTCGCCGGGATTCGCCACGATCTCGCGCAGAGTGCCATCGTAATCGAAAAACAGCGCCACCCGTTTGCCGGCCGCCACGGTTTCGGCGAGTCGCCGTTCCGCCGCGCGGAGATCGGCGCTTTCGTCCACCGCTTGCCCGGAGGAGGGCAACGCGCTCAGATCGTCGATGAACGATTTGGCCCACCATTGCGCATCGTTCTGCATGACCCGTTCCCGCATCGGGCCGTTGCGTTCGCGCCGCTCTGCGGAGGGCATCTGCAGGGCGCGCGTGATGCTCTCCGCCACCGCGTCCGAATCGTACGGGTTGACCAGCAAGGCGTTGAACAACTCCTCGGCGGCACCGGCGAACTCACTCAGGACCAGCGTCCCCGCCCCGTCCCTCTGACAAGCCAGGAATTCCTTGGCGACGAGGTTCATGCCGTCAACCAGCGGAGTGATCAGCGCCACGTCGGCGATGGAGTACATCGCGCAAAGGTCCTCGAACTCGACCGACCCGTGGACGAAATGGATCGGGCTGTTGTTGAGCGTCGCGTACTTGCCGTTGAGCCGCCCGATGCGCGATTCTACGTCCTCGCGCAACTCCTGGTATTCCTCTACGCCCTCGCGCGACGGCACGCTCACAAAGATGAACACCACCCCATCGCAGTTCTCCTGCTGCGCCAGGAAATCCTCGACCGCTTCAATCCGGTGCAGGATGCCCTTGGTGTAATCCATGCGCTCCACCGAGAGGACGATCTGTTTTCCCTGGTGCGCCACGCGGAAACCCTCCTGCCGTCGGGCGTGGCCGGGATCATCCAGCCGCTCGTCGAACTTCGCCGCGTTGATGCCGATGGGATACACACCCAGGGTGGAACGCTGGCCCTTGCCATGCTCGACGTGCATGATCTCCGCTTCCGCGTCGTCGAGCAGCCGGAGCACCGCGCTGCGAAAATGCCGCAGATACCCGAAAGTATGGAAGCCGAGCAGGTCCGCCCCCAGCATTCCCTCAACCAGTTCCTTGCGTCGCGGATGGCAGCGGAAGATGTCGTACGCCGGAAAAGGCGTGTGCAGGAAGAACCCGACGCGCAACTTGGGCATCGCCTTCCTGAGCATCGTCGGGAGCAGCAGGAGTTGGTAGTCGTGAACCCAAACTAGGTCGCCTTCCTTGGCGGTTTCCAGCACCTTGTCGGCGAAGCGCTGGTTGATCAGGCGGTACTGTTCCCACCATTCCGGCTCGTAGCGCAGGTAGTTGGGCATGTAGTGAAGCAGCGGCCAGACACTGGAGTTGGAGAAGCCTTCGTAGTGCGCATCCGCTTCCTCCTTCGTGAGAAAGACCGGCGTGCAGCCGTGTTCCTCGATCAGGACGCGCTCGACCTCCGCCTGCCGGTCTTCCTCCACGACGCCGCCGGGCCAGCCGATCCACTTCGTGTCGTATTCCTCCTTGGAGAGCCCTTCCAACGCCGCCACCAGGCCGCCAGACGACTTGGTGATTTTCTCTCCCACCGTGACCGGCAGTCGGTTGGAAATGTTGATCAGAGTGGTGGGCATGGGAAAGGGAAGCTTGCGGGATGTATTCGTCCTGTTTACAACGGCGGGCGCAAGGATTTGGGAGGGAAGAAAGGCGACGGTCTCCAAACGTACCTGTTCGGAGAGGTTTTCCTTCGGAACACCCTTCTGGTTGTAGGGCGGGCGCTTCGCCTGCCGTGGATGGACCAAACGGCAGACGGAGTACCCGCGCTGCAATCAGACAGAATGCCCACCCATGCAGCACGCTCTCTTACTGCGACGTCTGGTTTCCGAGCGCATTCACGTCGAAGCCGACCGGCAGGCTCACCTTCGGAATTCCCTTGAGCGTGAAGTTCAGCAGCACACCGACGCTGTTCACCGTCTTGTTCGTGGTGTTCGAATTATTGCTCTGCACGGTCAACGCAAAAGACGCCACGAAGCTCGTCAGGTCACGGTAGATCGTGTAGCTTTGCGCTTCCAGCGTGCTGTCGGCGAACTCGTAACGCTCGGCTGCGCTCACCGCCCAATTATCGTTGAGCCGCACGAAGGCCGTAAAACCCAAGAGGCTGCTGTTCAGGAAGAAGGGATTGTCGTTGAGGTAGCGGTGCGAGATCGTCAACTCCACGTTCGAGGTGGGCAGGAAATTCAAAGCCGTGTCCACCTCGGTGAAACCTGTGTGTGGGTTGAGCAAGGGAAGTTGCGAATCGATTGTCAGGTTCACCCACGGCACCGGACGCAACGTCAGCTGGTTGAAGACGTTCGAGAACCGGGAAGTTTCGTTGGGATCCCCCTGCTCGGAGTTGTTGATGTTCGCCTGGAAAAAAGTATCCATTTCCAGCCAGTTGACCGTCAGCGAGTCGCGCTTGGTCTGTAAACGGTTCCGCACGCCCATCCGGACGACCGTGCTCTCGTCGATGGAGTCGATCGGCGTGAACTCCGGGAAGTCGAGCGGGCGGAGCTGGGTCGTCGGCACACGCCGGTCGAACTGCAGCAATTCACGCGACCCGATGCCGAAATCTTCCACTTCGGAAAAGTTCACGTAAGGCTGGATCACGTGCTGCATCTTATCCAAGCCGATGGCACGGTCCTGAGCGCCGTCGTAGATACGCGACAGCTTGAAGGAGAGTTCCAGGCCCGCGTTGACCACGGGACGGAAGATGTCGCCCTTCTCGGCGAAGGCCGCGATGCTGCTGCGCAGGGCAGCCAGGTTCTGCTGGCTGGCAAGAGTCGATAAGTTGGGGTTGAGCCCGAGCAGCAAGCGGTCCGCGGTGCCGTCGGCGGCGAGCTGGAGATTGTAGGCCCCGTCGTCGTCTGGCGCGGAGTGTGAATAGTACGTCCCGCGCACTCCCAGACGCGGCACGACGCTCAACCAGCCGAAGAGCGTTTTCGGATAGCTGAGCTGGTGGAACGAGTCGATGCGGAAGGCATTGTAGTCGGGCAGCGGGGTGGAATCGTCGAAGGTGCGGCGGATGTACCCGGTGCTGGTCTGCCCCGTGTAATTGATGCCGGTGTTCCAGAGGGGAACACGGGGGATGTCGATGGAGAGTTCCGGCAAACGCTCCGTGGCGTCGAAAAAATTGTTGAGCTGCGCCCGCGCCAGCAGCGTCGTCACGAAATGCGGTTGGTAGAAAACCGCCGACACCACGTTGTCCGGGTTCGGGTTGCGGGTGAACTCCCCCTGGTAGAAGTCCTGCAAGAGGTAACGGTCGCTGATCTTGTCGATGTCGGCCTTGACGAAAAAGTCGTCGTTGAAAAAGAACGACGTGTCTTTGAGCGAGATGCGGTACCGGTCCGAGCTGATCGGCAGGCGGTCCAGACTGGTACGGTTCAGGTCCGATTTGTTGTCCTCCGTGAAATAGGTCACCAGCTGTGCGGTCTCGTGGGAATGGATCTGCCGCGACAGCGCGTCGCCGGTGGCTGCCGTGCCGACGGTACGGCCGGTGGCGACGCCATCATCGGTGCTTTCCTGGTTGATCGCTCCCCCGAGATTCGTCTGGTTGTTGGGCGAGGCAGTGGCCGGCGGCCCGGTGATGACGACGGCCTGCGAAGGATCGTCGTCGCTCTCGTAAGGTGTCAGGTCCTGGTTGGCCGTTGGGGGCTTCTTGGGCCGCCGGTTGGGTTTGTACTCGAAGGACAACCCCCCTCCCGCGCCGCGCTCGGTCCGGTAATCCAGGCGCAGCAAACCCGTGAGATGGTCGGTCACCGGAAAGGTGATCCCGGCGAGCAGGTAAGCTCCGTATTCACTCGTATAACCCGGCGACAGCGTGTAGCCACTCTGTTGGTCCAACGACTGGAAGAAGTAAGGAAAATAGAAGACCGGCGTCGTGCCGATGACCAAGGTAGAGCCGATGTAGATGATGCGGTTGTCGGGATAAATCCGCACGCGGCGCGAACGCAGCTTGAAATCGGGCTTGGAGGAATCGTCCGTGGTGAAGTCCGAGTGGCGCAGGTTGTACTGCAAGCCCGCACCGGGCGAAAACACGCTCTCACCCGCAAAGGAGTAAGGTGTGCGCGAACCCGTGAAATCCACCGCCCGGATGGCCTTGGTGTTCAGGTTGTACACCGCGCGTTCGGCGACAATCGTGTTGTCGGCGCGGTAGATGCGCACGTTGCCGATCAGCAGCGCCTCGTGCGTGTCCAGGTTATACTCGGCGTAGTCGGAAAAGATGCTCGCGTCGTTGGTCTGGATGTTGACGTTGCTCGTCGCCGTGGCGATGCGTCCTGCCTCGGTGGAATTATAGGTGGTCTCGCCGCTCGCGGCGATGTCGATGGGCCCATCCTGCGCGGTCTTGGCGAGCGCATCGTTGCCTGCGGCCGCTGGTTTATTTTTCTTCGTCCGCGGAGCGGGACCTGCCTCGGTACCCGGCGCGTTGTCGCCGCTGGCCGAGGTGTCGTTGGCCGATGGGGCCGTCTGGGCACGGCTCGAACAAACAGGCAGCAGCCACAGCATCGCGCCGCCCGCCAGCAGCGCCGCCGAACCCCGCCGGAGAAAGGTTACAATTTTCACCCTCGTGGATTAGTCGCCGTAGCCTTCGGGATGGCGCTGGTGCCAGGTCCACGCGCTTTCGATGATCGCGTCCAGCGACTGGTACTTGGGCTTCCAGCCGAGTTCCTTCTGGATCTTGCCCGAGGCCGCGATCAGGCGGGGCGGATCGCCGGCGCGCCGCTCTTTTTGCACGACGGGGATGGGATGCCCGGTGACACGCCGGCAGCACTCGATCACTTCGGCCACCGAGTTGCCGCCACCGGTCCCGAGGTTGTAAAAGGCGCTGTTCTCCGTCTGCAGCGCGAGGATGTGCGCCTGGGCCAGATCGACGATGTGGATGTAATCGCGGATGCAGGTGCCGTCCGGCGTGGGGTAATCGGTGCCGTAGATTTCGACGTGCGGCCGCTGGCCGAGCGCGACCTTGAGGATGTTCGGGATCAGGTGCGATTCGATGCGGTGGTCTTCGCCGAAGTGCTCCGTGGCGCCGGCGGCGTTGAAGTAACGCAGGGCGACGAACTTCAACCCGTGGATCTCGTCGTACCAGCGCAGGACCTTCTCGAACATCAGCTTGGACTCGCCGTACGGATTGATCGGGCGCTGGGGCAGGGTCTCGTCCATCGGCACGGTGTCGGGCGGGCCGAAGGTCGCGCAGGTCGAGGAGAACACGAAGCGCTTGATCCCCGCCGCGATCATTCCGTCCAGGAGGTTGACGCCCCCGTACACGTTGTTGATAAAATACTTGGAAGGGTTGGTCATCGATTCGCCCACCAGCGCGTTGGCCGCGAAGTGCATCACCGCGTCGGGCTTGGCATCCCGCAGGGCTGCGCCGATGCTCTCGGGGACTCGCAGGTCGCCCTCGATGAGCCGGGCGCGGCCGTCGATGGCCCGGCGGTGTCCCTCGGTAAGATTATCGAAGACGGTGACCTGGTGGCCGCTGCCAAGCAGTTGCTCGACGCAGATACTGCCGATGTAGCCCGCGCCACCCGTGACAAAGATGTTCATCTCGGCCCACGTTAGCGGGCCAGCCTCGAAATATCCAAGCGCAAAATTTTCGGGACGCGCATCACCCTCTCTCCGCGGTGGCTGCGCGCTTTCGGAAAGCGCACACACCGCGTTTCCTGGCGCCGGCGACAAACGCGAAGAACTCCGTTGCCCCCGGCCCCCAGGTTCGCCCGGCGGCGGCTTCGAGCGCCTGTGTTACGTTCAAATTGCTCCCGTAGAGCAGCTTGAACGCCGCCTTGATTTCTGTCCGTTCCCCCCGAGAAAACCCGCCGCGGCGCATTCCGACCACGTTAAGGCCCACCACCCGGTTGATCTCGGCCGCCATCGTGAACGGCGGCAGGTCCATCCCCAGCGAGCTGTTACCCTGGATCATGGCCCCCCGCCCCACGCGCATATGCTGGTGGAAGACGCTGCTGCCCCCGGCAAACACCCCGTCGCCCATCTCGACGTGCCCGGCCAGGAGCACGTGGTTTGCCAGCACGACGTTATTGCCCAGCCGCGTGTTGTGGCCCAGGTGCGAGCCAACCATCAGGAAACACCCGTTGCCCACCACCGTCGCACTTCCGGGGCTGGTGCCGCGGTGGATCGTGCAGTGCTCGCGGATGATGTTCCGGTCGCCGATTCGCACGCTGCTGGCTGTCACCGGGTCGTAGGCCCGGTCTTGGGGCCAGCCACCGATGATGGCTCCGTGACCGATCCGGTTGTCCGCCCCCAGCTGCACGTCGCCGGTGAGAACCGCGTGGGCTTCGAGCACGCACGCCGGTCCGACGACAGCCGGCCCCTCGATGCACACATAGGCGCCGACGCGGGCGGTCGGGTGAACCTGCGCGGCGGGGTCGATGACGGCGGTGGGATGGATCATCGTCAGATTGCGCCTGCTTCCTTGAAGCTGTAGTAGGACGGTTCGCCCGAGAGCAGGTTGCCGCCCACGATGATGTGATCGAGCACGGCGATGCCCAGAAGTGCGCCGACTTCGACCAGGCGCTTGGTGAGCAGACGGTCTGCCTTGCTCGGGGTAATATCGCCCGAGGGATGGTTGTGGACGATGATCATCGCGTAAGCGGAATACGTCAGCGCTGAGCGGAAAATCTCCCGCGGGTGCGCGATACTCTCGTTGAGGCTGCCGAGGGACACCTCCTCGATGCGGAGGAGCTGGTACTTGGTGTCGAGCAGCAGGGCTCGCAACGACTCGCGGGTGAGCGCACGCAGGTCCTGGGCAATCAGCCGGCAGACGATCTCGGGACTATCAACTTTGACGGCGGTGATGACCTCGCGTGAGACGCGACGCGCGAACTCCGACGCCGCCGCCACCCGGCTGGCTTTGGCGACATTGACCCCTTCGACGGCGGCGACCTCGCGGATGTCGCACCGTGCGACCGCCCGCAAGGATCGGAACTTCATCAGGATTCTTTGCGCCAGCACCAGCGCTTCGGGATCATCGGCGTCGTCGCCGAGGAGCAGCGCAAGCAACTCGGAATTGGTCAGCGGATGAACCCCGAGGTTCATCAGCCGGGCATAAGGCTGCTCGGCTTCCGGCAGTTCCTGGACGAAAAAAGGCGGTTGCTCCATGTCTTGAGTCCGCATCATAACGAGCCTTTGATCCGGGAATCAATCGCGCTTGTTGCTTTTGGCCACCAACCGCTGCAACACCGGTCCGAGTCGAGCGGGATCTGCTCCCGAACGGTCATGGTGACGACGCAACGTGGCTACTGCCGCAAGGTGACCCGAATAGATGCTTACTGCGTAGCGGGTTGATCGTCAGGCGGCAACGGATTTGATCCCGCTGGGCCCGCCCCGGTGCTGGGCTCATTCAAACGGTACATGCTCTGCCCGGCCGCTCCCACCACCGGTTCGGTCGGAGTGAGTCCGGGCCGGTCGCGACTAAAGCTCTCCAAGGGAATCGTGGCGGAGGTTGGACTGAACGTTGGACGATCCACCGGTTGCGGAACGTGTGAACCCGTGATCATCCGTCGTGTGGCGAGCGGATCGGGTTGATTACCCTGATGTACCCGCCCCTGGGTGCAACCGGTCAGCATGCTAACGGCAATTAAAACACTGGATAGAACAATCTTCATCTCGTCATGAAAATACCATCGATCCAATTTTCCGGTGCCACTACCAATCACCGAACCCAAAAAAGAGGATGCCGCTCAATCGATGAGCTGATCGATCATGCCGCCGAGCCGACGCCCGATGGCCAGGAGAGCTTCGCGGTAGTCGCTGGATGCGAGCAGGTCGAGCTGCCGGGCAGCTTCATCGATCATCTCGCGGGCGATCAGCGCGGAGGATTGCAGCGTGCCGGAACGGTGAACCGCCTCGCCAAGCGCGGCCAAATCGTCGTCGGTGCCGCCCAGGATGATTTTGGTGAGCCGCGCGTGTTCTTCTTCCGGAGCTGCTTGCAGCAACTGCAAGACCGGCAAGGTGAGCTTGCCCTTTTTCAAGTCCGTCCCGAGCGTCTTACCGGCCATTTCCTCGTCGCCGGCCAGATCGAGCAGATCGTCGTAGATCTGGTACGCGGTACCCAGCTTCAAGCCGTACACTTTCATGCCGGCACAAATCCGCTCGTCCATCTTGTTCAGGCCAGCTCCCAACTCGGCGGCGGCACCGAAGAGAGCCGCCGTCTTCATCTCGATGATCTTGTAATAATCGGGCAGGCTCAGATTGAGGTCGAACCGGCGCTGGGTTTGAAGAATTTCCCCCGTGCAAACCGCCGACGCCGCCCGGGCGATCTTGCGGCTGATCTCGGCGTCGTCAAAACTGGTGGCGAGATCCAACGCGTGGGCGAAGAGACAGTCTCCCAGCAGCACGCTGATGTGGTTGCCCCAGCGTGCGTTGGCGGTCGGTTGGTCCCGGCGCTTTTCCGCGCCGTCAAGGATGTCGTCGTGGATCAGAGTGGCCAGGTGAATCAACTCGATCACCACCGCAAGCCGCTCGTGCCGGTCGTTCATCTCTCCGGTCGCTCCGGCAGTCAGCAGGGCCAAAGCCGGGCGCAGCCGCTTGCCGTTGGTCTCGCATGCGTAACTCACGTACCCCTGGACGGCGGGATCGAAGGACTGTGCCTGTCGGCGGATCGATTCCTCGACCCGCTGCATTTGCGGCTGAACCAGGGCGAGAATTTGCTTGATTTCCGCGCCGGCCGAAGCGTTGGAGCGGGATAAAAGCGAGGGCCTTGTGAAATATTTCACAAACTCAGAGTAAGACCAAATTTTTCACGAGTCAATGCGTGTGGCCGGCCACACAAGCTGTTCTTGAGTTGCAACGTTTCCCCCACCAAATTGGATGCCTTATCCCGTCGCGGGACTGCTTCCCCGCTTCCCTCCCATGCACAAAGCCTTGCGGACGTTGATCAACCTCCTGAGCCGTTCCTGTTTTTTCACCATCTCGGTGGCGTTGCACTTTGTCTTCGTGCTGACTTTCGGCACGGCGGTGCTCGTCCGCCAGGTTCCACCGCGCAACGACTTTGAAGACAACGGCGGCTTGGTGGCGCCGGCACCGAATGCGCCCGAGAATCAGATCCAGCCTCTGCAGTTAACCACGACCGGGCCGACTGCCAGCCATCCCGCTCAATCCACCGGGATGTCCACGAGCGCCGTCAGCGTGAACTCGGCCGTCCCCACCAGTTTCACGCTGCCGACCGCACCGGCTGCCGCGGTGCCAACACTCGGCAAGAAGTTTCCCGTCGATCCGGGGGCCACCAGCATCGCCGCTCCCAAGACTGGCAACATCCCGGTCGCTGTTGCTAAGGGCATCAACCAGACCATCCGCAGTTGGCACACCGGCAACGACAGCGGTACCGGTGTCGGCCAGGACCGCACTTTCAAGTTCACCGCGTACGTCGCGCAATATGCCGGGGGTGATTGGGATGCGACCGTCCAGCACGGCCCGGACGCCAGGATCACGATGGGGAGCCTGCCCAATCTGCTCTACCTCATCCGCAAATGGTCGCGCGACAAAATCGACGCGGAACCGGAACCGGTGCCGCTGGACATCGGCTCGGACGAACTGCTCAACAAAAGACCGCCGTTCGTCTTCTTCACCGGCCACGGAGATTTTGTCCTCAGCGCCAGGGAGATCGAAAATCTCCAGCAGTATCTCCAGCTGGGTGGCGCGGTCTGGGGGGACAGTTCGCTGCCGGGCAACCACTCGCGGTTCGACATCGCGTTCCGCCGCGAGATGAAAAAGGTGCTGCCGGACAACGACATCACCTGGGAAGCTCTCCCGCCGGATCATCCAATTTACACGCAGACCTATTTTCCCGAGATCCGCGCGGCGCCTCCCGGACTGAACTTCTGCCAGGAGCCGGTTTATGCGCTCAAACGCTTCGGTGAAATTGCGGTCATCTACACCGCCAACGACTACGGTGACATGTGGCAGATCGGCCTCGACGAGAAAGGGAGTTACGACCTGCGCCGCGACGAGAACAATCATCTGGTTGCCATCAACGAACCGATGTTCGACAAGCGGGGCATCTATTTTCGCAATCTTGAACCCGAGGCGCTCAACGACAGTTACAAGTTCGGCACGAACATCGTGCTGCACCTGTTGACGCGCTGGGACGACAAAATGCGCAACGTGCCGCTGGGTTTTTAAGAGAAGTGGCGGGGGTCTCCCGCCGCTTACAACCTTTGTAAGAACGGCCGTGGCGGCGTGGAGGCTGCGCTTACCCCTCTGCCTCATCCTGCCCGCAGATCACCAACGTGATTTCGCCCTTCGGCGGATGCTGTGTGTAGTGCGTCAGCAGTTCCCCCCCGGTCCCACGCCGATATTCCTCGAATTGCTTCGTCAATTCCCGGGCCACGCACAGCAGGCGCGTTGGCCCCAGGCGCGCGAACACCTCCAGGGTTTTCGTCAGCCGATGGGGAGATTCGAAAACCACGGTGGTTTCCGGCCGCTCAAGCGCGGTTTGCACGTCGCGTTCGCGTCCGCCGCTCTTCACCGGTAAAAACCCGCCGTAAAAGAAAGCTTCCGCCGAGAAACCCGACCCCAGCAAAGCCGTCGGCACCGCCGAAGCGCCCGGGATGATCGTGTACGGGATTTGCGCGGCCACACAGGCCCGGATCAACCTTGCCCCCGGATCGGAAATCCCCGGCAGGCCGGCATCGGTGATCACGGCGACGTTTCTGCCTTCCCGCAGTTGCCCGACCAGTTCCTGGGTGCGGCGCGCCTCATTGTGTTGGTGAAAGCTCAAGAGCGGCTTGTGGATCTCGTACCGGCCCAGCAGCCGCAAGGAGTGCCTCGTGTCCTCCGCGGCGATGACATCCACCGCGCGCAAGACCTCAAGCGCCCGCAGGGTAACATCACCAAGGTTTCCGATGGGGGTGCCGACGAAGTAAAGCATCTACCGGATGATGACCGCACCGCGCACCGCAATTCAAGCCTGGCTTGTCGCCGGTAATCCGATGACCCCGCTCAGCACGGCCTCCAGTCCGGCCATCTGGTACGGCTTGGCGATGAAGCCGCTGAAGCCGTGCTGTTTGTAGTTCGTCAGGATCGGGTCGTTGAAATAGCCGCTGGAGACGATGGTCTTCACCTCCGGATCGATCTCGCGGAGTTTTTGCATGGTTTCAAATCCACCCATGCCGCCGGGAATCGTCAGGTCAACCATGACCACCGTGAAGGGCCGCTGTTCGGCCAGGGCGCGTTGATAATATTCGATGGCTTCCTCTCCGTTCCCGGCGCATACCACCTCGTACCCCAGGTAGCCCAACATGGCAGACACCAACTCCTGGAGGATTTTTTCGTCGTCCATGAAGAGGACGGATTTCGCCCTCCCGCTCCCGTTGTCGGGAGTGGCTGGCGTTTTAAGCTCAAAGTGACTCACGGATCAATTTAGCGGGCTGACAGCGGTGTCAGCGGACGGATTCACAAAACCGGCGAACCGGTGACGGGAAGCGGATTGGTCTCCGGAGGACCCGCCACCGCGCCTTGTGCCCCACCGCGGCATTGCAAAGCGAGATCCTTGCTGATTTCTTCCCCTTCCCCCAGCGTGAAGAAAATCGTTGTTCCCTGGTCTGGCACCGCCTCGGCCCAAACCCGGCCGCCGTGGCGCCGCACAATCCGTTGAACCGTGGCAAGACCGATCCCATTCCCCGGGAACTCCTCTGCGGCGTGCATGCGTTGGAAAGCGCCAAAAAGCTTGCCAGCGTAGTTCATGTCGAAACCGGCTCCATCATCACGGACTTCATAGACGATTTCGGATCCGCCACCTGGTTGCCGCCCGACAGCCGCACCGACAAAGACGTGGGCTTCGTTTTTGCGCGCGGTGAACTTCCAGGCGTTGCCGAGCAGGTGGTGGAGCGTGGTGTCGAGGAGGCTGCGGTCGGCAAAGGCGCGGATGCCGGGTTGGACCTCCATGGTGAGCGTCCGTCCGGGCTCGACCTTGCGCAGACCGGTGACGATCGATTGCACGATGGGCCCGATCTCCACGAACTCCCTTTCCAACGGGGCGCGGGCCAAACGCGAGAGCAACAGCAGGTCTTCGATCAGTGCCGTGATGCGGCTGGTGTTGACGCGCACTTGTTGCAGATAACCTTGCGCGGTGGCGTCGAGAACATGGCCGTAGTCTTCGGCCAACGCTTGCGAGAAGCCATCAATCGCGCGCAAAGGCGCGCGCAGATCGTGTGAAACGGAATAGCTAAGGGCAGCCAGTTCCTGCTGGACCAGCTGAAGTTGATGCTCCGCTTGTATCAACCGTTGTGGCCAATCCGGCTTGCGCAGAGCGGCGTGTTGCGCTGGCACTCCGGATCGGATGGCCGGGGCGGTCGGTTCCATCGGCGGCAGCCCACTGGCCGACGGAGTAGTTGGCGCGGGCTCGGTTCCGTCCTCACGTTGCTTAGTGCGAACCGATCTCAAAGCGTTATGCAGGTGCAAGTTCCAGAAGAAAAGCCCGATAAAGGCCAGAATCAACGAACCTACGAAGAGAGCGAAGGCAGGGTTTGGGGTCGGCATGACAGCGGAGGGCGCGGCGCGAGTGAGTCTGCGGCAAAGAATAGAACCCGTCGCACCAAAAGATCAAGCCGGGGACTGTTGGATACTCCAGAGAGTTACTCCACGAACTCCAATTCCACGGGGGCTGGGATCAGTCCCGCGTCGCTCGCGGCAGAAAGGAACTCTTGAATTGCCCGCCGGCCTGTGTCGCCGTAGTCCAGCGTGTAATCGTTCACGTACATGCCGATGAACTCGTCGGCCATCGGCACATCCAACCCACGCGCCAACGGCATGGAGTGCGCCACGGCGTCTTTGCGGTGGCTCAACCCATAGTCGATGCTCTCACGCAGGATACTGGACAATTCGCTCCGCACCGCGGGTGGAATGTCCTTGCGGACCACGTTGCCGCCGAGTGGAAGCGGCAAGCCGGTCTTCCCCTTCCACCAAGCTCCCAAGTCGAGCACCTTGGTAAAACCTTCCCGCGCGTAAGTTAGCTGTCCTTCGTGAATGATGAGGCCGACATCGGCCTTCCCGGTTTTCACGGCATCGAAAATCTCGTCGAAGGGCACGACGATATATTTGCACGTGTCGCCCATGAACAAACGCAACGCCAGGTATGCGCTCGTGCGTTCGCCCGGGATGGCGATGGTGACCCCCCTGAGCCACTCGCGGATGGTGTCGTCTTCCAGCGAGGCCGGCAACTTGTCGCCGTCTCCTCCGACCGAGATCAGCATCGGCCCGTAACCGTCGCCCATGCTCGCGCCCGAGGGCAGCAGCGCGTACTTGTCCAGCACGTACGCGTACGAGTGGATAGAAATGGCGGAAATGTGCAGTTCACCCTTCGCCGCCCGGTTGTTGAGCGTCTCGATGTCCTGTAAAATGTGCTCGAACTTGTAGCCGCGCAGGTCGATTTTGTGCTCGGCCATCGCGTAAAACATGAACGCGTCGTCGGGGTCGGGAGAATGGCCGAGAGTAAAGGTGGCAGGCAGACTGGCGTCAGACATTCAGTACGATACGGCGCGTCCCGCTTTTGGCAACGCGGGGTGCTCGATTCGCCGGCGCAATTACTGCACGGCGGACTTGGCGAGCGCCTTTACCTGCTTGCCGTACCGCTTCCAACCGCTTTCGCCCACTTCGAAGGGCTGCTCCAGCAGTCCGGCGACAAACGGCTTCACCACGCCAAGATCCGTTGGCACTTGGACAGCGCCGATGTAGCCGCCTTCGATCTTGCTGCCGGGCCAGTTCTGGAAAACGTGCTTCGCTCCCAGGCGCACGTGCTCGGCCGGTCGGTCCGCGGGATTATCGATGTCGTGCATGACCATCCACGCTCCCGGCCGCATGAGCGGCAGCAGGCACAGCGCATCGATCAGCGGCCAGGGGTGCTGGTGGTTGCCGTCGATGAAGGCGAAGGACAACTCCTTTTTCCCGGCGTACTCCTGCGCCTTGGTGGCGTCGCCGTTGGTGTGGATGCGCACGAGCGGGGCGAGTTCCGGGGTGATGGTTTCCACCATGAAACCGATGGGCTTGCTGTCGTCGAAGAGGCAGCGGTCCTTGCGGTCGATGGTGTCGAGCAACACGGGCGGCAGCGCCTCGCCGCGTTCCTCGAAGCCGCGCGCCATCGCCGCGGCGATCACCGAGGCCGAGACTCCCGAGGCCGTGCCGATCTCCACGGCGCGGGTCGCACCGGTTGCACCGACGACCGCGCTCAGGAAGGCGATGTCCGGGTTGCCGATCGAGCCCGACGAATAATAGCGACCCGTACCCAGGTCCGCGATGAAAGCCAGTTCCTTTTCCGAAGGCTGGAGCCGGGTGGAACCGAGTAGGGTCGCCATTTCCTCGTAGTTGGCACGGTAGTCGCGACGGTACTGAAAGTGGAGGGAGCGTTCCATGAAGAGCCTTGGGAATTGGAAACGCACAGCCTAGCCGGGGCGGGTGCGGTGTCAATGTTCACCGGGTACGCGGACGGCGTCGGCGGCCAGCGGGTTGAACCTTTCCGAATCTCGGTTATCCATTGGCCGCAGAAGCCTTTTTTTATGAACATCCTAATCCTCGCCGCCGGGTACGCCACTCGCCTGTACCCGCTCACCTTGAACAAAGCCAAGCCGCTGCTGGAAGTCGCCGGCAAGCCCATGATCGAGTGGGTGCTGGACAACCTGGCTCCCATCCCTGAGATCGGCACGGTTTACATCGTGACCAACAACAAGTTCGCGGCGGACTTCCAGGCTTGGGCCGACGAGTACACGCAGCGGCAGCCGAAGCTCAAGTTCAACATCGTCAACGACCGCTCGATGAGCGACACCGACAAGCTCGGTGCCATCGGCGACATCCACTTGGTGGTCAACCAGGAGAAGCTGGAGAGCGACGACCTGATGGTGGTGGCAGGCGACAACCTCTTCAGCGAGTCGCTGGCGGATTTTGCTTCGTTCGCCAAGGGACACCCGGCTACGCTGGCTACCTACGACGTGGGTGATCTGGAGGCGATCAAAAAGTACAACAACCTGACCTTGGACGCGGACGGCAAAATCCTTGCCTTCGAAGAAAAGCCGGCTCATCCCACCGGGACCATCACCGGCATCGCGCTCTACTACTTCGATAAGGCGACGATCCCGATGTTCAACACGTACATCCAGGAAGGCAACAACCCCGACCAGCCGGGCCGTTTCATCCAGTGGCTCTACCCGCGCCTGGGTGTGAATACCCGCACCATCAAGGGCACCTGGTTCGACATCGGCAGCAAGGAGACTTTGGAAGAAGCGAACAAGATCTTCGCAGACTTCAAGTCCTGATGGGAGTTCGGTGCGGCGCGCGGCTGCAATGCCGGAGGTTGGCCTGCGAACCTTTATCGTTGCTTTGCGCCACTCGCGCTTTCATACTTGCGTGCAGGAGATATGAGTCTAGAAGAAATCAAGCGTGAGGTTGCCGTGCTTTCCAGCGAGGAGCGCCTGCGGCTAACCGCTTTTCTCAAACACCTGGAACGGGCGGAGAGCACAGCTAATCGGGCGGAACTTTCCCGTCTTAACCGCACTATAGACGCTGGCGAGGGCGTTACTCTCGAACAGTGGCGCAAGATGCACTCGACCCTTGAGTCGCAAGGGCTTTGACCTCTTGCTGTACCCGCTATGGCACGTCCTTCCGGGTACCGCTTTTTGCTTACCGCTGAGGTCTTTCGCTTTCTGCTGACCTTACGTGCTTCAGAACGCAGCCTGCTCGATCACTTCTTTGAAACTCTGTCCGAGCAACCATTTCTTACCGGTGACTATCAAGAGAGTGACGAAGATGGCAGAACGATGGAAGTCTTGCTCAAAGGAGGTTTTCTGTTGACCTTCTGGAGCGATCACGCCGTAAAGGAGATCTGCATTATCAGAGTGGATCGGTTATAAGTTTCTTGATCTACCTTCTCATTCGCGACCAACAAAAAAGGCGAAGCTGGCAGGTTGCCAGACTTCGCCTTTTGTAGAACGTACCGGAGTTAACGCTTGGAGAACTGGAAGCGCTTGCGGGCACCAGGCTGGCCGCTCTTCTTACGCTCCTTCATCCGCGGATCGCGTGTGAGCATCCCCTCGATCTTCAACATGGGACGCAAAGTCTCGTCGGAGCGGATCAACGCGCGGGAAACCGCCAGACGCACCGCGCCGGCCTGGCCGTTGAGGCCGCCGCCGCTCGCGTTGACGGTCACGTCGAAAGTTTTGCCAACCTTGGCCGTCTCGAACGGCGCGAGCACCGTCTGCTGCAAGGGCGCGGTCGGGAAGTACTCTTCAAAGGTGCGACCGTTTACGTGGATCAGCCCCGTGCCGGGAATCATACGGACGCGGGCAACCGCCGTTTTGCGGCGACCGGTGGCGACGTAGGTGGTTTCTTCGCTCATGAAAATAGGTTCTTTGCTCAGCTAAAACTCTCAGACTTGTGCCATGGCCGGAGCCTGGGCGAAATGCGGGTGCTCGGCGGCGGTGTACACCTTGAGCTTTGTGTAAACGGAGCGGCCCAGGCGGTTGTGCGGGATCATGCCACGCACGGCGCGTTCGACGAGCAACTCGGGGTGACGTTCCCGGCGCTGGCGGACACTCTCGGACTTGTGGCCACCGACGTAACCTGAAAAGCTGGTAAAAATCTTGTCTTCTTCCTTCTTGCCACCGAGTTTGACCTTGCCGGCGTTGATCACCACGACGAAGTCGCCCGTATCCACGTGCGGGGTCCAAATGGCCTTGTGCTTGCCGCGCAAGAGCACGGCAGCCTTGGCAGCGACGCGGCCAAGGGGTTGATTCTCAGCGTCGATGATCCACCATTTACGGTCGACTTCGCTGGCTTTGGCGGAAAACGTTTTCATAAAGCGTGGCAACCCTGCGAGAGTTGCGAGGGCGGAAAAGTAGGGGTCCGGACACCGACTGTCAAACCTGTTTTTTGCGAAAACCTCGACTCTTGCGCGGCGCGTGGACGTATCAGGACCGCACTGTTCATGGAATCCTCGTTTCATCTTGACCGCACCGGACCGCACGGGAAAGGTGTGCCCGCGTGAAGGTCAAAACGGACAAGTCGCCCGCCGCCGGCGGCAGCCCCGCGACGCCCGCGTGGCCGGAGGTGCTCGACGAACAGGGACACCCCCGCCCGAGCTACGGCCCGCTCCTCGAACGTCTCGATGCCCTGCCCCGCTCCGAGCTGCGCCGCCTCGACCAGCGGATGGATGCCACCATGCGCGAGCTGGGCGTCACCCTGGACATCACCAAGGATCATGCTGTCGGACGTAAACCCTGGACTTGCGATCTGCTGCCGCACGTCTTCAGCGGCGAGGAATGGTCGCTGGTCACCCGGGGCTTGCGCCAGCGCATGCAGGCCTTCGAGATGTTCCTGCGGGACATCTACAGCCATCAGGAAATTCTGCGCCGGGCGGTGCTCCCGATTCCACCGGTCCTGGGCAGCCCGCACTTCCTGCGTCCCGCCGTCCACCTGGAGCCCACCCACGGCTCGTACCTGTACATCGGCGGGGTATGCCTGAAGCGGGACGTTCACGGCGCGCTGCAAATCAGCAGCCAGCACTTCGGCCACGCCACCGGTCTGGCCTACATGGTGCAAAACCGCCGCGTGCTGGCCCGGGTCGCGCCGGAAACGTTTTCGGATCTTTCGGTGGCTTCCATCGCCGAAACGCCGACTGACATCCTGGAATCCTTGCGCGAGGCGGCCGACCTGTCGTTCGGCGAGCCGTTGATCGTCATGCTCTCGCCCGGACCGGGCAATCCCTTCTACACCGAGCACAGCTTCCTCGCCCGGCGCATGGGTGTGCCGCTCGTGCAGGGCGGCGACTTGCTCGTGCTGGACGACCACGTTTATCTCAAGACCATCGGCGGTCTGGACCGGGTCCACGCCATCTACAACCGCGTCGTCGATCACCTGCTCGACCCGATGGTGCTGGAACGCGGCAGCGTGCTCGGCGTACCCGGCCTGGTCCACTGTCTGCGCAAAAAGACGGTCGCGCTGCTCAATTCGCTCGGCAGCCAGTTGGCCGACGACCGCGCTTTGCTTTCCTTCGCGCCGCGGATCATCCGGTTCTACCTGAGCGAGAATCCCATCCTCCCGACCATCCCCACCTACTGGTGCGGCGACCCCGACCAGCGCGAATTGATTTTGAGTAAGCTGGCCGAGTTCCGCATCCTGCCGCGGGTCGGCGAACGGCTCTTCGGCAACAAGCATGGTCTCCCGCCCACCGCGGCCGAGGAAGCCGTGCTGCGCCAGGAAATCCGCCGCGCGCCGGAACTCTACGTGGCGCAACCCATCGCCCAGGGCGCAAAGACCATCTGCTTCGACGCGGGTCAGGCGGTCGAACGCCGGCAGGACCAACTGGTTTTTGCCTTGCGCCGCGGCAGCGACATCACGGTGTTCCCCGGCGCACTGACGCGCATTGCTCCCGAAGGCAGCCTCTTCACCGCCGCGGGACTGGGCGGCGGCAGCAAGGACACCTGGGTCATGAGCGCGGACGCCGAGTCGTTCACGCAGCAATCCCGCTCGCACCGCCCGGGCGAGATGCACGCGCAGGGCCGGCGCGTCACCAGCCGCGTGGCGGAATCGCTCTACTGGATGGGCCGCTACCTCGAACGCGCCAACAACCTGGCTTACCTGATCCAGGTCGTCGAAACGCTGGAGCTGGAAGAACTCAACGCCACCGAGCGCAAGCTGTACCGGCCCATGTGGAACCGCCTGTTGCCCCATCTGGAAGGCAGCGGCCGGCGGTCCATCGCCACGCCGGCCGACCGCTACCGTCTGGTGCTCCAGCGCGATGAACCCGGCGCGCTGTGCAACGTCCTGCGCCGCGCCTTGAACAACGCGGAAGCCATCCAAGATTCGCTCAGCCCCGAGGCGTGGTCGGTGTTGAGCGGCTTGCGGGCCGCCTTCGCCCGCCAGCGTTTCCAACCCGACGCCGGCGAGCAGGTGTGCGGGCGCGTGACCCGCCGCCTGGCCGAGCTGACCACACGGACCATCCCCCAATTTTTCGGTTTGGCCGAGAGCAGCATGATGGCCGACGACGGCTGGCGCTTCTGCCAGTTGGGCCAGCAGTTGGAGCGCGCCATCCTCACGGCCAACGCGCCCATCGCCTGCGCCAAGGCATTCACCACGCCCGCCGAGCATCCCACGGCCCGGCCCCGCCATCAGACCGAGATCGAGCTGTCGGCGTTCCTGCGCCTCCTGGGCACCCGCGACGCCTACCGGCGCGTGTACCAGATGCGCGCCGAGCCGTTGCCGGTGTTGCGGCTGTTGTTCCAGAATCCGGAAGCCCCGCGCTCCGTGCTGCACTCCCTGCGCAACTGCATCGCCCTGCTGCGGATGGCTGCGCCCGACGGCGTCGGCGGCCAGGATCGGCCGACCCAGCGTCCACTGATAGCCATCGAGATGCTCTGCGAGCGGCTGCACCGGATCGATTGGGCGATGTTTTTCGATTACCCGGAGCCGGCGGTGGAGGACTTTCTCCCCCCCGTCCCAGAAACGGTTCAAACCGACCACTCGCAGGAATACGTGCAGGCGCAGTCCGCCACCAGCCTGGCCGATGACGGCAATTCCAGCAAAACCGACACCCTGGCGCGGGAACCGGCTGCCCCGGTCCAGCCGCGTTTGCAGGGCCAGGCGCTCGCCTCGCTGCTCAACGACCTGATGCAGCGCGTCATGGACATTCACAACGATATTGCCGACGTGTTTCTCAACCATCAGGCCCACATCTCGACCCCGTTGCAGCCTTACCTGAAAGGCTTCGCGCATGGAGTTTGAAGTCACGCACGTCACCGATTACGGCTACCAGTACGCCGCGGCGGAGGCTTACCTGGAAGCCCGGCTGACCCCGCCGGACACACCCAACCAGACCATCCGCAGCCGGCGCCTGATCGTGGAACCCGGCGTCAAAGTCAGCGGGTACACGGATTATTTCGGCAATGGCGTGGAATTTTTCAGCCTGCCCTACCGGCACAAGACACTGGTGATCACGAGCCGGGCCGAGATCCAAACCCACGCTCCGCAGCCGCCGACGGCGGCCCTGGAAGTGAGCATCGACGAGACCCGGCAGATCCTCGCCTCGACGCCGATGGAAATTTTCGACTACCTCCAGCCGACCGACACCGTCGTCAAAACCCGCGAGTCGCTGCACTGGGCGCGCCGCTATTTGCGCGGCAACAAGCCGCTGGGCGAATCATTGGAGGCGCTGAACAAAGCCGTCTATGAAACTTTTGCCTACGCCAGCGGCTCGACGGACAATTCGACGCCGCTCGCGGTCGTGTGGCAGCAGCGCAAGGGCGTGTGCCAGGATTTCACCCACATCATGCTCAGCGTGCTGCGAACGGCAGGGCTGCCCTCGCGCTACGTCTGCGGCTACATCGAGGCGGTCGCCCCGCCGAGCGCGGCGTCGAACAACACCCTGGGCCGCGCCGGGCGGACGCTCGTCGGCGCGGTGGCGACCCACGCCTGGGTGGAGGTCCTGGTGCCGGGCCGGTACTGGGTCGCCCTCGATCCGACGAACAAACAGTGGTGCGGCGAACGGCATATTACCGTGTCCTACGGGCGGGATTTTCGTGATGCCACCCCATTGCGCGGAACCTTCAAGGGCACCGGCAAGCAGAACATGAAAGTAAAGGTGTTCGTTCGGCGCCGGGCGCAAGCCGCGGCTTGACGCGGGGAGGCAAGGCGTCTCCCTTCCGTGGGAGGGACCGACGGCATTATGCGCATCCGAATCGAACACCACACGGCTTACCACTACGCGGCACCAGTCAGCTTATCGCCGCACCTGGTGCGGGTGTTTCCGCGGACTGAACCCGGGCGGATGGTGCAGAAGATCGACTTCAAGACCAACGCCGAGGCCGACGTGCAGTTCCGCCGCGACCTTTTCGATAACAATTTTGCCCGCTGCTACTACCCGGAACACACGGTGGAACTGGTCTTCGGCCTGAACCTCGAGATCGAGTTGCAGGAGCAGAACCCGTTTCATTTTCTACTGGATTATCACGCTTCCAGTTTTCCCTTCCAGTACCAGGCTGAGGACGCGGTGCGGCTGGCGTCCTACCTGACGCTTTCCCACGACAGTGCCTCCGTCGATACCGACGGCCGGGAAGCGCGCAAGCTGCTGCCGCTCACCTTCTGGCAGGCTCCGGAACCAGGCGGCTCGACGGTTTCCATGCTCATCGGGCTCGTGGAAGCCCTGCACAAGCACATCGCCTACGAACGCCGGGACGAGGGCATCGCCCGTGCGCCCGCCGAGACATTGCAACTCGGCAGTGGTGCGTGCCGCGACACCGCCGTGCTGCTGGCGGCGATCCTGCGGGAGTTGGGCTTCGCCGCGCGTTTGGCGAGCGGCTACCTCTGCGAACTGGACGCCGCGGCCGAGAAACGCCGCGCCGCGGGAGCCATGCACCTGTGGACGGAAGTATATCTGCCCGGCGCCGGCTGGACCGGGCTCGACCCAACCAACGGGATCTTCTGCAACCACAATTTCGTCACGACCGCCGTCGGTTTGACGACCGCCGAAGTTACCCCGATCAGCGGACGCTACTTTGGCAACGAGGTCGTGCCCGCCGCGATGACGGCCAAGTTGGAGCTGAGTCTGATCGGGTGATTAGAGCACCTGTCCATTGAGTCTGCCTTCCGGTTTGTAGGTGGGCGCTCCACCTGCCGCTTGAACCAGTCACCCACGGCAGGCGGAGCGCCCACCCTACAAACCGGAAGTATGGGGCGGAGCGGGTCCGGCCGAGGGGTGCTCTAAGCCGCCGTCAGAGCGGTGGCTTGCGCGGGGCTGCGTTGGAGCACGCCGTGGTCGAACAACACCCGCTTCCCTTTGATCTTTGCCCCGCGCGAAAGGAAATACTGTTTGATCGCCTCCGTGTAGTGCTCACCATCCGCCTGCTTGTTCAGGCTCAGGAGCACCCGTCCGTCTGGCTTAAGGTAGTTCGACAAATCGTTGAGGAAAAAATTCCAGTCCGCCACGCTCCAGTGGGTCTCCATCGTCGGGAAGTTGAAGCAGATCATGAAACCGGTGATCAGGTCGAACTTCCGCCCGAAGTCGGGCAGCTTCACCTGCGGTTCGATCGTCAGTGTGATGCGCGCGAGTTTGAAAAGCCCGATCATGCGGTTGAGCACCTGATCCCAGTCCACATCGACACCGAGTGTCCGCGCGCCCAACGCCCGGCACACCAGCAGGAAATAACCCGCCCCGCAGCCCAGGTCGAGCACGTCGGCAACGGGGCGTTCCAGGAGATCGAGTTCTTCGGCGTGGCGGATGTTGACCGCCAGCCACTTGTCCACGTCGAGGTACTTGGTCCAAAATATGTCGGCCTGGTCTTTGATCTCGCCCAAAGCGACTACCTTCTTTAGTTCCTCCTGATCGATCTCGCGCTTCAACTTTTCGACCAGATCCGCGTGTCGCTTCTTCGCCGTCTGGACCAGCCGCCGACGCTCGTCTTCCTGTCTTTCCTGCTGGAGCTTCTCGGGATTGCCCGACGCCGCCTGGAAGACCTTGCTGTGGGTGTAAGTGCGCAGTCGGAACGCTTTGGCAATCTTTTCGCGGAACTTCATGGAGCGGGCGGTTGAGATGGATACTTCAAGCGAACAATGAAAGTTCAAGGGTCCAGAATGCAAGGTGGAATTGTCTCCGCGGTGAGCCGGTTGAAACCGTCCATCGACCCCGGCAGCGCAGTTTCCCCCTTTTGTTGGAGGAAATCTGCGTCTATGTAAAGGCAGCCAGCCACTCTGGCTGCGAAACTGCTTTATCGTTCTGCCTGCCGCGCATGATTTCTTCGCTTTCCTCATTGCTCCTTCCCGAACTGGTGCAACTGGACCTGTCGGCGAACAGTGATCTCGAAGCGATCTCGGCCGTGGCCGGTTTGCTCACCGGCCATCCCGACCTGATCGGCGACCCGGCCCAGTTTCGCCAGGCCGTGCTGGATCGCGAAAAACTCAGCCCGACGGCACTCGGCTACGGGGTCGCCTTTCCGCATGCCCGCACCCCGCAGGTCAAACAGATCGTCGTGGCCGTGGGCCGCAGCCGCGAAGGGGTGCTCTTCGCGCAAGCGGACCAGCGGGTAAACCTGCTCTTCGTCATCGGCACGCCCCTGGACAAAGTGCCCGAATACCTCGCGGTTGTCGGCAGGCTGGTGCGTCTGCTCAAGAATGAGGCGGTACGCCGGAGCCTGCTGGCTGCTGAGACGGTCGATGAATTTCTGGCTCCTCTGCGCAGTGCGGGTTGAAACCACCCATGGTCCCTGTTTCCGCACCCACGGAAAAGCCTGCCCGGCGTTTCCTGCTGCCCCTGCTCAAGCTGCGGATCTGGATCAGCGAGCACATCCACCTCAACGAGACCCAGGCCACGCTGTTGTGGGCGGGGATCGTTGGCTTCTGCGGGGCCGTCCTGTCGGTGGGCTTCCGCAAGCTGGTGGACATCGTCCACTGGCTGCTGACGCACCACACCGGCGGGTTGGTGGAAAGCTTCGCCGTCATGCCACCTTGGCAGCGCGTGCTCACCCCGGCGGCGGGCGGCCTGCTTGCCGGCATCGTCCTGCTGCTGGGTGCCCGGCTCAACCGGCGCAAGAGCAGCACGGATTACATGGAAGCCATCGTGCTGGGCAACGGCTACATCTCCTCGCGCTCCAGCTTCGTCAAAAGCGCCTCGGCCATGTTTTCCATCGCCTCGGGCGGCTCCATCGGACGCGAGGGTCCGCTGGTGCAGTTGGCGGCCGTGATGGCCTCGCTCATCGGGCGCTGGGGCGGGATGAGCGTGCAGCGGCTCCGGCTGCTGGTGGCCTGCGGGGCGGCGGCGGGCATCGCCTCGGCGTACAATGCGCCCATCGGCGGCGCGCTGTTCGTCGCCGAGATCGTGCTGGGCTCGATGGCGATGGAGAGTTTCGGCCCGCTGGTGTTCGCCTCGGTGGTGGCCACGCTGACGGTGCGGCAGTTCCTCGGTGAAAATCCCCTCTACGAGATCTCGATGCCCGTTGTGCGGCTGCACAACAACTGGGAAATCATCCCTCATCTACTCCTGGGTATTTTTGCCGGGATCGTCGGCCCCTGGTTCCTGCGGGGGCTGCGGGAGAGCGAGAAGCTGTTCGCGATCCTGCCGGTGCCGGTTTTCCTGCGGTTGACGCTAGGCGGCCTGATCGTGGGTGGACTGGCTGTCCTGAGCCCCGAGGTCTGCGGCAACGGCTACACCGTGGTCAACGCCTTGCTGCACGACCACTGGCTCTGGCAGACGGTGCTCCTGGTGTTGGCGCTCAAGCTGGCGGCCACCGCCGCCACCTTCGGCTCGGGGGCGGTCGGCGGTGTTTTCACCCCCACGCTCTTCGCCGGGGCCAGCATGGGGTACCTCTTCGGGCTCGGGGTCCACGCCGTGTGGCCGGGACACCTGCCGCCGGTGCTGAGCGTGTTCACGCTGGTGGGGATGGGTGCATTGCTCGCCGCAACGACCCACGCGCCGATCATGGCGATCATCATGCTCTACGAGCTGACGCGCGACTACGACATCATCCTGCCGCTGATGCTCGCGTGCGTCGTGGCTCATTACACCTCGCAGGCCCTGGAGCCCAACTCGATCTACAGCGAATCGCTGCGGCGCAAGGGAGCCGACTTCGTGCGCCGCCGGCTGGCCTCCCTGCGCGTGTCCGACCTGATGAAGAAGGATGCCGCCAGCGTCCAGGAGAACTCCCGCTTCACGGAAATCGCCGAGAGTTTCCTGACCAACCGCTTCGTCTATCTGTACGTCATCGACGCCAACAGCAAGTTCCAGGGGGCGATCTCGCTGCACGACATCAAGAACTACCTGAGCGACCCGGAACTGGCCAACGTCATCATCGCCCGCGACATCCTGCGGGAAAAGTTCCCCACGGTGCTCCCGGAAGAAAGCCTGACCGAAGCGCTGGAAACATTCTCGCACCACGACGGCGAGCGGCTGCCGGTCACCACCACGCTGGAAGACCGCACCCTGCTGGGCAGCATCTCGAAGACCGATGTCCTGCTCGCCTTGGCCGACCAATCCAAGACAGGCGGATCGAAGAGCAGCCACGGCGTTGAAATGGCCGAACACGATTCCGAGATGGACGGGCCGCACACGGCCTGAGAGCACCGTAGAAGCTCGTCGATCCAACCGCATAGATCGTTTTCCTGTTCGGCGTTGCATTTGCGCGCAAATGCCGCAAAGCTCCGCTGAAGTCCGCTTGTACGTCGGCATTCCGAGGGCGACCGGGCGATCTTTCCACGCCATGCCCACCTTCCGACAGCCAAAGCGAGCCGACATCTTTGCCACCCCGTACAAGGGTCTTGCCGAGCAGGTCGCCCGGCGTTTCCGCAAGGCCAAGGTCAAGCTGACCCTCGGCGGTGAACCGACCTACGTGCCCAGCAAACCGGACGGCGCGGAATGGAATTTCACCGCGGTCGGTCCGACCAAGCTGGCCTACGCCTACCGGTTGGCCGGCACGCTGATCGAACGATTCCTGCCCGGCGGCGTGACGATATATTCTCCCGGCAAGACCTATCCGGGCGAGGTGAACCCGCGCTGGGTCGTCAACGTCCTGTTCAACCGCGACGGCACGCCCATCGATCCCCTGGCTTCCGCCAGCCACGGTGCCGCCACCGCCGGCAGCGAGGGGCGTTTCAAGCTGGAGAAGAGCCGCTTTCTGGCCCTGCAAACCGCCATCGCCAGGAAACTTCGCATCCCCGCCACCGGCTGGTTGCCCGCCCGCGACCCGCGTCCGGGGGCGCGCTTCAGCGCGGTGCTGCCGCTCGATCACAGCGGCAAGAAGTGGATCACGGATCGTTGGAAACTCCCCAACGGTGCCCGCACCCTTCCCTTGATCGACGCCGAGGGCCCCGCCGGGCTGCGCCTGCCCTTGAACCTCCTCGCTCCAGAAGCCCTGCGCCGGGCGTTGACCCTGGAGGTCCGCGACGACGGCCTGCACGTCTTCCTGCCGCCGCTGCTCCAGCCGCCCTTCAAGGAACTGCTCGCCGTGATCATCCGCCAGTTGGCCGTGCAAAAGGTCGAGCGGTACCTGTTCGAAGGCTACGTGCCGGGCGACGACGACCAAGCATGGATGCGCGTTGGACTCACGGCCGATCCCGGCGTCTTGGAGATCAACGTGCCGGCGTGCGCTTCCTGGCTGGATTACCACCGCTGGCTCGTGATGCTCGAAACGGCCGGGTCGGTGTGCGACCTGCGTTCCTGGAAGCAGAACGCGCAGGGTGACCCCGGCGGAACCGGCGGCGGCAACCACGTGCTTTTCGGCGGTCCGAGCCTGGACGAGAACCCCTTCTTCCACCGCCCGGCTTGGATTGCCTCCCTGCTGCGCTATTTTCAGGCACACCCGTGCTTGTCCTACCTCTTCACCGGCAGCTACGTCGGCGCTTCCTCTCAGGCACCGCGCCCGGATGAATCCTCCCGCGACCTCTACGATCTCGATCTGGCGTACCGCTACCTGGCTGAACTTCCTGCGGGTGACCACCGCTATATGATCGGCGAAACCCTGCGCCATCTGCACACCGATATTTCCGGCAACACGCACCGCAGCGAGGCCAGTTTCGACAAGTTCTGGAACGTCGGCGGGCCGGCGAACGGCACCTCGGGTCTCATCGAATTCCGCGCTGTCGAGTCGCTGCCGCACGCGGCGTGGATGTCGCTGGTCACCCTCCTCTGGCAGGCCATCGCTCTGCACACGCTGGAAACTCCCGTCCCCGGCCCGCTCGTGGCTCATGGCACCAAATTGCACGACCAGTATTTCCTGCCCAATCCGCTGTGGGAGGATTTGCGCCTGGTTCTGGCTGAACTGCGCACCGCCGGCCTGGATTTCTCCGAGGAAGCTTTCCGCGAGATCTGGCAATGGCGTTTCACCCTGATGCTGAGCGCTCCCGCCGGTGATTCCATCCTGGAGGTTCGGCGTGCGTGCGAGGGCTGGCCGCTTTTGTGCGAGACCCCCAGCGAAGGTGGCTCGACGAGCCGTTTTGTGGATACATCCATCGAGCGCCTGGAACTCGCGGTCGATGCGAGCTTCGAGAAGTCGCACGCGCTGTACGTGAACGGCCGTCCCTTGCCACTGCTGCCACTGGGAGGCGGGCGCGTCGGAGCGGGCTTGCGCTATCGGCGAACGGCGTTGTTTCCCTCCCTGCATCCCGGCATCAAGCCGCATCTGCCTTTGGAAATTGTGGTGGCAACACGTGAAACACCGTCGAGGCAGGAAGCTTACGTCCTCAAGGGAGACGAACGGCAGTTTACCCCCGCTAACGAGTTGATGTATCCGCTTGATCCAGACCGGCCGTGTGCCAAGGCCAACCTCTCTCTGCTGACCTGCGATCTGCGCTTGGGCTGATCGTCGGAGTTCGCGCAGAGAGAAGATCGACGGCGTTCATCGTCGGTTTGTGGGGCAACAGTTTCAGCTGCCCGCGCGGGCCTTCGTGTCCCACAAATGCCCGTCAAGCGACAGGCATAAAACTCTCTCGTCGTGCCACTTTCTCAGCGCGTCACAGCAGCTCATAAGACGGCTTGGAGCCGTCCTATCATTATAGATTTTTGTAAATCATATATGAGAATACAAGATTGATCACCCATGAGAAAACGAGATGATTTTAGGCTGCACCACCATCTACTTTCCTCCTGCAATTCGACGAAAATTGTCAGTGCTACCAGCGCTCATTATCTATGTAAGCTAATGGGATTAAGCATGTTGTGAAATTAATTACCGGCATCAAACAATTAACAATGACTTAAAATACCGACCAACATCCCGAGGCACGGTCTGAGGGCTGGCATCAAGGCTGCATTAGGAGGTTTCCGTCCTCCTAGTGACCGAACAAGCCAAGCCCTACCAACCGTTTCTCATGATTGCACAAGCCTTTCGATCCGCCTCCGATGCGATTGCTCTGCTACCCGTTTGCTTGTTGGCCACTTTGAGCGCCGCTACGGCCAGCCCGACCACCTTGTACCCCCAACCCCAGCCCAGCAATCAGGAGCAGTACATGCTGGAGCTGATCAACCGCGCCCGGGCGAACCCCGCAGCCGAAGGCGAAATGCTGGCCAACGTCACCGACACGGAAATCCTGCGTTACTACAGCCAATACGCGGTGGACACCAACAAGCTCAAGAGCGACTTCGCCGGTTACCAGGCTCAGCAGCCGCTGGCCTTCAACGCCAAGTTAATGGTGTCCTCGCACACCCAATCGCTGGACCAGGCGACCCACGGTTTCCAGGCGCACAACGGAACCGATGGTTCGACTTTCGACGGCCGGATGAAGGCGATGGGCTACCAGGGAAGCTTGTACGGTGAGAACGTCGATGCCTACGCGGAAGACGTGCATTTCGCACACATCAACTTCAACACCGATTGGGGTGTGCCTCAGTTGGATCACCGGATGAACATCATGAGCAGCTATTCGAATTACCAGTCCTTCAAAGAGATCGGCATCTCGGCCGTATCGGCGAGCGCGGTGGGTTTCGGCCCGCTGGTGATCACGCAGGATTTTGCCACTCCGCGTGACACCACCGTCGCCTATCTGGTCGGCGTCGTGTACAACGACCTCAACGGCAACGGTGCCTACGACGAGGGCGAAGGCTTGGCTGGCGTCAGCGTCACCCCGGACGGGGGCAGCTACTACGCGACGACTTCCGCCTCCGGCGGCTACGTGCTTCCCCTGCCCACCGACGCCTCGGGCTCGCTGAGAGTCACCGTCTCGGGTGGCGATCTGGGCGCGGCTCGTGTCAAGACGGTCAACTACACGGTAGGAACCAACGTGAAGCTGGACTTCACCACGAGCGATGCGGCCGACAGCTCAGTGGCCCAGGTGTCGATCAAGACGATCAACAAGATCGCCGCCTCAGACGGCAGCCGCGTCGGAGTGGTCACGGTGAACCGCACGGGCGACAACTCCGCCGACCTGACGGTGGCCCTGGCAGTCGGTGGCAACGCGGTGAGCGGTGTGGATTACACGGCGCTGCCCTCTTCGGTGACGATCCCGGCCGGGCAGGACTCAATGACCCTGACGGTCGAACCGGTTGTGCAGCAGTTCACTGGCGTCAAGAAGATCAAGTTCAACGTGGCACCCGGTGCCGACTACACCCAGAACACGGCGGCGACACTCGCCAAGGTGAAGATCGTGCAGTAAAGCGAGAATAGTCGCCCGGAAGCGTGAACAGGAAGCAGCAATCTCGAATGTGGGACCGTGACAGACGATGGTGCCTTCGTGGCCCTGACCCACACGCGAGACCCTTTGATCATCACGTAATACCATTTCTGGAAGTTGACCCATCATAGAAGCTGGTTGAGGCTGAGAGATGCCGCGCAACCCTCTGCCTGTGATCGTCGAGTCTGCTCAAGAGCTGCTGGAACTGCGCCGCGGCGAGCGCAACGAGCGGCGGCGCGAGCGCCTGCACCTGCTCTGGCTGCTGGCTAGCGGGACGGCCAAGGATCGCCAAAGCGCCGCCGGGCAACTCGGGCGCAACCGCCAAACTCTCAGCGGCTGGCTCAACCATTACGCGCAAGGAGGTTTGGAGGCGATGCTGCGGGCACCCAAGCCATCGGGTCCGGAGAGCCAGGGCGGCATCGGCTTGGCCGAGCCGGTCAAGGAGGCGATCCGCGCCCGTTTGGCAGCGCCGCAGGGTGAGCGCGGCTACCTGGCTTTGTGGCAGTGGGCCCGCGCCGAGCATGCCGTGACTTACAGCTACTCGCACTTCGCCAACTGGGTACACGATCAACTCGGGGCGAGGCTCAAGGTTGCCCGCAAGAGCCACGGGGAGAAAAAGACGCAGAACTCGTCGCTTTCCGCGACGCGGGCTTGAAGGACGAACTGCACGCGGTGCAAGCCGCCCCCCCCGGCAAGAGGATCTGTCTGTGGAGCCAGGACGAAAGCCGTTTTGGCTTGCACACCATCACGCACCGCCGGCTCACCCTGCGCGGGGTCAAGCCCGTGTGCCCCTTCGAGCAGGCTTACGAGAACTTCTGGCTCTGCGGGGCCGTGCAGCCCAACACGGGCGAGAGCTTCGTCTTGGAACTGCCCGCCACCGACAGCGATTGCTTGCAGGTCTTCCTCGATCAGTTTGCGCTCCACCACGCCCAGGATGGAAGCGAGGTGCAGGTGCTCCTGCTCGATAACAGCGGGGCACACCGCGCCAAGGCGCTCTGCTGGCCTGAGCGGATGGTACCCGTCTTCCTGCCCAGCTACTGCCCGGAACTCAACCCGATCGAACGCTGGTGGCAGGAGCTAAAGAGCGCCCTCTCCAACCAAGTCTTTGGCACCCTGGAGGCTTTGCGCAAGCACCTGGACGCAGAACTTGCCACTTGGAACCACGGACCCGAGCGCATGGCTTCCCTCACCAGCTACCCTTACTTCATCAAAGCCCTTGCTATGATGGAGCAACCTTAAGAAATGGTATAACTTGGACTTACGGCGGGTCGCCCCCCGGTTGCCTGCTCAATGAACGCTCTTGTCCACGATCTTGACGGTAGCCGTTCCAGTACCAACGTCGAAGGATGTCAGCGGTACCGTCAGGTTGAGCACCACATTCCGTTTGCGAGTCGGCACCGATCCAGCCAGGGGCTTGATCCTGAGTGTGGCGGTAGAACTGTTCGCAGGAAAGGTAATCGTGCCGTCCGCGCTGAAGAAGGCGACGGTATTTGGACTGGTCCCGCTAACTTTGTAGTCTGTACCTTTTGCTGCGGAACCACTCAGCGTGTAGGGGATGGACAATGGTGCCGCGAGGTTCCCGCCGGATCGGCTGAAAGTGAAGACTCCTCTCGTCACTGGTGTTGCCACCAAGGCACGGCCAACCGCGGCCTCGACCGAAACCGCGACGGACGGCGAAACGTCCGTGTCCGAATTGACGCGGGCGACGAACTGTACCGGCACCCCGTTCACCAACGTAAAGAAGCCGCCCAGAAGCAGTTTCCCGTCTCCCTGCAAAGCGAGGGCGAAGACCTCGTCGTTGGTTCCCTGGCTCGAATCGAAAGAGGCGTCCGGCGTCCCGTCCGCCAGCAACCGTGCAAAGCCAATCGTCTGCACATCGTTGTACCGGCCGAAATCGCCGCCGATCAGAATCTTGCCGTCCGGTTGCAGCAGCATGGCATCCACCACGCTGTTGGTCCCCGATCCACCCGGATTGAACGTGGCATCGAGGCTCCCGTCGTTGTTGAAGCGGTAAAGCCCGTTGATCTCAGCATTGCGCTGCGGGTCTGGAATGGCGTTGGGATCGAATACATCCCCACCCACCAGCGTTTTGCCGTCCGCCTGGATGGCCAAGGTATAAACGGCCCCGACCGGGCTGCGGTAAGTACCGGCAGCATTGAAACGAGCGTCCACTCTGTAGCCGCCGTCCAAGGAGCCGTCGCTGTTAAGCCGGGCCAAACCGGGGGCAGCGGCTCCTCCGACATTGGCGAACGTCCCGCCGATGATCAGCTTTCCATCCCCCTGGACAACGATCGCACGCACGCTTGGGATGTTGCCCCCGATGGTGGCGTCCAGGGTTCCGGATACCACTGCCGGCCCAAAGCTGGCATCGATCTTGCCGTTCGCTTTCAGCCGGACGACCCCGGTAGCGGCATTGTTGTCGGTGGAAGTGAAATCCCCACCGACGAGGTAACTGCCGTCGATGGCTGGAACAATCGCGTACACGGTCCCGGCAAACCGTGGCGGCGTGAAGGTGGTATCCACGCTGCCATCCGTGTTGAAACGCAATAACCCGCCGACACCCGAAGTGCCGTTGACGAAGTAGAAATTTCCGCCGACAAGGGTTTTCCCATCCGCCTGTGGGACGATCGTCGCGACCACGGGCAGGTAAGCCGAATTGATCGTGGTAACGACATCATCGGTCCGGGTGTTGTAGCTCTCCAGGATCGGCTGCTTGAAGGACGGATCCGGAGTGCCGTCGGCGTTGACCCGGACAAAGTTGCCGACCGTCACGCCGTTAATGCTACCTAATTGGATACCGCCGATCAGAATTTTGCCGTCGGGCTGTGCTGCAATGGTATCGATACCCCTGGTGGAGACGGAACCCACCGCAAAACCCGCATCCAGGCTGCCGGCCGTCGTTTGGGCGCACGCCGAAGGAGCGAGGTGGAAGGCAGAAGTCAGAGCCGCCAACGTGAGAGTGAGCGGAAGGCAGTGGCGGGAAACTCGGCTGAAGTACATGGAGGCTGGGGGTAGATTTACAGGGGGCAATCCGAAGGATACCTGCGGAATGGCTTTCGACAAAACAACGACGCCAGATGTTTGTTAACACCTGGCGCCGTCGAAAAGGCAATCTTAATTATTCGCGCGGGTCTAAATTCCCGCTTGCAGCGCTCAGTCGCTGATGATCCCACCGCGCACTGGTGGGACGACCGGCTGCTGGGCCGTGCCGCCTTGAGGAGGCGGAGGGATGATGTTCGGCGGCGGCACGTTGGGGACGCGGCTGATCGTGTCCCCGGAGAAGCTGTCACCGAAAGCGCTCAGCGAAATCAGACGCAAAGGTTGCCCCTCGTCGTCAGCAGCAGGAGCGGCACCTGCGTCCTTGAAGTCTTTGGCATCGACTCCATCCTTGAAGTCCTTGGTATCCACCACATCTTTGAAGTTCTGGGAACTGACGTGGCGACCGGTGGCAACGGGGTGAAACTCGGCTACCAGGAAACGTCCGGACGCTCCGCCGACATCCGCCGAAGCCCGGCTGAGACCGGATTGACCGGTGGTATCGATCGAGCAGATCGCCTTGTGCGCGGCGAGCTTGCTGCGGGCCGCACCGGATACTCCGGTATCCGCCGGCTCCGCCGAGGGTTCGCTGACGTAGGCCAGGGAGGCGCTGCGCCCGTAATCGGAGGTGTACGGATTGTCCACCAAGTAGAAGTCGATTCTGCCGGGAGGAGCCTGGTACACACAACTGACGCGGCTGAGAGAGCGGCGCGCGTTGAAATCGATCACCACCGTCGGCGCGGGGTCGGTCGGATCGAAGGTGTAGTTGGTTTCTACGTTGCCGTCGAGCAGAGCCTGGGCGCTGCTGACACTGCCGCCGCGCGACACCTGGACCACTTTGGCACCGCTGTTCAGGTTGGCGACGTCGTAGAAAACGTTGCCACCCATCGAACCCGCCGCAGTGTTCGCACCGGGGTTCGCACTGACGGTATGAATGCCCGCCGGACGCGGTTCGAGGGTGTTGATGGTCATCAACCCGAACACTCCCAAGCCCGAAATGCGGCCGGGCGTCTGGGTTTCAAAATCCATCTTGACGTAGCGCGCTTCCAGGCTGCCGAGATCGCACCCGATGACCTTGCTGCCGCCGAACTCCTGCGCTCGCGCAACGGGCCGCCACTCAGTGCTGTCAAACGGCAACTTGGTGGCCGAAGCGGAGATGGTGAGCTTACCTTCCGCACCATAATTAATGAAATTCAAACGGCTGAGCACGTCGGCTTTGTGGAGGGATAAAATCATGCTCGTGGTGCCTTGCGCGAGCGGATAGCTCAACGCCGCATCATCGCTGATCAGGCCTTGGGCGGATTGGTTGGCACCTTTGACCGGAGCCGGTTGCTGGCCCCCTTTGGGTTCACGCACCTGAAGAGTCGCCCCCAAGCTGCCGCGCGCCACGTCAATGGGAAGTCGATCAGCGCCATTGTCCGTGCTGCCAGCGGCTGAATCTGCCGCCGCGGCGGACACCCGATTGGCGGCTATCGGCAGCGTCATGCCGCCCAGCACGGCTAATGTTCCAAACAGGTAGAAAGATTTTTTCATCGGAGCATTCCAATTCGGTCAACCGCGCAGTTTTAAGTCCCTCCCGCCAAAGTAGCAAGAAAATAATTCACAAGTTTGGAATTATTTTCTTAAGATTGCGAATTCTCCCGCATGATTGCAGTCGCACCATAAACGCTCAAAACCAATTTCGCAGCTGCTTTTGGAACTTGATGTAGGCAAAGGCGATACCAAGCAAGGCGAAGCCAAGTGCGAATGAACTAAGGATCCGCCCCAAGCTATCCAATTGCCAGATGTCGTAGAGAATAATGCGCCCCAGAGTCGCAGCCAGGATGACCAAGCCCGACCAGCGGTAGGTGCTCTCGCGCCAGATGAAACCGGCGGCGAAGACCACTGCCGCAAAGACCGACCAGCCCGCCGCCAGGGAAAAAGTGCCTTCGGCGGCGAGGTTGCTCACCCAGGCACTGACCCAGGTCCAAGCCACCAGGGTCGCGACGATCATCAAGGCCCTCTGCGCGGCGACGGGGAAGCTCTCGACCGGGAGGGTGCGCTTGCCGAGGCGTTGCTGCCCGGCCAGAACCCCGATACCGAACCAGTTCCACAGGCTGGCTTCCCGGTGCAGATCATCAATCCCCCAGTAAGCGATCAAGGCAACCAGTACCGGAACCCCGCTCCACAAGAGCCAGCGTTTCTCGTTTCTCCAAGTGCCGAGGAAAAAAATCAAACCGCCCAGGGAGCAGAACAGCGGGAACTTGCCTAGGTCAGGAAAGTAACGGCAACCCCAGGACACCATCAAGGACACCGCCAGCGCTTCGTAGAACCATCGGAGCGAGCGCCAGCGGAGCAGTAACGGCCGATCCAAGGTGGCCACGAAGCGCGTGACCACAACAAGCACCGCCACCGCACCGGCGATGGGCGCCAGAGACAGAAACAACTCTGTCCTACTGCCATCCCAACCATGCAGGAACAACAAGATGAACCCTAGAATGCTCCCAAATTGAAGGACTTGGCCGACGACCGCCAGGGATCGATACCGGGTGAACAACCCGTAGCCGAAGATCAGCAGGGCGAGAGCCGCTGTCACCGCGATTTGCACTTCCCCGGTCATGCCGATGACCTCCAGCCACGCGGCCAGGACGATCACGATGAAGATCGCATCGAAGATCGCCAACAAACCCCAGGACTCCGGGGGTAGATACTTTCCCCATCGACGCTGTTCCCACCAGTGACCGACCGCGAGCGCCCCGGCGATGAGCAGAAGCGGATTCCAGATTGCAGGCTGGACATCCACACGGTTCAGGAACGAATGGTCGTGGAGCCAGAAGCAGAGGGCAGCGAACAGGTAGACTTGCGCCCAAACCGCCAGCGCGCCGACTCGTAAGACATGCGTCGTTCCAGTCAGGAGCACTGCTGCCACAACGAGTGACGGGGCCAACAGAACAGGGTCCGTGACGTGGCCTTGGATGGTCCAGAACCAGAGCGCACAGCCGATCAAAGCAAAGTAAGTCGGCACGTAAGGCAGTGCAGCACGGAACTGCTGCCACCACGCCGGGCCAAGGTCCGGCAGCGGGCGGGTTTCGCGCAGACGCTGACTCCACCAGGCATTGAAAACGACAAAGCCCCCTTCCGCCGCGCCGACGAGCCACGGTTCCAGACCGGAACGTTCCCCGAGCCAATCGACCGCCCAGAACAAGGTCATCAGGGAAAGCACACCGGAGGCAACGAGCAGCAGAAGACTTTCCCGGCGTCCGGCAGCCACAACCAATGCGGTGCTCTCGACGGCCAGAGCCAGAGTCAGGTGCCAGCCGCCGCCGAAGTAAGAGACCAGGCCCCAGGTCACGAGGAGGATGCCGCCACTCTGGTAAGTGCCCTCCGTCCGAGCATCGGGCGGTCGGGGCAGACGGCGGCCCAGTTCTCCCAGGACCAGCAGCACCGTCCCGAACCCGAGCGCCCACCGCCAGAAGCTCCCGGGATAATCCGCCAGCAAGGCCCAGGTGCCCAGGGCGAAGAAGCTGCCGTTGTTGAGCCCCGCGAAGGTCGCCTCATGCGCTCGGGACAGGGTCTTCTCGCCCGGGCCGAAGATCACCCACGTGAACAGGAGCCAGTAAATCGCCAGGAAAGTGGCATCGATCCAAAATCCGCTGCTCCCGAGCGCAGAAGACGGGAATTCCCCCCGCCCCTTCCACGCCAGGTAAACATGAAAGTAACGCCAGAACCCGTAGCTGCCGAACGTGGCGAGCAGACTGGCAAAAGGGAAGACCTTCCAGAGATGCCGGCGCAGGAGAAAGACCGCGGCGATTGTCAGCGCGAGGTTGGAGACCAGGGTGAACTGGGCGATCTCATTGACGGACGAGGTGTAGTAAGCCAACAGGATGGCAAAGGTTGCCAGGGTTTCCGATCTGCGCCGGTCGGCCAGGTAAACCATGAACGCCGTCCAGCCCAGGAGCAGCCCGCCGGCGAGAACGGGGCTTTCCACGATCCGCAAACGCGGGTTCCAGTGGATCGCGTAAGTCACGTAGTAGATCGCCGCCAAGCCGCCCGCGAGCACCACCCGGGCGTATTGCTGGAACCCTCCCGCCGCGGACGGAACTTCTCCATCGACTTCACTCCTTTGTCTGCGTTCCAGCCACACGCCCGCGCCGGCCAACGCGCCGGCACCGAGATAGAGCAGCGCCACCTTGGCGGCCGGGCCGAGCCGAGGCACGACGTGCTGATAGAGGTAGCCGCCCCCGAACGCCAAAGCGGTCAGGATCAAGAGCACGCCGATCCGCACCAGCCAGACCGTGCCGATCTGCACTTCCAGCGAGTCTTTTTCAATCGGAACTGCCGGTGACGAAGCGGGGGCCGGAACTTCCTCCGGAACGGAAACCAAAGCCGGTGTCAACGCCACCAAAGGGAGCGGCGGAGGGGTCTCAACCAACGGTGCCGGCGTCGGTTCCGGTACCGGGGCGGACGGAGTCTCCATTACTTCCGCAGCGAACATCGCTTCGATCTTTTCGTCCAGGCGCGCCATCCGGCGGCGCAGGAGGGCCTGCTCCTCGCGGATCAGCTCGTATTCTTGTTTGCGCGCTTCGGTGTTCATGGCTACGTCCAGGCAGCAGCCTCCACCGGATCGTTTCAAATTGTAAATCGAAAAACCTTCCTCCAGTATCGCGCGAACTTATGATTGTCACCACCGACCAACTTTACAAGATCGCCTACGGCAAGTACGCCCTCGGCGCGTACAACATCAATAATCTGGAGCAGACGATGGGTTTGTTCCAGGGGTGCATCGACAGCAAGGCGCCCTTCATCATCCAGCTTTCCAAAGGGGCTCGCGCCTACGCCAACAAGAAGATGCTGGAAGCAATCATCCGCACCGCAGAGGAAATTTTTCCCGAGGCCATCTTCGCGGTCCACCTCGACCATGGCGACGAAGAAAGCTGCTACGACTGCATCGACAGCGGCTTCTACTCGTCGGTGATGATCGACGCCAGCCACGAGTCTTTTGAAAAGAACGCCGAGATCACCAAGCGCGTCGTGGACCGCGCGCACGCCAAAGGGGTCAGTGTCGAGGCGGAATTAGGCATGCTGGGCGGCGTGGAGGAAGACATCAAAGTTGACGAAGGCCACGCCAGCCTGACTAATCCGGTGGAGGCGGTCGAGTTCGTCCACCAGACGGGCTGCGACGCGCTGGCCGCAGCCATCGGCACCAGCCACGGTGCTTACAAGTTCAAAGGGCAGCAGAGTCTGCATTTCGACGTGATTCAATACATCCAGGAGAAAATCCCGGGCACCCCGATCGTCATGCACGGCAGCAGCAGCGTGCCGGTGGAGGAAGTCCGCCGCATCAACGAGGCGGGCGGCAAGCTCGACCCGAGCGCGCGCGGCGTGAACGAGGACGAGTACCTGCCCGCCGCCAAGCTCGGCGTCACAAAGATCAACATCGACACCGACGGCCGGCTGGTCTGGACACGCGTGCATCGCGAGTTCTTCCGCGACAAGCCGGGCGAGTTCGATTTCCGTCCGCCAGGCAAGACGTTCATGGCAGAGTACGCGAAGTTCATCGCGCACAAGAACACCAAGCTGGGTTCAGCGGGTCAGTTGGACCCCGTGCGCGCGGCCCTCGCCAGAGGCTAGGCGCGCTCACAGGCGCACGACGCGTCACGGCAAGTCGATGGGTTTGCCGTGCGCGGCGGCAGAGGGTTGGATGCCGAGCAACCTTGCCACCGTCGGGTGGATCTGGCTCCAGTCCACCTCTCCCATCTCTTTTCCTCCCAGCGCATCGGGGTAGCGCCAAAGGATCAGCGGGCCGTACATTTCCGGGTCATCACCGATCGGGTAGCCGTGCATGCCCCTCGGCCCGTCCACCTCGGCAACGTCCATGACCGGCTCAGCCTGGAATTTTCCGAAGGTGTATTCTTTGGCCAGGACGAGGACCAGATCCCCGACACGCGTCGGATGGGCGTAATGCCATCCTGCCGGCAGTTCCTCGTGGCGGAACGTGTGCGCGAAGGTCAAGGCTTGCAGCTTGGTTAGAACCTCCCGCTCCCTGGCTTCCCGTTGCTCTGGATCGGTGATCCCGTCGAAGTACACGCTGGCGGTGTTGCCGGTGAAGGAAAGAGACAACTCGTGCTGGCTGTGCGGCAAACCGAGCAGCTTTTCGAGGTCAACGACTTTTTCAACTTTCGACATACCGTGGTCGGTCGTGAAAAGAAAATACACGTGTCCCGTGCCACCACCGCTCTTCCACTGCGCCAGCGCTTTCTCCTGGAAGCCGCCAAGTTCCTGATCGAGCTTGATCATCTCGGCGGTGATCTCCGGCGCATCGGGACCATAGCGATGGCCAACGGGATCGCTGCCTTCCACGTAGCCCATGAGCAGCCGCAGAGATCTCCCTGGGTCGGCGGACCTAGTCGCTTCATTTTCCGCCTGATCTCCCCGCCACGTTTCGAGCAGGAATTCGAGACGCTGCCCGGCGGTGAGCGTCGGATCGAACTTGTCCCGGTGGTAGGCGGCGTGAACCGGTCCGCTTTCCTGCTGGGACAAGGGCCAGTCGGACACCAAGGTGCGGACTCCCTGCCGGGTCGCCGTCAACCAAATCGGCTCCGCTTGCAGCAGCGCGCCATCGGTCGGGTACGCGTACTTCTGGCGGGTGGCGCTGTCGTAGAAACTGTTGCCGGACACACCGTGCTCATCGACGCCGGCACCCGTCGCCTGCGAGCAGTGGCTAGGGAAGGTGATCGAGGGGAACGTGGGCCGGGAACGCCGGGTCCAAATGCCTTCGCTCATCATGCGATGGAAGAAGGGCAGCGGCGCGCGGTCGAGATAATCCGACCGCATCCCATCCATGCTGATCCAGATCACCGTATCATGGTTGTCCGGAGCATCGGACGCTTGGACCGAGCCACCGAGCACGACCCACCAGAGGGCAGCAACCAGGATGAATGCTCTCCTGCCGTGCTCCGTCAATTTGCATAATTCCTTTGTCATCTTTGGCCTCGCGGCGACTCCCTTCGATGCGCTACACCCTAACCAAGTTTGTCTTTTTGGCTACTGCCCTCGTCCTGGTTGACGCACGCAGTGCCGAACCCGGTGCGCCCATCGAACAGCAGGCAGCCTCTCCCGCTTCCACTCCGGCACCGGCGTGGCTTTCGCGGGTCAACGCCGGAGCACCGGGCGCGATCCCGCCGCCGCGCCCCTTCAAAGCGTCCTACCGCCTGAGCTGGTCCGACCTGGACGCTGCGAAAGCCGAGGTGAGTTGCACCGCCTCCGATGACGGCAGTCAGATCGTGACCAAGATCAGCGGAGGAACTCTGGGGTTGGCCCGTACTTTGTACCAGGTGGACGGAACCCATGTCGCCATCGCCAACCGGCACACCCTGCGGCCAGTTCGACTCGATCAAACCGAATTGGAAGCCAGAAAACGCAAAACGGCCCGCGTCGATTTCAGCGACGCCGGAGCCGAGCGAAAAACCGCGGTGGTTGACAGAAATGCCGGCGCTCCGACCAGCGCTGACCAACACTTGCGTAGCTTCGCATACCCGGACATGTACGACATGCATTCGGCGCTGCTCTACATCCGCAGCTTGCCGCTGAACGCGGGTGACAGTCAGACGTTGATCACCATGACGGCAGGAAACCCATATCTGGCCACCATCAAAGTGCTCGGACGCAGCTCTGTGAAGACGACGAGCGGAACTTACCAGGCGATCGAATGCTCGGTCGCGCTGAGCCGGATCAGCAAGCACGGAGAGTTGGAACCACACAAAACCTTTAAGAGCGCTCGTGTCTGGCTGTCGGACGACCCGGACCGGCTCATCGTCAAAGCGGAGGCGCAAGTGTTTGTCGGGACGGTAACCTTGGACCTCACGCACGTCGTCTTCGGAGCGAAGTAGAGGGTGGCCACCTACATTGACCCGGCCTCTTCTTTGTCTGTCATCCTGAGCGGGGCGAGGAAAAACGTCATCGAGAGACGACGAACAAGAAACTTGTTTGCCGGATGAACTTGGAAACCATGGCAGAGAGCGTCCTTTTCACTGCACAATCCGACCTTCGTAAACACCTCCGTGCTGGTAGGGGTAGCCGCGTGGGTCCGCGTATTGACGCCGCTCCGGCAGGATGCGCAGGACTTCCAGCGTGCTGATGTCCAGGCGCCCCGTACGACGCAGGCGGTTGACCTCCTGGAAATTCACGATGGCCTCAGACGTCCGCTGGCCAGGCAAGCCGTCCGCTGCCCCATCGTAGAAGCCGGCACGATTCAACTGGCTCTGCACACGGCGCAACAAATCGGACTGCACGGGCGGCGGCGCAAACTCATATGGCGTGCGTTCGAACAAATCCATCAAGGTCGCCGATGGGGCCGAGCCAAAACGTGCGGGCGGTGGGTTACCAAGCCCCCCTTGCGGTGGATACGCCCGCAAATCCGGGCGGTTCTGTGCGCCGTTGCGGTACGGAGGCGCGGGTTCCGGTGCGTCCGCGTCGTCGCGCGCCTCATCGTCACCGTTGATGGTTCCGCGGTTGGTGGCTGCCGGGGGTCGAACGGTCTGGCGGGGTGCCAGACGGTAATCGGGCTCGTTCGCCGCCGCAGCGGGGGAAGGGGAAGAATTAGCCGTGACAGGCGGGTTTCGGGGCGCCGGAGCGCTCCGGCTCGTCCCCTGCGCGGCGGCGGCAGTGTTCGCCCCCGTGCGCGCGATGGAGTTGCGCGTCTCATCGTTCAACTGTCCGGTGACGCCCAACCCGTTGCGGATCTGATAGCGCCGGATGGCTTGAGTCGTTTCGTCCCCCGGCGACCCGTCGATCGCGCCATAGTAAAATCCCTGGTCGCGCAACGACTGCTGGACGCGGCGGAGAGCCTCATCGGCACGGGAGGTGCCGGCGCTTGCCAGCAACAGAGAAACCGCCAACAACCGGAGAGCATTTTTGGAGGATAAAAAGCGCATGGTAGAAGAAGACGCTCGGTGAGCGGACACTATTCAAGATGGCCATCGTCACGCGCCATAGCCAACGGAATTCCGTTTGGCTGGTGCCGCGCCGCCGCAAGATATTTCATGATACCTCCGGCGATGGATTCCGCAAGCACCTGGCGGTAGTTGGCATCCCCGAGCAGCCGAGCTTCCGCCGGATGGCTCACGAACCCGCCCTCCACCAACACCGCGGGGCCTTGTACACGGCGGGTCACGAACAGGCCCCGTTCTTTGATCCCCCGGTCCGTGGCGGTCGTGCCGGTAATCAAAGACGACTGGATGCTGTCGGCCAGATCACGTCCGTCGCGCACCGCCTGGGCTGGGTCGGGCCGGGTGGCCAACGAGGCGGCCGCGTTCCCGTTGAAGAGTGAAGTGAGAGTCCAGGCGGTCACGGAGGGAGCCTCCTTCTGTTCCGAGTAAAACGTCTCGATACCGTTGGCCCGGCTCACCGCGTGACCTTCCCCGGGAGCGTCGTTGAAGTGGATACTCACGAAGATCGAACCCGGCAGAGAGTTGCCCATCTCCGCGCGTCCGGCGAGCGTGACGAAGTGATCGTCCTCCCTGGTCATTTTCGTGCGGACGCCATGCGCTTCCAGCACCCGTGAAACTCGCAGCCCGACATCCAGGTTAAGGTCCTTTTCCCTTACTCCCTGGGCCACCGCACCGGTATCCCAGCCGCCGTGTCCCGGATCGATGACGACAGCAACCGCACCGCCCACCGGGAGTTTCGGAGTATCTTCCCGCGAACGCCAGGAGGACAAGGGATCGCCGTCGAGCAGAGCGAACAAGCACCCGGCGAACAATAGCAAACCCACCCACGCCAACGTCCGCCGGACCCAAGGGTGAACACCGCTCCGCGGCTGTGTCAGCTTCGTAGGCCGTTTGCGGCGAACAAACCGGCGGCGGCCAAGTCGCCTGCGCCGGGGCACCGGAGCGAGGAAGTCGTCCGCTGCCGGCTGCGCCAGATTGCCATCTCCCACCAGCGACGCAGCGTCCGGTGACCCACAAGGGGCCGGGGACCCGTCTTCGCCGGGAGATGACGCATCATCAAGCATTCTTCTCCAAGAGTGGCCGGACTTCTTCTTCCGTCAGCGCGCGGTAGGCGATGGTCTGTCCCGCCGTATTCTCCATCACAATCGCCTCGATGGTTGCGGCACCGAGTTGCTCGCGGCGTTCCTTCTGGATGTCCTCGGCGGAAGGCAGGTCTGGCCGCGGTGCATCGGCGACCAGTACCTGGTAGCCTACGATCCAGGCATTCAAAGCGAGTTCCAGTGCTTCCGGCAGCGACAAACCCGGGCGATAATCACGCGCGAACAAACGCTCCATCTGTTCGGCGGAACCATGAGTGCCGCTCAACACAGCGTATTCCTGGCGCGACTTGGACAACGGCGCTCCGTTGGTGTGGATGGCACCGTCATAATCCACGCGCATGAACGTATTCTGTCCCGGCTCGGGGCCGAGTTCGGCAAAGAGCATCCTTGCCAGATAGGGCGCGCCGTAAACCTGCTCGAAGGCGGCTTTAAGCGCAGGACTGAGAGAGTAGTTCGCCATGCGGCGCAAAGACACGTCACCGGAAGAGCGGGTAAACCCTTCGGTGCTGGCCAGTTCAATGGCCGTCATACGCAGACGCTCGATGTCGCCGGGGTGGCCGATGGCTCCCATCGCGATCCGGTCGTAAATCTCGAACAACTTCTGCCGTTCGCGTCCGAGCGTGAAAAGGAGAATACCGTCCTGGTAATTCAACGCCGAAATCGGGCTGCCCGTTGCGATCTGGCTCTCGATGTACTCGCGCCGGTTGGCGATGGCCTCGACGAAACGAAATGGTTCTTCAAACATGGGAGGAGGGACTACCCTGCCGGTGTGCCGCCAGCGATTTGTTGCGCGCTGGTCAGCCGGCCTGTCTTATAAAGTTCGCGCATGGTGTCATCCGTCACCGTCTGAATGCCGGCGGCCGTGATGATCTTGATGATCGGGAAGATGCGCCCGTGGCGATCCACTCCACCCGTGGCCGTGTCAGCTTCCGCCGCGGTGTCGAGCGCGCGCAAAGTCAAACGCAACGCCTCGTGAAGGTTGTACTCGCGCAGAGGCTTTTCGCCCCAGGCATTCTCGTAGTACAAAACTCCGCGGACACCGGGTGAGCCGGAGCCAGTCGAGGCAAACTCGGCGACTTCGAAATTAGCACCCATGACATCGTAAAAGTACAGCTTTCCCTCCGCCGCCGGACCAGAATCGTACGTGGCGAACAACGGCACGACGACACCGACGCCCTGCATGACAAACCCAAAATTATCACGCAACAGCTTGGACAAGGCACGCACTTTGGCGGCAGTGCTCATCTCCTGGAGCTGGGTGCGCCGGTAGTACTGGAAGGAATGCTCCAGCACCCGCGCCATTTCCCAGGCGGTGGCCGGGACACCCGCAATGGCCATCACGGAGTGGCGATCGATTTCGAGCACCTTGTCGGCACGGTCGTAAACGACGATGTTGCCCGCGGTGGCACGGCGGTCACCCGCGATGAGCACGCCTTCGGCGAACTTGAACGCCAGGATCGTGGTCGCCTGCGTTTGTCCCGGGATAGCGGAGGGCTGAGGCGGTGCGCCGGTAATTGGAACCATACCGGGCAGGCCCGGTTGGGGATAAAGACCTCGCGCCTGGAGCACGGCGGTGAAATCGCCGGGTTCGCCGCCCGCGGGTGCTCCCGCAGCAACAGCAGGGGCCGCCGGCGCGGCAAAAGGAAACTTCATTTATTGGCCGGTGCGTTGGCGATAGCGCTTGGACTGATTAGGGTCCACTTTTTTCATCCGGTTGAGAAGATCCTTGGTGTCAGGCTTCGATACATCCGGTGCCTTCGGACCACCACCATCGCCTTGTTTCGGGTCCCACGGAGCCGGACTTGTCGGTCGTTCAGTACGCTCTGGCATATGGCTCAAAGGTTACCCGGCATTCCTGCGGAAGGCAAGCCGCATCCGTCGAGAAAGGTATGCCCAACGCTCATGTACGATATCTTCCGGGAAGCAGCCACGGTGACCAGGCGCCGTGGCTGCGACGGAAAAGATCCGGCTCGGCTATTTAATCCGCTTTCGGCTCCTCGGCGGGCTTGGGGGAGGCAGGCGGCTCGGGCATCTGCTCGTGTTCGAGCTTTTCCAAACGGGCACGTACGTCGGACGGAAGCGCCTTGCGCTCCTCGTCGGTGTTGACCGGACCGCTGAAGAGCAATTTACCCTCTGTATCCTTGGCGACCAGCAGGCGCTTGCCGTCGTCCACCTTGAGCACCAGTTCGCCGGCGGCATCACGGACGACGATCCGGGCTTGGCCCAGATCGAGGCGCGTGGTGCGGGAAGCTCCGTCACGCTCACGCAGGATCGTGATTTCCTTGCGTAATTTCCTTTCGGCCTCCTGAAACTCCTCCGGATGGCCGGCGCGCGCGGCGCGCATGGCGTCCCGGACCTCGGGGCGGAGTTCACGCAGGATCTCGCGCACCGGAGGCGCAGGCGGCGGCGGTGGCGAACCCGCATGGTCGCGCCTGGCATGATCCGGGCCGGGACCGGCTTCGTCATTATAGAAGTCCATGTCGTCATCCTCGTTGTTGTCGCGTTCGCGGCGACCGTTGAAGTTGAAGGGCATCCGCCGGGGGCGGCGCTCCCCCGGACCGCCGCGCTCGTCCATCATGGGCGGAGGCACCTGCTTTTCCAGCTTCACGCTGACCTTGGTATCCTGTCCCTTGCGCAGGACGGTCAGCGAAACTTCCTGCCCCTCCGCGAAGCTGCGAACCAGCGTCGAGAGTTGATCGGGGGCGACCAGTTGCTGATCGTTGAGGCTCTTGAGGATGTCGTTGGCCTTGATCCCGGCCTTTTCGGCGGGGCTGCCCGGCACGACGTAGGTAGCCACCAGGCCGAAGCCTTCGGGCAGGTTCAACTGGTCCAACAGCACGGGCGGAACCGGCTCCACTCCCACCCCGAGGAAGGTGACCGGCTCGCGGTGCTGCCGCTCCATCGGCATGTCTTCGCCGTGGTGGAAGCCACGGGGGCGGTCGCCATCCTGCGGACCGTGCGGATGCTCGCCTTCCTGCGAGCCATCGCGGCGCATGTCTCCGCGGTGGGTCGGCGGCGGTCCAGGCGGCACCGGGGCGGGTGGAGCAGGCGCAGCCGGAGGCGGCGCGAGGGGCGGCGGAGTGCTTTGGGCGAAAGCAGGACTCGCCGTGAGCGAGGCAGCGGCCAGCCAGAAGTAGGTGGTTGGTTTCATCGTGTATTTGCGGGTTTGCTCGTGGGTTTACTTACTTACTTACTTGCTTACTTTGCGGCGATGGGCGTGAGCACAACCTCCTCGCGCGGGTAACTGACTTCGATGCTGGCTCCCGTGCGAGGATTGCGCCATTGCAGGGTGTCCTCCGAGCGGTAGCGGACGCGGTGCGCGGGTTGCTGGTTGCCGGTGAGGACGACGCCTTCGTCGTTCGTCTCGTAGAGGACGCTGGAAGCGTTGCCGTCCTGCACTTCGCCGGAGTTGTCGGCGACCGCGCGTGGGTCCACCACCGCCGCCCGGGTTTCGCGGACGACGGCCCGACCGGTGTCCGATGGCCCTGGCGTCACAACGGCCAGGTGGAAAAGGGTAATGGCCATCGCCGCGGCGGCGGCGGGCACCACGATGCCCCAGCCGAAAGCCGCCATCGGGTGATGAAAACCCAGCCATTCCCACCAGCCGCGGGAACGTGGCAGCGGATCGTGCAAGGCCTCGTTCAAGCGAGATTCCAGGCCCGCTGACGGGGCCGCCGGGCGCAAGGCGCGCAGTTGGTTCTCCAATGAGGAAAAATCTTCGGTCATATCAGGCAGGTTGCAGCGTTTTCTTCAGGGTGCTCAGGGCGTAGCGGTAGCGCGACGCGGCGGTGTTGGGGAGGACGGCCAGGGCAACAGCGATCTCGGCGAAGGTCAGTTCGCCCCAGATGCGCAGGACGAGCACTTCGCGCTGTTCCGCGGGCAGGTCGCGCATGGCGAGTTCCAGTTGCCGGGAGTCATCGGCGGCTTCGGCTCCGTCGAAAAAGGCCGTGTGTGAGCCGAGCAGCGCGTCGTCGTTGTAGGCGGCCTGTTCCCGGCGCTGACGCCGGCTTTCCTTGCGCAGGATATCCAGGGCTGCCGAGCGGACCGCCGCAAAGAGCAGCCCTTGGTTGCCGGAGTTGAGCTTTCCTTCGCGCCGCCAGAACCGCACGAAGGCTTCCTGGACCACGTCTTCGGCGTCCGCCGGGTGGGGGAACCACTGCCGCGCGAAGAGCAGCAGCTTGGGGCCGAGGCGGGTGAAAACTGGCCGCCAACCTTCGTGCATCTCCTGATCGCTTGGGTCCATGGTTTTGTGTACGGGGATCGTTGTTGCCAGTGGGCGTGCGTACAGAGGAAAACGCCGCCGTCAGGTGTGTTTGTCTAAACACGGCGAGATTTGTTGAAAAAAACTTCGGGCAGGGTTTGGCAACGAAAACGCCCCGGCGCCTCGTGAACGAGGCAGCCGGGGCGATGAACCAGGAAAAGATTCGTTGATTCCAGGGAATCAGCTCAGCACAGCCTGCTGGGCGAGGATCGTCTGGTGGATGCAAAGGTTCTTCTGCTCGGCGTCCATCGTTTCGAACGAAACCTGCCCCTCGCCCTCGCGCACCACGAGCGTCACCCGCGGGCTGACTTCGTGCTTGGTCTTGCGGCCGCGGCGCGCCCGGCGCAGCCACGAGGCCACCGTGGCGCGGTCGGGCGTAGAACGCGTCATGCCGGGCGCGTCCGCCTCGGCAAGCGCTTCGAGCGCGGCGGCCTCCAGCAGCTTGGGCCAGAGCTTGCGGAAGAGTTCGGGCGAGGCGTACAACTCGGCGCTGCTCAACTGCCCGTTGACCGCGAACACGAAACCCGTGGCGTCGGGGTGGGTATCGGTCAGGTGGCGAAACGCGCGCAGAAACGGGTCCACCTTGCCGCGCACCAGATCACTCTCGATGGTCAGCGGCAGGCTGGAAGGCGACACCACCGAGCGAACGTTTTCACCGAGCGAACGGCTGAGTTTTTCCTGCGCCGCGTCCACCGAAGACCACACCGCCGCCTGCGAACAGGTGTGGCGGAGGGAAAGCTTCAGCTCACGCGACGCCACCGAGTGGCTCGCGGAGAGGAAGGTGTCCGCACCTTCCTCGTCGCCGCGTCGGCTCCAGCGGCCGCGCTCCACACAAAAGGTGCGCACGCGCATCCGGCGGGGCCGCACCTGGCGCGGCACGATAAAATCCACGCCCAGCGCGCGGTCCTGCCAGCCGCCTTTGACCACGTCGCCCGCCTGGGCGTACAGGTCGGCGCAGGTCAGGTTCTCGATTTCCAGCTCCCCCACCCGGCCCGTCTCGTGGAGCCGGGCACGGCCGGAACGCAAGGCTTCGTCGAGCGTCAGGTAGCAACGCTTGGACATGGCCGGCTCGGGTGCCTGCTCCATCAGGTACACCGCCAGGTTGCGGAAAGTGAACGCTTCGGAGAGTTGCTCCTGACAGCGGCTGGAGAGGCGGAGTAAATTCATCTTGTATAATGGGTTGCCGATCACACTATCTGACAGGGTTGGACAAACGCTGTCCGTGCGGAGTAAATTTCTGAAGTTTTTTCATGAGCGCTTCTAAAAACCTCTCCAGACCTCCTTTGGCGCGGATGCTTCACATTCATGAACAACTGCAATCCGACGAGCGCGCGAACTGCCGCGTGTTGGGTGAACAGTTGGAGGTATCAACGAAAACCATCCAAAGGGATATCGACTTCATGCGTGACCAGATGGGGCTGCCCATCGACTACGATCCCGCCGGGCACGGCTACCACTACACGCGCAAGGTGGTCCAGTTCCCGACCATGAAGATTTCCGAGGGCGAACTGGTGGCGCTCTCCGTGGCCCGCAAGGCGCTGGCGCACTACCGGGGGACCAACTACGAAAAGCCGCTGCGGGATGCGTTCGAAAAACTGACGGCGGGCTTGCGCGACCAGATCCACTTCGCCTGGAACGAGGAATTGGAACGTTCCATCAGCTTCCGAGGAGCAGGCCAGAGCATCGGTGATCTGTCCATCTTCGAGACGATCAGCCAGACGATCCTCAAGGGGGAGGAACTGGAGTTCGTCTATCGCAAACTTGCCAGCGAAGCGGATGAGACCCGTCAGGTGCAGCCGCTGCACCTCTCGTGCATCGACAACCAATGGTATCTTTTTGCGTCCGACCGGGCACGGGATGGACAAGTGCGCACATTTGCTCTCACGCGCATGAGCCGGCCCCGCAGCACGGGCGAACGGTTCGAGCGCGCCGAGAAATTCTCGCTCGACGAGCACCTGGCGGGAAGCTTCGGGGTCTTTTCGTCGCCGGAACCGGACGATGTGCGGCTGCGTTTCGACGCGTTCGCGGGCCGCCTCATCCTCGAGCGCACCTGGCACGCCTCGCAGACGATCAACCTGTTGAACGACGGCGGATTGGAGTTGTCGATGCATGTCGGCGTGTCGCCCGAGGTCGAGCGGTGGATTCTCGGTTGGGGCGAGAACGTCGAAGTGCTCGCGCCTCCGAGCTTGCGGGAACGCATCGCCAACACCGCCCGCAAAATGGCTCGAACGCACGAGCCTCACTTGCACGAGGCTTCCCGGGCCGCTTGATCGCCGCGTGACTGGAAAATCCGCGCATTGTGAGGCACGGTTGGTTCTTGTCCGGCGTGTGACGGACTTCCCATGCTTTCGGAACACGAAATCCCTCTCCCGCCCGTCGAGGCAAAGCCACAAGCGACCTCGCGCCAGTTGCGCCGCTTCATCGCCCGGCACAACCAGCAGGCGCTGCTGCTGGCTTTCTTTTCCCTGGCAGGGGCGGCCATCCTGTGGGGCATGCTCTACCTGGGGTTGTACTGGTTTACCCTGGTGGCGGTGACCATCGGCCGCAGCCTGAACCCGGCGACCATCGCTGAAATCAGCCAGCGCAACCTCGTCGGCGCGGAGTTTCTGCCGCATTTCGTGATCGGAGCGGTGGCGGTCATGGTGCTGGGAGCAATCATCCGCAGAAAGGCGATTCTGGAAAGCCTCCGGGAGCAGCGGCGCTATCTGCTCTGGGTGGCGGCGGAACTGTTCATGACGGTGCCCAACATCACCTTTTCCATCTGGGGCAACCTGTCCGCCGTGTGCTGGCTGCGACGGCATGAGACCGACCAGGCGTGGGGTCTCTTGCGGAGCATGGAGGCGGCGGGAGGACGGATGAGCATGGCCAGCCTTCCCCTGGAAATCCAGGACGGGAAAACGCTGCTGCGCGTCCTGTTCGCTTTGCAGGTCGTCGGCCTGGTCGGCGTCCGCGAAAAGGCCGAAGGCTGGTTCCTCTGCACCCAAAAGCGCAACGGATTTTCGCTGCGCGGCGTGTAGCGGGGCGCGGAAAAGAACGCTTGCGGCCCGGCGGAATCCCACTAGCCTCCGGCTTCCCCGTGGCGAGCAGCATCCCTCCAGCTTTTCCCGATGGATTATTACCCCTGACCTGGGGGCTGATCGTCGTTTTTGCCGTGCTCCTTTTCGCCCGCTTGAGCAGCGCGCCTCTCTGGTACGGCGGCGAGTGCCGGAGCGCGGCGCGGGCGCGGGAATTTCTCGTCACCGGCAAGCTCTGGACCGTCCAGGAAGATTTCGATCCCAGCTTCCACCGGCCGCCGCCGCACCATTGGCTGACCGCGACCACGCCGCGCTGGCTCGGCCAGGTGGTGGAATTCGTGCGGGATTGAAGCCGACGATGTTCCCCGCCTGCGACATGCCGCCAGACACGCCAGTTTTCCCGCCGAAGTCCCGGGGATCGTTCCGGCTCGCGCTGGGCCTGGCGGTGATCATGGCGGTGGCGTTCGTGGTTGTACTGTGGCCCAAGATCTCGCACGGCACGTTGTGGCATCACGACGAACTGCTCAGCGGCAATCGTGCGCGCGAGATCGTCGTCCGGCACGACCCTCTCACCATCACGCTGAACTTCGAGCCGGACTTCACCAAGCCACCACTGCAATATTGGCTCAGCGCGTTGTTGATGCAGATGACATCCAACCGCGAGTTGGCAGTCCGGCTACCTTCCTTGCTCTACGGTGCGCTGTGCCTGCCGGCGACGGTCTTCCTCGCGTGGTGCTGCCGCCGTCGGGAAGAGGAAGAAGGAACCCTGGCTCTGTTGCTACCGGCAATTGCCGTGGCGGCGTTCGGGTACTTCGTCCATCTCTCGCGGGTGGGTCTGCTGGACACGGGCACGGCGTTTTACCTGGCACTGACCTTGGGCGGCTGCCAACTAGCGAGAAAACACCCGCGCTTACAGCCAATTTCAGAATGATTGAGAGTGTACGGGCCAGCCGCAATGCTTGAA
>CAXTOP010000020.1:0-77158 GCA_964245965.1 uncultured Chthoniobacterales bacterium
GCCAGGAGCCGACACCGCTTGGACGTGCCACGACCAACGCGGTCATGCCTTGGGTGAAGTCGTTGAGGCCCGCCGGCAGTTGCAGGTAGCTGGCGGCACCGTCGAAGTGCAGGACGGGCTGACCGTTGATGGCGCTAGCGGTCCAGATTGGCTCGCTGCCGCTGCGGGAGGTAGCGTTGTTGCCGTGGCCGCTGGCATCGTTCCAGGCGCTGACCAGTCCATTGGCATCCTTGGTCACACCGGCATCTGGCTTGAGCCACAGGTTCAGATCTTCGAGGGCGGGCAAGCTCGCGGGTAGGAGGCCAGTGACTGGCACGTCGATCGTGGCCTGCGCCGAGTAGGTGGAGTAACCGACGGCGTTGTAGGCACGCACACGGTAGGCATAGGAACTGCCCGCCGTGAGGCTTTCATCGATAAACGCGCTGACCTGGCCGCCGGCGATGGCAGCCACCTCGGCAAACGTGCTGTCGTCGCCGTCCTTGAACTTGCGCTCCACCGAGAAGCCGGTGGCCACACCGCCCGTGACGGGAACTTGCCACAGGAGGTTGCTCTGGGAAGCGGAGATGGGACTGACGCTCAGAGCCGTGGGTGCGTCAGGCGGAGCCACCACGGCGTACTTGGTGTTGAGGTAAGTCTCTACCGCTCCTCGGTCGGCGTCGTTGAGTGCATGGTTGTAGATCAGCACCTCCGCCACGTCGGCCTGCAGGTACTCGCTGCCGCCCGGGTAGCGGCCGAGGCCGAGGGGTAATCCGCCCGGCAGATCCGCGCTCGCAGCCGCCCGGCTCGCCACCAGATTGCCGTTGTGGTAGGTCGTCATGGCCGCACCGGATTTGTAGGTGGCTGTGCCGATGTTCCACTCTCCGCTGACGAGGCCGCAGGCAATCCCCGCAGGGGTACCCCCATCGGCGCTGTTGACGAAGAGCTGATAGGAATACCAAGGATAGATTAGGTAGTCGCCTCCACCATTGACTTGGAAGCGCAAGAGGGACTGGTATTGCGTGCCCTTGGTCACCACGAAGAACGTCGCCTCCTGGCCGCTCATGCCGATGAAGTTGGTGTCCAGGTAATCATCTCCGCCATCGAAGCGGATCGCCGGCAGACCGTTGACGTCACTGGCCACCAGGATCGGCTTGCTCGCGGCGTTGTTCTGGCTGGCCGTGTGGCTGCCGGCCTGGTCTGTCCAACTGCTCACGGCCTGATTGGCATCGGCAACCACGCCCGCGTCCGCCTTGAACCAGACTTGTAGCCCGTCGGAGGGAAACACGCTGCCGCTGGTGTTGGTCGTACCCGCCACCACGCTGGAAACAGGAGAACTGCCTACGTTGTTGCTCGCTGTCACCCGGTAGGCGTACTGCGTACCGGTTGTCAGACCCTGGTCGACGCAGCTGGTGATCCCCGTTCCCGTGCTCGCGATGATCGACCAGGAGCCGTCCTGGTTCTGGCGCTCGATGGTGTAGCCGGTGGCACTCGGGCCTGTTTCAGTCCAGGAGAGGATTAGCTGGCTGGAGGAGAGCGCAACCGCGTGCAGTTGGGTCGGGGAGGCCGGCGGAGCGACGATGGCGTACCTGGCGTTGAGGTAAGCTTCCACCGCCGTGCGCTCCTCTGGGTTTAGCGCATGGTCATAGACGAGCACTTCCGCCACGTCGCCAGCAAAGGCCCCGTAGCTGCCGCTGCCGATCTCTAGCGGGGCGTGCACCTGCGGCTGCGGCGAGGTCAAGCCCGTGTGCGACAAGCTGCCGTTGACGTAGATGCTCGGCTGCCGGTTCTGGTACTCCACCCCGACCATGGAGAAGCCCTGGCTCAGATCGGCCGGCAGCACCGCCAAGGCCGGCAGGTAGCTGGGCGCATGCTCGTAGACGGACACCCCGTTGGTGCCCATCGATACTCCGGCCCCGGAGCCTTGCGACCACAGCCCGCTGGCTTGTCCTTGATAAGCGCCAAAGAGGTAGCGCTCTCCGCTGGTGCCATCGTAGCCGCCCGTGTTCTCGCCGTCGATCTCGTGCGTGGCGGTCGGCCTTGCCACCGCGTAGATGGTGAAGTTGTCCGTCGCCACCGAGGCGGGTAGTGTCAGGCGATCATCCGTGCCGTCGAAGTGCAGCACCGGCAGACCATTGACGTGGCCGCCAACCAGGAGCGGCTGACTGCCCGTGGTGCTCTGGAGGGCATCGTTGCCGTGGCCAGATTGATCGGCCCAGGAACTCACGGCACCAGCCGTGGGATCGGCGGTAACGCCGGCATCGGCCTTGAGCCACACCTGCAAGCCCTGGGCGGGCAGGAAGGTGGAAGTCAGACTATCGAAGCTCGCATTCGCGGCTGTAGTGTTGCTCGCGCTGCCGTTGCTCACGCTCAAGCCCACGTAGATGGTCGCCGCTTCCAGATTCAAGGTGTCACTGCCCAGGGTAGTCCAGGTTTGTTCATCGACGGAGACAAAGGTGCTGATCGTGCTTCCAGCCCGCACCAGCTTGAGCCAACAAGGAGCGTTGACGTTGCTCGTATCACTCACCGAAGAATCGTTGCCCGACACCAGCCGGCGCACGAACTGCACGCTCGAACCGCTGACCACCACGGCTGCCGAAGCCGCGTCCACGTCCAGGCTCGCGCGTAAGACCAGAGCGGCTTGGGCAAGCGCCTCCGCGCCGGCGAGGCGCACGACGATCTGTCCATCGCCAGACACGGCCTGGTAGTAGGCGAAGTGGAAGGCATCGGCGCTGCCGCCCACCCCCGTCCCGGTGCCGGTGAGCTGGTAGGTGCCGGTGCCGGCCACGAAGGTACTACTACCCACCGTAGGCACGTTGCCGACATCGGTGCTCCAGTCGAGGGTTTGCGCCCCAGCTTTAGGTAGCAACAAAGCCGTAGCGAAAGCTACTGCCAAAAGGCCCGCGAACAGCAAGCAAGACCATGGGCGACGGGCAGACAAAGGTGGCCGGGAGCAGGAGGAGAAACCGTGCATGGCGAAGGAGGGTGCAGAGCAACCAAGAGAGGGTTCTAAACGAGACGCGGGCCGTTATCTCAAAAAAGCCCGGGGCTGTCTAGCGAGACTTTAAAACAATTTACAAATATGCATAAGGCGCTCTAGGAAAACAGCTTGATATAGGTGCCGCCCACGATCACCGCACCATATGGGTGGTTGCGTGACGAGGAATCTCGGCGGAGTGCTCGCTCGTTCGTGTGGTCGGAGGGAGCAGCTTGTCACCGACGCCAACTTGTCCCGAGTTCGGCTCCGCGGGCACTCTGCCGGATGGATGCCAGCGCCAGCCAGTGCCAACGTCGAAGAAGCCTGTTTTCCCAAACAGGATTTCGCTCAAGCGAAATTCGATCCTTACCGCTGGAGCGGCCATGAAAAGCGACGGGGCAAGAAGAATACAACCCGAGTCTGCAAGGATGGAGATTGTTCTTGCGGCGGCGCGGTGGCTGCTGCTACAGGATCGGGTCGGGCCAGCGGGATTGCGCCCGCCAGCCCTCCCACACCACCGGACACGCGGGATCGGCCGCATCCGGCGGTTGAACCGGGCACTTCTTGTCCGCTTTAGGACGGCGCGAGTTCCCAAGGGATCACGAAGCCATAAGCGTTGAGCTTGGCCTTGGTCAGGGCGCGTTGCACGTGCGTGCTCGCCGCCATCCCGTCGATCCCCGGAGCATGGCAGTAATCATCGCACGCCGCTCGCGGGGTCTTCGGAGAGAATGCTCATGGCTTTTTAGAATCTCACGCTGGCGGCGCAGGTACTCGACCTCGCGTTGCAAGCGGCGGATCTCCGAAGCTGCAATCTCCAGATTGCTTCGTTCCAAGCGGTCAGCTTTGAATGGAACTGCTGCTAGCTTACTCCTGTCAGGATGGGGAGGCGGGCTCCCTAGCTCGTCGCCGGGATGGGCGTCGTGTTTCTCGGGATCGGTGCTCATGAGGGATTTCGACTGGCCGTACCGAGGAGCCAAGCAATGCTCGGCCGCCTCAGAGCCGCCGCGCTGGCACGTTGTGCCCAACATCGAAAGCCGTGAACAGAATGAGAAAAGGTGGAAGCCTAGATGATACGAGTCAGGCTTCTGGGCCAAGATAGGTATCAATTCTCTCTGCGAATGTCTATAGGGAGAACACCCCATACAGAATGAGGCATCCATGAGAGAACCGAGTCAGTATCGCTTTATGGCTACAGGATTTGGGTGAGGTTTTTGCCTCAAGGGCAGCGTCGTTACCGGTTTTCCAGGGCCACTTCTGGTCCGCTGACACAGGCACAGGGCTTTCCGCAGGTTCTGCATGCAGACGAGCAAGCGCAAACACGATCATTCACTTACCATGCTGAAGCCTCCGCACATTCATCCGAAGAACCTCATCGGGTCGCGGATGCGGCGAGCGCGGATGCGAGCCAGCATGCGTCTTTCTCAGGTGGCGCTTTCCAATTGTCTGATGGCGGCGGGTCTGTCGGTCTGTCGGACTGCTGTCTCCAAGATCGAAAGTGGGGAACGCTACGTGACAGACTTTGAATTGGTCACGTTGGCCAAATGCTTGCAAGTCACCACGTCGTTCCTCCTCGGAGAGACAAGTTCCTACAAAAAACAACGTCCTGCGCGCCAGAAAGTTGGCTGACAGTTCGATCATCCCCCTCTAGTCGGCAATCCATTTCGATCCGACTCATCACCGGCGGCACCGCAGCCACTTATTTCCTGCAACCTTGGTTTTCGCGTGGAGCGCGAATCGCCCAGGCTTTGTCCCTGCCGGGGCCCAGGCGACCACCAAGGCGCTGCCGCGACCTTGCAAGAATAAGTGGCTGCTCACGCCAATTTCGGTCGATCCGTTCTCCAAACGAAGAAAATCGGTGTACGGAAAGCGTTCGACGGTTGTCGGTTTGCAGCCGACGTTGTTTTCCTTGAATGGTCATGGCCGACCGTCAACTTGACCTCTTCGATTTCGCGGCATACCCCCAGGAGGAAAAAACCACCGTTTATGACCGAGACCTCTTTGACCCAGTACGGATTGATGGCCGAACGCCACTGGCGGCAGTTCCGGCCCAACATGGTGCGTCGCCTGGAAGCGCAGGGCAAGCTCGCGGAATCACTCCTGGAAGCACAGGAGCGGACGATCGAGGAAATGGAAATGCTCTACCGCCGCTTCAAGGTGGAGGGATTGACGGAGCAGCAGGCGGAAGCCCAAGCGTGGGAGTTGACCCGGGAGAAATATATTCTCCTGGAGCCGGAGCCGGGCGTCGCCGTCTAAATGCCGGCAATTTCCGCTTCGACGCGGAAATGAGTCGCCTGGTCGGATCCGGCTCGCTCAAGCAAAAGGCGCGCGACAACTTCACCGCCATCGAGCTTTCCCAACTTCTCGATCGGGAAGCGCGTCCGGCCACAGAGGAAGAAAAGCGCGTCCTTGTGCGCTACGTGGGTTGGGGCGGCATCCCACAGGTTTTCGCCTCTTGGCAGGACCCGGACGCCTCCGCGTGGCGTGAGGAGCGCGAAACCATCGAGCGATTGCTGACGCCGGAACAATACGAGGCAGCGCGAGCCTCGACCCTCAATGCCCACTACACGGCCCCGGTCGTAGTCAGCGCCATGTACGAGGCGGTGCAGCGGCTGGGTTTTATGGGAGGCCGAGTGCTCGAACCTGCCGTGGGGCTGGGTCATTTCTTCGGCCTCATGCCGGAGGAAATGCAAGCACGTTCGAAGCTCACGGGGATCGAACTGGACCCGGTGACCGCCCGCATCGCGACCCAGCTCTACTCGGATGCCGACGTGCGCGCCCAAGGCTTCGAGCACGCCGCCCTGGTAGATAGTTCCTTTGATCTCGCCATTTCCAATGTGCCCTTCGGTGACTACCGACCCGTCGACCCACAATTGGCCGACCGCCGCTTTCTCATCCACGACTACTTCTTTGCCAAAGGCGTGGAAAAGGTGCGTCCCGGCGGCTTGGTGGGCTTCATCACTTCCAAAGGGACTCTGGACAAGCTCAACTCGTCTGTGCGCGGCTATCTGGCCGAGCGGACAGAATTTCTCGGTGCCATTCGCCTGCCAAACACTGCTTTCAAGCAGAATGCGAACACGGAGGTGACGACCGACATCGTGTTCCTGCGACGGTTGGGCATCGGCGAGCGGCCCAAGGGCATGGCGTGGCTGGACCTGGCCGAGCACCGCAACGCGGATGGCGTCGCCTTCCAGATCAACGAATACTTTGCGGCCAACCCGCACATGATGCTGGGCACTATGCGCAACGCCGGCACGATGTACCGCGCCAACGAGCCGACGCTCGCGCCGGATGGTCGTGATCTGGCAACGGCGTTGCGCGCGGCCATCGCTTTTCTGCCCGAAGGCGTGCTGCGCTCCGAAACGATTGCAGCCATCCCGCTTGGCATTTCCGCCAAAGTGGAAGAGCAACCGATCCTGGCACCGGAGCACGTCAAGGAAAACGCCTTCACCACGCTCGAAGATGGCCGCATTGCCATCCGCTCGGGCGGCGTGCTGACGCCGGTGGCCAAGCTCTCGGAGGAAGGCGCGCGGCGCATCCGTGGATTGATCCGGCTGCGCGACGCGGTGCGGGACACGCTGCGCACGCAGCTCGACGGCACGGAGGAAGGCGGCGTGCTGCTGGCGCGCCGTCGTCTGAACGAGCGCTATGACCAGTTCGTCGCTCGCTTCGGTCCGGTCAACGATCTGACCAACGCGCGGGTGTTCCGCGGCGACCCTGATTTTCCGCTGCTGCGTTCGCTGGAAAATTACAACGAGGAAACCAAACAGGCTGCCAAAACAGCCATCTTCACCGAGCGCACGATCCATCAGTCTCAAGCACCGCGTGCCGCCGAGAGCGCGCAGGATGCGCTGGTGCTGACTCTCAACTCCACGGGACGCGTTGATCTTGAGCACATGGAGGGTCTGCTCGGGCGGCCCTCGGAGGCGTTCTTGCCGGAGTTAAAAGGCTTGCTCTACCGCAATCCCCAGACCGAAGCCTGGGAAACCGAAGATCAGTACCTCGCGGGCAACGTGCGCGAAAAACTCGCCGCCGCGCAGATGGCGGCCACCGCCGATCCCGCTTACCGCGAAAACGTCGTGGCGTTGGAGGCAGTACAGCCCGAGGACCTGAGCGCCAGCGAGATCGACGCGCGCCTCGGCGCAGTATGGATTCCGCCCAAGGACATCGAGGAGTTCGCCAACGCCGTCGTGCCCGACGCGGGCACCATCACCGTCTCGCACGCGCCGCAGGTCGGCGCATGGTTCGTGGAGGCGGGTTACGAGGCGCGTTCCTCGGTCGCCAATACGACGGACTGGGGAACCACACGCTACCGCGCCCTGGACCTGATCCAGGACGCGCTCAACTTGAAGACTCCCACCGTCTACGACAAAGATCCGTTGACGGAGAAGCCGGTCGTCAACGTGCCGGAGACGGAAGCCGCCCGGGACAAACTTGAGAAGCTCAAGGAGCGGTTCAAAACGTGGATTTGGGAGGATGACACTCGGCGAGAACGGCTCTCGACCAAGTACAACGTGGAGTTCAACAGCACGCGGCTGCGGGTGTTCAGCGGCAGCCACCTAACGCTGCCTTCCAGCAGCCAGCAGATCCAATTGCGTGCCCACCAGAAAGACGGCATCTGGCGCGTGGTGCAGAGCGACAACACACTCCTGGCCCACTGCGTCGGCGCGGGCAAAACCTACACGATGGTAGCCGCCGGCATCGAGTTAAAGCGCCTGGGCCTGGCGCAGAAGCCCATGTACGTCGTGCCCAACCACATGCTCGAACAGTTCGCCAGTGAGTTGCTCACCCTCTATCCAACGGCGAACATCCTGGTCGCGGGCAAGGAGGATTTCGAGGCGTCCAAACGCGCGCGCCTTTTCAGCCGCATTGCCACCGGCAACTGGGATGGGGTCATCGTCACCCACGCTAGCTTCGAGAAGATCCCGATGTCCTTCGATTCGCGCCACCGGTTCATCGACGAACAGATCCGTGAGGTGGAACTCGCCATCCGGCAGCAGCGCGGCGAGCAACTCGGCACCCGGCTGGTCAAGGAACTCGAACGCATCAAAAAGAAACTCAAAGCCAAGTTGGAAACCCTCTCGGCCAGCCATCGTAAAGACAGCACGCTGACCTTCGAGGAACTGGGCATCGACCGGCTTTTCGTCGATGAAGCGCACAAATTCAAGAACCTGTTCTATGTCACGAAGATGAACCGGGTGGCGGGCTTGCCCCAGACGGCCAGTGAGCGGGCGTTCGACCTGTTCCTCAAAGTCCAGTTCATCCACGAGCGCAATCAAGGTGGGGGCGTCGTGTTTGCCACCGGCACGCCGATTTCCAACACGATGGCGGAGATGTACACCATGCAGCGCTACCTCCAGATGCGCACCTTGCGCCGCACCCAGATGCAGCACTTCGATAGCTGGGCGGCCACGTTTGGCGAGGCGGTCACGTCCATGGAGCTGAGCCCGGACGGTCGCGGCTATCGGCTCCAAACCCGTTTTGCACGCTTCGTCAACGTGCCCGAACTCATGGGCCAGTTCCGGCAGGTGGCCGACGTGCGCACGGCCGAGATGCTCAAATTGCCGGTGCCCAAGCTCGAAGAAGGACGGCCGGTCACCATCAGCGCCCCAGCCAGCCCGGAGTTGAAGCGGTTCGTCGAGAATTTGGTGGCGCGCACGGAAGACATCAAGAACGGGCGGGTCGATCCGCGCGAGGACAACATGCTCAAAATTACCAGCGAGGGGCGTAAGGCCGCGCTCGATCTGCGGCTCATGGTGCCGCACCTCCCCGACAACCCGGATTCCAAGGTCAACCGGGCGGTGGCCAACGTGCACCGCATCTGGGAGAAAACCTCCCCGACCAAAGGCACCCAGATGATCTTTTGCGATTTGTCGACGCCGTCGGCTAGCAGCAGGGGGACTTTCAACGTCTATGACGACGTGCGCACCAAGCTTGTCGCCCGCGGGGTTCCCCGCGATGAGATCGCCTTCATCTAGGACTACGACGACGATGCCGCCAAGAACGCCCTCTTCAAGGCGGTTCGAGAAGGAAAGGTCCGGGTGCTTTTGGGCAGCACGCCAAAGATGGGGGAGGGGACGAACGTGCAGCGTAAACTCGCGGCCCTGCACCACCTGGACGCCCCGTGGCGGCCGGCTGACATCGAGCAGCGGGAAGGGCGCATCGTCCGTCAGGGTAACCAGAACGAGTTCGTGAGCATCCACCGCTATGTGACCGAAGGCAGCTTCGACGCGTACATGTGGCAGACCCTGGAGAACAAGTGCCGCTTCATCGCGCAGGTGATGAACGGCGACGCCGCCGTGCGCCGGGCCGAGGACGTGGACGCCGCCGCGCTAACCTACGCGGAGGTGAAAGCTATCGCCTCGGGCAACCCACTCGTAATCGAAAAGGCAGGCGTGGACGCTGAGGTCGCCCGGCTAACCCGGCTCAAGAAGCAGCACCTCGACAGCCAGTACCAGGTGCGCTACCGCATCAAGAGTTTGGCCGAGAGCATCGAACACTGCGAGCGGGTGATGGACAACCTGCGCGTTGACCTGGCAGCCCGAGTGCAGACACAAGGCGAACGGTTCGTCCTCAAGCTCAAGAAGGAGACCTTCACCGATCGTGTCAAAGCCGGGCGCGCTCTGGTATTCCTCGCGGAATCCATGCGACCATTTACCACAACGCACCCCCTTGGCGAAGTGGGTGGCTTCCCTTTTTCGATCCAGAAGCTCGACGGCAGCGCCAAGGTTCTCATCCAAGGCAAAGCGGACCACGAAGCTTACATCAGCGAGAACGCGCTGGGCACCGTGGCTTCCATCGAACGCGAACTACAGAGCATCGAAAGCCGTCTGGGAGGTCGCGCGGAAGAACTGGCCGATTACCAGCGCAAACGTGAGGAGCTCGGCCGCCACGTCGGCGTTGCTTTTGAATACGAAGAAAAGCTCGTGGTGGCCACGGCACGTCAGCAGGAAATCGTCGATGCCCTCGATCTGACCAAGAATCAAGCCGGCACCCAGCGCGAGGATGGCTCGGCGGACGACGCCGTGGGGATATCGGCGTCCGTCGCGGTAAGCCAAGCCGTCAAACCCGGGGAACACCTCGGTGCCAGTTCACCGCCGCGAACAGCGATAGCCGCCTAGAAGCTTCCCTCGTTGCCCTGGTTCAGAGGGATCAGGTCGATAGCGGTGATGATCGGCTCGCTCGAAGGCGTGTGGTCGCGCTGGCGGGGTTCGGCCACCACCACGTAGCGCACGCCGTGGTCGAGCAGCGCTTCGTAGATCGCGCGCAGGCGTTCGCCCTCGATTTTGACCAGGTGCGTGCTGAAGGAGAGGGTCAACGCACGCTCTCCCTCGCACTTGATGAGGCTCAAATGCGCATAAGGCAAAGCGAATGCCTCTCCATCCAACCGGACATCCAACATCGTCTCACGCCAAGCATCGCGCGCTTTGCCGAGCTGGTAGCTTTTCTCAGTTGTTTGCTTCTCGAATCCGCCGCGCCGGTCCATGGGTAGCAAGCCTGACGTCGATGCACCCGCACGCCCAAGCAGATTCTGCCCGGGTTACACCAGAAACCGTCCGCCGGGAACGACGATGATCGCCGGGCTCTAGCCCAGGTCGTGGTCGCGATGGAGGTCCGCCTGCTTTTTCATTTCGCGCACGTAAAGCGCCACGGCTTCGGGGTCGAGCATGCCGCGCACCTGCCGCGCCATCGCTTGCTCCACCCGATCTCGCACGAAGGCAGCAGTCAGTTCGGGCAGTGGGATCTGCTCGGTGCCTACCAATCGCAGATCGTCGCTCTCGTATCGACCGATGCTCAAAGCATTGGTGAACCGCATGGAGATGAACCACTGCTCCGGCGGGAGGTTGAGCGCCACGGCGTCCATTCCGTGGGTAGTGGCGACACGGGTCTCTTCGCTCAACTCGACAAGCAGGTCTTTCAACTCCTCCCAGGTCATGGCTCGCAGCATGCACCAGCCGCGGGCATCCCGGCAAATGGAAAACCGGCCGGTCGATAGCCTATTAGGCTATTCGGTTTTTGATTGGCCGGAATCACAGAGGTCCGATGGTTCCGGTTCGGTAACTTCAGGTTTCCGACTCTTCGTGTGGAATCTTGACCATCGGCATGATTGCTTTGATGAACTCGCAGGGATCGGCTTTGCACGCCATCATTACCTCCAACCATTCGAGCAGATCCACCCGCCGCAATCCCGACTCACAGCGGCTGACGTAGATCTGCTCGCGTCCCAGCTTCTCCCCCAGTTCCTCCTGGCTGAGGTCCGCGGCGTAACGGGTGTCCCGCATCAGCATGCGGATGCGTACGTAGGCGGGCGTGTGGAGCGACTTGCTGGGTTGCTTGCCCTTTTTGTTCGGACGAAATGGTTTGGGCATGGATGGCCACACCACACCATCGCGTTTGGACTAGACAAAAATTGAATAGTACATAACTGCTTGAATTAGACGCAGTTCCCGCGGGTGATAGCCGCGCTGAGCGAAGATTTTCACGAGTTTACACCTTTTCTAAAACCGCCTCCAAGACTTTGCCTGCCAAGTGTTAGCGACAGGATTTCTTCCTTGGGAGTGTGCGGGTTCAGCAAGGGTGATTTGAGGCGGTAGCGGGTCTTGTTTTAGTACCCCTCACCATGCGAACCGGTAACACCAGACACATCGACGGAAAGGAATGGATCGAACTGTTTTCAGAGACGCCGCGCGACATCATGTACACCCTGCGGGTGCTCAACCGCGCGCGTGCCACCCGGGCGGAACCTACCCGCTACAATAACATGCGTGATCTTAAAAAGTACGCGCGTCAGGACCGGAGTCCCATCCTCGCCAAACTGGAAGCGTGGCACGCCATGGAGCGACACCTCGTGCTCAGAGAAGAACGCATCCAGCGCATTCGCATTTTTAAGCACCAGCAACGGCTCGCCAACATCCGGCAGCGATTCGTGGCGTAAAATCCCTGTCAGCGGCGGCCGAATGATGTCCGCTTTTCCTGGGAAAATCGAACCGGGGAAAACGTCAGCTTGCTTTACTGACTCTGGCGCACCCGCCCCGACACGAGGCGGCGTGAGCGTTCGAGTTCCTGGTCCACTGTCAGTGCGGATCTCTTTTCGTGGTCGAACTGTTGACCGAGCCAGAACGGCGCTTCCACCACGCGCTGGTCAAGTTTGGCGAGGCCTTCGCGCTTGCGTAGGAGGTTGACTAATGGCAGTAGATTGGAAATGCGGCTGGAAGTCTGGAGCGCGTCGCCATATTCCTGGCGCGGCACCTCCGGCCGTTCTCGTGCGCCGAACGGGCTGGCGTTGAGTTGCGACTCGACGAGCAAACGCCCCACGCGGCCATTGCCGTCCAGAAATGGGTGCAGCATCTCGAAACGGGCATGATGGAACGCGATGACACGCAGGGTTCCCTGTCGATCCGTCTTGGCGAGCAACTCGGCGGTTTGGTGCTCCAGCATCCGCAGTTCGGTTCCCAGCCGCTCTGGCTCGCACGTGACGAAGCCGCCCACCCGCGGTGGCAGGCGACCGGGTTGGCGGATTTCTCCCGCCCAGGGATGCACCTCGTGAAAAACCATTCGGTGCAGGATGCGCATGTAGTCCAGGGAGGGATTGAGCGTCGGGAACTGCCGCACGAACTCCTTGGCGACCGTCAGAGCTTTGAAGACCCGTCCGTCATATTGACCCAAGGTTTCGACACCGGGCAGCAAGCCAATCTTCTGGATGCGTTCCCAGTCAAATTCGGCGCGGCTGCGATACGTTTCGATCATTGCCTTGAGCGAGCAAATTAGGTAGAATGTTCACGTGGCATTGACCGACGAACAACTCGCCCGAATGCGGGCCGTGCAGGCATCAATGGCCATCGAAGGCCACGAGATCAGCGACGAGCAGGCGCGGGCCTGGACGGAGGAAGGCCTTGCGGACGGCCGTTCGGAAAAGGTCGGAGCTTTGCGGATCGATCCCGGCATGAGCTATGAAGCGATGCGCGCGGAACTGCGCCGCGTCGGGCTGGAAAGTTGAAGTCTCTGCCGGCGGTAGTCGCTGTAGCGGACCCACAGGCGCATGAGCCTGCCTGCACGGGGTCGTTGGCCACGGGGCATCCACACCGGCGTCAACAGCGCGCGCACCGCCACCTGTAAAATGCGCAGACTGGCAAAGGGACCGTAGATCGCGGCCCAGTTCGCCAGGCAGACAGCCACGCCATCGAATTCGGTGGGAACCTTGCGGCTGTTCTTGAGAGTGGTGGCGCACTCGATCTCGGCCACCCGGTCGAATAGCTCGATGCTGGTGAGCATTACCCGCGATTGTGTCACGAACGGCGTTGAGGCGGGGAAGCCCGGTTCACGAACGGAGTTTTGCGATGGGTCGCTCGCACGCATGGGCCGTGGAGCGAGCATGGGCCTACGATGGCCATTTTCAAGCGTAACCTATGCCTGCGTACATCAATTCCGTCGATCGGAGATTGCTGCAATCGAGATTGAATGCAACAAGACGTTCTGGTTGCTAAATGCAAGGCAACTCCTGACCAATCGCTCCAACGAACGTCCTTGGCGACATCTTGGGTCGGGAGCAAACTTGGGAGCTTGTTAGGCTTCATCTTGACGCCTCTTTCTGCGTCCGTAGGATGCCTATCATCTGTCGGGTGGCTACGCTGATTTCCTGCTGACGCCCTACCATGCTCTCTTCCACCTACCTCCTTGAGCTTGCGGCCATCTTGGTCGCCGGCACAATGGTCGGCAACGAGTTGGCCGTTGCCGTCTTCTTTCACCCGCGCATCTCCGCCCTGGACGATGCCACCCACGTCCTTGCCGCCCAAACTCTGGCGGCAGCCCTGGGCCGCGCCATGCCTTTCTGGTACGCGCTGACTCTGCTCCTGAGCGGCGCGGTGGCCTTCTTTGCGCGGCCTACCGGCACGCCGGGCCACGGGTTGGCGCTGGCGGCGGCAGGCCTCTTCGCCGCCATGATCGTTTACACCGTGCTCCTGCCGGTGCCCATCAACAACCAGGTGGCCCGTTGGCAGCCGGAGGCCCTGCCGGCCGACTGGCGGGAGCTGCGCCGACGCTGGGATGCGCTCCACGCGGTCCGCGTCGGCGTGCTGCTCGTCGCGTTGGTTTTGCTGGTCCTGTCTTGTCTGCTTTCATCCGCCGCCTGACACGGCGTTCCAGCGAAGGGCGGCTGGCATTCCCGTTTTTTCTGTTCTTGCGCGTCTTGCATGGCCAGTCTCTGCCGCTAAGCTTGGGTCCGTTCGGTCGCTCGATTCATGTCCGAGGAAAGCTATATCCAATTGGTCGTCCGCGAGTTCAAGCGCCTCAAGAACCTCGCGGATGACGCCATGGCGCAGGTAACCGACGACCATTTCTTCGCCCTCCCGGCAGCGGGCGACAACAGCCTCGCCATCATCGTCAAGCACGCCGCGGGCAACCTGCTCTCCCGCTGGACTGACTTTCTGACCTCGGACGGTGAGAAACCCGGCCGCGACCGCGACACGGAATTTTCTATCCTCGCCGGCGACACCCGCAAGCGCCTGACGGATGAATGGGAGCGCGGTTGGGCTACGCTCTTCGCGTCGCTCGGCCAACTAGGCGATGCCGATGTCGGACGGACGGTGACCATCCGGGGAGAGCCCCTGAGCGCGCTGCAAGCGATCAACCGGCAACTGACGCACTACGCCTACCACGTGGGTCAGATCGTCTACGTCGCCAAGCATTACGCCGGCCCCACCTGGAAGAGCCTGAGCATCCCGGCCGGTGCCTCGGCCAAGTTCAACCAGAACCCGGCCCGTTACGTCACACCGGTTTGACCATGCGCTCCAACGCATGGACTTCGGCCGCCGCGGAGCTTGGCGGCGTCGGGCTCCCAGCGATAGCAGCCCTATGAGTGAAACGTACGTCCACGGCTATGATCCGCGCGAGAACGAGCGCCTGCAAGATCAGGCCGGCACGCTCGTCGACCTCCTGCACGCCGACACATCCTATCCTGCCGGCAGCCACGTGCTGGAGGCGGGCTGCGGCGTGGGTGCCCAAACCATCACCCTGGCCCGTCGCAGCCCGGCGACGCGCTTTATCTCCGTGGACGTGAGCGCCACTTCCGTGGCAGAGGCCAAACGCAGGACCGACCTTGCCGGCATCACCAACGTGGAACTTCAGCAGGCCGACCTTTTCACCCTGCCCTACGCGGAGGCTTCCTTCGACCACGTTTTCGTCTGCTTTGTTCTGGAGCATTTGGCGCGGCCGGTCGAAGCCCTGGCGGCTCTCCGGTGCCTGCTCAAGCCCGGCGGCACCCTCACGCTCATCGAGGGCGACCATGGCTCGACGTACTTCCACCCCGAAAGCGCCGCAGCGCGTGCGGTCATCGAGTGCCAAGTCGCTCTGCAGCGCCAAGCCGGCGGCGATGCGCTCATCGGCCGGCAGGTTTACCCGCTGCTGGTAGAGGCCGGCTTCGAGAGCGTACGCGCTTCGCCGCGAACCATGTACGTCGATGCCAGCCGGCCTGACCTCGTGGAAGGATTCACCCGAAGAACTTTTACGGCGATGATCGAGGGTGTGCGCGAACCCGCGATCAAAGCGGGCCTCATCGCCCCCGACGATTTCGATGCGGGTATCCGCGGCCTCCACCGAACGACGGAGGCAGACGGTGTGTTCTGCTACACGTTCTTTAAAGGCGTCGGCACGAAAGCCTGATCAGGCCGGTCATCCTCTTCCTCGCAGCTCCGGGCTGGTTGACGGCGGCGGACAGGTCCCTTCCCGAAGCTGCCTGACATGAATGCCGTCCAGCCGCCCTAGCTCGTGCCTGCTGGCGGCGAAACCCGGGGCAGACAACCTCTCGACCGTTCGTTGCTCAGGCTGCCGGGGAGGCTTGCGGCACGCGGATCGGCCGGTTTTTCTTCCTGGACTCGGAGCCAGCCGCGACCGCCTTCTCTGCCTCGCGCCAAACCCGGTAGGTTTTTAGCCCGGCAGCCAGGGTTTTGTCTCTGTCGTTGCGCAGGCCCTCAGCTTCCTTTTTTGACATCCATTCAGTTTCGTACCAGTGAATCTGCTGCGGAGAAAGGTCGGCCAGGGTCAACCCACGGTTTTTCCCGAAGTGAATCGGCGTGTGGCGGAAGTCCGTCGCTGGGGCGTCGAAAGCCTCCGACGCGCCGCCTGGTTGAGGGGGGCTATCGGTGGACATGGCAGCCACGCGTGGAGACAGGGTTTCGACGACGGCGACCTGGGGAGGGGCCGGGGATGCGAGGGACGGCACCTCGGCGACCGGCTTCATCGTGGCGGGGCTCGTGCTGATGTCCTCCAGGTCCTGGGTAAAGATGTCGCTGGCGGCGGTTGTAGTCAGTACGGCGTCTACTAGCGCACGTTTCTTCGCCATCTTGAGCACGGTGTTGTAGTGGTCGGCGGGGTTGTGGGTTTCCACTTTCTCGCCGCCCTTGGCGATCATCCAACCCTGCCCATCCACCTTCTTGACCGAGAACCCCTTGCCACCGATGAGTTCCTGCGCTTTGGCGGGATCTTCCTGAAGAATCTCCCAGTAGGCGCGGGGCACGGCGCGGTCGCTGGGTTCCGCGGCACCGGCGCGGAAGCGGTACTTGCCTTCCATGGTCGAGCACGAACCGACGCCTTGGCCGATAACGACCTGCGTGGCGATGCTTGTCAGCGTGGCAGTGACGCGGCACTCGCGGTGGCCGCGTTCGAGTTGGCGTTCGTCCACGTCGTAGGCGGGAGCCAACCGGAAAAGCAGGCAGAGTTTTTCTGCGCCGGGCTTGAGCAAGGTTGGCTTATCACCGCAGCCGGGGATTCGGCCGTAGTGTTCGCCTTCCTTCATGGCAGCCGACATGATCCGCTGGATGAGGGTCACCTGTCCGAGGACCTGCTCGACGGTGAGCGCGGAGGTTTCGGGGGACGCGCTGAGCGAGACGGCGCGCTGGTCAGTTTGCGCGGGGACAATCTGGGTGCTAGTCATGGGATGCTATTCTTTAGAGGGTAGTGTTGTAAATCTGGGCCTCCGCGTGGCTTCAACACGCGGGGGCTCTTTTTCGTTTGGTGGGTGGTTGGTTCGTCTCCTAGTTGCGGCCGAACAGGCCGACCTCCGTGTCGAGAAGGGCGTGGAGAGCTTGGGTGCGCGTCGGCAGGCTCCACAGCCCGCTGCCTTTGGCGGCCTCGGTCACGGCGTTGAAGAAGCGCCACGCGGTTTTGCCGTCCACGCGGAACTCCACGTGCCGCGGCGCGCGCCATTCCGTGAGGATGCGCGGGATTTGCGTGAGCGTGATGGCCCGCGCCTCCAGGGCGCGCAGGATCAGGTCGTGCGCCTGCTTATCACCGATTTCATGGGAGCGGTAGGCCGCGATGCGGCGGGCCTGCTCGTGCCAACGGTCGGCGAGTTGGCCCACCGCGCTCGAAACCAGCCGCGGCAGGTCGCGGTCCAGGTGTCGGGTATGTTTGCGGCCGATCTTGATCTCCCCGCTGAAGGAGAGGTTGTCGCATACGAACACGCTCGCACCCACGGCTAGCCCGGCGGGGAACCGCTTGTCGTGAGAGTTGCGCAGGCCGAGCACGTAGGCGTAGTCCTCGGTCTCTTGGCAGTTGGCGACTCCGAGCAGACCAAAGTAGCGCAGACCGTCCGCGGACAGGCCGTGCGCCTCGTTGACGACGCGCATGTTGGTGGCCATGAGAGTCTGCTCAACCCGTTCGATGAGGGCGGCGTGGGGGATGGGGAACCAGCTCTCGGTGGTCTGAGGCGTCGGGACGGTGGCGAGCGCGCCGCGTTCGATCTTGGAAGCGCCGCAATGGAGCACTAGGTTGGTCATATGGATGGGATTGGATTCAGGTTTTTTCGCTCCGGCTCCGGTCGGCTTGACCGGCATGCCGAACTACCCAATAATTTAGATTACATGTAATCATAATGCAATCACAAAAGGGTGTAGCATGCAAAAAAAGTTCCGGCGGTTCCGTGCCAAAAGAGGCCGTCGGCGAAGACAGGAATGAAGCAACCCCATCAAAGGTAGGACGCCCGCCCACTTCGCCCCTCGACCGCAAGAGCCAGGTGCGCGAAAACGTCCGCGCCCACCGCGAAAAGCTCAAAGCCTCAGGCCTGGAAAAGGTAGAAACCTACTTGCCCAAAGCTTGGCGGGAGTTCCTCCAGAACTCGGGCGAACCCATCCAGCAGCTCGGTTTGCAAGCGTTCGCGCTCCTGCTGAAGGAACGAGGGGCATCAGACCTGGTCCAGGCGGCCCAAGTCGCGACCACTGGACACGACGAGGCAGTCTAAAGCACTCCGGCACGTCGCCACGACGGCCAGGAGGCTTTTTTTTGCGAAAAGCAACCGCGCGGTCAGAAAAGCATGCCCTGCTTGAGGCGTCCGGTGGGCTTGCGAACGGCAACATCGGGAGCGACGGCAGTGGCAGGAGAGGCGACGGCGGTGGCAACCTGCCCGAGCCGTCGGCGGAGCCGCTCAGCTGCTTTGGGAGCAAAATCTCTCGCGTTGTTGTTAAAAACCACGTGCACGGCATCCGAAGCGGCGGCCAGATGTTTCGCCCGCGTCAAAACCTCGTCCAGCTCCCCGTCACTGTAATCGTAGTGGAACCGCTCGGCCACGGTTCGTCCGGTGAGATAGGCTTTGGGATCGCGGCCGTGGAGGCGCAGATAGGTCAACCGCTCATCGGTGATCTCGTCCACGGCGGGCATGATGGTCGAATGCTTCTGGCCGTCCGATGGCGGGCCATCGATGCTGGCCAAGGTCACCCCCGCTTCCCGGAAAAACGCGACGGTTTCCTGGTGGTGAGCGCCCTCCAGCCAGCCACGGCTGCGCAGTTCCACCACGATCTGCCGTGTGGTTTGTCCTTTGCCTCGGAGCAAACGTAGGAGGTCTTCGAGTTGGCCCAAGTCACAGGCACGCGGCGCGAAGCTCGGCGTCAGTTGCAGGAGCAGCGCTCCCAACTTGCCCGCCCGCTCCAGTGGCTCCACGGCATCAAGCAAACGTCCCACCATCTCCTCTTCCAGCATCGGCGTGAGCACGACGTTGCCACGGTCGGTGACTTCCACCTGGTCGCGCAGATCGGCAGGGAGCGCGTCGGGCCGCGTCGCGTGGCGAGAAAGCAGCCGGTGGACCTTGGCGTCGAAGAGGAAGCCAGGCGGCGTTTCGTCGACCCACCGCTCGCACTGCCGGGCCTGTGGCAGCGCGTAGAACGAACTGTTGAGTTCGACCAGATCGAAATGCCGCGCGTAGTACGCCAACCGCTGGCCGGCGGCCAAGCCCGGCGGATACCAGCCGGCGCGGACAAACTCCGGCTCGCTCCAGGAAGCGGTGCCGACACGGACCTGGGTTGTCCACGCGCTCATGCGCTAAATATCGTCCACGTTCGGACTTTTGTCCGTCGCTTTGTGCGGAGTTGGCGACGCGCCGCTGTGCGGGTTTTCCCCGTTATTCACAGGAGAGTGGTGGCAGCCGCCTGCCGGTTGCCGGAGCCCGGTACGGACAAAGCTCTGAGGCGATTGGCGTCGCCGCGACGCCAAAGGCAGGCCGACTGTGAATAACGGCGGCCATCTTGGCCAGGTCCGAGCCATGCCAATGCGTTCCGCTTCACGGCATCCGGCAACACCCGCACCGTTGACGCTTCGCGCTACTTAATGTCAACTAATTGGCGGCAATTAGTTGACATTAAGTCCAGGTTTCACCATGGTTTGCACGAAAGATCCGGATCAAAAATGAACAAACCACGATCTGCCTCCGTTGCCAACGAGGTCAGCCGCCGCATTCTGAGTGGGGCGACCGATAAGCTGTGGCGCTTCGCGGACTTCGCCGATCTGGAACCTTTGGCCGTGGCGGCAGCGCTCTCACGCCTGCACAAAAAAGGCGAGGTGCACCGCGTACGCCGGGGCATCTATCACCGCCCCCACAAAACTACTTTTGGTGCCAGCCGTCCTGATCCGAACGCCGTGACGGACATCGCGTTGCGGCATCAGGGAATTGAACCGTTGGCAACAGGCTTGGCGCAATACAATCGCCTCGGGCTGACCACCCAAGTCAGCGGTGCGGAACTCGTGCGTGCCGCTCCGCGCCGCGTGCGTTCCGGACCGCCAGCGCGTGGTTTGCGGGTGCGCATGCGCGAGCGTCCCTTGAATGGTCAACCAGGCATCCGGGCGGACGAGCGCGCCACTTTGGATGCCTTGCGCGAAGTTCGCGCCATTCCGGATGCCGACCCGGCGGCGGTGCTCACCCGCCTCAAAACACTCTTTGCTACCGACCGTCTGAATTATCGGCGACTGGCCCGCTACGCACTGGTGGAGCCGCCGCGGGTGCGTGCGCTGCTCGGCGCTTTGGGTGAGGATCTCTTGGCCGAGCGCGGCGCGACCGTGGACCGTGCGGCCTTGGAACGTCTGCGCCGGAGCCTCAACGCGTTCTCGCGCTACCATCTTCCGGCGAAGGCGGAGCGTGCCCTCAAACACGCCGCGAACTGGCGGATCGTGGCTGATCCCGTCTAGAGGAAACCATGGCGTTCCTCAGCGATCATCCCGACTTTCCGGCGCTGGTGCGGATCGTGGCCGAGCGTTTGCAGCTTCTGCCCGTGCTGGTGCTCAAAGACTACTGGGCCACGCGCGTGTTGCGCGCCGTCGCGACCGACGCGCGACTGCGAGGCCAAGTGATCTTCAAGGGTGGCACTAGCCTCTCCAAAGGATGGAAAGTGATCGACCGCTTTTCCGAAGATGTGGACCTGCTCCTGACCGGGCCGGCATATGGCGACGTGCCCGCAGGTGGAGGGGCGCGCGAAAGGCTGCTCAAGCAGGTCCGCGCCACGGTGGAAGCCGCCACCCCGCTACGCCTGCCGACCAGGGAGAGCATTGCCGCAGGGGAATTCTCGTTCTTTTACTTCCGTGGCCCCTACCACGGTTATCTGCGTTACCCCATCCCGACAGCGGAGAGCGGACGGTCGGATGCCTTCAACACAGTGTTGATCGAAATGGGCTTTCGAGGTGGCAGCCACCCGCATGTCTCCCTGCCGCTAAACTCACTGATCGCCGAACACCTAGCACAGTTCCCCTTGGATGATCCCTCTGCTTTGGACGGGTACGAAGAGGACTTGGCACCGTCTGCCATGGAACTCCTGGACCCGAGCCGCACCTTGGTGGAGAAACTCCTGGCAATCCACGTTGCCTTGGTCCACAACGACCTGGAGCGGTTTAGCCCGCGCCATCTTTATGATGTGGCGCAACTCTTTGAGAAGTTGCCAGCAATTGAGGGCTTCGTGCGCAGCCCGGAACTCCCGGTTTTGCTGCGCGCCGCCATCGAGGTGAGCAACCGATTCTATGATGCCGATCTTGATCCTGAAGCTTTCGATCTCCGACGCAGCCCGGTGTTTGCCCTCACCCGCGAACAAACGGCCCGGTTGAGCATACGTTTCGAATCCGAGCGGGGGCTTTACTTCGGCGGTCCGCCAAACTTCGCGGGACTGCTTGCCAGCTTCACGCGCCTGCGGGCGGCGCTCGAAGAAGACGCCTCGACCATCGCGCGAAAAGAAGAAAATGCCTGAGCGTAAAACCTGCTTGGCTATCCCGTGGCCGAGCTTCCGTGGTCGGCTGATCATGGTCGATCTGTCTTTCCTGCTACCAGCCCTCTTTGCAAAGGCCAAAAGCCAAAAGAGCGAAGCTCTTTTGTTTCCTTATGAATTTGGTCGTCTCTCGATTCGAGGCATACTCTTTAGCCGTTCACAGACGCTTCTCCTGGGAGTCGAAACGCTAAACGTAGGATGGCAGTGTGCCATTGAGAACGGTAAAATCTCTGAGAAGGTGCCCAACGAGGCGTATCGGGTAATCGGCGATGCTTTGGTGAATGATGGGGGCCAGAGAAACAATCGGCGGTTCTTCTCGCAGTTGGTTGCCACTTTGGATGATATTGCACAAGGTCAGCAAATCGTTTCACCCGAAGAGGACGACATCAAAAGCTTGCTGGCATCTTGCCGCACAGGTGACCGGGGGTACGACAAAGAAGGTGAGAAGCCATTCTTTGATCATTGGCGCCGGGTCCGGCCAAGCGCCGAAACGTTGCAAAAAGTACAACGCTACTTTGGAAGCACGGTCAGTGCAGAATGCCGTCGGAACGAAACCACGGCAGTTTGGTCGTCGAAGCCCGAAGTAGACAGTCTCCTGTTTTTAGAACCAGCGGCGGCAATCCAACGCATGAAAGCGTTGAAGGAACGCGCGGGGGCGATCTAGGGCTCGTTATTCACAGGAGAGTGGCGGCAGCCGCCTGCCGGTCGCCGGAGCCCGGCACGGACAAAGCTCAAAGCGATTGGCGTTGCCTTGAACGCCAAAGGCAGGCCGACTGTGAATAACGGCGGGCATTTGCCCTGGTTTGACCCAGCGCCGCCCATTGGCGGCGGTCGGCTCCCGCCGCTTTTAAGGGCGGATGCGGCTAGGCTGCGAGGTTTGTTCGCCCGTCGCCTGCTGCTGACTGCGGCCGAGTTTGCGTGTGGTAATGGCGTTGCTACGCCGGTCGCTTAGGAACAGGTCCAGCGCCGCGGCCTTCAACTGCGCCTCCTCACCCGCACCCAGGTTCATCTTGCTGGCGAGCTTCTGCGCGCGGACCATGTAGACCTGCAAAAGCGGCTCGTCCGCCATGAACCGCGCGGCGATAGCTTCCCTGGCAGCCTCGCGCTGGCGCTCCGCGCGCATGAGCCGCAAAAAGTAGCTGTTCTCCAGCCTTTCGCGTGGCATGTCTTTGACGTACTCGACCTGGGCGGGATTGCGCTCACGCCACTGCGCCAGGTCGGCTTCCACCTGGGGATTGGTGCGATACTTTGCTCCGGGCTCCTGTGCGTCTTGACGCCGTGCCTCGGCGGCGGCGGGGTTCTGTGCGGCATTAGGTTTGCGTTGCATGGGCGTGGACCTCCTCTTTTAAGGCAGCGAGATGCGGTTACGCAGGTAGTCGAGCGCCATCTCGTCGGCGATCTCGACGGTCTGGATGGGGTCGGTCGTTTGCAAGGCGAAGGCCAGGAGCCAACCCACGTCAGGTGCAACACCCAGAGAAGCTTCCCACTGGTCGCGGGCAGACTTGAAGTCGTCGAAGGTTTTCCGGTCGAGATCGAAAGTGACCTGGATCGTGTCGGGTGCGGCGGCTTGGGCCATGGTTGGAATGGTGGAGGCTCGGATTTCGGGTTTGCCTAACTGCGTCTTTAGAAAAAGCGGGAGCGGGATGCTGACCACACCCATTTCAAGGTGACTCGAAGCCATCCGGCTTTTGAGCGTCCGGGGTCACGGCGGGTAAGGGCGGGGGTGGGAGCAGGTTTGCGGTGCCGCCCGAGGTTTCGCGGTCCTGGCGTTCCTTTTCGAGCTGCTCGATGCGTCCTTGCGCCCGGTGAAGATCGACCTGCATTTTCTTTTGCTCCTGCGCCATCTCGACGGTCTGGTTGAGCGCGTTCTGGAGTCGGTCGATGCTGCCGCTCAGGCGTTCGCCTTGGGCGACCACCGTGCGCGTCGCCTCCTTCTGCCTCGAAAGCTCGGCCGTCAGCTCACCGGGCAGAGGCCCGGGATGGGAGGCGGGGTTGCGCACGACGGCCACCGAAGGTCCCAGTGGCACGGCGACGGGCTGGTTGGGGCGCAGGTTCCAGCGCGCGCTGGTTTCCACGCGGTAGAGGGTATGTCCCTCGTGCATGATCCCGCGGTTGGCGGGATCGACGTAGCGGTTGACCGGATACGCCTTGATGTTTTCCGTGTAGCGCACGCTTTCGATGCCGTCGCTCGCGAGCGTGGTTCCCGGCACGTCGCGCGGCAGCGGAGAAACCACCACCGTCTTGGGATGGGTGGCGCATCCGCCGAGCAGCGCGAGGCTGGCGAGCGGGACGCAACACCACAGGAAAGAGTTCGGAACAGGAGCGGCGATCTTCATCGGGAGAGTTCGGTGGAAAGGGTGGGATCGAGGTTATTGGTGCGCGGCAATCCGCCGCCGTTAAGGAGCGAGGCGCGCAGGCGCTCGATCTCACCGGCGGCACCCTCGCCGCGCCGTGAGCCGCCACCGCCGGGAAGCCCCTGGTTCGCGCGGCGTTGCGCCTCGGCTTCGCCCTTGGCCACGGCCACGTTGCCGACCGTGGCCTTGCCCACGTCGAGCGTCTGGGTGACGTACACGTAGAACGCTTTGCCGGCAGGCACGCGCACGAACACGCCGTCGCGGTTGATGGAATCAAGGATCTGCGCGGAATACTGGTCGAGCACGCTGCTGGTGCCCGCGAGCGCTGCTGTCTTAGCCGTGGCCTGAGCGACGGGCACGCCCAGCAGATTGTTGTCGTTCGTGTTGATGAACGCGCGGGAACCGGCGGAGAGGAACGTGGCGGCGAATAGTTTGAGTTCCGCCGTGTTGTCGGCGCGCAGGATGTCGCCCTTTAGGCCCGCGCTGCCGTCCGTGATCTCGAAGGTACCGTCGGTCTTTTTCTCCAGGTCGAGCGCCAGCCCGGAGATCGGCAGTTCGAGCCCGCTCATCCAAACCAGCGTCCATTCACCTTCCGAGGCGATGCGCTCGCGCATCCGGTCGAGCCGGGCCTGACCATGAATTTCCGTGCCGGCGGGTACGACGAGCCGACCGTCGTGCCAGAGATCCTCGGTCACGAGGCCGATGATGGGAGTGCGGATGGAGGAGCTATCCACCGTGACGACCAGCTTGCACTGCAACAGGCGACCGAAGGGGGCATAGTTTTCCGAGACGCCCGCCGTTTCGTCCTCGGCTCCTTCCGGCGGCGTGTTGTAGTACAAAGACAGCGGCGGAATCTGCACCTTCTGCTGCGCACCAGGAGTCGGCGTCGCTGTGGCTTCAGCCACGACCGGCGTGGGTGTCGGACTGGGCGCGGGACCCGGCGTGGGCTTCGGATCGTAGGGCACCATGGGTTCCGTGGTTTTGACGGGACCCGAAATGCCCGCCGCCTTGGTGATGCGCGTAGTCAACTCACCCGCGTCGCGGCGGCAGGATTTGAGACCCGTGCCGGCAAACGCCAGCCCCAGGCCGAAAAGCACCAGGAAGCTCAGGAGCTTGCCCGTCGGGGTTTTCAAGAAGACGACGATCTTGCGCGGGTTCATCCCGTGGAAAAGTTAAAAAGGTATTAGACTATTAGGTTATCGACGCGGCAGCGGGGCCACGACCGACTTGCCGTCCCCGCGCGCATTGGCGTTGCCGCCGCCGTCGTTGCGGGCGGGAAAGAGCGAGGGCGCGGGCGCGGGCGAAGAAACGACCACGTAGAAGGGGTTCTTGACGCTCAGGTCGTTGCGCCCGCCGGTGGGCGTGCCGGTGATGGCGATGTAAGCTGGCTCGGTGCCGTTGGGCGGGATAGTGCCGCTGGCTTCACTGATCGCGTTGGTGAACACGAGGTCACCCGCGCGAATGCCGAGCAGGTTCGGCGCGTAGGTGACGGTCTCCGTCGTCTTGTTCTTGAAGGTCAGCCGGAAGACGAGCGTGTCGGCCTGCGGAAAGCGGTACACCTCGTCCACCGTGACGACGAACTGCGGGTAGTCGGTGGGTGTGCCGGGCTTGACGACCTCCACGTCGGCGACCGCCTGCGGATAGTTGGCGGAGAGCAGCGGAAAGGATTTCGCTTTGTCCATCATGCCCAGCAGCCGGTTGGGCGTGACGGCCGCCGGAGAGGCCGTCCGCTTGTTGACGCCCCCGTAGACGAAAATGGCCGAGAGCACGGGCTCGGTGCTGTCCACTACGTCGAGCACGTAGGTCTTGTGGTTCCAGACCACGTTGAGGTTTGCCCGCGCGCCGCGCTCCAGCGTGCGCAGCGAAAGAAAATAACTACCCTTGTTGTAATCGACCTGAAAGAGGTCCAACCGTCCGCCGCCGGTCGTGAACCGGCTGCCTTGGATGGCCGTGATGGGGCCTGGGAAACTGACGGTGGTCACCGTGTCACACGAAACAGGGACCGTCTGCACCGAATACTCGTCCAGGGGATAGTTGCGGATCGAGGGGTTTTCCGGCGCGGCTTGGACCGGGCCGGCGCAGAACGCGAGGGCCGCGAGGCTCGCGGCAAAGGAGAAGGGTCTTCGGGTCATTTTTCGTCGTAGCGAAAGGCGCTGACCACGGTGGGGAAGCGGGCGTTGGAAAGCATGTCGGGGTTGCGCAGCATCTTGAGCGAAAGGGTGAAGGGGATCGCTTCCGTGAACGGCCGGTCGTTGAAGATACCCGCGCGGACGAGCTGGCCGCGCACGCGGCAGAGCACGAAATCGCTGCGGGTTTCGAGGATCGTCACCTCGGCAACCTCGGGCTTCTGGTGGATCTGCTTACCTCGAAATTCCTCCTGCGCCTTCGTCTGCTGCTGGTAAGCGCCCTGGAGCGCCATCTTGCCGAAGAGGCGCTGGAGGAGTTCCTTGTTGTCGAAGCTCTCCGGGTTGCGCTCCAGGAACGCTGCGGCGGCGAGCCGAGCCTGCGCCGTGTGCAGGGCCGAGGCTTCCTCGAACTCCAAGGTGGGCGAGACGAAGTACGTGTTGCTCGGGTCGACGACCACGACGCGCTCGCGGGCCTTGAGCACGGGCACGAGGAAGAACGGCTCGGCCACGGCCACGCCGACACCGGCCACGGCCACGAAAAACCACAGCAGCGCGGTGCGGTCCTTGTCCACGAAAATTTTCGTTGGGTCGAGCGACGCGCGGCGAAAGGCCGGTTCAGGTGCCGCCGGCAGCGTGTCGGCGATCTCGTGCTCGTAGAGGGTGGCGGTAGGAACTGGGTCCATGACAGCGGATCGATAACGTGGGAGAAGAAAAAAGGTTAGTTGCCCAGCTTCGGCAGCGAATTACCCACGATTGGCTTGCCGGTGTCGAAGTCGATGATGCGAGCGACTTCTCCGTCGAGCGAGGTGTCCGGGGTGGCTCCGGCAGCGGGGACGTTTTTCCTTCCAGCGGCGGAAGTGCCACCACGGCGCGCGCCGCCAGCCGTCGTGCTGCCGCCGGTGCTCGGGGATGCCGTGGAGGTTGTGGGCGCGGAGGGCGCTCCGGCCGTCGACGCGCCAGTGGTGGCCGACGGATGGTTTGGCGTCTGGGGAGGCATGACGACCGGCGTGCCGCCCGCCGAAGGCTTCGCACCGCTTGGAGCAGCCGTGCTTGGGGAAGGAGCAGACGGGGCGGCGGGCGGCGGGGTGGGCGTGGTCATCGAGGTGCCGCCGGCGGAGCCTGGCAAGGGAGGCGGGGTGGCCGACCCTCCGCCGCCCGGAGAGGAAGTGGGAGAAGTGGAAGGCTGATTGCCGGAATTTGATTGCGGAGCTTTGCCTTTCTGAGGCGTTTGGGACGGTGAGCCGCCTTTGCCCGATGACGCCCCGGAGGAACGACCGGAGCCGCTGCCGCGCACGACCGACGCCACCGCGCCGCTCATCGCCCCGTGGCCGTTGCCACCGCTCATGGCGGCGTCCACCAAGCTGGCCCCGCCACCGAGCATCGCTCCGGTCGCGGTGCGCAACGCCGCACTGATGCCCGCAGACCCGCCGCCGGTCGACCCGCTAGCCGTGCCTGCCTCGCTCGCCGCCGGCGCGCTTCCGCCCGCTGCCGCCGCTCCACCCGCACCTGCCAGCGCAGCGCCGCCCGCCAGCGTCGCGCCGGTCGTGACCGCGGCTCCCGTTGCGGCGGCCACGGTGTTGGCGACGCCGGATAGCAACGCGGAACCGGCCTGTGCGCCGGTGGCCATGACCTTGGAAATGATGACCGGCGAGATGATGGTCGAAACCAGGAGCCAGACCGCGATGATGAGCAGCGCGAAAAAAGCCTCGTTGAGCATCAGCACGTTTCCGGCGACCGAAAAGTAGCCGAGGTTGCTGAAGAATTGCACCAGCCCGTAGGTGCCGCAGGCACTCAGCGCGAAGCCTAGCGGCCAACTAATCAGCCCCACTGTGGTCATCAGGTAGTTGACGGCGATACCACGGGTGGAGCGCAGGGCGAAGAAGCCCACGAAGATCGGTGAGAGGGCGTAGGCGAAGGTCAGGAGGATTTTTTGCAGGACCAGGAACAACAACACGATGCCCTTGGTGATGTAGCCCAGCAGCAGGAGCGCCCCGGCCATGATGGCGCGAAAAAATGCTTCCACGTAACCCTCGTCGGAATCCTTTTGCTCCGCTTTGACCTGGAGCCGGACGAGGTAGCGTTCGGTCTGTTTGGCGACATCGTACTGGTCGCCCGTGAACGTCGCGCTGACCGCCGTCGAGGCCTGTTGGAACCACGGCTGCCAGTTCGCTGCGAGTCCCACCAGAATCGTTAGCAAAATGAGGTGGAAGAGAATGGCGCGGTAGCCTTCTTTCGCCACGCCGACGAGGCTGGCGATCATGAGCACACTCATGAGGGGCAGCAGGTTATTACGCATGCCGCTGATAGCCTGCTCGAAGCCGGGCAACACCTGGGTGTAGGTCGGGAAAGTGGCGATGATCATGGGAAGTGGGGAAGAGGGCAGGGGGGAAGCTCGGCTATCGTGGCGGGTCGTCGGGAGCGTTGAACCGGTTGGTTGCGTCGTTGAATTCCTTGGCCCGCTTTTGTGCGGCGGCGGACGGCGTGCCGTTAGGCGAGACGGGGTCTGACACGGACGCGGGTGACGGTGACTGATGGTCCGCCGCCGCAGCGGACGGCGCGGGACCCACCCGGCGAGGTTCCCGCGCGGCGTGGATGGCCACCGCGAGGACGACCGCCACTACGCTAAGCAGAAGGACCAGGAACAGGAAATTCTTTGGGCGTCGCATACACCGGTTCTTTCCTACTGATTGCCGCCGTTGAACTTGTTGGAGGCGTCATTAAAGCTCGTCGCGAAGGCGTCGGCGTTGGCCTGGCGCTTCATCTGCGCGTTGTTGTCATTTTGCAGGTGCTGCACCGTGGCCTGCTGCGCCGCGGCGGCCTGTTCAGCGTGGAGATCGTTGAGCGCGCTGGCCTGCGCGACGAGCACGCCATGGAGTTTGTCGATCTCGCTCTGCGTCGTGGCAGCGTCGAGCTGGTTGAGCGTCTGTTTCATCGCCGTGCGCAGGGCCTGGATGCGCGCGAGCGTGTTGCTTTGCACGGCCTGGAAGTTGGACACGGTGCGATCCACGGCGTCGTACCGACGGTAGAGTTCATCGTTGTGCACGACGGTGCTGCCCGACGCCGTGGTGCCAGAGACCGCGACGTAGAGCCCACCTCCGTTGTTCTGCAACGCGGAACCACCGTTGGCCAAACCCGCCAAGGTACTCATCGGTTGGCTCACGCCGGTGCTCTTGAGTTCCGTGACGGTCGAACTGGCCCCGGTGACATTGACGATCTGCGAGGGGTCGCCCACGATCTTCACGTAGTTGTTAAGTTGGGTGAGCGTCTGGGTGGCTTTGTCGATCTGCTGGACCTGGTTGTTGACCATGTCCACGTACTTGGCCAAGTCCTCGACGTGATTGAGGGTTTGGGTGATGTTCGAAGTTGGATCGTAGACGATGTACTGCGCGTGGGCGCGGGGCACCGCCGCGGCGAGGAAACCGCCGGCGGCGAGGAGGGTGACGGGATGTAGGAGGCGTGTTTTCATGGGTGAATGGGTCCGGGAAAAAGGGGAGGGAGTAGAAAGAGCGTTACTCTTCGATGCGCAGCGTGCGGGTGCGGGGTGCGAGGATGGCTCCCTGCTCGTTGGTTTCTGGCAGCGGGATGTCGTAAAGCGACACCTGGCCTTGGTCCTCGCCGTCCTGACGCTTCTGGAGGGCCTGCTGTGCCCAGTAGAGCTGCTTGGTGGCGTCGCTTTGGCCGCGCTGGTAACCGGTTTTTTCGGCGGAGTCCTGCGCGTGCTCGATCTGGCTGCCCGCCACGTCGGCAATCAACGCGCCGCCACCGGCACCCACCGCGGTGATCCACGGATTGCCGTGGCTGAGTTTGTTGGCGATGATGCCGCCCCCGGCGGCTCCCACCACGTCGCCGCCGGTGCGGAGTTGGGGAGCAGTGCATCCGGTCAAAGAAATCGCCGCCAACAGCACGGCGGACGAGGTGAGTGCAAGTGGTTTGGAGTGCATTGGCAAAAGAGGAAAGAAAGGAGAGGAAAAGATGCTCTAGCGGGCGGCTTCGGTGACGATGCCCTGGACCGGGTCATCGTAGGCACGCAGGGCTTTGGCGCGGGCGTCGAAGTGCTCGCCGCTGCTGCTGGAGCAGTAGAGCATTTCCTTGGAAACCACGTTGTTGACCGTGCCGCACACGGGCCGGGTGGCGTCGAGGTGCAGCGTGGTAAACGCGGCGTACTTTTGCGCGCTGGCGGGCTGCTGCTCGGGCAGGGGATAACCCATGATGCGTCGACGCACGATCTCGGGCAGGGCGATGTCGCGGCCGATGTCGTCCAGGTCCGCGCGGTCATTTTGCTTCATGAGCAAAAACTGCTTGGAATTGCCGAAGACGACTGGCCGGATGCCCGAGTTCTTGAACCGGGCGTACTGCTGGACGATGGACACGTTCCAGACGTTGAACTTGCGCAGCTGCGCGTAGCTCTCACTGACGATTTCCTGCCCGCCGGGAATGTCCATGAAGCGAGCCACCTCCTCGTAGACGATGCGTTTGCGCAACGCGCGCGGCAGCGTCACGATGTGCTGGCGCGTGTAGTTGGCGATCAGAAAGCCCGCGGCGGTTTTAAGGTCCCGTGCGGCGTCTGGGATGTAGCCGAGTTCAAAGTGCGCGATGCGGCCGGTTAACGAGACGTTGGAAGTTCCGTCGAAGAGCGCGCCGTAGGCTCCGTGGCGGCACCACGGCAGGAGCATGTCGGCCATCTGGCTAACGGCTTCCCGGTTGGTTTCTGAGTAGCTGCCAAGCTGGATGCTCTCCTGGAGCATGGAATGGGTCGGGTATTGCTCGGGCGTAAAGCGCGCGAACGCCACGCGCATCACTTCCTTCTGGGTGGACGGCTCCTTGAGGAAGCGAACGACCTCGCCTTCCTCGAACGAGCGCAAAAACGTCTCCGCTTCGTCCGCCCGTTCGGCACTGGCGCGAAGGTCGCGCAGTTCTGCGTAGGCATCGAGCAAGGTGGCCCCCTGCTGCATCCGCTCGCGGCGATAGCGGTTGATGGTCAGCGCCTCGCGGGCAACCTCCTGGATCTGGAGCGGATGCGCGTTGCTCCAGTCCTGGAAGGCATCCTCGTAGAGCTGCTGGAGGTATTTGCCGACCTGCGCCTGGCGCAACGCCTGCCGATCCGCGTCGGCCGCCTCGCCGATCATCCGGCAGACCAGCGCTGTGCAGGTGGCCAGCTGCAACGAAGAAAGTGGCAGCCCCTGGGTGTCGAGATAATTGAGGGTCAGCGTGCCGTCCGGCTGGAGGATGATCGGCTGCGCGGTGGAGTCCACCGTCTGGGTGTAGATGCCGTAGGAAAGCCCTTCCTCGATGAGGACGGTGTAATGGTAGTACGGCTCGGTCTGGGTCAGCAAATCGCACATGTTGACCGACTTGCCGGCACCCGACATGCCGAGAACCACCGCGTGCTGGGGACTGACGTTGCCTGCCTCGCCCGAGAACGTCTTGATGCCCACGATGTTCTGCTCGTCACCGTCGTAGATTGCCTCCGCCGTGGCGAGGTGTCCGGTGAACGTGCTGGAAAACGGCAGCAGGTCCGGCAGGTAGTGGCTCTCGGCGTAGAGACCGTGCGCCGTGTATTTTCCCCAGGCCCAACCGGGCCAGCTCATGTAAAAGAGTTTCTTGGTCGTGGTGGCGACGTTGGCCTCGAAATACTGCGCGCCGTTCATCGAATTGATGGCGCTCTTGATCGCCGCGGTGCTGGCAGCCAAGCCCTCGCGGGTCCGGTCCCAGATGCGCACGACAAAGAGCGCGTTGAACGGCAGCGTCACCCCGTCCATGAGCGCCTTGATCTTACGCTCCTTCTTAGCCAACACGGACAGAAAAGACACGCGCTTCTCGGCGGCATAGTCGCCCGCCACCCGGTCGTGGGCTTTTTCTTCCTTGAGGATCTCGTTACGCACGGGCAACGGGGTCACGTTGACTGTGATAGAATAGTCCAGGATGCGCTGGGCGGTCAGGCGGCGGATCAGGCCCGGAAACGTCCCCTTGGGCCACTGGCGAAGCGTGAGAATGGCGTGGTAGTGGCCGTCCATGAAAAAGCCCGAATCCGGCAGGCCCACGCATTCCGAGAGCCAGCAGTTTTCCTGGATGGACTTTTCCGGGCGGAACGTGGCGAGCGGATCGTAGTCGAACCGTGACGTGACGGCGGGGTTGAGGAAGCGGTGGAAGTTGCGGAAGTGCTCTTCGTCACCCATCGGCAGCACGCGTGCGCCCTGACCCGTGAAGATCGACGAAGCCAGTTCGTGGAACTGCTCGAACTCGCTGCCGAGTTCGGTCAAGAGCTTGTCGTAATAGTTCTGCAACGCGGCACCAGTGAGCTTGATGCCGGGCCCGGCCTCGATCCGGCGGCTCAGGAAAAGGGTGAGCTTCTCGCGGCGGAGCTTTCGCTCCTTCATGGCGTTCCAATACCGTAGGAAACGCTCGTTGCGACTGCGGCGCGTCCACGCGTTGTCACTGGCCAGCGTGTGCTCGCGGTAACGCAGCAACTCCTGCCGGTAGTCGCTGTCGCAGCACCACTGGACCTGAAGGCGCTGGTTCGCTACGAGGGTCGCTAGGAGCAACGCGATCTGGTCGTGGAAGCGGTTGAGTTCGAGGTCGTCCGCGTTCTGGAAGTCGGGAGCCTCGAAGGTAAAGCCTTTGGCGACGATCCCGCCTCTGTCGAGCGAGCCGAAAACCAGGAGGTCGCGGGCGAAAAATCCGTTGGGAGCCTGTTCGAGCATGGAGAAAATTTAGTTTTGCTTGGAAAAGTGCCGCGGTTGCCGTCTGGCGTCGGGAGCCCAATGGCGTCCGACGATGGCGAGTTCGAGCTTGTCGAGCGCGTAGCCCACCGGGCGGCCGTTCTTGAAGCCGAACACGTACACGAGCGTCAGGGCGAGCGGCATCGCCGCCACCCCGACAGACGCGCTAAACGACGCGCCCATCGAGGTGAACATCAGGAGCATGATGCCGACGGACAGGGCAGCTCCGACGATCAGCACGAAGAAGGACGAGCCTTCCATGCCCCAGATCGAGCCTTCCGAATCCTCTCCGCTGTTGGTTTCGGCAAAGCGCAGGCCGCCGCCGTGCTCGTTCATAAAAGATCGAGGTGAATGCGGGTGGATTAGCTTGCAGTTACTGTCCCACGGACACGGACGATCCACTCAAACCGAAGGCGGTGTAGAGAGCTTTGAGGATGGCCGGAGCGCCCGCGATGATGAGGCCGCCGACGATGGCCATCTTGCCTTCCTCGGCGCGTCCGCCACGGATGGCCATGCCACCGCCGGCGATCACCACGACGCCGATCAAAAAGCCGATCTGCATGACGGTGGTCAGTGCCGTAGAAGCGCCCGAGGAAAAGTCGGTGCCGCCCGCCTGCGCGAGGACGAACCCGAGGTTGAGCAACCCCGCACTGAACTTGGGTGCGGAGGTCGCGGTGAAGAACGTGACGGCGGCGGTTTTGATGTACGGGAAGAGCAAGGTGCTTTGCATGGGTGCCACTTTTGCGAACAGTCCTGTCCTCACGCCAAAGAATTCATCCGGCCGTACACCAATTGATTTCCTACACCCGACCATGACTGCCGCTGCCGCCCCCGCCAGAGAACGACTCGCCCAGCTTCCAGCACACTTCACCTCTCGCATCCGCGGACAAGCCGAGGTGATCGCGCGAGTAGCCGCCGTCCTCCAGCGCGCAGAACTCGGGCTAACGAAGCCAGGCCGGCCCAAAGCGAGTTTTCTGTTCCTGGGACCGACCGGCGTCGGCAAAACCGAGTTGACGTTGTGTTTCAGCGAGTACCTGCTTGGGAACGGCAGCGTGCAGCGCTTCGACATGAGCGAATACCAGAACCAGAACGCGGTGGGGCTGCTGCTCGGCGAACACCTGGGCGAGCGGGGATTGCTGGGTGCGGCGCTGGACCGCTGCGCGGTTGCCACGCTGCTCTTCGACGAAATCGAAAAGGCGCATCCCCGCGTACTCGACTTATTTTTGCAAATGCTCGATGCCGCGCGCGTGACGCTGGCAGACGGCAACACGCTCGACCTGAGCCGCTGCTACATCGTGATGACGAGCAACCTGGGCTCCGCTGAGGTCATGGGGCTGCACCACACTGCATACACGACGATGGAGCGACACGTGCTCACCCGCGCCCAGCAGTCGCTCCGCCCCGAACTCTACGCCCGCCTGACGGAAAAGCTGGTGTTCAACCGCCTGACCTACGACGTGCAGGTGGAGATCGCCCGGCTGCGTCTGGAGGAGGAAATCGCGTTCTACGCCGCACGGGGGCACCGGATCGATGCGGGTGAAAACGTGCTCAACTTTCTGGTTCGGGTTGGGTACCATCCACGGCTCGGCGCACGTCCGTTGCGCGATGCGGTGGAGCGGCTGGTCGGCGATGCCGTGGCGACGGATCTCCTAGCGGGAGGCGACGGCTCGGGCGAGTTGAGCCTAGGAGATCGAGCGGAGGGTTTGTGTCTCATTCAGTAGAAACCCGCGATGACGGGATCGCTGGCTATATTCGATGCGGCGCATGGTTTCAGTCGCTTCACATGTATTTGTCTACGCGCGAAGAGAATAATACTTTTTATCAACAAGAAACCCGCAGCGAAGCCATTTAGCGGGTTTCTGGTCTCGCCTGAGCTGGATTCAGCCCTAAATTTTAAATAAACATGCTGTGAAATAGGTGCCGGCTTGAGGGTCGGGAAATCCACTATAAAGGTCTAGGCATCAGTGTTCACCCCTTCCGATAATCCCTGCCGCTATGGCCGCTAAAAAACCCCGTCCAACAAGGCAGAAGAAAGCCAAGTCGTCCGTCGTGACCGCACGGGGCATCAAAACTCTCGTCACATATAGGCTGATCGCTTGCAGCGCCGGCCGATGCGAATTTCGCGGGTGCAACGAGGATTTGTTCCAGCATCCCGTAACAGCAACACCGGGCAACTTTTCGCAACAGGCACATATCGTTGCATTCAAAGAGGACGGAGCCCGAGGGAATGCCGACCGGCCTGCCGAAATCAACAGTTTTGAAAATCTCATGCTGCTTTGTGAGAAGTGTCACCATCTGGTCGACGACGTAGAGCCGCAAAATTATCCCGTAGCAGTGCTAAAGGCCCACAAGCGCGAGCATGAGGATCGGATTGCTGCACTCACGGCTTACGGCCCGGAACACCGGACTACGGTCATTCAAGTTCGTGGAGCGATCGGCGGCCAACCCGTGGATATTCCAGCCCCGGACGTTCGCACCGCGTTACATCCTCGTTATCCTGTGAGCTTGCCCGGCGCTCTGATTGATTTGACAGCCTTGCAGCGCGAAAGTGTAAATTTCTTTGCGATCGCCCGCGAGCAGATACAGCGTCAACTCCGCCCGGCCGTGCAAGCCGAGCTAGCATCAAAGCAAGTTCAGCATTATTCGGTGTTCGCCCTAGCTCCAATTCCCGTGCTGATCGCGTTAGGGCGAGAACTCGGCAGCAAAGTCACAATCGACGTTTTTCAGCGCCACCGCGACAATAGCTGGCGGTGGCGAGAAGACGGGCCAATAGCCGAGTATGAGTTCCGTTTGATCCGCGCCGGCACGGACCAAAATTGCGTTGCTCTACAGATGTCGCTTAGCGGGCGCATCTCTGCGCAATCCTTGCCGGCCGAGATCGACCAACGATTTTCGCTCTACGAAATCACGCTGCGCGGGCAAGAACCTGGCGTTGAATTCTTGCGTCGCCGGGAAGACCTGGCCGCCTTTCGCAAAATTTATCGTGATAGCTTGGCAGAGCTGATCGCCAAACATGGTCACTTTAATGAGCTTCACATTTTCCTGGCTGCGCCCGCCCCCGTGGCGGTTGCGTGCGGTATGGAGGTCATGCCGAAGGCTCATCCTGCCCTAGTCGTTTACGACAATGTGAAGGGCATTTTTAACCGGGCAATTTCCATCAATACCGGAGACGACCTTTAATGACGACCACCGACCAATGGCTGCTGAATCTGCTTGCGCAACAGAACGTATCGACCCAGGAGTTTGCGCAGCTCACTAATTTCCGAGACATCATTCAACGCCAGCTTTCAACCTTGGGCGGCTATCCTCGTTTTTACTATGCCGGATCGTTTGGAAAAAAGACGATGGTCCGCGCTCGGTACGATCTAGACATTGTGATTTACTGGCCGCAGGGCATCACGGATACCCTCAAGGGCATTTATAATGCTGTCGGCGACGTCCTAAAACAGCACTATAAAGTCGTAAACTCGAAAACGGTGTCATGGGAACTGCCCTTCGAGGGCGGGTTCCACATTGATGTTGTTCCAGGCCGTGCCCTCGACGCTAATTATTACGAGGCCAATCTGTATCGAACGGATACAAAAACGAGTTTAAAAACCAGCCTCAAAAAGCACATTGATACCGTGCGCGGCAGCGGGCGAACGGATGCCATCCGACTTGTGAAATTGTGGCGGATTAAAAAAGCCGTTCCCTTCAAAAAATCTTTCCTGCTGGAAATGCTGACGATCGAGGCCTGCAAAGGTATCCCTGTCGCCAACGTCGCCGACCAAGTTTGGGCAACTTTGACATACATCCGTGACAATATTATTGGCTGTAATGTGCTTGACCCCGCCAACTCCAATAATTCCCTGTCGGATGATCTCACGGCCGCAGATCGCCAAAAAATATGTGAAGCGGCAGCCGCTGCAATAAACAACAGGTCGTGGGAGTGGATTTATAGCTGAGGGGGTACGGTTATTCGTTCAGGGATACGGCCCGAGAAACCGCGTGCCATTGAAATGAATCAGATGCGAAGGGGCATCAGCGACCCACACCTCAGTTTCCCAAGCGATTTCTCCGAGGTATCTTCCCATCATCGCTCGGGTTGGGAACGCCGTTACATAGACCAGTCCGGCCTTCGAATCTGCAAAGAGCCTCGCCAGCTCCGCGTGCCGCTTACCATCTACCGGGCCGTGACTCGTGACAGATTCAACGAGGAGCAACCAATGCCGCTTTGGACAGTACAACACTACGTCCGGCATCTTGCCGTGTGAATCGACTTTCACGCCTAGCTCAGCCAGCAATACAGCGTCGAAATAGCCCATTTTGTCGCCGGCATCACCAGCGTAAATGAGCATTCCGCCCGGTACATACCGAGCGCCAAAATCCTCGATGATCGCGCGAATCAATTCGCTATGGTCGCCGGGGCTCAGCGTGATCTCTTTGCCCGGTGCAATTTTGACGGGAATTCTATGCTGCTCGCGCTCTTTCGCATATCTCGCCGTCAGCGTGTCTCGTTCTGAAAGATACGTCGTCAAATTATTGTGCCATTCAGAAGTGCCGAAGCTGACAAGCAGTCTCAGGGCTGCCGGCTCGACCTGGTAAACCGCCTTTGGGCTGTTCACCGGCCGCTTTGGATCATCTGGGTTGTACATGGCGACGCCAGCCGCCACAAATTGGTGCATGGTTTGGCGTCGGATCGTCTCCCGCGTGTTCGGAGCATAATCCTTTTGGTAATGCTCCCGTGCCCAATCCATGATGGGCGTGATTCCGATAAGTGGATTGCTGGCTTCAGCCCATTCCTTGCCAGGCACCAGATTCAGGATCGCAAGCAGACAAAGTGCCGAGCGTTCGTTCTGTTGAGCGCGCGGTAGCCCGAGCGAAACAATGGCTTGCTGCGCTTCTTCCAGGTATCGCTGCTTATCTCTCATGCCGTCAGGACGGCCAGCTTTTCGTCCAGCATCGTCTGCGTCAATGCATCTTGTTTCATGGCCCATTCACCGAGCCGCACCAAAGCGGACCGACTTGGATAAACCATTTGTTTCAGGTCGGTTGCGTTAACTTGAGTATGCCCATTGAAACGCCGGAAGTTCGCGTCAACCTCCGTCGTGTTTAGAAACGCTGCGAGGCCGTGCGCCAAAGCGACCGGCAGCCCCGCTTTTTTCTGGTGAAACACATTCAGATGGTTCTCGAACCCAAGCATTTCGGCACCGTCAAAAGCAGTCGGGTCAACGACGCTCGCGACGATGCGCCGACGTTCCTCCTTAGACGAAAACCGCCGCACAACACAGTAATTGCCGTTCGGGTAGAGCGATTTTTCGGTCGCGGAATTGCGTGCAATCGCATTTGCTTTCTTGAGTGCCGGCCGAGGCCATTCGGTGCTGGCACCGTTAAAATGGCCGGGATAAAGCAATGGAACCGCACCCTCTTCCGGCATCTGCCGGAGATGTTCACGCACTCTAAAATCGACAACCGGCCCTGTTGAGACATTGATACCGAGATCGGTCAGAGTGCAGCGAACCGCCGCCGATAGCTCAAGGGCGTTTTGCGTCGGTGAAGTTGGAATATGGATAAAGGCTTCGGGATCGCCCGGAAATATGATCCGGTCGACCGGATGCTCGTGTGTTTCGAGATCGCGAAAACTATCATCGACCGAAGTCGAAACTGTCACCGGCCCTGGCGTGCCACTCCGCTCAAGCCGGATGATGATGTTTTCCTGCAAAACAGCATCATCTTTGAATGCTTTCTTTCGAGAATCGAACAGATGCAGGTGCCGAATGGCGGCCCGTTCTAAAATGAAATTGCGGAAAGGCCGATAATACGGACCGTTACAGAAGCTGCGCGGGATGATCGCCACGACTTGCCCGCCTGGTGCAGCGAGCCCAATCGCCAGAGCCACAAACGCTGAGTATAGATTGACAGTTTCAATGCCGGCGGCACGGAGGGCTAATCGATGCGGTGACAGGCTGTTTATTTTTTTGTAGGGTGGATTCAGGATGGCGTGTGTAAACGTTGCTCCTTGTCCATCGCGGCACAAAGCAGCCCCACGCTCGATGAAATCGTCTGCGATAATTTGTGCATGTAACCCGAGCTTTTCACCATGAACGCCGAGGGTTTCCGCAAGATGATGGCGAAGAATCGGGTCGATTTCGTACGCGCAAACCTCGATTGCCTCGAAGCGAAAGTCACCAGCCGCACAGCGATCCAAAAACGCGCTCGATAATGCACCGATCCCTGCCCCCGCATCAAGCAGCTTGCATGTCTGCAGGGTACTGGCAGGAAAGAGGGATGCAATGAAACGCGCGACGCTCGATGGCGTCATAAACTGGCCTAAATCTGCCTTGTGAATCGCGGTGGTGCTTCGGGCAATTTGAAGGCGGACTCTATCGACGCGATCACGAATTTCGAGCATGTAACGACCTTTTTGGCGGAGCTGATAACAATGATGCCATTTTTCCTGATGGAAAATTTCTATCTTGCGGTTGAAAGGCTGGCAAATCAATTTCCGCTTTGGGAGCCAGCCATCGCGACGTGTTCGGCAGATGGAAAAACCGGCAGCATACCGCCATATCCGAGTTGTTGATAAAATTGTGGCGCAAAAGGAACTCGAACCCGCGTCTTAGCCTTCGATTGGCGTCCGCGTGCTCCGCCCACTGATTTCCTGCCTTGAGTGCCACCGCGCAAAAAGTCGCCTCCATGCAAGGCGAGCGTTCACCGTTGTGAGGCTTGGCAGGCATGAATAGACGGTAAAAAGGAGCCGTTTTGTGGTAAACTGCCACCGTCCAGCGAAGTGTAACACCTCGCCACCGTTTTTGTCTTCCCCTTTGATGCCTGCAACTCCGACGCTCAGCCTCGATCAGGCAACGATCGGGATTATCACCGCTTTGTCGAAGGAAGACACGGCGGTATTGGAGGTGTTCGAGTGCTGTGACGACGTTCCCGTTTATGCCCCTGGTGAAGGTGCGGGCCACAAGTATTTTCTTGCCAAAGTGCCGACACGCAACGGCGGTTTCGTCGTGGTAGCCATCGGCACGTTGCTTACCCCGGGTACCAACACTGCCGCAGTTCGCGCTACACAGATGCGCCAGGACTGTCCCAACATTCGCCACATTATCATGACCGGCATTGCCGGAGCGGTACCCAATCTCAGCAAAGCCGAGGATCATGTGAGGTTGGGAGACATTGTCGTTTCGAACGAAACCGGCGTCGTGCAGTTCGACCTCCAAAAGGAGACCGATGAGGGAACAACCATCCGTGGCCAGCCTAAGCCGCCCTCCTCGACGTTGCTCGAAGGGGCTCGGGGTGTACGTATCGGCCGGACGAAGCGTCCGCACGGTTGGGAAACGGACATCACGAAAATTTGTGAGGCGCTGGGCGAAGATTGGGGCCGGCCAGCCGCCTCGGAAGATCGTTGCGCGGATACCGTGTGGGGAGAAGGTGACGCTGCTGCTCCGGTGACGACCCATCCAGACGATGAGGAGCGAACTGACGGTCAGCCGCGGGTTTTCTTTGGACCGATCGGGTCATCCAACACCTTGTTAAAGAGCTCGGCCAAGCGCGACCGCCTTCGCGACCAGTTGCAGGTCAAGGCCATCGAGATGGAAGGCTCGGGCGTCGCCGCCGCCACCGGCCAGACCGAGATAAGCTACCTAATTGTGCGAGGCACCTGCGATTATTGCAACCGTGAAAAGGGCGACAAATGGCAGAAATACGCGGCGGTGATCGCGGCAGTTTTTACCCGGCACGTCATCATCCAGCTCGACGGCAGGCCCGCCTCCGCCGTACCCCCGCCACCACCCGACCCCGCTGCGCCAGCTTCGATCAACATCCAAACCGGCGACGGGAGCATCGTGCAGCATATTACCGGAGGTCAGATCGGCAGCATCAACATCCAGCCGCCCGGTTTTGGTGGTGCGGATATGCAGAAGTTTCAGAACTTACTTGGTCGTGTCGAGGAGCGGCTCGCAACTCCCGTTCAAACCGTCCAGGGACCAAGCGAACAAGATCTGGAGGACTACCAACTGCGAACCAGGAACGATATAGGACTAATGAAAAGCGCGCGCCAAGTTTATGAGCACGACGAAGTCGGCCGCTTGATTGCCAAGATCGAACCTTGGCTGCTCAGTCATCGACCGCATCTGCCAGTAGAGTTATTCGACGAAGCGTGGCTGGAACTACTCGGCTGCGAGAAGTTCCGCCAGGACGTAAATCAAAACCGTGGGGGGAAATGGGATGGAACAGCCATCCACCGCATGATGAAAGAAATGGGCCATGCCTGAACAATCACCACAACCCACCTTAGCCGAGAGGAAGCGCAACCTCGAAGCGTACATCAAGGCGCAGGAACAAGGGATGGATGCTGGCCTAGCTGACCTAGCCGGGCGCACCGACCCCGACGCGCTCGCGCAACGCTTGAGCCTTCTTAACCAAGCGCACCGCTACCAAGAAGCAGCCGATCTCATCCGCGACTTGCCGTCGCACGAGTGGTGGTGCCATGCGGCGGTGTATGCCTTGGTTCAAACCGGGGAGATCCAGCGCGCCCGCGCCATTGTTGAGTGGGCACAGACAGCCTTAGTAGAACCGGCGCGGTGGCAGTCCTGTCGCGCCGTTTTTGCAGAGAGCGTCGCTTTCTTGCTAGGCCGCCCTTCGGAACCAGGACAGGCGGCGGAGGACATGCTGCCCGGTAAACTGACTGGGCCGCAGACAGCACTTTTGGAAGAAGCGGTGGCGGTGCTGCAACCGGCGGTACAGGCTATTAGTCTAATAGGCCAGGTCGCCAACGAATTGGAAGCCAGAGTGATTACCTTGGGCTTCGAGTTCCATTTCTTACTGTGGCACAAGCAGGAATTTCAAGAGCTCTACCAACTACTCGCCACGCGTCGGCCTGTGCCCTTACTGCTCGCGCAGAGGTTTCTGAGCGGATGGGTGGATTTTGCTCCCCCCGATGACTTGCCTGCACGCCTGCGGACGGAGCATCCCGACTCGCGCCAAGCCAAGATTTTTGCGGCTGCCATCGACGCCAGAAAAATCGGCAACCAGTCTGCGGCGTTCGAGGCTGCCATTGCTTTGCTCACGGAGGAGACCACCGCGCCCGAGCAAGCCCAGATCATGGGACTGCTGGTTGAATTGCAAGCACATCTCCAAGGGGAGCAGAGAGAACGATGTGAGAGCGCCTTGACGAATTTGGAAAATTCTCCGCAGGGCACTCGGTTTGCGGTTCTGGCCAGGGCCGAGTTAGCTCTACACGAAGGGAACGCACCGCACGCCGCCGCTCTTCTGGACACGCATTCTCACGAAAATGACATTCATTGGCTGCAACTGCGTGCGGAGTGTCATCTGGCAGCCAACGAAACCGCGCAGGCCAGCCAACTATTCCGGCAAGCCTGCACGATCCTGCCGGCCCCTGACCTGATGCAGCGGGCTAGCGATACCGCCCTCGCCTGTGGCGATCTCGATGGGGCGGACGAGATGTTGAAACGGTTGGCCGTGCTCGAACCAACAGACGTGCGGGTGTTCAACAATCTCGCCGTGATCGCCACCAAAAAAGGCCTCATGGCGGAAGCGGCCAGCTACTACGCCAAACTGCGCACGCTGCGGCCCGACAATGCCCTCTACCTGCTTCACGAAGCCGATTCGCTGGTGCGGGCAAACGAATTGGAGGAGGCCTACGCGCGCCTCGATCTGCTCTGCCAAAGTCCAGGCAACTTCGAGCGCGAGGCTGTCTTGGGGCGGGCGCAGGTGCTCAAATCGTTGAACCGCGCAAAAGTAGCCTTCGCGTCCCTGGAGGTGTTTCGTGGCAAGTTCTGGGACGACATCCAATTCGTCAGCGTTTATCTGGATCTCGCTTTCAACTCGGGCCACGACCACCAGGGGCACGAGGCGCTCATGCGGGTGCAGGAACTCCAGCAGGTGGCGGGCGCGCCGCAGATCATGCGCGCGGTGGCCTTTGACGATTTAAAGGAGCAACTCCTGGAACGGAACGAGCACATCCAAGAGGCGCACCGGAATGTGCTCCACGGGACGTTCCCCTGGCTGCTTGCGGATAGTGTATCCAACTTGGTGCCATACGCCGCGATGCTGTTCCGCACGCAACCACTCGATTGGCTGGGCGATGACCCGCTGACCCGCGCAAGATTCGCCGTTTACGCAACGGACGCATTCGTTTTCCGCTCGCGCTCGATCTCGGGCGCGGGGTTGGTCCTGCCGTACGAAATCCTGCGGTGCTCCCCGCCAAGCACCCCCGTCGCGGTAGATCAGACCGCACTCATTACGTTGCACCGTCTGGGGCTACTGGAGCAATGCGCAGCTTACTTCGGTCGATTGTACTTCCCTATTGGCTACCTTGCGCAGCTGCTTGAAGACAACAGCGCCTTGGTGCTCAACCAGGAATCGTGGCTGAACTCCCTGAACGAGATCCGCCAGAAAATCGATCTTGGAAAAATCGTTGTGGTCGATGATTCCGACGGTTTAACGCCGGTCGATGAATACGGCGACGCCCAAGACACGACCGCCACCGCCACGGCGGCTTTGCCCTACCGCCTCCGGGACGTGGTCGACCTGCTCTTCGAACAGGAAAAGATCGACGACCCGGCTCATGAAGAGTGCGTGAAGCTTTTCCACCAAGAGGCACGGGCGCAACCGGGCACTGCGGAAGCATTGCAAACAGATCAGACCGTGTTGATCGGTCTGATCACGCTACGCAGCCTCGCCAGCGCGGGGCATCTCACGGCATTGGTCGATACCCTCAACGTCCGACTGAGCCGCGCCGATTACCATCTACTTAACGCGGAAAGACGCGGGGTCGACCGCCAGCAGGAGACCTACCAGCAGCATGTCGCATTGTGGGACAAGGTCCAAACGGACGACCGTTTTGTCGGCACCGCAACCCCGCCTCCGAAGACCTTCGATGAATCCGAACAAGGACAAGCGGCCCTCAGGTACGTCGCGGCGGGATTGCTTGCCAGCCAGCAGAAAATCCCCCTCTTCGCTGACGACCGCGTGCTGCAAAAGATGGCGGTGGCCGACGGGGTAGAGACGTTCGGCACCGACCGCTTCCTTGTGTCGCTGGGTGAACAGGAAATTTTGCCGTGGAACGAGGTCGGTGCCAAGTTCATGGAACTGGTCCGCTGGCGCTACCGCTTTCTGGTTCCCTGCTCAGAAATCTTGCTCGCTCTGGCCAGACGCCACGGCAAACACCCGCCCGGCCAACCGTTGCGCGAGATGGCAGCTTACTTCCAGGACTGCATGCGAGACGCGGGTCTGCCGACCGGAGAAGTCAGCGACACTCCCGGTTCTTCGCCGGCTCACACCTTTTTCTACCGATTAACCTCCCTGATCGGCGAGTTCGCGGTGGACGTCTGGGCAGACGGAGGGTTTGAGGATGAAGCCGCCCGCACCTTGACGCAATGGATCGCGCACTCACTGCTCCCCGGCGCGCCCAAGCGCCTGCACGGCAACGCGCGTACCACGATCCTCGTAGCGCAAAGCGCGCGCATCGCCATGAGCACCGCCTTTGTCCGCGCTGTCAAAATTGAGGACCCCGGCCGCGCCAACCAAGCTCTCCGCGCCCTCGCCTCAGCCCTGGCATTAAGCGACCAAGAATACGAAGAACTCCTCACCAGCGTGCTCCATGAAAACTGACCAGCCACCGACCGCGAAACTCCGCGCGGCCTTTAACCAGCGCATGGCCAGAAACGCGCTCGAACACCAAGAGCAGTATTCCTTGCGCACGGGGACGATCCTCGACGCACGCGGCTTTCTCGACGGTGTCCACCACGAGGAAGCCGAGCCCGAGTTTTCCGCCATCATCACCCAGCCGGATCATCCCGCCCGCGTCCCTGCTCCACTTGGGCCGCTCCTGTTTTACCGCTCCCCTTCCGACGCGGCGACCCTTACCTGCGTCGAGCTGCCGGAGTTGCTCCTGCACCCCGACCAGCCCATCCGTACCGGCGCACTGCGTTTGTTCCATCAATTGAGCGCTGGCCTGCTGACCCAGACAACCGTTCGCGCACTTAAATATTTCGCGGAGGAAGCTGCCTCGGCAGACAAACCCGCGTGGCAAACAGCAGCCGTCGGTCTGTTCGACACGTTGGAAGAGGACTATCTTCTGTCCCTAGCCGGCCTCCGGCAGAGCCTTTTCCTGGGTCACGGTGAGATGGCCAGGAAATTTGTGCTCCGGGCGTTGAATCCGTCGATTCTTGCCGTGGACCGGCTCGGTTCGGAGATCACCATCGTTTGCACCCAACGCGCGGAGGCCGCCAGACACATTGAGAACATTGTACAGAGCGCCCGGTCGCTCTCGGAAGTCTGCACGGCATACTTCCAGGCGTTCGGTCATCTCCCTTTGACCGGGCCCCTCTCGCTCGCCCGCGCGGTCGGTGAATGGCAGCTAGTAAGCCGCGCGGCCGCGCCGACAGATTCGACGTGGTGGCAGCAGGTTTGGTCCTGGGTCGAAAGTGACGGTAGTCCGCTGGCCCGCTACCAAGCGCTCTCCCTGTTCGCGCAACGTTTCGACATGGTGCCCGAGGAGCTCCGGCGCGAACTCTCAAGCGAAATCCTCGCATTCCTGGAGCCGGCCATAGTAACAGGACAAAACCCTCCCGCGTGGGCGTCAGGGTTGAGGTTCCGAAACGCGACGGCGGTTCATTACTACAACTATCTCGCCGCCCGCGCGGCACCACTTTCGGAGGATGTCATCGGGGAATCGGCTTGGTGGATGGCCGAACGTTTTAGTTCCTGTTTCGGTACGAACCCCCGGGTGCTGGAGCGCATGTTGGAGGGTGCGGTGCGGCCGGTGAGTGAGCGTTCCGCGTATGAGGCCGCTCTTACCGCGCCGCGTTCAAAGCGGTCCAACCTGTGTCATGCGACGGTGTTTGAAGATCAGCTTTGGTCGCTGGGGTTGCTCAACCACCTCGGCGGCGAATTCATGTCGGCGTCACTCCCGGCTTTCTCCATCGAGGAGGGCGACCGGTTTGTCCGGCAGTTGTGTCGCCTGCTCCTGAGCGCCCTTCCGCTCGTGGCCGACAATGCGAGCGCCCCCGTTTACGCCGTTGATGAGCCATTAACCGGCACGATGCAAGCATGGGTTGCAGCGGTTGCAGAGACACCTTTTGCCGCCGCGCTTAAGACGCTGCTTGCCGGGGAGTCGAAACGCTTCGCTCCCGAGACGCTCCTCGCAAGTTTAAAGGACCTAACGTCCCTATCCCGCGAGGAACAGTTTTCGACGGTGCTGACGCTGCGTTTGCTGCTGTCCGCCGGTCGCGCGCCGAACGCCACGGTGCTTGCCGACGTCTCAGAGCCAGGGTGGCTAGCGGATGCGATGCACCGCCTCGACCCGGAACCCTGCGAAGCACTGCTCGGTGTGCTCTGCGCGGCTCCGCACCCAGAGCACGAAGCTTGGCTGAGCTGGCTATATCAATTGGGGACGGTCTGCGAGCAGCGCTCGATGGGCGCAGAAAGACGCACTCTGATCTTCGAGTTCATTGTGATCGCCTGCGCAATTTCCGATAGTGCTGGTCCTGTATCCAAGCTGCTCAACGGACAGCATCGAAGCCTGTTCTCGCGGGACGCCGATCTCTGCCGGACGAAAATGGAGGCAGCCTATCCGCTTTGCTCGCAAGCGGTGAAAGCCACGATCCGCTCAATCACGAATTTGCTGTACGCTCGGTAAATTTTTTCGGTGCGGACAACAATATGGAGATCGTTGATCGAGAGTTCGGTAAGGGAGACGTACGCTTTGCCTTTCGCCGACCGCACTGAGCTTTCGAGGACGTTCCCATCCAAGGCTTTAAAAGTCGTTCCATGGAAGACCAGTGGAACCCAGGTGCTCGGGCGGTCTTCGGTCAAAGCCAGTCGTTTCTCGCCCCTACGCCGCGCTGCGTCGGCTGCACGCTCACAGTAGGCAGATGCCACAAAGTTGTCGCCTCCGGCGGGTGACTTTCCTATGCTCTTGAGGAAGGCAATTCCCTTCTTTCTATGCGCATTTGGTGGGTCAACCAGAACCAAACCTTCCGGCAGGAGCTGTCGGGCGGCTACCTCTGGTCACCCAAACGCAACGCGAACGGGGCGCGCAACCCCTTTTACGAAAGTGTGCGAGAGGTTGCTCCCGGTGACCTCGTCTTCTCGTTCGTGGACACTAGGATCAAAGCGGTCGGTGCGGCCAGTTCCTACTGCTACGAGTGTCCGAAGCCAGTGGAGTTCGGCCAAGTCGGCTGGAACTGGGAAAAAGTAGGTTGGCGGGTGGAAGTCGCCTGGACGCACCTCACCCACCAAGTTCGCCCCAAGGACCACATCGCCCTGCTCTCGCCGTTCTTGCCCAGCAAATATTCTCCTTTGCGTGCGAATGGCGACGGCCTCCAGCATGTGTATCTGACCGACGTGCCGCCAGCGTTAGCCGACGCCTTGGGTGCCTTGGGGCCGACGTAGAAAACGGATTATAAAGCACGTTAAGACACTTGGAGAGGGCGAAGCGGCCGGTATTTTCCCGGTCCGACGACCCGGTTTTGCTTCCAGACGTAGTCGCCCGTCAGGTTGATGTGTTCCCAGCCGAGCGGCGACAGATGCTTGCACAGTGCCTCATCCAAGCTCGGATCGTGTCGTCGGAGGGCACGAACCGCGCGTTCCAGGTACACGGTGTTCCAGAGAACGATGGCGGCTGTGATCAGGTTCAGGCCACTCGCCCGGTGACGCTGTTGCTCGAAGCTGCGGTCACGGATTTCACCCAAGCGATTGAAGAACACAGCGCGAGCCAGCGCGTTTCTTGCCTCGCCCTTGTTGAGGCCAGCATTGACGCGCCGCCGTAGTTCCACGCTTTGGAGCCAGTTCAGAATGAAGAGCGTGCGTTCGATACGTCCGAGTTCCCGCAACGCCACTGCCAAACTGTTCTGGCGCGGGTAGCTGCCGAGCTTGCGCAGGATCAACGAGGCAGTCACCGTGCCCTGCTTGATGGAAGCTGCCAGCCGCAGGATTTCGTCCCAATGTACACGGATCACCTTGAGGTTGAGAGGAGAGCCAATCATCGCAGCAAGCGCCGTGTACTGCCTGTCACCGGTGGGCACATAAAGCTTCGTCTCGCCAAGATCGCGGATGCGGGGTGCGAAACGAAAGCCAAGCAGATGCATCAAGGCGAAGACATGGTCGGTAAAGCCAGCGGTATCCGTGTAGTGCTCTTCGATCCGCAGATCGCTCTCGTGGTAGAGCAAGCCATCGAGCACGTAGGTCGCATCTCGCACGCCGACGTTGATGATCTTGGTGTGAAAGGGAGCGTATTGGTCGGACACGTGCGTGTAGAACATGCGCCCTGGTTCCGTGCCATACTTCGGATTGATGTGTCCGGTGCTCTCCGCACGGCTCGCCGCCTTGAAGCGCTGTCCATCTGAGGACGAGGTGACACCCTCGCCCCAATGCGCGACCAAGGGTTGGCGGAACTGCGCGTTGACCAATTCCGCCAAAGCTGCCGAGTACGTCTCGTCACGGATGTGCCACGCTTGTAGCCACGAGAGCTTCGCGTGCGTCGTGCCGGGGCATGACTCCGCCATCTTGTGCAAGCCGAGGTTGACCGCGTCCGCGAGGACGGTGGTCAGCAACAGCGTCCTGTCTCGTGCCGCCTCGCCGCTTTTGATGTGGGTAAAATGACGGGTGAAGCCTGTCCAGGCGTCCACCTCCTGGAGCAGTTCGGTGATCTTCACGTGCGGCAACAGGCCCGCGCACTGGTCGATGAACGTTTGTGCGGCTTCTGGCACCGCCGCGTTCAGCGGCGTAATCTTCAGGCCAGAAGTGGTGACGATGGCGTCGGGTAGATCGTTCGTTGCCGCTAAAGCGTTGGCCATTGCCAGTTGTTGGCTGAGCATCTCCATGCGCCCGCGCAGGTACTCGTCGCAATCGCCACCAACAGCAAGCGGCCACGCAGCGGATCGTCGCAGGGCAACGAAGCTTTCCGCTGGCATCAGGTACTCCTCGAAGTTCTTGAACTGGCGCGAGCCACGTACCCAGATGTCACCGGAGCGTAGAGCGTTGCGAAGTTCCGAGAGTGCGCAGATCTCGTAATAACGTGTATCGATGCCACCGACCGTGAACACCAGCTTCTCCCAACGCTTTCTGATGAAGGCCACCGGCGCGTCCGCTGGCAGCAACCGGCTGCTGCTCGCATACATGGCGCGGAGCGCGCCAACGGCATCAAGCACATCCTGCGCGGCCGGCGCTGCGCTGAAGTCGAGCGCCGCCAGGAAAGCCGGTGCGTAGCGGCGCACCATCGCGTGGCTGTCCACCACCCGTGGCAGATAGTCAAAGTCATCCGACGGTGCGAGCTTCTGGGCTTCGGTCACGCTAGCAACGAACGCCTCCCACGGGATCACCGATTCGATGGCGGCGAACGCATCCGTGCCACTCTGCCGCGCCTCCAGCAACGCTCGGCCGATCTTGCTGTACAGGCGCACCTTGTCGTTGATGGCCTTGCCAGCCTCTTGGAACTGCTGATGGTGACGCTGCTTGGCCGCGCTGAAGATCCTGCCCAGGATGCGGTCATGCAGGTCGACGATCTCGTCGGTCACGGTAGCGACGCCCTCGACCACCAAGGCGACCAGCGTGGCGTAACGGCGTTGCGGCTCGAACTTGGCCAACTCAGCCGCTCGCATCTGACCGCCTTCGCGGGCGAGCTTGAGCAGACGGTTCTGGTGCAGGCTGCGCCCGATCCCGTCCGGGAGATCGACCGCCTGCAAGTACTTGAGCCGCTCGATGTGTTCGAGCATGTGGCGTGAATTCGGGCGTCCGGGCGACTGGCGCAGCCATTGCAGGTGCGTCTTCTTGCTGTCCTGCTTTCGTTCGAGCAATCTATCCAAGCTCCGCCGATGCGCGTTGATGAGCGGCTCGTTGAGCACACGGTAGATCCGCCGGTTGCCGCGCGTGATGGCTTCCGCACAGATGCGCTCGATGACGGGCGGGGTCGGCAGCAGAATGCTTTGCTGGCGGAGCTTATCGACCAACGCAGTTGCCAGCATGACGCCTTTGTCGGTCTGCCACGCCAGTTCCTCAAGGCTGAGCACCGTGGCGTGGTAGTGTCGTTTGCCGAACGGCCGGAAGCCGAAGACGGTTTGCAGCTCGATGAGATGCTCGCGGCGGGTCTGCTCCCGCTTGCCGTAGGTTGCCCAGTGTTCCGGCGAGAGCTTCAACTGCGCCGCGACCAGCCGCAGAAGCGACATTGGCGGTGCGTCACCAGCAGCCAGCACGATGCCCGGATAACGCATGTGGCAGAGCTGCACGGCGAAGCCTAAGCGGTTGGCGGAGCCCCGGTGCTGTGAGATGACCGCCAGATCGGCGTCGCTGAAGGTGTAACGGCGGATCAGCTCTGCCTCGGTGTCAGGCAGGGCGAGCAAGCTGGCGAATTCGGCGTCCGAGAGGATGGTGCGGCGGGGCATGGTCAAGCGTCCTTACAGACGCATGACTACCAGCTTTCCAGCAGATGCCGAACTGAACGGGCAGCTTTCGCAAGCTGCCAACCACGAGAAAGCTCCGGTCGCCACTGTTGAATTGCCTTGGGGCAAAGGACGGAAAACAGACCTCCGCAGCCTTAACGTGCTTTATAATCCGTTTTCTACGTCCTCCCCGTAGCACCCCCAAGCTTGGAGCGATGACGATGAAGTCCGGGTAGCGGTTGGCTACGACAGGCTCGAAATACACCAAGCAGTCGGCCGGCAGACGTGCCAAGGCAGCGTAAAGGCGTCGCTCGCTGGCGGTGACGCGGTTAGATAAGCGTTCGGGAATGAGCTGGGCCATCTGAGCAATTCTATCTTTCGCGAGCTATCGCCATGCCATTCTCTGGGTAAGTCGCAAAATACATTGTTGATGAGGCCAGCGTCTATTTTGAAGAGATCTCGCCGATGGTCGCAGCATCATTCCACTGAGACGGAAAAATGATTGTGTTTTCCCGCATAGGCGGTATTTTCCCGTCATGGTGGAAAAACTCCTCGTGCGTTCAGCCGTTCCTAAGTTCCTCGCTCGTCAGAGGCTGACCGTGGCTGATCTTGTGCGTCGCATGGAGGACAGCGGCTTTCGCTTCGATAAAAAAACCATCTATCGCCTCGCTAGCGATGCGCCCATGCGGAACCTGAACATGCCGGTGGTGGCAGCCATTGGCCGGGTGCTGAAGCTGAGCGATCCGGGCAAGCTCATCGACTGGTCAACTTCACTTGGTCAACCATCACGGCTCCAGCGGATCGATGCGGACACGCAAGCTCGGTTGGATGAGTTGATGGGCAAGAACACGGAAGGCACGTTGGATACCGCCGAGCGCCGCGAACTCGGTAAACTCGGACGACTGGTAGAAAAGCTCTCGCTGGAAAACGCCCGCCTGTTGGCCAGCCACGGCTCCACGTCGAACGGAGCCACCACCAAGCGGGCTTTGAAGCCGCGTCCGCCTCGTAGAGGCCGCTCCGTTGTTTTGAAGCCATCGACGAAAGCGGCTGTCAGCTAGGGGCCACGATCCTGCCATGCAAAGGCAGACGGTCGAGCGTCGGGCAAGGAGCCGTTGCGAATACTGCCGCGCTCCACAGGACATCTCGGCCTACACGTTCCACGTCGAGCACATCGTTCCACGCTCGAAGGGCGGTGCCGATCACCCGTCCAACGGCGCGTTGAGTTGCTGGTCGTGCAATTCGGCCAAGGCGGATCACCAAACCGGTGTTGACCCCGAGACTGGGCACCAGGAACCACTCTTCCACCCGCGTCAGCAGCGTTGGGAGGAACATTTCACCTTGTCGGCGGATCGGCTGCACCTTGTCGGACGTACTGCCACCGGGCGAGCCACGGTGGAGCGCCTGCGCATGAATGATCTTCGGTTCCAGCCGAAAGCTCGACGGCTTTGGATCGCCGCCGGACGCTGGCCGTAAGAGACCATTCATTTGCCTGCCTCCTGCCCCTCAAGCCGCCCGCAACCACCGCCAGAACCTGGCCGCCGGTGAATTGGGAAACCACGGCGAGATGCGTCCGTCCGGCTCGATGGGCTCCAGGTACACTTTCTTGAACTGGCCGTTGCAGTGAACCAGGTAGCACTGATGGTTGCGCAGCTTGCGCAGCCGGTGCGGCTTGACCTGGTGCTGATCCACCTTGTTGTAGTTGTAGCTGGTGCGACCGCCCGAGGTGCCCCAAGATTTTTTGACCACCTCCTTCTGACCGATGAAGTCGGCGGCATCCTTGGCGTCCTCCTCATCGGCCGACAGGAAGATGAGCTGGTTGCTCAAGTTGAGCGTGAAAACCTTGGCCTTGTCCTTGCCCAAGGGCGGAATGAACGAGGTCGTGGACTGCGTGGCGGCCACGACGGTGCCGCCGGCCTCGCGGATCTTGTCGACGCAGTTGTAGTCGCTCAGGCCGTCCTCGGCCGCCGTGACGCTGTTCTGCGCCTCATCGGCCCAGAGGATGAGCAGGTTGTCCTTGCGCCGCTCGCCCTCGGGCTTGTCGAACCGGCGCAGGACGTGGCCATAGAAAAGCATCTTCAGGAACGTGGAAATGTAGCGCCGCTCGGTTTGATATTTTTGCGGCATGGCGATGCAGACGATCTTGCCCTTGTCGATGTCGGCGAACTCGAAGGTGTTTTGAGTCGGGGAAAACACCTGCGCGATGTCCGGGGGCACATAGTTTTTCAGGTAATTGGAGATTGTGCCCTTCACGCCGTCGCGCTGCTCGGGAGCGATGTTCGTGTAGTTCTCCTGAAAGTGGTGGTACACCTCCACGCGCCGGGGGTTGTCGAGCTTCTCGCGCAGTTCCTCCAGGCACAGGTCCATGCAGCGCTCACCCGATTCCGCGTCCACGTTGTTCATGAGCACATCGAGCACGTTGGTCATGGTCACCGGAAAGCCCGCCTCTTCCAAGAGTTCCATCGCCTTGCCGATGTGGGTTTCCGCCTGCTCCTTGAAAAACGAGTTGCTGGTCTTCTGCCCGAGCGAGGTGGCCGTGTCCACGACCGCCTTGGCGTAGGTCGAGTACGGGATGCGCGCGTCGGAAAGCAGGTTGAAGCAGGCCGAGGGCTTCCAGTCGCCGCCAATGCCTTCCGGGCGCACCTGCAAGAGCAGGAGGTCCTGCTCGCGTCCGAAGTGCCGGGCCATGGCGCAGAGCGTTTCCCAGAACAATCCCTTCTCGTCGATGCACACGCCGCCCCAGTCTGGTTCGTTGGTGAACACCTGGAACATGATGTTGAGGATGCCACTCTTGGTTTTGCCGCAGCCGGTTTTGCCGCGTATCAGCCAGCCACGGCAGAACTCGTTGCGGTCCCAGGTCAATCCTTTGAGCGCAAGGGTATATAGCTTCCTCCCTGATGCCGGAACGATCTGGCGAGTGACAGCCGCCGACGCAGACCCAGCCACGCAGGTGTGCAGGCCGAAAAGGCCGAACATCAGCGGTCCGCCGTAAGTCATCCAGGGGGTATCACCGTAGTGGTAGAACCAGGCCCCGGCCAGGAGGGAGGCCATCAGAAGAATCCATTTCATGGGTGTTGCGCCGAACCGTGGTTGGACGGCGTTCCTCACCTTGGGGTTCCTGCCGCCGGCGTCCAAGCCGATCCAGCCTTCGCGTACACCAAAAGCCGCCAAGGCAGTGTCCACCCTCTACAGCCGATTTCAAAAAGGTTGGGAGCATGGTAAACTGACGGAGTGAAAGCATACTCGGTCGATTTGTGGGAGCGGGTCGTGGCTGCGGTGGTGGAAAAGGGTTGGACTTGGGCGCGCACCGCCGAGGCGTTGGGCGTTTCCGAGGCTAGCGTGGGCCGTTTCGTGGGGGCTTATCGCGTGGGTCAAAGCCTCGTGCCTGGTCAGAGCACCGGGCGGCCCAGGAAGCTGCGCTTGCCCGAGCACGTGGCGGCGTTGCGCGAGCACCTGGAAAGCGCGCCCGACCTGGAACTGGCCGAGCGGTGTGAACATCTGGCCCGCACCGAGGGCGTTCACGTCAGCGTCTCCACGCTGTGGCGCGCGACGCGGACTCTGGGCTGGACACGAAAAAAAAGACGCTGAGTGCGAACGAGCAAGACCCGATCGAGCGGGCGGTGTGGCGCTGGCTGGTGCCCTGGCTCTTTGGCCATTTGGAGTGGGTGTTCGTGGATGAAAGCGGCGCGAACAAAGCACTGTGTCCCCGTTACGGTTACGCGCCCAAAGGCCAACGCTCCCACGGGCAGGCCCCGCGCAACCGGGGTCGCAACACGTCGATCCTCGCGGCGATGAGCCGCCAGGGACTCGTGGCCAGCATGACCGTGGAGGGCTCCACGAACACCGCCGTGTTCCTGACCTACCTGGACCGGGTCCTTTGTCCGGCTCTCCGATCCGGGCAGGTGGTCATCATGGACAACCTCTCCGTCCACAAGAACGAGGCGGTGCGCCAGCGGATCGAAGCCTGCGGCTGCCGGTTGGTGTTCCTGCCCGCCTACAGCCCGGACTTCAACCCCATCGAACACGCGTTCTCCAAACTCAAAGGGTTTTTACGCAAGGCCAAAGCCCGCACGCAAGAGACCCTCGAAGCGGCCATCGCAGCGGGCTTGGCCGCCCTGACAGCCCGGGATGCCAGCGGCTGGTTCAAACATTGCGGCTACTCACCATCCCCTCAACCTTTTTGAAATCGGCTGTAACTGGTCAGCTTTGTCCCATTGCTCGTCATCGAGATGGTTGACGCAACGCTTCGAGGTCTCGGCGAACTTCTTCGACGGGCGAGAGCACGTAAACATTCGCGCCTCCGCTTGGGGTGCGTTCCGTCCAGGCAACGCTGCCAAAAGAGACGACGACCCCTTGCTGGCGGTGGGTCCTGGGATCGGTCCAGGGTTCAGCTTTGATGAAGTTGGCGCGGGCAAATAAGAAGTGGTTGGCCCAGGCAGGAATATCTGTCCGAGCCGGTACTGCTCGGCGCTGCAAGAGCGGAAAGATGATGCCGAACGCCATTGCGCCGAAAACAGCAGAGGCACAGGCAACGAGGAAGGTGCGCCACCGTCGGGGTGGCGCGGACGCAGGTTTCTGCTTGGCAGCGAATGGCGGCAGTCCGCCCCCGGGATTCTGTTGGCCGGGCGTCTGGAGGGCGGCTTCGATTTGCTGGGCTGCCAGTCCAAGCCGCGCTGGCAGGTCGTCGAAAAAAGCGAGGTGCGCTTCCAAAAGCAGCATGACGCCGCCGAGCGTATCGGCGGCAGCCGAACTTTCCAGCCGGTCCAGGTAAAACTCCCATGCGGCCTCGCGTTTCTCCGGTGCCAGGTGCGCGATGGCCGCTTTCCAATAACGTCTGCCTTCGTCCGTCGTGTCGTCGGCCGGAGCGGACGGCTGACCGGGTGAGGAAGGAAGATTCCCGTCGCCGCTCATTCGATGTTGGCACGGTTGACCTTTGCGCCACGGCGCAGGCTGCGTTTGCCCGCAGGCAATTCGGCCTGCGCCTGGATCGCCCTGGCCTCCGAAGTGGGCAGCAGATGGCTTGCGATGGCATCAAACTCCTGGAAGAGGGTCCGCAGCCAATCCTCCAGGATGATGCGGTGGGTGGTGTCCACCTGGAGATCAGGATTGCGCAAGGCTTCCGCCGGCGAGATTCCCCTACCCTCCTGGAGTTCGACGGCTCGCAGGTGATTGCGGGTATCGGAGAGCAAGGCAGGCATTTCGAGCCTGACGGCTCCGAAGCTCTCCAACTCCCGTTCGAGTTCGCTACCGTCGAACATGCGCGTGCGCGGAGTTTTGACTTTGTTTTTGACGAGCACCCAGTCCACGCCGCTGCCGAGCGCCTCGACCGTGGCAGCGATGTCGTCCATATCCGAGATCTCGTCGATGGGAAAGAGCAGCACCGTGGCCCGCACCCCGTTGTCCGCCGCCCGGTTGGTAAACTCGACCATCCGCATGGCGCGCAGGATCGTGTCGTTCATGTGGGCACGAGGATCGATGACGGTGACCGGCGCGTGCGCGGCACGCCGCAGGATCTTGATGATTTCACCCTCGGGCTCGCCGCTGTCCGCGACCAAGGTGACATTCTCGGGGAACGTGGTGCTCAGCGTACAATTAAATCCATCGAGATCGAATCCAAGCCACGGCACCTGGCGTTGGCTCATCCATTCGCAGCGAGCGATGGCTTCGGTGGATTTGCCGATGTTGCCGCGGGTCTGGATGGGCAGCACCAGGCGGTGCTCGATAATGATCGTCGGCGCGTCGGACCTAAAAGTCGGTGTTGTACTTGGGTCGGCTGCCGGAACGGGGGGAGCTTCGTGAGACGTGGCTTTCGTGGGCTTCATGCGTTGGGTTGGATAGAGAAACGGGAGGACAGGCACCGGGGGACGGCTGTGGGTGTTCGTGCGAGAGGTTCCGGTGCTGGGAGCGATAGAAACGCTGCACCGTGCTCTCGGCGACCTGCACGCCGTGGCGTGCGAGCCACTCGGTGATCGCCGCGAAAGACCACCGCTTTTCACGCAGGATGAAGATCACCTGAGCGCACGGGGCAAGCCGGCTCCGCGATGACTGGGCAGGTTCGTGCCGTGCCGCGTCGACCAAGTCTTTGGGCAACCGGTGGTACGTTCCCTCCTGGGCAATTTGGCTGTTTGCAGCGGGCATCGGTGCGATTTCGGGATCAAGACATCCGCGGGACCGAGGCCGGCCTCTGGTGTGGCTGACTCCCCGGATGAAGCTTGTTGTCGGCGTCATGGCCGGGCACCGACAAGCGGAAGGAGCCGGCCATACACCGATTGTTGGCCGCGGAGCAGACCCGTGGCCGCTTTCAATCGACTTCGGAGCGGCTTTCAGGCGGCTTTCGAGCGTGTTCCAAGCGCTCAGGAGGCAAACGTGAGGTGTGAAATGAGAGAGAAGACACCGGCGCCAAACAGATTGTTAGGGAAGTGTGTGAATGTCACGTTTTTGTTTTGCCTTCCCCACTGTGTTGGGGGTAAATCTTGCATCAAGGACTTCATCTCTACCGGGCAATGGCAAACGAAACGCATGGACATGGGCACGGGCGGCACACGGTTGCCGAAGCCATTCTCCACCGGGCGCTCACCTCACTGACGGGTGTCGAGGCGGCGGTTGTCCCGACGTTCAAGCAGGCTTCCGAGACCGAGACCGCCGCCATGGAAGCCATCAACGAAGCCCGGGCAAAGTTGCGTGCCGCCTGTCACCTGCTGCACCCGGACCAGGATTCCGGCGCAAAGGGTTAGAACGTTGTCCCCTCCCCTTTTTATCTCGTCATGGTTTCCGTCACCGCTGGTCAAAGCCCCAAGGTCGCCGCGAATTACTTTCGCGAGCACCTGACCCGCGATGACTACTACCGCGAAGGCGAGCGCATCCGGGGCGAATGGATCGGCAAGGGGGCCGAGCGCCTGGGACTGCACGGTGAAGTGCAGCAGGAAGATTTTCTGGCGGTGATCAGCAACGAATTGGATCGCTTTGATCAGCAGAGCCGCCCGCGCCGCAGCAAAAATTGTCACTACGACTTCACCTTCACGGCCCCCAAGTCGGTTTCGATTCTTTCCATGCGCGATGAACGCATCCGGGACCTGCACCTGCACGCGGTCAGGAAGGCGTTTGCACACATGGAAAGTCTCGCCCGGGTCCGCGACCGCCGCGGCGAGTTGGTTAGCTCCGAGACGACGCGCGCCACGGACAGCCTCGCGGCGGGACTGTTCCTGCACGAGTCCAGTCGCTCGAACGATCCCAACCTGCACGTGCACACGGTCCTGGCGAACCTCTCCTTCGACCAGGAGCGTCAGGGGTGGCTGGCCCTGCAAGCCGCTGAGATGTACCGCCAACGTCGCCTGCTCGATAAGATTGCCCTGGCGGAGCTGGCACATGGCCTGCGCGCTCTGGGCTACCGCTTGGAGCGCACCGAATACGCTTTCGAGATCCAGGACGTGGGCAGCGACCTGATCGAGCGGTTCTCGCAACGGCGAATGCAGGTCCAGCGGCTCGCCGAGGAGCTGCGCGCAGATTCGACCCGCCTGACGCTGCTCTACGTGAAGTACAAGCTCAAATCGCGCTTCGACACGCTGTCTGGGGAGGAAAAATCGGTCGTCAAACGAGCCGTGGGCAGCCTCACGGACGCCGAAGTACGCGAACTGGCTACCCTGGAGACGAGGCCTGAAAAAGAGGCTAAAACCCGCTCCGAGCTTTTGGCGCTCATGAACCGACGCCTCACTGCCGCCGATTCCCGTCGGTTGGACCAGGTGATCGCGGTGGCCGCGGCACGCCGGGGTGAGGACGCCGGGGCTGCCCTCGCGCAGCCTGCCACGGATGCACAGGTTCAGGCGTTGCGGTATGCGCTGGACCACGAGCTGGAGCGCGCGTCGGCCGTCAGCGAGCCGCGTCTGCTGGAAACTCTGCTCCACCACGCCAACGGTTCGGTCCGGTTCGACGAGGCCCAGGCGGCGCTACTCGACGGACCCGTCATCCGGATCATCGCCGGCACGGGCCGCGCCTACGTCACGACTCCGGCCGTGCTCGCGGAGGAAAAGGCGGTCGTCGATTTCGTGCGGAGCACCCGGGGCACTTGTCGGCAGCTCGCTCCAACGGGTGCCGCCCAGTCGGCGGACACGTTCCTGTCGCCTGAGCAGCGTTTTGCCCTCGAGCACATCTGCACCTCGCGTGATCGCGTCATCGCCTTGCGCGGAATCGCTGGCACCGGCAAAACGACCTTGCTGCGGGAAAGCCTACGCGTTTTGCACGAGGCCGGTCAGCCGGTGTTTCTCTTTGCGCCCACCTCCGAGGCCTCGCGCGGCGTGCTGCGCAAGGAAGCCGCTACCGTCGTCGGTGGCTCGCCGACGGCCGACGCGGTCCGATCCGCCTTCCGGCGGGCGGAAACCGTCGAAAAACTTCTCACCAATCCAAGCCTGCAAACCGCCGTGGCCGGTCGGGTGCTCTGGATCGACGAGGCCGGGTTGCTCTCCATGCCGGCCATGCGGCGGGTGTTCGACCTGGCGGACAAACTGGGTTGCCGGGTGGTGCTGGCAGGCGACGTGGCGCAGCACGTGTCGGTCGAGCGCGGTGACGCGCTGCGGGTGTTGGAAAAGCACGCCGGTCTCAAACCGGCCGAGTTGGGCGTGATCCGGCGGCAGCGCCGCGCAGAATATCGGCAGGTCATCGAGGCATTTGCCTCGGGCGACGTGGAGCGCGGCTGCCGCCGGCTGCGTAAGCTCGGGGCGTGGCGCGAAATCGCGGGTGAAAACGAGCGCTACGAGCAACTGGCGCGTGATTACGCTGCTCTGGTGGTGGCGGGCAAGGAGGTCCTGGCGGTCTCCCCCACCCACGCCGAGGGCGAGCGCGTCGTGCAGGCGGTTCGTGCCCGACTGCGCGAAGCGGGTTTGATCACCGGCGAGGAACGGACCTTCGAGCGTCTGGTTAACCTGCATTTGACCACCGCTCAGAAAACCTCTGCCGCGAGCTATCGTGCCGGGCAGGTCGTGCAGTTTGTGGGCAAGGCGGGCGAATTTGCCACTGGCGAGCGCGTGCAAGTAGTCGAAGCCGCCGACCGGAACACGGTTTCCGTGGAACGATCCGATGGTCGACGAACCACCTTGGATCTGCGGCAGGCGCGCGCGTTCTCGGTCCACGAAAGCGCGCAGATCCATCTTGCTGCCGGCGACAAGGTGCGCGTGACTCGAAACGGCTCGGCGGTGGTGCACAGCGCCGAGCCTACTAGCCTATTAGGTTCCCCTGCCCGCGTGGACAACGGGACGCTCCTCACCGTGGAGGGTTTTACCGCAGCCGGCGGGATCGAATGTGCGGGTGGTCTGGTGCTGTCAGGAGATTTCGGGCACTTCGCGAGCGGCTATTGCCTGACGAGTCATGCCTCGCAAGGCAAGACGGTGGATCATGTGCTGCTCGCCGAGAACAGCGTCTCCGCACAGGCTGCCGGCTCGCTCAAGCAGGGCTACGTTTCCCTCTCCCGCGGCCGGGAGGATGTGCGCGTTTATACCGACGACCGTCGGGCGGTGGAAGCGGCCTGGGCGAACGACGGCGAACGGCTCTCCGCGCTGGACCTGCTTGCCCAGCAAAAACAGCGCCGCCGTCAGCGTTCCCTCGCCGGGTCGATGCGATGGATTGCCAGTCGGCTCGCTCGGCGGCTCAAGCAGGCGTTTCACCGCAGCGCAACACCGTCGCCAGGTTCCGGCCGCCAGATGGCGGCACGTGTGATCCGCACAATCCCCATTGATCAGACGCGGCCCACGCGCAGAAACCGTCCGACCTTATGACCCAGCCCGCAAAAAAGCCACCTGCGCCGCTACCTCCTTGGGACATCAGTGCCGGCGAATCTGCTCCTCTCAATCTCGAAGTACGCTTTCGCACCGGCGACGGCTGTTTTTTCCCTTACGCCTACTTGGTTTACTGTCGCTATGATCGCGGTGGCACCATCGAGTTGCATTTTTCCTCTTGGGTACTATGCATCGAAGGCCGCAATCTCGGTGACCTCTACAACGCGCTGAATAAACACGCTGTCTCCGCGGTGCAGGAAGGAGATCACGAGGAGCACTCGGCGGAGACCGCCCCCTTTATCTCGCAGTTGAATGTCTCTGAAACAGACGATTGATCCGCCGCAAAACTTCCTTGGCCTCTTGAGATGGCGTGCGACCCATCTTGTGTGCAAGCGGTCAATCGGTTGTGCCGACCCGCGCTTTGAGCATCATTTCGACATCTTCGCACAGTTCACGGGTGGCTTTTGATTCGTAGTGCCCGCGTGAATCTTGCACGAAGGCGTGATCATTCCCTGATGCCTGCTGCGTGAACAAGGTTTCGACCAGCTTCGTGAATGGAAGGTGTTTGAGTCGGATGATGGCCGAGTGCAGGTCTCGGAGTTGATCCACCGACATCCCGTTGAGTGCTGATCGCATGATCTCCCGCTCATGCCCAGTCCGGTTTTCGTCGCTGCTGCTCAGTTCGTTTTCTGGCATTGAATCCCGGTGTATACAAGCTCCGCTGTGTCGCGCAAGTTTGCTCGCCGTTCCAGACGGAATCAAGTTTCAGCCTCCGTCGTTGTTCGCTGCGCGCGCAACTTCGCCGGAGAGATATTTGACGAATTTTCTCCTATTCAATACCGCCGGCGAAGCCGGTTCGAGCGGAGTGAGGCTCCCTTTCGCGCGTAGCGAAAGGGCGGGGGGATAGCCGCGTCCGCCTCGGAGTGCAACGAAGAGGCGGCACCTTTGCTGCGGCGCTTGCGCCGCCTCGATTTGTTTGGAGGTGAGTTGCCTCTTGGAGTACGGAATTACTTTGATTTGGGGATAAAGGAATAAAGACAGGGATAGCGTTGATGATGACGGCCAGTAAGTCGTATATTCTGAGGGATATATGTGAATACCTGTGCGGTCTTTCGCTCTTTCCACGCCCGGACTTTCGCTCTCTCTGCTGACAATGCAAAATGGTCAGCGGTCCTTTCGCTCTTTCTACGCCCGGCGTGTTTTTGCGCGGCGAGCTACTGAGGTAGGTTCCGCTTTTTCTACTCCCCTCCCCTTTTGGCTTTCGCTCTTTCCACGCCCGTAGCGCTTCAGCTTTCGCTCTCCCTGCTCCTGAAAACGGCTTTGTGGGGGAGTTCCGCTCTTTCTACTCCCGAAATGCTGTGAATAACTGTGCAGAACCTAGCCCGGTACACGCCGGAGACAGACAGTGCGGTCGTCTTTCGCTCTTCCCACTCCCAGCTTCGGTCCACTTTCGCTCTTTCTGCTCCCGGTTTGAGGGCAGCACTTTCGCTCCTTCTACGCCTGGTTCTTTCAAGTTCCGCTCTTCCTACTCCCGAGTCGCTTGGCTTTCGCTTCTTCTGCTCCCTGGCGCAGGGTTTTCATCTCGATGTTTCCCTCGACGATCTCGCCGACGAAAGTGCTCGACGGGTAGAGTTTCCACTCCACTTCCGTGATTTTCGGTCGTCCCTTGGTCCGCTCGTAGATTGGTCGCTCATCGTAGGGCTTCATGGGGTGCAGGAACCCCTGGGTTTTGAGTTCTTTGAGCGCTTGGCGCACCCGATCTATCGTGTTGCGCTGGCGTTCTTCGGCCGTGATCCCACTCTCCGCCAACACCCGGGAGAGCGTCAGGATGTATCCTTTGCCTTCCACCATGTCCTGCCGGGACGCCTGCCGGTATCGCTGGCTCATCCGGGTGATGATCCAGCGCGCCAGCGGCAAACCCAGGCGCATCACCCGTGTGTAATTGATGGGTTTGTACGCCTGATCGAGGATCGCCTTTGTTGCCAGCGGGTGGTAGTCCACCGAGATGTAGGAACGGCTGCCGTCCACGTCGTTCTTTGGCTGCTGCTTTCGCAAATTCTGGAGGATTGGCGCGGCCATTCCGTGAATCGTCCGGTCGTGCTCGGCCTCGACGGTCAGGATCGCCCTGGAGAGGACCTCCAGCGCCTCCCGGATCTGGCTGAGCATCAGGCTGTGCCCTGCGGAGGTGAGTTCCTGCCGCAGCTGAGAGAGTGTGAACATGACCCGGATGATGTGGGCCCCTGTTTGACGGCCGATGTGCAGGCCCGTGCTGACGGTCTGCTGCACGGCGAGCTTGCGGATCGCCATCTCGACGAGTTCCTCACGCACCCCTGGAAAGATCAGCTTGGCGTCCTCCTCGCTCGCCGTATTTTTCGATTGCTTGCCGCCTTTCGCCGCGATAATGGCGGGCGAGATTGACACGGCCACCCGGTGGCCGCTGATCTGCACATCATCGAAGCGCAGGATGGACGCACGTTTGACCGCACGGGTGTGCGTCAGTGAAAATTTCGGCAGGGCGTCGAAGAAATCGAGGGTGCGTGAATGATCCGGGTTTTTGCTGTGCCACCCGTTGAAAAGACTCAGCTGCAGATCGGTGGGAGCCGGGTCCGATGGCTCGGGTACCGAGGTGAAGCTGAGGTTTTTGCTCATGGTGGGTAGTAGATGGGATTGGCTGCTGCGATCGTCTCGTGGAGCGCTGGCAGCGCTGTGGTTTCAAAGTAAGCGTCGTGAGTTGGCTCACAAGATCGTGACGCCGCCGATCTTGGACCTCCAAACCCGACATGGGAACTTTTTTCCGAGAGGCGTACACCAATTTGTAAGATTGTCTGGACATCCCTGCCGTCGCGCCGCCGTTTTCGCTAGGAGCGCCTCTTCCGACGGCGGGGACTTGAATCCCGATTCAGATCGAATTGTGCGACCGGTTGCCCGCCGTCTAAGCGAAAAGTTTGTCTTGCCGGAATCAATCCGTTTAGGCTAATACTCTATTAGAACTATAGCCTAATAGTTTATAAGCTGACTCCATGAAAATTGCCCTGGTTGCGAAAAAAGGAGGTGTGGGCAAAACCACGCTTTGTCTGTTGCTGCACGAAGCGATCCGCCAGACCGGCCAAACCGTCGCGATCCGAGACTACGATGCGCAGGGTTCCGCCTCGAAAGCTCTGCAACGCTTCGGGGGAACGAAGGAAAAGCCAGGTGGCGACTACGACGTACTCCTGATCGACACGCCTCCCTCGTTGACCTTGCCTGCCACCGCCGCGGCGGTGACTGCGGCAGACATCATTTTGATCCCAACGAGCCCATCCCCGGTCGATGTGTGGGAGGCGGACGAGGCCGCCCGTTTCGCTCGCTCTAAAAACCGCAAGGCCATCATCCGGGTGGTCCTCAACCGCACGCGAACGGGAACCTTGCTTACCGAGGCCATCCATCAAAGCTTGGGGACGGTGGCTGAACCCATCCTCTCGGTGACCTTGGCGGATCGTCAAAGCTACCAGCACGCAGCGCTCGGTGGTTGGGACGCGCTGGATCCCAAAGCGGAGAAAGAGATGTTTCAACTGACGGTCGCCATCACCTCACTGCGCTAGATAGCCTATTAGCCTCGTAGCCTAATATGAAAAACAAAAAAGATCTGATCGCGCAAATCAGCCAGAATCTCGCGACCACGCCTGTGTCGCCGGCGGTCACACCGGTGGCTGACCTTTCCCAGCGGTCGAAAAGGCCCGTGGCAAAGCCCAGAAAACCTGAGCCAGTGCCCAAAGCAGAATCGGCAGACAAACCCTCCTCGACGGGATCGGGTAAGCAGGCGGCGTTTTGGCTCGACGACGAAGACCGTGCCATTTTCCACGAGACGGGGATGCTCCTCTACAGCCAAGGTATCAAGCCCAGCCACAACTTGGTGCTCAGGGCGGCGATACGCATGATTCCCCGCGATCACCGGCTGGTGGAGAAGGTGCGGGAACTCATCGAGAAGGATGGCCGCAAAGTGCGGCACCAAAAGAAATGAAGATAACCCGTAGGCTAATAGGCTATCGGGCGAGTCTTGCCGTCGGCGGTTCGTGCGTTGCCAAGCCATTCGTTTCATAGACTATTAGGCTATCGCTGTTGCGTCCGGGACCTGCCGAGAGAGTCACGCACCGCGAACGGGCAGATGTATAAGCTATTAGCTTATAGCGAGCACCACCGCTGGTATTCACTCGCATGGCACAAAACGCCCGGAACCAATTTGGTGAAGTAACGGGAGCGTAAAATCAATCTCTATAAACTATTAGTTTACGGACGCGCGATCAATACCGTCCTGCAACAAATGGTGGCCGTCTTAGCGGTTGCCGAACGGATGCCGAGGGCTGGTCTTGAAGGGCGAGGTATCAACTATATTAGGCTAGTATCCTATTAGTTTGATAGAGTATGGCGGTGTGGTTCAAGCAGGGTCGACAAGCGAGCACCACCGAAGCCTTCCTGCTGAGCGGCCTGCCTTCCTGGCATGGCCAGTGACTTTTCCCAGGGAAGTCGATACCGTATGCGGATGGTCCCGAACTTTCGCAAAGGTCCGCTGCTCGTCGGCTGTGTATGGGGGATCTTGACCGGGATCACTCCCTTCTTCCAACCCATCGACCCCGCCGCCCGCTGGGCGCTGGGCCTGGGTCTCGGCCTCTCCTATGCGAGTATCGGCCTCCTGGTAGCGATCCTTCCTGAAATTGGCAACGGAAGCGGGCGCGGCTGGTTCCAAGGCGCGGTTGCAGGGCTCTTCTACAGCGTGCCCGGCGCGGTGTTCACCATGGTGCCTTATCCCTTGCGCGACGACGCGCCACGGTACTGGCATGAATTCGCGGCGGGCGGCGTACGTGCGTTGTTGCTGACGCTGGTTTTCGGCGCAGTCGTTGGAGCGACGTGCGGGGCTACCCGCCAGCGACGCTTCTGACCGACGGTGTTGTATCTTCAGGCCGCCTTGGCGAGATTGCCCGACAACAATCGTTCCAGGTCGGCAGGCGACTGGAGGTTGAAGCGTCGCAGAAATTCGCCCGTGGTCGTCCACACGGTGCGTCCGGTTTCGCCAGCGACGCGGCAATCCACGAGCCCCAGGTGCTGCAAGCGCAGGACGACCGAGCGCTTGTCGCTGGAGAAATAGCCGTTGAGTTCGGCCAAGGAGAGCGGCTGCTTGAAAGCGATGCATGCGAGCACTTCCAGACCCGTGATGCTCAACGGCCCTTGTTCGTCGTCCTCGTGGCCGCCAGTTCCACCCGCTCGCTCGGCTCTGCTCTGTTCAGCCAGAGCGGTGAAGTAGGTGCGCAGGGCAGGGGGGCGCACCTCCGCGGTTGTGACCCGTACGCCGCCAGCGCGCAGGTCGAGGCGCAACCCGAGTTTTTCCAACTTCTGCGTGGTTTTGAGCAAGACTTGAAGCAACTCGAAACTGCCGACGCTCGCCATCGAGCGTACCGTGGCGTCCGGCTCCTGAACAAACAGCTCGCGCAGTTTCTCACGCAGGGACTCGATGGAAAATTCCCGGCCGCTGACGAAGAGGATCTGCACCACGGTGCGCTCAAGAAATGCGGTTTCAGCCGTGTTCATGATTAATCGGAATTCTAGCGGATGCGTCGTGCTAAGGGCAAGCTGCCGCCCAGCGCATCCATGGTGCCGCGCGTGTGCTCCGGGGCCACGTGGGTATACCTCGCAGTGGTGCGGATGTCGCGGTGCCGCAGCGCCTCCTGCACCTCGCGCAGGTTCTTGCCCTGGTCGTTGAGCAGGATGGTCGCCGCGCTGTGCCGCAGCCCGTGGGCGGTCAGGACGGTTTGAAGCCGCAGATCCTTGCAGGCCCGTCCCAGATGGGCGTTGAAGCTCTGGTTGGTGTACGGGTCTCCCCCCGGACCGGCAAACACGTACTCGCTTCGGCAAAACTTCAGCCCCCGGGCGGCAAATACCTTCATGCCGCGGTGCTGCTCCTGGATCGTGCGCCACTCGCTCAGCAATCCCGCGAGCACCGCGTTAACAGGGAGGGTCGAATGCACACTGCCCTTGCCCTTGATGCGTAGTGCCACGATCCGGCCGCCGCCGTCGAGCAGGCAGTCATTCCAACGCAGGTGCGCGATCTCCGAGTACCGCGAGCACGTGTAGAAGAGGGCCGCAGCCAAGTGGTACGTCAGGCTCTCGCCGTACGTTGCCTGCTGCTGGTTGAGGAAATCCAGCAGTCGGGCGAGATCATGCGCCTGCAAGTAGCCGACGGGTGGGGGGCTGCCACTCTTGGGCGGCTTGATCTTTCCAAACGGGTTCGGTCGATCCCACTGCTCGTAGGCGAACGCCATCGCTGCGCGGGCCTGCACCTGGCTGCTCGCTGCCGTCCGCCCCGTGGTGGCCACCATCTCGCGGTAGAACCGCGCGGCTTGCTCCTGGGTGAGTGTCACCGGGTCGAGCTTGGAGGCTCCGGACCACGCCAGGAGCCGCCGCCAAGCCCGCTGGTAGGCCAGCAGGGTGTTCTCGCTCAGGCAGCGTTCCTGCCGGGCAGCGCGCGTCAACGCATCAAAATCTGCGACAACCAGCGGCTCCGGCAGGGTGGAGGAGGGGTTTTCCATCGGAAAGCTCGTTTTCAGAGTAGTCTTACCACCGAGAACCTAAATTTACAATAATATTCATTATTGTAAAGAAAATTGCAATCGCTACCTGAAAACAAGGAATTATTGTAAGTTCTGAGTTCTGCACAGTAACGGCGAGTGACAACGGTTTTTTTGGGAAGAAGGTCGGCATCGTAAGCACCTCACGCTTGGCTGTCACATCACTGCACAGTCGCGTGGCCTGCAAACGGCTTCTCTGCTGCTGAGAGTTGCCATGGAAGCCAAGAATGATCACACTGCGGATGCCACCGGACTCGCCCAAGCACAACGCCAGTACGAGGACGGCGCGCTGGAACTCGCGCTCGGCGGCGATGGTCCCGATCCAGTGCGCCTACGCAAAGCCATCGCGCTCTTCGAAGAAGCGCTTGGGTTCTTTGCGGAAGCTGCGCATCCGCTGCCTTGGGCACGTACGCTCGTGGACATGGCTTACGCCCTGTGGCAGTTGCCCGGTGGCACCCGGCTGAACGAACTCACCGCGGCAAAGAAGTGCCTCGACCAGGCTTTGCGCGTGCTCACAGAGGCAGCCACGCCAAAGGAGTGGGCAGACGCACAGAATACACTGGGCCTCCTCTTCAGCGATTGGGCCATGCCGGGTGAACGCTCAACGAATTTGCGCGAGGCCATCGCCCGCTTTGAAGCGGCTGCCAAAGTGCAACTGCGCTGCGGCAACCGCTGGGACTGGGCCATGACGCAAAACAATCTCGGCCGCACCCTGCACGAGCTGCCCGATCCGGACCAGGCCGGCAACCTCCGGCGCGCCGTCGCCTGCTACGAAGAGGCGCTGGCCGTGTTGACCGGGCCATGGCACCGGGTAGAACGCGCCATGGTCCAGAACAACCTGGGCAACGCTCTGTTCGCCCTGCCGATCCTGGATGGCCGCGAGCGGGCCGACCACCTGCGCCGGGCGGCAGAGTGCTACCGCGCGGCCTTGGAGGTGCATACAGAAAAGGCTTTCCCGCACCACTGGGCGCTGGCGCAAAGCAATCTGGGCAACCTCTACGTCGCGCAGCCGGAGCGCAGCCGCGACGAGGACCTACTCGCCGCCATCGGCTGCTACGAGGCGTCGTTGCGCGTCTTCACCGAGACCACTTACCCGCTTGATTGGGCGCGGGTCCACGACAACCTTGGCATCGCCTACCGCAATCTTCACGCGGGCGACCGCGCCGCCAACGTCGAGCGTGCCCTAGCGTGCCACCAGGCGGCGTTGCGGGTCTACACCGAGGAAGCACATCCGCTGAAGTGGGCGCAGACTCTGATCAACCTCGGCTTCACGTCCAAGAGCGCGCCGGTGCAGACCGACGATCCCGACCGCGCACGCTGGCGGGCGGCGGAGTGTTTCACGGAGACGTTGCGCTTGTACACGGAAGCGGAGTTTCCTCTGCAACGCGCCACCGCACTTGCCTACCTGGGACACCAATACCGCACGATGCAACGTGGTGACCGTTCGGCAAACCTCCGGCAGTCATTGGCTCACTACCAAGAAGCTTTGCGCCTGCGCGACCTGCACGGCGCGTCGGACTCCAACTGGGCCTGGAACCACGTGGAACTGGCCAACTGCTACCGCGATCTGCCGGCTGCCGGCGCAGAGCGCGCGTGGAACCTGGAACACGCCGCCAACCACTATGCCGCCAGCTTGTGGCGCTACCGGCGCGAGGCATTCCCGCGCGAGTGGGCTAGCGCCCAGCACCAACTCGGTCGTGCCCACCACTGCCTAGGCACAGAAAAGGAACTCGGGAGCGAGGAGCATCCGGTGGACCGCGACAGCAGTCTGCGCCAGGCGGTCCGCGCCTACGAGGCGTCGCTGGAAGTGTACCAAGAGCAGGGCCGGGACGCGCTAACTTGGGCTGACGTGCAGCTCAACTTGGCACGCTGCCACAACGCCCTGACCACCGGGAGTCGCCACGCCAACCTCGCGCGGGTGCAGGCTGGCTTTGAGGCTGCGCTACGGGTCTACATCAAGGAGCGGCGGCCCGAGCGGAGAGCCTCGACCTACCAGACAATGGGAGAAATGTGTCTGTGGCGGCGCGGTTGGGGTCGGACCGACGCCGCGGCGCAGGCCATCGGATACTTCCGGAAGGCACTGACGGTGCAACGGGGCCAGGTGCGGGGTGAGGCGTGGGCGGTGTTGCAGACCCAACTTGGCCGGTCGCACCTCCGAGCAGCGGCTGGCACACAGGACCGGCCGCAAAGCCTGCGCCGGGCGGTGCGATGCTTCCGGGTCGCCCTGCATGTTCTTGCGCAGGCAGATCACCCATGGCGATGGGCCTGGGCTCATCTCAGCCTCGGGCACGCCTACCGTGCACTGGCTGGCACGCTGCCGCGATCACACGACGCGGCTGCCTACCGTAAGAAAGCGGCGGCAAGCTTCCGGGCGGCTCTAAGCGTCTACACTCCAGAATTCGATCCTGCTACCCACGCAGGGCTCCAAGCGGATCTTATGGCGATCGAACAGGGAATAGTGGAAGATGAAGAATCGGTGCAGAAGCTGCCCGCCGAACCAGTTTAGCCAGAACTCTCGTATGTGGTATTCCGAGCGGCATCTCTATGGGTCGGCTGCGAACCGTTCAAAGAGAAGGGTGGCGGTGACTACCTGATCAACCTTCGATCCTAGAATATGTTTAATTTTCCCCTCAGATTTCGTTCACCATCTTTGAGCTTGGAGCTAGTTGAACTGCTTGACCAAGCCAGTCAGCGAGCAAGATCTTACGAACACGATTACGTTGGAGCCGAACATGTGTTCCTGTGCATTGGCGGCCTGCCAGATGATCACCTTGTCAAGCAGGTGTTAAGTCGACTGCCGGTGGATACCAAGGCGTTCATGGCCGACCTGGAGGCGCAGTCCAAGGTGATAATCGAGAGAAAGGTGCCAGAACAACTGCCGTACACGCCAAGGCTAAAGCATGTCCTCAGACATGCCAAGACTATAGCGAAAGCTGGAAAAGCTCGGCACGTGGATGCTGTCCACTTGCTCGGAGCGATTGCAGTGGAAGGAAACAGTTTAGTGACACACGTATTTCGACAGCACCTCAAAGCCAATTCAAAGTGGACGAACGCTGACGCTTTGGCTGCTTGGTTTGCCACGCTCGTGGTTTTCCCTCAAGCACGAGTATTTTCAAGCAGTCCTGACCGCAAAGAGACGCAGCATGGAACACCTCCTGTTAGAGCGGTGGCTACGCTAGACGCTAAATAGGGTGGATTGAACAACCTGCTACTAAATTACGGCAGAAAGAACTTCGTCCCTGGACCGGCTCCGGTACGCTTGAGGGTCTTGGGATTACTGGAAATAAATTTCCTTACTCGCATAGGGTCTTGACCAATCTGCTCAGCCATCTGTTTGGCGTTCATCCCTTCTTTACCGTGAGCAGCAAGTGCCTTGATGACCATGTCTCTTAGAATATCATCGGAAACGGAAGCCCGACGTGGACGGCGGATTTTCGGTGTAGCTGATGAGGATTTACCTGTCAGCTCCTCCAGTTGTGCTTCTAAACTTCGGACAATCTTGCGTGCCTCAGAAAGCTTGAGCTTCAACTCGTGGACTGCTTCTTGGTTCAAATCTTGAACCTTTTTCTGCAATTCCTCGATCTGTTTTTGGAGAGCTGCTTTCTTGTCGTGGGCTGTTTGTGGTGCTGTGGCCATGAAGTTATGGGTTAATGCGTTACCTGCGGTGCGTCAAGATATTCGATTTCTGTTAACACAAACCAAAGCGGTTATCGTACGAAAAGATGCACCGATGACGAAATCATTTTACAAGGGCGTGGTGCGATGGCCGATAGTTGACAAGCGTTACGTCAGATCATTTGTAGGGTTGTTGATAAGCATGATTGCTTGTTGCCTTGCCTCCTGCTCAGACGTTCCTGTCATCAAACTCCCGGTGGGTAGGCATGATCATGTCACCGTCAGACAAACTGCTTTATCGTACAGCAAGCCGTCTGGACTCACCGGCGATGGCCAAGTGTACGCGGTGTGGAGTTTCGAGGAACCACAGCGGCGTTTGGAATATCTCACCTCAGAAAGCTATCAGGCTGGCGGGTTGATGTGGGTGAAAGGTGCCTCGGCGGTAAATTTGTCCAAGCTCATCAATTACTTCGCTACCTTTGATCCTTTCACAGGAGTCCGTTCGGATGTGGCATCCATCCTAGGTGACCCTGATTTCAGGTGCGCTTACATGGATCTTCGGTTCGATGGCAACGAAGTTGTTTATGCCACCATTTGGATCTGCTCACCCAAGTTGAGGAAGGTTGCGTATCTACGGGCAAATTGAGCTGACAGCATGGTTCCTCTGCCATAATCTCAGCATTATCTTCGGTTTAAAAGAGCGCACGAACCCGTCAGCTCTGAAATACCTCAGAGCCAAGAAGGAGGAGCCGAACAGCAACTCACCTTATCTGGTAGACCAGTTCTATTGTCGTGGTCACCTTTTCGCCCCCCGAGCTTTTCCAACGGGCCAGCGCGTAGTTGACGCTGTTGCCGTCTAAAATTTCGCTCCCCGTGGATTTTTCCATCACCACCTTCACGACGTTACCTTTTTCGTCAAAGCTTGCTCTCACCAAGCCAGTGCCTTGAGCATGGCGGGCTTTTGCTTGAAAAGGATAAGGCGGGTGAGGGAAAGCAACCAGAACAGCAACCTTGCCGTGTAAAGTGGTTACCTCCACCCGCTTGTAGGGGATCGGAAAGGACACGCTGCTGCCTCCTCCGTGCATCTTCTCCCCGGTGGTTGCCATGATCTTCTCATCCAACGCCGGTGAGCCAGTAGATTTGGTCATCACCCTGTTCTTGATGTCGCCAAAAAGGTTGAAGTTCACTTGGCAGATGGCGGTGCCGAAAGCCTTGTCTCGGGCCGTGAGGTATTTCTCCACCTTATTAGTGGAGTGGGCTCTCTGAGCCATGCTTGGATATACAGCACAGAACGCACACAAAAGAGTGAGTAGCGGTGTTTTCATCGGTTGGGCTGGTACGGTGTCACCACTAACCGGGTAACATCAAGCTCGTTTTCTGGGGTACAAGAGAGTACCCGGGTTCGTTGGCTCAGAAGTACCTCGGAGCTAGAACACCCGGAAATAAGGGACGAGCAAGTGGAAACAAGGAACACGGCACTCTTGGAACACATCCTTGATGTGCTCGGCCGGCAGCCCGCCATGGCAGACTTGATGATCAAGCTCGAAGCCCACTTCCAGAATCGTCTGCTGGGTACGCAAAGGTAAAAGCATGAAGGAGCTGCGGCAGAAGTACTGTGACGCCGTTGCCAGGAGATTAAACAACCGACCAAGGAAGAGATACGATTACAGAACACCCAAGGAGTGCTTCCATGCCAAGTGGATACGGTCGCACTTCAAAGTTGATCTCGCGCTGCTTGATAATCCGTTTTCTACGTCGACCCCTTAATCTTCTCGATCCGCTCTCTGATGAAAGACGGACCCAGATACTTCCGTACTCTACGTATGCACCTGCTCGCCTTGACTGACCACAGGACTGCCGCTCGAAGGTGGCTCGTTGCTTTGGCCCTGTGCAGTCTCTTCGTGTGGTGCAGTGGTGGACCTGTCTTAGCCGCCCTGCAGGAGGACGAGCAGGAAGCCCCACCACCAACGTTTTCCCCAGCAGAGATCGTCACGATCCAGGCCAAGTGCTTCGCTCTATTGGGCAACGTGCAGCCACCCGTGGGCTTGCCGACGGTACCTTACGTGCACGAGCCCGACCAACCCTGCAAAACGATGGAGCTTGCCGGTGGCACCATCCGCTGGGGCAACCTCTTTACCCCCGGCGAGACCGTCGCGCTGGTCAACCTCGCGCCACTGGAGAAATTCGATTCAGAGGATCCATTCGAGCATCCGCCGCAGTTTCTTTGTTGGTACGTGTGGCAGGGTGGCCACTGGAGCTTTCGCCAGTTCCTGGGCAACGTCTACGATCTGGAGGTGCACCACCGGAAAGACCGTCCAGCGGCTTTCCTCCAAGGCTGGCGCGCCACCGGACGCTACTCGGGTGATTGTCTCTCCTGGTCCTACGATCCGGCCAAGCGGCGGCTGGTACGCACCCACTTCGAGGATTGGGGACCGTTCTACCTGGCGGGGGATTACCTCGTGCTCACCCGTGGTGGAGAGCATACCGCACACAACGCCACCCACTGGGTTCATGCGTACGCGGCTGGCAAGAAGGGCAAGCTGCTTGCCTGCTTGCACGAGCACGACAGTGGTACGTTCGACGTGACCTTCCGCAATGCCGCCACCGGCCAGATGACCAACTGGCTCTTTCAGTCCTTGGATCAAGAAGGAGGTCACCTGTCCGTCACCGTCGGCAAGCCTCCAAAGGACGTGGGCCAAGACTTTGCCGAGGCCAGGTCCCGCGCACGCACCGCCGAGTTGACTGAAGGTAGCCAGAGTGCCGAGCAATACTTCGGTCTGCTCACCGGGATCAATCCCGCTGTCCTGAAAGGCTGGGCCGACCGGTTGCCCAGGTGGCAGGCACCCGCGTGGTCGGCTTTGCGAGGGACCGGCGGCCGCGCGATCCTCGCACGTCTGCGAGGCTCAACTCATACCGCTCATCCCTCCCACTAACGTGCACTTGCCAAGGCTTCTCTCGCGCTCGATCCAGGTCGTTGCAGGCTGGCTCCTGTTCCTGGCTGCCATCGCCAATGTTTATCCACAAGCAGCCGCGCTAGATCCACCGGGCAACTTGGCAGCGATCAAGGCCCGGGCGTTGGCGATCCTATCGGATGTCGTGCCGCAGCGGCCGGTGGCCGACACGCCCGCGACGCTGAACTACCAGGAAGCGTATGTCTGCTGGGGTAGCCTCTTTGGCGACGAACAGGTTGCCGCCCTGGTCGCACTGGAAAACGGCAAGGACTGGGACCAGAACTGGGGGAACAAAGCCGATCTTTGTCTGCTGTGCTGGGAGCCGTCGGGTTGGAAGTTTGCCCAGTGGGTCGGTCAGATCACCAGCGGTGCCAGCGTCGAGGCCAACCGGGATTGGGCGCTCAAGCGTCGCGGGCCTAAGCAGGCGTGGTACGTCCTGAGTCGCCAGAGCCTCTATCCGGGAGGCGAACACCTATCGTGGCGGTGCGACGCCGAGACGCACACGCTCCTGCCCACAGGCTGGCGCAAGGATGCGCTGCCCTCCATCGCCGCGGACACCATCACCTTCGCCCGGGAAGACAAGCCCGGCTACAGCCCGAGGATCCGTGACATCTACCGCTTCACCGATCAGGTCGGGGCGCGCTTAGCTACCTGCGTGGACGAGCCCGAACTGCATCTGATTGGCACCCAAATAACGATCTGGGAAGCCGGGTCCGACAAAGCGGTCACCTGGCAGACGCGGCCAGCGAAGCCTGAGGTTGGAAGCCGCTTGGTGCGGTATACGCTTTGCCGCAGCGACGGAGAGCAGCCAGCCAAATCCTTCCGGGAAGATGCCGTGGCCACGTTCAACGGAGGAGGCGACACGATCATCCGTGGCCCGGTCCAGTTTTTGTGGTGGCGGCTGACCGGCCTGAGCGCCAACGCGATCAACGGGGTCTGGGACCAGGATGAAACACAGGAAACGATCCTGCCACAGAGCGTCACGGTCAGCGGTCTGCCTGAGGCAATGCGCCGTTTTACCTGGCCGGAGCCGTAAGCGACTTGGTCCACGCAGACCGCCTGGGGTTCCTGTCAGAACCGGATGCAACGCAGGAACTTCACAAGATGGAGAGCAGCACAAAGTCGGGGGTGGAGAAGCGGTAGGTCAGCTCCTGGCCCGCCGGACACACGTACACGTTCCTGTTCGCCTCGTAGCGGAACCGCTCCTTGCCGTACAAGCCCAGCGCCGTGTTGGCGCTCGTCAGCGGCTTAGGAACGTAGGCGCTGATGCCCACGGAGTCACACATCAGGATCTCCCTGCCGTTGTAGTAGCCCTTGTCGGCTACCACACCGAGTTCCTTTACTTCCAGGGTCTCCTGCGCCTGGATGGCGGCACTGCCCAGTTCATTGAGATCACTACAGGAGTTGGTCGCCTCCACGGCCACAATCAGCTTGTGTTTGGCGTCCACGCTGGCCTGCACGTTATAAGCCACGACCGCGCCTGCTCCCTGGCTCATGAGCCGCGCGTCCGGATCGGTGAGCGACACCTGGGTCTCACCGCTTTGCGCCAGTTCCCCCGCGAGCTTCTCGTACCTGGCACCGCGCGCTTTGAGGGCGGCGATCTTCTCCTGCAACTGCGTGGCGTCGGCTCTCGGGGGCACGTGCGCCTCGGCCTGGTCCTGCGCTTCAAGTTCCTTGAGGTACGCCGCCACCTTGGCGTCGATCTCCTCGATTAAGGCCGCCAGCTTGCGTGCGCTGAAGTTCTTGTCCTTGCTGTTCTGCGCCCTGAACTTGCTGCCGTCGAGGGCCACCAACTCACCCCCGAAAAGCTCGAGCTTCCTGCAAAGCAGGGTGAACTCCCGGCACACGCCTTTGAGGGCTTTGGGGTTGTCGCGCCGGAAGTCGGCGATGGTCTTGAAGTCAGGGCGCAGCCGGCGCAGGAGCCACACGAGTTCCAGGTTGCGGGCGGCTTCCACCTCCAGGCGGCTTAGAGGAGCGCAGGCGGTTCAAGTACCCGTAGAGGTACAAGCGTAGCAGATCCCCCGGATCGTAGGGCGGGCGGTCCGTGGCGGCAGTCAGCGCGCGGGTGAAGCCAAGGACAACGAGATCAAGCTGGGCCACGAAGGCATCGAGGAGCCGCACGGGGTTCTCGGGGGCGATGTAGTCGTCGATGACTTCGGGGAAGAGCACGGCCTGCTCGCGGTCGGCACCTGTGATGTAGGAAGAGGACACGAGAACGAGCTTGCCAGAAAGCGGGTCAGCCGGCTACGACCAACCATCGTAGAAACGAGCAAAATACTTTCCACACAGTCTCGCGCTCCAGCGAACGGCGGGGTGGGATCAGTCCTTTTCGGCTCGCATTTCCTCCTGCCGTCGCTGAGCTTGGAACGTTAGGCCTCACTTGCCCACCGCTACTGCGAGGCTCTTCCAAACACATGCTCACCACTATCTCCTTCAATGCAGGTTCCAGTCCCGGAAAGCCAGGCCTCGAGTTTTCACTCTCGCCCGTAACGATCTTCGTCGGGCCCAACAACAGTGGCAAGTCACGCGCTCTGATCGAGATAGAGGGCTGGGTAACAAGAGCCCAAGGTCCTGACGGCCAGATCATCAAGCAGCTCGCGTTTGAACCTTGGGAAAGGGCGGCGTTTGAGAACGAAGTCGCAAAAATCGAGGTTCAACCAGCACTATCTGAAACCGTGAACCCTGACCATGTGTTGCTAGCAAAGCTACGACCACAGGACAACTCAGCTGCAAGAGTCCAAATAAACAGAGAAGCACTCTTCAACGACGCGACAAACCCTAACGGGCAACATCGTCATCACTACGCCGACTACTTGGCCCTGTACACGTTGAGGCTCGATGGGCGAAATCGCCTTTCACTGACTGACGACAAGCCATCTGGGGACTTGCTCAAGGTGGCACCGAATCATCTAGCCAAACTCTTCATTGATGACACTTCCCGCAAGGAAGTGCGGAGGATTGTCTTTGAAGCGTTTGGCAAGCATTTAGTAGTGGATCCTACAAATATCGGGCAGCTCAGACTTCGGCTCTCGTCAACAGCTCCAGCGAATAATCGAGAGGAGCAAGGCTGGGATCACGCAGCGCAGGAGTTCCACCGTGCCGCCTCGCCATTAAGCGACGCGAGCGATGGGGTGAAAGCTTTCGTTGGGATGTTGACCACACTGATCGCAGGCGAACCTAAGATAACGCTAATAGATGAACCAGAAGCGTTCTTGCATCCAACCCTTTGCTCTCGCCTGGGCAAGGAGGTCACCGCTGCGTTGAGCAATACAAAGCGTCGGCTATTCGTCGCAACCCATAGCGCCAGTTTCCTGATGGGCTGCGTTCAAGGAGGGGCGTCAATTAACATCGTCAGACTAACGTTTGACAATGGAAGTGCGACAGCCCGACTGCTAACCAAGGATCGCTTGGTGCCGTTGATGCGCAACCCGTTGCTGAGATCAATCGGTGTTCTCGATGCACTTTTCTACAACGCCGTAGTAGTAACAGAAGCGGACGCAGACCGAGCGTTCTATCAGGAAGTTAATGAGAGACTGCTTCAGGAGAACGATCCTCGCGGCATCGAAGGGTGTCTATTCTTGAACGCGCAGAATAAGCAAACCGTATGGGACATCGTGCATCCGCTTCGCGAACTCGGAATTCCCGCGGTTGGAATTGTCGACATCGACGTATTGAAGGAAGGCGGCGCGGTTTGGGTAAAACCCATGCATGGCGCTTTCATCCCCGACATAAGCCATCCGGCGATGGGTACTGAGCGGGCCGCACTCCATAAGGCGTTTGTTGCGACCGGCAAGGACATGAAGCGTGACGGAGGGATCGAAATTCTCCCTGCCGCCGAGAAGGAGGCATGCGAGTCCTTCTTAGGAAAGCTGGCCGAGTACGGCGTTTTCGTCGTCCCTTGCGGAGAAATTGAGTCGTGGTTGTCTGGAGTTGCGCTGAATCGAGGCAAATCAACATGGCTCAACACCGTGTTCGAAGCGATGGGCGAAGACCCAGCGCTAACCACATATGTACGTCCCTCTGTTGGCGATGTATGGGGCTTCTTAGGCGGAATTTCCAGGTGGGTCAAAGACCCCAAACGCAAGGGAATTCCTGATTAAATGTGAAGCCTAACAGCGAGTGCGTCCTAACCCCAATGCCGTGAAGTAATTCACGCTTTGACTGGCGACAGTTCATACTGCCACTCG